>CANSDP010000026.1 GCA_947645675.1 uncultured Bacillota bacterium
GCTTGTTGCCGCCGCCGTGGTGGCGGACGGTGATGCGGCCGTAGCTGTTGCGGCCCGCGTGCTTCTTCAGCACCTCGGTGAGGGCGCGCTCAGGCTTAGCCTTCTTGTCGATCCCCTCGAAGGCGGACACAGTCATGTGACGGCGGGAGGGGGTTGTGGGCTTATAAGTCTTGATAGCCATTTCTCAATTCCTCCTTACACCATACCCTCGAAGAACTCGATGGACTTGGAGTCAGCGGTCAGGGTGACCATGGCCTTCTTCCAGCTGGGCCGGCGTCCGGCGGGACGGGCGCCCATCCGCTTCTCCTTCCCCTGCATATTCAGGGTGTTTACCTTGGCGACCTTCACGCCGAAGATCTCCTCCACCGCCTTGGCGATCTCGATCTTGTTGGCGCGCTTGTCAACCTCAAAGGTGTAGCGCTTCATCTCGGTCTGCTCCATGGACTGCTCGGTGATGATGGGGCGCTTGATGATGTCATAAGCAGTGGCCATTACGCGTACACCTCCTCGATGATAGCCAGGGCAGCCTTGTCGATAATCAGCTGCTTGGCGTTGACGATATCGTAGACGCTGAGGACCTTGGCGGTGGTGGTGACCACGCCGGGGATGTTCCGGCTGGACAGGACCACGTTCTTGTCCACGTCAGGGGTGATGACCACGGGCTTGCCGGCCTCCAGGGAGGTCAGGAAGCTCTGCATGGTCTTGGTCTTCACCTCGTCCAGCTTCAGGCCGTCCACCACCAGGACGTTCCCGGCGGCGGCCTTGGCGGACAGGGCGGACTTGAGGGCCAGCCGGCGGGTCTTCTTGTTCAGGCTGGTGCGGTAGCTGCGGGGCTTGGGGGCGAAGACGATGCCGCCGTGGGTCCACTGGGGGGCCCGGGTGGAGCCCTGACGGGCGTGGCCGGTGCCCTTCTGGCGCCAGGGCTTCTTGCCGCCGCCGGAGACCTCGGCCCGGGTCAGAGCGCTCTGGGTGCCCTGACGGCAGTTGCCCAGATGGTTCTTGACGGCCTCATGGACCGCGGCCTGATTGGGCTCGACGCCGAAGATGGCCTCGGAGAGCTCGATCTCGCCGATCTGCTTACCAGCCATATCATAAAGGTTCGCTTTAGGCATAACTCAATCTCTCCTTTCCTTACTTGTTGCGGGCGGAAGCCTTCTGCGGGTTGACGCGGGCGGAAGCCTTCTGCGGGTTGACGCGACCGCCCTCGGTGGCGCGCTTCTCAACGATGGTCTTAACGGTGTTCTTCACATAGACGATGCCGCCCTTGGGGCCGGGGATGGCGCCCCGAACGGCGATGAGGCCCAGCTCCTCGTCCACCTGGACCACGTCCAGCTTGACGACGGTGACCTGAACATTGCCCATCTGGCCGGCGCCGTCGCGGCCCTTGGCGATGTGGCCGGGGGTGGTGCCGGGGCCCAAAGAGCCCTGGTGGCGGTGGACGGGGCCGCCGCCGTGGGTGTTGCGCTTGACGGCCGCGCCATGGCGCTTGACAACGCCCTGGAAGCCGTGGCCCTTGCTGGTGCCGGTCACGTCAACGTGGTCGCCGGCGGCAAACACGTTGGCGGTGAGCACGTCGCCCACCTCATACTTGGAGCAGTCCTTCAAAGCGAACTCCTTCAGGACCTTCTTGTACTCGGTGAGGCCGGCCTTCTTCTGGTGGCCCAGCTCGGGCTTGGTGAGCTTGCGCTCGGGGACTTCCTGGTAGCCCAGCTGAATGGCCTCATAGCCATCCTTCTCGGCTGTCTTCTTCTGCACCACGGTGCAGGGGCCGGCCTGGATCAGGGTGACGGGCACCACCCGGCCGGCTTCATCGAAGATCTGAGTCATGCCGATCTTTTTGCCGATGATCGCTTTCTCCATTGGGATGTTTCCTCCTAATAAAGGTTATTGGTTGGGCGAGGTGACCATTGGGCTGTCATTGCTCGGCCAACTTGACCCGTCCGCCTCAAAACGCGGCGGACCGCGGGTACACAAATGAAAACGGACCGCTTTTCCGCAGGGGCGGCCTGTGGCCGCCCGGCTTGAAATCGCGTCTCGTTTTTCGGGCGGCCACAGGCCGCCCCTACGCGGGTCTTACAGCTTGATCTCGATCTCCACGCCGGCGGGGAGCTCCAGGCTCATCAGGGCCTCCACGGTCTTGGGGGAGGGCTTTACCACGTCGATGAGGCGCTTGTGGATGCGGCGCTCAAACTGCTCGCGGCTGTCCTTGTATTTGTGGACGGCCCGCAGGATGGTGACGACCTCCTTCTTGGTGGGCAGGGGGATGGGGCCGGAGACGTTGGCGCCGGTGCGCTTGGCGGTCTCCACGATCTTCTCGGCGCTCTGGTCGATCAGCTGATGGTCGTAGGCCTTGAGACGGATGCGGATCATTTCTTTCTGAGCCATGTGGGTGTTTCCTCCTTAAAAATACGAAGTTGAGTCAGGGGTTTCCGGGCTTGTTCCTCGTCCTCCGTACGGGTGAGCGGTTTTTAGCACACGCTTTCGTGCGTATCACTCCCAGGCAGGGAAAAAACCGGCGCATAGACAGGCCGGTTTTTGCCGCACAGGCGATATACGCCGCGTACAGCACTCGCTCAGCCGCCCGATAGTCGGACATACTCCGCGGAAGTTACCTCTTTTCAGAGCAATCTCCCGCATCATCGCGCCGCGCCCTTTTCAGACGCCCCGTTATCATACAACACTCCCCCGTGTGTGTCAAGCCCTTTCCTGAAAAAAATTCACGAAATATTTCATTTCCAAACGGCAGTCTATGTGGTATAATGTCTGTATGTGTAAATTAAGCGCGGAAAGCGCGGGGGAGGAAGCTGCTATGAAAAACAAGATCGTAGTCACCATTGGCGGTCGGGACTATACGATGGTGGCAGTGGAGGACGGGGAGTATGTCCGCAGGTGCGCCGAGCTGGTGGACCAGCAGCTCCGGGAGGTCACGGCGGGGGGAAAGCTGTCCCAGGCGGACGCCGCCGTGCTGGCCGCGATGAACATCGCCGACCAGCTTTTCAAGGAGCAGGAGGCCTCGGAAAACCTGCGCCGCCAGGTGAAGGAGAATCTGGAGGAGGCCAACAGCCTCAAGCTGGAGCTGTCCGAGGCCAAGCGGGAAATCTTCAAGCTGGGGACCAAGAAATAGACGGGAGGTAGGCCGATGATGGAACTTCTGGCCCCCGCCGGGTCCATGGAAGCGGTGACCGCCGCCGTCCAGAACGGGGCGGACGCCGTCTATTTCGGTTACGGGGACTTCAACGCCCGCCGGGGCGCCAAAAACTTCACCCGGGAGGAGGCCGCCTCGGCGGTCTCCTACTGCCATACCCGGGGATGCCGGGTCAACCTCGCCTTGAACACCCTGCTCACCGACCGGGAGCTGCCCGGGGCGGCTGAGGCGGCGGCCCACGCCAGCGACATCGGGGTGGACGCGGTGATCGTCCAGGACCTGGGGGTGGCCCGGATGCTCCGCCAGTCGGTCCCCGACCTGCCCATCCACGGCTCCACCCAGATGACCGTCCACTCCCTGGACGGAGTGAAGCTGTGCGCCGGACTGGGGATGACAAGGGTGGTGCTGGGCCGGGAGCTGAGCCAGGACCAGATCGCCTATATCTGCCAAAACGCCCCCATCGAGATCGAGGTCTTCGGCCACGGAGCCCTGTGTATGTGCTGGTCGGGGCAGTGCTTTTTCTCCAGCGTCATCGGCGGGCGCAGCGGCAACCGGGGGATGTGCGCCCAGCCCTGCCGGCTGAACTACGGCTGGAACGGAAGGGCGGACGGGCGACCCCTGTCCCTCAAAGACCTGTCCATGGCGGGACATCTGAAGGAACTGCAGGACATGGGGGTGGCCTGCCTCAAGCTGGAGGGCCGGATGAAGCGGCCCGAGTATGTGGCCATCGTCACCGGTATCTACGCCCGCGCCCTCCGGGAGGGCCGGGAGCCCACCCCGGAGGAGGTGGAGATCCTAAAGCAGGCCTTCTCCCGCCAGGGCTTCACCGACGGCTACTTTATAAATCAGAAGGGTCCCGCCATGTTCGGCACCCGCCAGGAGGAGAGGGAGCCCAAGGGGCTGTACGCCCAGGCCAGGGCTACCTATGAGAGCGGGGAGAACCGGAAGGAGCCTGTGCGTATGTTCGCCCTCATCCAGCCCGGCCAGCCCGCCCAGGCGGCGGTTCAGGACCGTCAGGGCCGGGTGGCCCAGGTGGAGGGCCCCGTCCCGGAGGAGGCCCGGAACGTCCCCCTCACCCGGGAGAAGGTGGAGGGCCAGCTCTCCCGCACCGGGGGCACCCCCTTCGGCTGTGAGAAGGCCACCGCCAAGGTGGCCGAGGGCCTGTCCCTGCCCCTGTCCGCCCTCAACGACCTGCGCCGCCGGGCGCTGGAGGAGCTGATGAAGCAGCGGGAGGTCCCACCCCGGCGGCGGCGGACCGCCTATCAGCCTGGGGTCCGGTATGAGAACCAGAAGGAGCCGCCGGTGTTTACCGTCTCCCTGCGGACGGCGGGCCAGCTCAGTGCCGAGCTGCTCCGATTGAAGCCCGCCCTGATCTATCTCCCCGCCGGCGAGGGAGCCGCCCACCCGGACGCCGTCAAGCGCTGCCAGCAGGCGGGGGTGCCGGTGGCGGTCTCCCTGCCCCGCATCTGTACCGACGCCGAGCTGCCCCAGCTGGAACGGGACCTGGTGTCCGTCCGGGAGCTGGGCATCACCGAGGCCCTGGCCGGCACCTGGGGGGCGGTCCACCGGGCCCAGCGGATGGATTTCCAGGTCCGGGGGGACTACGGCCTGGGTGTGTACAACAGTCAGGCCATGAAGGAGCTGCGCCGCCTGGGCCTGCTCTCCGCCACCCTCTCCTTCGAGCTGAAATTTCCTCAGATACGGGACATCTCAAAGGCCATCCCGGCGGAGTTCATCGCCTATGGCCGCCTGCCCCTGATGATTACCGAAACCTGCATTATCCATAACCAATCCGGCCAGCACACCTGCGGCAACGTGAACCTGCTCACCGACCGGAAGGGAGAGCGGTTCCCTGTAGTCAAGGCCTGGGGCTGCCGGAACGAAATATTAAACAGCAAGAAGCTCTTCCTGGCCGACAAGCAGAAGGACTGGCAGAAGCTGGGCCTGTGGGGGGCGCGGCTCATGTTCACTACTGAGAACGCCCTGGAGTGCGCCCAGGTGCTGGAGCGGTACTTAAACCAGGGCAAGTATCAGCCCAACGACTTCACCCGGGGGCTGTACTATCGGGATGTGGAATGAGGGGCGAAACGATGCGCCTGACGTTTGGACAATTCATCTTGGACGTGGATGTGGAGCGGACCCGGGCCTACTATCACAGCCAAGAGATGGGGATTGGCTGTGACTGTTCCGGGTGCCGGAACTATGAGCGGGCGGCAGCGGCCTTTCCGGAAAAGCTCCAGGATTTTTTCCGTGCACTGGGCATCGACCCCCAAAAACCGGCGGAGGTCTATGCAAATTACGCCCCAACGGATGAAACCTTGGCATACGGCGGCTTCTATCATCTGTGCGGAACCCTGCTTCAGGGGGAGGGCGGCTGGCACACTGTGGCGGAGGACTCCACCACCAGGACCAGCGTCTGGGACCCGGAGAGCTGTTACCTGGCGGCAGAGAATTTCCGCGTGGCCTTCACTGGGGACACCGCACTGGTAGCCCCGGACTTCCCCCGGCCCGTTTTGCAGCTGGAGATCGACGCCAGCCTTCCCTGGCTGCTGGAGGAAGAAAACGATTATCCCAGGTAAGGGGAGAAAGGAGGCCCAGCCCATGCTAAGCCGTCAAAGACTGTTCTGGTTCAGCAGGCCCTACGACCTGCCCGGCTCCGACGCCCGCTTTCTCCGGGCGATGCGGGACAACTGCGCCTACCACATCGAGCACTGCCCGGAGTACCGGCTGATCTGTGAGGCAGAGGACTTTTCGCCGGACTGCCTGAATACCATCGAGGACCTGGAGAAGCTCCCCGTCCTGCCCACCCTGTTTTTCAAGCGGCACCATGTCTCCTCCATGCCCTCCTGGCGGCTGGCCTTTGAGGTGACCTCCTCTGGCACCAGCGGCAGCTTCAGCCGGGTGGGCTTTGACTGGGGCTGTGTCCTGGCGGAGGTGCCCATGGTGCTGCGACTGGGGTTTTACCATAAATTAGTCTCTCTCAAACCCACCCACTATGTGGTCCTGGGCTATAAGCCGGGGCGGCAGGACAAGATGGGGGTAGCCCGGACCATGTTCGGCCTGACCCACTTCGCTCCACCCCTGAGCCGGACCTACGCCCTGCGCTGGAAGAACGGGGCCTACGCCCCGAACCTGGAGGGGGCGGTGGAGCGGCTGAGACGGCTGGCCAAGTCCCCCTTCCCTGTGCGGATTGTGGGCTTCCCCTCCTACCTCTGGTTTGGCTTGAAGCGGATGGAGGCGCTGGGCCTGTCGGTACGTCTGCCCAGGGGGTCGAAAATCCTGCTGGCCGGGGGCTGGAAGCAGCACTCCGCCCAGGAGGTGGACAAGGGCACCCTCTACGCCCTGGCCCAGCGGGTGCTGGGCGTTGAAGACAGCCATATCCATGAGTTTTTCGGGGCGGTGGAGCACCCGGTTTTCTTCAATACCTGCAAGAATCACCGCTTTCACGTCCCCGCCTATGCCCGGGTCATTATCCGGGATGTGCGCGCTTTGGAGCCCCTCCCCATGGGGGAGGCGGGGCTGGTGAACCTCATTACCCCTCTCATCAACGCCACCCCGGTGACCAGCGTGATGACTGACGATCTGGGGGTGCTGACCCCGGGGACAGACTGCGGCTGCGGGCTGACCTCCCCGGTCCTCACCATTCTGGGCCGGGTGGGGTTGAGCGACATCACCACCTGCGCCGCCGGCGCGGCGGAACTGCTGGGAGGAGGCGGGACATTTTGATGTTTGCGAATGGAGCCCTTCTGCCTGACAGCCGCCTGCCGCAGGTGCTGTCTGGTCTGGAGGAGGAGATCACCAAAATACTTGGCGGCCCGCCTCTGGAAGCGGAAACTGTGCTGGACGCTTTGGCGGCCCTGGGGGAGGAGCTGGACAGCGGGGCGCTGGACGGCCTCATTGCCCAGTACGCCCCGCCGGGGACCCGGGAGGAGCTGGACCGGGTGCGCCCCCGGTTCAGCCGGGCGGCTCTGGAAGAGCGGCTGGATCTGGAGCTGGGCGGTCTGTACGGCCCCCGGCCCTTTGGCCGCTCCGAGATCCGCCCCCTGGGGGCGCTTCTCCACATCGCCCCGGGGAATATGGCGGGCCTGCCCGCCTTCACCGCCGCGGAGGGCCTGCTCACCGGCAACGTCAATCTGGTGAAGCTGCCCCACGGGGACAAGGGGCTCACCCTGGCCATATTTCAGAAGCTGACAGAGCTGGAACCAAGGCTAACCCCTTATTTATACGCCTTCGACATCCCGTCCGGAGATACCGCCTCCCTGCGGAGGCTGACCGCCCTGGCCGACGGGATTGTCACCTGGGGCGGAGACGGCGCGGTTACCGCCCTGCGCAAGCTGGCCCCTCCCGGCGCCAAACTGATTGAGTGGGGCCACCGGCTCAGTTTCGCCTATGTCTCCCGGGAGGCCTCCCAGGACGATTTGACCGCCCTGGCGGACCACATCGTCTCCACCGGCGGACTGCTGTGCTCCTCCTGCCAGGTGGTCTATGTGGACACGGACTGCCTGTCTGTGGCGGAACGGTTCTGCAAGCGGTTTTTGCCGGTTTTGGAAAAAGCCGCCGCCTCTTGCCATAGCAGCCCCGGACAGGCGGCCCAGGCCGCGCTCTACGCCCGGGAGACGGCGCTGGAACAGATTGTGGACCGCTCCGGCGATCTGTTCTTCCCCGGTCAGGGCTGTTCTCTCACCCTGCGCCGGGATTATGAACTGGAACTGTCCCACCTCCACGGCAATGTGCTGGTGAAGCGTCTGCCCCAGGACAGGCTGATCTCCGCCCTGCGCCCCTGCCGGGGCCGGCTCCAGACAGCGGGGCTGATCTGCCCCGATTCGGAGCGGGAGGGGCTGTCCGCCCTGCTGGCCCGGGCTGGGGTCAACCGGGTCACCGCCCCTGGACACATGTCGGATTCCCTCCCCCTGGAAGCCCACGACGGGGAGTATCCCCTGCGCCGGTATGTGCGGGTGGTGGATGTGGAAAATAATTTTTAGGAGTTTACAATATGGACTTGAAAATCAAAGCGGTTTCCAATAAAATCGGGAAAGACATTCCTCTCCCGTTCTATGCCACCCCCGGGTCGGCGGCTATGGACCTCCACGCCTGTATTGACAAGGCGGTGACCATCCCCGCCGGAGGACGGAGGACCATTCCCACCGGCATCGCCATTGCCCTGCCCTCGGCGGACTATGTGGCCCTGGTCTACGCCCGGAGCGGCCTGGGCATTAAGCATGGCGTGGCCCCCGCCAACTGTGTGGGGGTGATCGACAGCGATTACAGAGGTGAAATATTAGTAGGGCTTCAAAACTCCGGGGAATCGGATTTCACCGTCCAGCCCGGGGACCGCGTCGCCCAGCTGATGATCGCCCCGGTGATCCAGGCCAATATTCAGATGGTGGACCAGCTGGACGAGACCGCCCGGGGCGCGGGAGGCTTTGGGTCCACCGGAAAATAGGAGGAAACCGTCATGTTCGGATTTTTCAAGAAAAAGGGCGAGGAGCCGGAGGAAACGGCGCGGGAACAGAAGGCGTCCCAAAATACAGAGAACAAGCAGTTCAAGGAGCTGGCGGCCCAGTTTCTGCCCGAGGAGCTGACCATTCTGGCCGTCACCGGGGCCAACGGCTTCGGCGGCGGCAAGACCGCAAAGGAAAAGCTGTGGCGGGCCTCCATCGGTCTGACGGCCTGGATGGAGGAGGACTCCCCCGACATCCACCGGGGGGAGTTCGTCCTGTCCACCATCGCCGACGACCGGCTGCTGGGGGTTTTACAGCGGCGGGCCCCCCAGGATTTTATCATCAAGTTCAAGGGCCGGGTGTCGGAGGACGGCAAGCGCCTGCTGCTGCTGGACCTGCCCGAGCCGGGGTTTGACCCCGATTTGAAGGCCATTCTGGAGGAGCAGAAGAAGCCGGTCACCTTCTGGGAGGAGGGGCTGGGCACCTTCACCCTCAACCGTCAGGTGGACTGGTTCGAGACGGAGCTGGACTGGCTGGGGACGGAAATTTCCCTCACCATCGACATGGAGGAGGAGCGGGAGGAGGCCCTGCGAAACGCCAAAACCTTGCTGGCCTCCGCCGCCGATTGGGACAAGCGAGTCCGGGTCTACGCCGCGGACGAGCTGGTCTCCCTGGCCAATGACTGGAGCCAGGATATGGACGAGGACGGCGAAACTCCAACGATCACTCGGGAGCAGTTCATGGAGCGGATGGAGCTGGAATCCATCGAGATCGGCGGGGACGGCTCTTTCACCTTTTGGTTTGGAGACGGCGACCTGTTCTATGGCCACTCCATCCGGGTGTCCGGCGACCTGGAGAACGGCCCGGACGACGCCAGCATGGAGGGCTGACCCATGCGGGATAAATGGATGGCCCCGGAGTGGCTGGCCTGCCCGGAGATTCCCCAGTACTCCATCGGCTGGCGGATGGGCTACGGTGAGGACTACGGCTGCAAGCTGTGGGCCTGGCTGGAGAAGCTCAGCGACAAGGAGAGGGCGGAGTACGACCGCCTGTTTCCCAGCCCCGTCTTTTGGGACGACGTCTCCGTGATGGAGGACGGCGAGGAGGGTGACCCCTCCCTGCTGTACGACGGGAAGGACTACTTTCTCCGCCACTGGCGGCCCAACGGAGAGCCGGCCTACGACCGGGCCGGACTGATCGCGGAGCTTGCCGCCGGGAAGCGGGTAAAGTGGGTCCACTTCTGGGGCCACACCCCCGAGCCGGACGGCCACATCACCGAGACCTGCCTGAGCCAGTGGTGGATGGCGGAGTTTCGGGTGGAGGCCCAGCCCTACTGCTGTATGGAGCAGTATATGATGGCGGAAAAGGCCCGGCTCTTCGGGGACAAGGAGACACTGGAAAAGATTCTGGAGGCCACCGTCCAGGGGAAGATCAAGGCCCTGGGCCGGGAAGTGAAGAACTTTGACCAGGCCGAGTGGGATAAATGCAAGCACACCATCGTTTTGACGGGGAATTTTCAAAAATTCCTGCAAAATCCCGAATTGAAGGACTTTTTACTCCGCACCGGGGATAAAATTCTGGTAGAGGCCAGCCCCCGGGACCGGATCTGGGGCATCGGCATGGGTAAGGCCAACGAAAACGCGGAAAATCCCGCCGCCTGGCGGGGGAAAAACCTGCTGGGCTTCGCCCTGATGGAGGTCCGGGACGAGCTGCGCCGGGTGTGCGCCAACGAGGACAAAATCGACTGGAGCCTGTAGGGCGTGACCACCGGGCACGCCGCGGTTTTTCGGCCTTTTTGATTCGGCGCGCCGGGTCGTCGCGCCCTACAAACCCGGCCCCAGCGCCTCCAGCATCAGACGCGCGCCCAGAAGAAAGCCGGAGCGGTAATATTGAAAGCTCTGCCGCTCCACCCGTTCGCTGTCCAGGCGAAGCAGGCGGTCAAGATATTCATCTCCCAGTACCGCCTCTGCCTTATCCAGCTCCGCGTATATCTGAGCGCATAATTTTTGTTGCATTTCATCCGGTTTTGAGGTAATATCATAGTCGCCGCTGAATAATTCATACAAGATGTTTCCCATTTTGCCTCCTCCAATCCCTCAGTAAAGCTGAGGTTTATTATACTCAGTTTTGCTGAGCTTGTCAAGGGGTGTTTCTATGTTTTCAAAAGAACTTTTTGGCCAGCGAGTCCTGGAACAACGGAAACAGCATGGAGAGACCCAAAAGGAACTGGCGCAGGCAGTAGGTGTGGGGGATACTCAGATTATCGGCATTGAGCATGGCCGGAACACCACCACCGCCGAACGCATCGCCCTGATCTGCCAGCACTACAAGGTCTCCGCCGACTATCTCCTGGGCCTCACCAACGACCCGGAGCCGAAATACGGAGCTGATACCAAAGATTAAGGAAAAAGCCTCCCTCTCCGAGGGAGGTGGCGCGGCGAAGCCGTGACGGAGGGAGTCCTCCGGAGATCTGCGGGGACCTTGGGGACTCCCTCAATCAGACGTGTCCGGGGTGACTCCCTCAGTCAGCTTCGCTGACAGCTCCCTCGGGGAGGGAGCCTTATCACCTGCGGGCGGGACGGGGGCCTATGTAGGGCGGGACGACTCGGCCCGCCGTCCACGGAGAGCGGGTGCCCTCGGGAGAACGGCGCGCCGGGGTCGTCGCGCCCTACGTCCCCCGCAGGGCCAGCCTGCGGGCGGGACGAGAGAGTGATAAAACGAGGTGTTTCTATGAAGATCATCCTGGCCTCCCAATCCCCCCGGCGGCGGGAGCTGCTGGAGCGGATGGGGATTACGGATTTCAAGGTGATCCCCGCCAGGGGCGAGGAGATCGCCACCCGGACTCTCACCACGGACCAGCTGGTGGAGGAGCTGTCCCGGCGCAAGTGCGCCGAGGTGGCGGCCCTCCGGCCAAAGGACCTGGTGATCGCCGCCGACACCATGGTTTTTGTCAACAACCGGGCCCTGGGCAAGCCTCACAGCGAGGAGGAGGCCGCCCGGATGCTGGCTGCCCTGTCGGGCCGGCTGCACACGGTGTATACCGGCGTGACAGTCAGCCTGGAGGGCAAGACCATCACCTCCCATGAGATGACCTCGGTCCGCTTCCGCACCCTGGCCCAGGCGGACATCATCCGCTACATCGCCACCGGCGAGCCCATGGACAAGGCGGGGGCCTATGGCATTCAGGGCTATGGCTCCGTGCTGGTGGAAAGCATCTCCGGGGATTTTTATAATGTGATGGGCCTGCCGGTGTGCCGGCTGGCCCGGATGCTGGCCCGGTTCGGGATAGACACGCTGGCCCTGGCGGCGGAGAAGGAGCAACGCTTGTGAAGGATTTTTTCCGGCAAAATGGAATACTGCTGCTGGTGATCGCCCTGCTGCTGTCCATCCTCATCGGGATCATCTCCTATGTGATGGGCGGCACCGCCGACCCGCTGACCAACCTGGTCAACACCGTCTCCTCCCCGGTGCGGGGGGGCATCGCCGCCGCCGCCGATTGGGTGGAGGGGGCGTATAACTATGTTTTCCGCTACAACGAGCTGGAGGAGGAGCTGAACACCCTTCGCTCCCGGGTAGGCGAACTGGAGGAGCAGGTCCGCCAGGGCGAGGAGGCAAGCCGGGAGAACGAGCAGCTTCGGGATCTGCTGGAGTTCCAGTCCCGCCGGCGGGAGCTGACCACCGCGCCGGCCAAGGTCACCGCCCGGTCCACCTCCAACTGGGAATCCACCCTCACCCTGAGCAAGGGCAGCGCCCACGACGTTCAGGCGGGAGACTGCGTGATTACCCAGACCGGCGCCCTGGTGGGGGTGGTGTCCGAGGTGGGGTTGAACTGGTCCACCGTCTCCACCGTCATCAACACCGACACCGAGATCGGCGGCATCGTCACCCGGACCTACTCCGCCGGCGTGCTGGAGGGGGATTTTGCCCTGATGAACGAGGGCAAGCTGAAGCTGAACTACCTGCCCGAGGGGGCCCAGCTGGTCTCCGGGGACGAGGTGCTCACCTCCGGACGGGGGGACATGTTCCCCTCCGGCCTGCTGGTAGGCCGGGTGGAGGGGGTCTTTACCGACCCCTCCGGCCAGACCCGCTACGCCGTGGTGGAGCCCTCCGTCACCCTGGACGAGCTCATTGAGGTGTTCGTCATCCAGGATTTTGAAATTGTGGAATAGGAGCTTTCTGCCATGACCCGCCGTGACTTGATTCAAAAATGGCTGACCTACGGCCTGGGGCTGCTGCCCGTGTGGCTGGCGGACGCCTATATCCTCCCCCGCTATCCCCTGTGGGGGGTAACGCCCATGCTTCTGCCCCTGGCGGCGGCGGCGGTGGCCGTGCTGGAGGGGGCCTACGCCGGCACCGGCTTCGGGCTGGCGGTGGGCCTGCTGTGGGAGCTGGCCTACCCCGGCGGCTTTGGGGGCCTGGTGTTTTTCCTGGCCCTGGCCGGGATGGTCATGGGGGCGGTGTCCCAATACGCCCTGAGCCAGTCCTTCCCCGGCTGTCTCATCTGCGCGGCGGGGGTGCTGGGCCTGCTGGGGCTCCTCCGGGTAGCCCGGGGCCTGCTGATCAACGCCGCCCCGCTCCATCAGCTGCTCCAGGTGGCTGTCCCGGAATTTCTCTGGTCCCTGGCCTGGACCCCCCTGGTCTGGCTGCTCTTCCGGGCCATCTATAACCGGGTGGGCGGGACGAGATTGGCGTAACCATCTGTAGGGGCGGCCTTCGACCGCCCGCCTGATCGCTGTTTTTCTCCGCGGGCGGCCAAAGGCCGCCCCTACGCGGTATGTTTCCGTCTTGTCTGAAAAAGGAGACCCAAATGAATACCAAGCAATTTCACCGCCGGGTGTGGGCCATGGTACTGCTTCTGGCCCTGATGGTCACCGGCATGGGGGCCGCGCTGTATGACCTCCAGATCAACAACGGCGACGAATACTACGCGCAGACCCAAAAGAAAATCGCCGAGAACCAGGCGGTCCCCGCCGCCCGGGGGCAGATTTTGGACCGTAACGGTCAGGTGCTGGTGTCCAACAAGGTGGTCTATCAGGTCACGCTGGACCTGAAGCTGATGGGAGACGACCGCAACGCCATCCTCCTGGACCTGGTAAACATCGCCCGGGACGAGGGGGTGGAGTGGGCGGACAGCCTGCCCATCTCCAGAACCGCCCCTTTCCAGTTTGAGACCAGCCTGCCCTACTACACCATTGTCCGGGACGAGGACTACAACGCCTCCAAGCGGCTGACCTATCTGGGCCGCTTCGCGGTACAGCAAAAGTGGGTGGACGACCCCACCCTGGACCCGGCGCCGGAGGAGGAGCCCCCCGCTCCGCAGGAGCCCAGCCTGATGGACAAAATCAAGTCCTTCATCAAGGGCGGCAGCAAGCCCGCCCCCAAGCAGTCCAAGACCCCCAAGCCCCTCCTGGACGCCGAGGGCCTGCTCGGCAAGCTGTGCGCCAGCTACGGCATCGCCGGGGAGGGGGCGGTGGATGTCAAAGAGGCCCAAAAGACTGGCGAAACCGTTCCCACCCTGAACATTGGAAGCATGTCCAAGACCGATGCCCGGGCCCTGGCCGGAATTTTATATGAGCTGTACCTCCGGTCCACCGGCGTCTATCAGGCCAACGAGTATGTCTTCGCCCAGGACGTGGACATCGACTTTATTTCCCGGGTAAAGGAACACTCCCTCACCGGTGTCATCATCGAGGCCACCACCGTCCGCCAGTACCACACCCAGTACGCCGCCCACCTCCTGGGCCGGGTGGCCCAGATGAACAAGGATGAGTGGGAATACTACAAGACGGTGGACGTGGACGGAGACGGCGTGGCCGACTACCAGATGAACAGCGTGGTTGGCAAGGAGGGGGTGGAGAAGGCCTTTGAGTCCTACCTCCGGGGCTCCCCTGGAGTCCGCTCGGTGGAGCGGAACACCAAGGGGCAGATCGTCTCTGAAACCTGGCTGTCCAAGCCGGAGCCGGGGGGCAATGTGCTCCTCACCCTGGACATCGGCCTGCAGGCCTATGTGGAAAATCTGCTGGCTGACGCCGTCCCCAAGTTGAAAAGTGAAAAGAAGGAGGGGGCCGCCTGCGTGGTGCTGGATGTGCAGACCGCCGACGTGCTGGCCGCGGCCTCCTACCCCACCTTCGACCTGGCCAACTACGGCCAGGAGCTGACGGAAAAGGGTGACGATCCCCTAAAACCTTTCTTAAATCGGGCCTTCCAGGGGGCCTACCCCCCAGGCTCCACCTTCAAGATGGTCACCGCCGTGGCCGGTCTGGAGGAGGACATTATCACCCCCACCACCCAGATCCGGGACGAGGGCCGGTACACCTACTACACCGCCGACGGCCCCCAGTGCTGGATTTACCGGCAGTACAGAAGCACGCACGGCCTGGTCAATGTCTCCAAGGCCATTGAGGTCTCCTGCAACTACTTCTTCTTCGACGTGGGCCGTCAGCTGGGCATCGACCGGCTCATGGACTACGCCTCCCGCTTCGGCCTGGCTCAAAAGACGGGCATCGAGCTGGAGGAGCGCATCGGCGTCATGGCAAGCCCGGAGTACACCGAGTCCCACGGCCAGACCTGGTACGACGGCAACACCCTGTCGGTTGCCATCGGCCAGGAGAGCAGTCAGTTCACCCCCCTCCAGCTGGCTAACTATATCGCCACCCTGGTCAACGGCGGCACCCGCCACGCCGCCCACATGCTCAAGGAGGTCAAGTCCAGCGACTTCTCCAAGGTGCTCTACGACTACCAGCCCCAGGTGCTGGGCACCATCGAGATTGAGGACCAGAACCTGAACGCGGTGAAGGCGGGCATGCTGGCGCTGACGAAAGGCAGTCTGTCCAGCTCCTTCGGGGACCTGCCCTTCCAGGTGGGCGCCAAGACGGGCTCCGCCCAGACCGGTATCCAGTCCGATTCCCACGCCGTCTTCGTCTGCTTCGCCCCCTATGACGACCCTGAGATCGCCGTCGCTATGGCGGTGGAGCACGGCGGCAGCGGCTCCGAGCTGGCCAATATGGCCGCCGACGTGCTGGGCTACTACTTCTCCTCCCAGGAAACCCGGGAGGAGCTCCCCGCCGAGAATACCCTGATTCGGTAATTCATAATGTAGGGCGCGACGACCCCGGCGCGCCGGGGTCGTCGCGGAAAACTCCCTCAGTCACCGCCTCCGGCGGTGACAGCTCCCTCAGAGAGGGAGCCGAATTTGTAATCAATCATAAGGAGATGTATCAACTATGGCAGAAAATTGTACCCACGACTGCTCCAGCTGCGGCGAGGACTGCTCCTCCCGGGACCTGCGCGTGCCGGCCAACGCCCTGTCCAGCATTAAGCGGGTCATCGCCGTGGTCAGCGGAAAGGGCGGCGTGGGCAAGAGCACTGTCACCGCCTCTCTGGCGGCTGCGATGGCGAAAAAGGGCCGCAAGGTGGCCGTCCTGGACGCCGACATCACCGGCCCCTCCATCCCCACCGCCTTCGGCATCCATGAGCGGGCCACCGGCTCCGACCAGGGCATTGACCCCGCCGTTACCAAGGGCGGCGTCAAGCTAATGTCCCTGAACCTCCTCTCCGCCAACGAGACCGACCCGGTCATCTGGCGGGGCCCCGTCATCGCCGGAGTGGTCACCCAGTTCTGGCAGGAGGTGGTCTGGGGCGACATCGACTATATGTTCGTGGATATGCCCCCCGGCACCGGCGACGTGCCCCTCACCGTGTTCCAGTCCCTCCCGGTGGACGGCATCATTGTGGTCACCTCCCCCCAGGACCTGGTGTCCATGATCGTAGCCAAGGCGGTGAACATGGCAAAGATGATGGATATTCCCGTGCTGGGCCTGGTGGAGAACTACAGCTATTTCCGGTGTCCCGACTGCGGCAAGCAGCACGCTATCTTCGGCGAGAGCCACATTGAAAAGGTCGCCGCCGAGCTGGAGGTCCCCGTCCTGGCCAAGCTGCCCATCGACACCGCCCTGGCCGCCGCTTTCGACGCCGGCCAGATCGAAGACTTCCCCACCAACTATATGGCCCAGCTGGCCGACCGGCTGGACGGCTGAGTTTCCAAAGGAGCGGTTGCCCTGTGAGCCAGTATAAAACCATCATATATTGGAGCGAGGAGGACAGCGCCTATATTGCCGAAGTCCCGGAGCTGGCCGGCTGTATGGCGGACGGTCCCACGGCAAGGGAAGCCCTCCATAACGTGGAGCAAATCGCTCAGGAATGGATCGAGACCGCCCTGGAGCTGGGGCGCCCCATTCCGGAGCCCCGAGGCCGCCTGCGCTACGCATAAAAATATACCGCCCGAAATGATCTAGAACCGGTCATTCCGGGCGGTTTTCAATATCTTTCCCCCAACTAAACCAACAGTTGATTGCCAAACCCGGTCCTTAGGGGTAGAATAAGCCCAAAGGAGGGGATGAAATGGACGCGATCAAAACAGGCGGGCTGATCGCCCAGACGAGGAAAGAGAAGGAGCTGACCCAGAGGGACCTGTCGGAGCGGCTGCACGTGTCAGTCCAGGCGGTGAGCAAGTGGGAGCGGGGCCTGAGCTGTCCCGACATCGGCCTGCTGGAGCCCCTGGCCGAGGCCCTGGGCCTCACCGTCACTGAGCTGCTTTCGGGCCAGCGGGGGGAACAGCCCGGGGAGGAAGCCGTCCGGGATTCCCTGCGTTTCGGACTGGCCCAGCTGGGACCGAAAGTCAGACGGTGGAGATGGCTGTTCATTCTGGCGGCCACCCTGCTCCTGGCGGTCCTGGCGGGTCTGGGCTATATCTGGGTTCGGGACAACACCGAGCTTCTGCCCCAGCGTGAGACGGTGGTCCGCCCGGTAGTCGTGACAAACCGGGAATCCACCATGGCCCAGGCGGCCGGCAAGCTGGAGGGCCATCTCTATCAGGTGAATTTTGCCGACAATGTGACTCGATGCTCCTTCCAGTGGGAGCTGTGGACCCACCAGGGCCTGAAGCAGAGCTGGGCGGCGGGCGAGCGGGAGCGGTATGGGGACGGGCGGCGTAAGCTGATCGCCGTCGCCATTTCCACTGGCGGGTCCCAGCTTGATTATGGTATTTCTATGGAGATGCCCAGCGGGATAGCCGCATATGGGCTGAACGGTACACTGAAGCCGTCCTATATGGGACAGGCACACACCTTCTCCGCTCTGGAACAGCGAACAGAGGTGGACCGGGAGGAGGGGATCGTCCTTCTGGCCCTCACCCTGAACCCCGAGGGCCGCTTCCAAACCGGGGATATTGCCAAGGTCAAATCCGGCCGCGTCAGCGGCCTCCCCGAGGATAAACAGACCGCCCACCTCTTGCTGAAAATGTATTGTGAATAGGGTACTTGTGCTCCACAAATTATTATGATAGAATACTGTCATAATAATTCGAGAGGAGGGACGCAATGATTATCAAGCCATCAACCGCGCTGCGAAACGACTATGGAATGATCTCCGACCTGGCGCATCAGGAGGACGCGCCCATTTATATCACCAAAAACGGAGAGGGCGACCTGGTGGTCATGAGCATTGACGCCTTTGAACGGCGGGAGGAGGTCCTGAAGCTGCGGGCCCGCCTGGCGGCGGCGGAGCAGAGCCGTCTGTCCGGTCAGCCAGGCTTCTCCATTGAGCAGTCCCGGAAGCGGCTGGAGGCGCTCTATGAGCAGAATTCTTGATCTGGAGATCCTTCCGCCCGCTCAGGGGGAGCTGGAGGAGATCGCTCAGGTCCATATGGCCCTATCTGGCCCAAGCTCCGCCCGAAAAATCACGGATCAGATTTTTGACGCCCTGGAACAGCTGACACGTTTCCCTTTGTCCGGCCCTCCCATTCGGGATGAGCAGCTGCGTTCTGCCGGGTACCGCACCATTCTGGCGGGCAAATACCTGATCGTCTATCGCGTTTTGAGAGATACCGTTGTCGTTTATCACATTGCGGATGGCCGGACAGACTATCCCAAGCTGTTTCGGACCTCGTTCTTTTAGCTTTCCCCGGCGGTCGCCGGGGATTTTTTCTGTCTCCGGGCAAAAAACTTCTTGACAATCGCTCTGGTTTATGGTAAAACCCTGATAGTAAGTTATAGCTAACCATTTGGGAGGAACTATATGGGCAAAAGAACATTAGAGGACCTGGCCCCTGGTGAGCGCGGGACCATCCTGTCCGTCGGCAATCAATCAGGGACGGTGAAGCGCCGTCTGGTGGATATGGGGCTCACCCCAGGCACCGAGGTGCGGGTGACCAAGGTCGCCCCTCTGGGCGACCCCATCGAGGTGTCCCTGCGGGGGTATGAGCTCTCCCTGCGCAAGTCGGACGCCGCCCAGATCGCCATGGGTGAGCCCCGGCCCAGGAGTACCGGCGCGGCCCGGGCGGCCATGACCCGCCGGGACCCGGAAACTGCCCGCCGTCAGCTCCGGGCCCACGAGCATGAGCTGGAGGCCCACAGCGGCCGGTACGACCCCGCCGCGCACGACAGGCGGACCATGCGGGTGGCCCTGGCGGGCAACCCCAACTGCGGCAAGACCACCCTGTTCAACGCCCTCACCGGCTCCAACCAGTACGTGGGCAACTGGCCCGGCGTCACGGTGGAGAAGAAGGAGGGAGAGACCCGCATCGGCGACCGGGCGGTGACGGTGGTGGACCTGCCCGGCATCTACTCCCTGTCGCCCTACTCCATGGAGGAGATCGTGGCCCGGGACTTCATCATCGGCGAGGGCCCCGACTGTATCATTGACATCGTGGACGCCACCAACCTGGAGCGAAACCTCTACCTGACCATCCAGCTGCTGGAGCTGGAGCGGCCCACCGTGCTGGCCCTGAACTTCATGGACGAGGTGGAGAAGCGTGGGGACAGGATCGACGTGGACCGGCTGTCCAAGGAGCTGGGTGTGCCGGTAATCCCCATCACCGCCCGGACGGGGGAGGGCATCGAAGAGCTGATGCACACCGCCCACCGTCAGATGCACCTGGGGGTGACGGTGGAGCCCGACGACCTCTATGACGACTACACCCACGACATCCACCACCGCATGGGCGAGCTGCTCCACGATTACGCCTACGCTGCCGGTCTGCCCGCCCACTGGGCCTCCATCAAGCTGCTGGAGGGGGACTCCATCGTGGAACAGGCGCTGGACCTGCCTCAGGAGGTCAAGACCAGACTGGCCGCTTTGGTGGCGGAGTATGAGAACTCCAGCGACCTGGGCGACCGGGAGACCCTCGTCGCCGACAGCCGGTATCAGTACATACAGCGGGTGGTCTCCGCCTCGGTGGTCCGGGGGGGCGTGCCCGGGGAGCTCACCCTCAGCGAGAAGATAGACAAGGTGGTCACCCACCGGGTATTTGCCATCCCCCTGTTCCTGTGTACCATGCTGGTGATGTTTGTGGTCACCTTCGGCCCCTTCGGCTCCTGGCTGTCCGACGGCGTGGGGGCGGGGATGGACGGACTGTCCCAGTGGCTGGCCCCCGCTCTGGAGGGGCTGGGGGTGTCCCCTGTGCTCATCTCCCTGGTCTGCGACGGCATCATTGCCGGCGTGGGGGGCGTGCTCACCTTCCTGCCACAGATCGCTCTGCTCTTCCTGTTCCTGTCCTTCCTGGAGGACTCGGGCTATATGTCCCGGGCGGCCTTCATCATGGACCGGGCCCTGCGCCGGTTCGGGCTGTCCGGCAAGGCCTTCATCCCCATGCTGATGGGCTTCGGCTGTTCGGTGCCCGCCATCATGGGGGCCCGGACCATGGAGAACGAAAAGGACCGCCGCATGACCATCCTCCTTGTGCCCTTCATGTCCTGCTCTGCCAAGCTGCCCGTCTACGGGCTCATCTCCGCCGCCTTCTTCGGCCCCTGGGCGGGACTGGTGGTCTTTGGGCTGTACATCATTGGGATGCTGGTGGGCATCGCCTCCGGGCTGTTTTTCAAAAAGACCCTGTTTGCCGGGGAGCCCGCCCCCTTCGTCCTGGAGCTGCCCCCCTACCGCCTGCCCTCTATCGGCAATATGCTCACCCACGTTTGGCAGAAGGTAAGGGGCTTTCTTGTGAAGGCCGGGACGCTGATTTTACTCATGTCCATGGTCCTCTGGCTGCTCCAGTCCTTCGACTTCTCCCTGCGCATGGTGGACGACCCCACCCACAGCATGCTGGGGGCCTTGGGCAATGTGATCGCTCCCGTCTTTGCTCCCTGCGGCTTCGGCTTCTGGCAGGCGGCGGTAGCCCTGCTCACCGGGCTGGTGGCCAAGGAGATGGTGGTGTCCTCCCTGTCCATGTTCTATGGCTTTTCCCTCACCGCCGCCAGCGGCGAGGTGGCCGCCGCCATGACGGGCTTCACCCCTCTGTCCGCCTTCGCTATGCTGGTGTTTATTTTGCTCTACGTCCCCTGCGTGGCGGCGGTCTCCACCCTCTTTAAGGAGATGCAGAGCCGGAAATGGGCCTGGTTTTCCATCGCATGGCAGGTGGGCTGTGCCTATGTGATGGCTCTGTTGGTTTTCCAAGTTGGGAGCTTATTCCTATAAACGGCAGATCCTGTGTAGGGGCGGATATCATCCGCCCCTATCATCCCCGCAATAGGTACCGCAACGGCGGGCGGGTAATACCCGCCCCCGCAAAAGCGATTACGGAGACGTGATAAACATGATAAAACTCATTTCCCTGGACCTGGACGGCACCCTTCTGGACCCCAGGGGCCGGGTCACGGAGGCCTCTAAGGCGGCCATTGCCAAGGCTCGGGCGGCGGGCGTCCAGGTGGTGGTCAATACCGGCCGGGACTGCCATGAGGCGGCATGGTTTGCCCAGGAAGCGGGGTGCGGCACGCTGAGCGCCTCCACCGGGGGCGCGCTGGTGCGGGACGGCGGCAGGACACTCCAGCGGTGGGATGTGCCCGAGCCCGCCGCCCGCCGCGCCCTGGAGCTGGCCCTGAGCTGGCAGGGGGTAGGCCTGCTCATCTTTGCCGGGGAGCGGACCCTGGTGACCTCCGCCTACAAAAGGGAGCTGGAGCGCTATTACCCCTTCCCCGCCTTTCACCAGAATGTGGCGGTCACCGACGACCCCATCGGGTACATGGAGACGCACAGCCTCCCCCTGACCAAGCTTCACGGGGAGCTGGACCCCGCCCGCTATCCCGTCCAGGAGCTGGCCGCGCTGGAGGGGGTGTTCCTCACCACCTCCAGCAGTCACGACTTTGAGCTGGTAGCCGCCGGGGCGGACAAGGGCCGGGCCCTGGCCCTGATCGCCGCGCAATACGGCGTCTCCCTGGAGGAGTGTGCCGCCGTGGGCGACAGCGAAAACGATCTGGAGGCCCTCCGGGCCGTGGGTCTGCCTATCGCAATGGACAACGCCCCCCAGAACGTGAAGGACGCCGCCGCCCGCGTCGCCCCCTCCAACGCTGAGGACGGCGCGGCCTGGGCTGTGCTGAGCTGTCTGGAATGAAGCTCCCCGTCCCGCCCACAGGCGATAAGCCCCCCTTGCCAAAGGGGGGCTTTTTTTCGCTCTCTTGAAGATTTCAGCGTCTTACGCTCTCGGGTAGGGCTCACGTACATTGGTCAGGCCAAGGAGGTAGTCAACGCTGGTATTGTGGATTTTTGCAAGCTGGATCAGAATCTCGGGAGGAATCATGCGCAGTCCCAATTCATAGTTGCTGTATGTTTGCTGGGAACAATTCAGCTTTCCTGCCATCTCTGTCTGATTTTTGTCGGCATCCTCCCGCAAATCCCGTATACGCTGGTACATAGGCTTCACCTCAAAAGGAGTATATTTACCACAAAACGTTGTATTGATTTTTACAATAAATTGTAGTAAAATGCCTTTGAGGTGGTTTACATGATTTGGGGACCAAAGAAATCCATTGGCCTGATTCTTCCGCAGGAATTATATCAACAGGTCAAGACCCATGCGGAAAAACGGGACCAGAGCGTATCGTGGTACGTGCGCCGGGCGCTGCGGTTTTATCTTTGGCATGAGATTCATGATCCGGAGGCCCTGTTGGACAGCCGGAGCTATTGGCAGTAAACACACAAAAGCGCGCCCCAGTGAAGGGGGCGCGCTTTACTACGTTTCGTTATTTCAGCTTCCAAATATCCTCGTTGTACTGGGCAATAGTTCGGTCGGAGGAGAAATACCCCGACTTGGCGATGTTGACCAGCATCTTTTTCGCCCAGGCGCGGCGGTCGCCGTAGTCCCGCAGGCAGCGGTCCTTGGCGGCGATATAGTCCTCCACATCCAGCAGGGCCATAAACCAGTCCTTGTTTTTCATGTCCCTCCAGAGGGCGGACAGGCTGGCCGGGTCGCCGATGGCCAGCAGCTCGGGGGAGACCAGGAAGTCCACCAGCCGCTCTACCGCTGGGCGGTGGTAGCAGTCCAGGGGGCGGTAGGCCCGGCCGTCTGGCTCATTGCCCTGATACAGGCCGATCACCGTGTCGCTGTGAGCGCCGAAGGTATAGATGTTGTTTTCACCGACCAGCTGGGCGATCTCCACATTGGCCCCGTCCAGGGTGCCCAGGGTAATGGCGCCGTTGGCCATGAATTTCATGTTGCCCGTGCCGCTGGCCTCCTTGGAGGCCAGGGAAATCTGCTCAGAGATGTCGCAGGCGGGGATGAGCCGTTCGGCCCAGGTGACGTTGTAGTTCTCCACCATAGCCACCCGCAGCCAGGGCCGGACCTGGGGGTCCTGGTCGATAAGCCGCTGGAGGCAGAGGATCAGGTGGATGATGTGCTTTGCCATCACATAGGCGGGGGCCGCCTTGGCCCCGAAGAGCATGGTCACAGGGCGCTCAGGCAGGCGGCCGGCCTTGATCTCCAGGTACTTGTGGATGATATACAGCGCGTTCATTTGCTGGCGCTTATACTCATGGAGGCGCTTGACCTGAATGTCAAAGACAGACTGGGGGTCCAGCTCAATGTGCTGGGTGGCCCACAGCACCCGGCAGAGCTGGTCCTTATTATGCTGCTTTACCTCCAGCAGCCGGTCCAGCACGGCCTCGTCCTCCTGGAAGTCCAGCAGCTTCTCCAGCTGTCTGGCGTCCTGCCGCCAGCCGGGGCCGACGCAGCTGTCGATGAGCCCGGCCAGCTCGGGGTCGCAGGCCTCCAGCCAGCGGCGGAGGGTGACGCCGTTGGTCTTGTTGTTGAATTTTTCCGGATAGAGGTCATAGAAGGGCTTGAGCTCGGAGTTTTTCAGGATCTCTGTGTGGAGGGCGGCCACGCCGTTGACGGAATAGCCGCAGTGGATGTCCATATGGGCCATATGGACCCGGTTCTCCCCGTCGATGATGGCCACCCGGGGATCGGGACAGGCCTCCTTCATCCGGCGGTCCAGCTCCTGAATGACGGGCACCAGCCCGGGAGCCACCTTTTCAATGAAGGCCAGGGGCCACTTCTCCAGGGCCTCGGCCAGAATGGTGTGGTTGGTGTAGGCGCAGGTCCGGCGCACCTGGTCCAGGGCCTCGTCAAAGGACATACCCTTTTCGGTGAGCAGACGGATGAGCTCGGGGATGACCATGGAGGGGTGGGTGTCGTTGATCTGGATGGCTACATGGTCGGCCAGAGTGTTCAGGGGGTATCCCTTGGCCTCCAGCTCGGACAGGATGAGCTGGGCCCCGGCGGACACCATGAAATATTGCTGATACACCCGGAGCAGCCGGCCTGCTTCGTCGCTGTCGTCGGGGTAGAGGAAGGAGGTGAGTCGGTGGGCGATGTCCCCCTTGTCGAAGTCGATGCCCACCCAGGGCTTGTCGGCGGGCTCGCCCACGTCGAAGAGGTGGAGGCGGTTGGCGTACTGATTCCCGGCTCCGGGAATGGCGATGTCGTAGAGCACCGCCTTCAAGTCGAAGCCGCCAAAGGGCACGCTGAAGGCCACCCCGGTGGGGATGAGCCAGCTGTCCGCCTCCATCCAGGGGTCGGGGACCTCGGTCTGGCGGTTTTTGTCAAATTTCTGGCGGAACAGGCCGTAGTGATAGTTCAGGCCCACGCCGTCGCCGGGCAGGCCCAGGGCGGCAATGGAGTCCAGGAAGCAGGCGGCCAGACGGCCCAGCCCGCCGTTGCCCAGGGAGGGCTCGGGCTCCATGGACTCGATGACCCCCAGGTCCCGGCCCAGGTCGGCCAGCAGCTCCTTCACCTCGCCGTGGATGCCCAGGGCAAGCAGATTGTTGCTCAGCAGTTTGCCCATCAGGAACTCGGCGGAGAAGTAGTAGAGCTTCCGCGCCCCTCCGGGGGCGGGCCGGTCCTGAGCCATGCTCCGGGTCAGGATCAGCAGGGCCTCATACAGCTGGTGGTCGTCGCACTGGTCGGGCGCGCAGCCAAATCGGGCCTGCGTGGTCTGGAAAAGCTGTTCTTTCAGTTGCATAAAAACACATCCTTATTTCTTGGATCTGCCGGTCTTGGGCAGACGCTGGTACACCTTCATCTCCCGGCGCAGGCGCTTGGAGAGCTTTTCGTCAAAGGTGCCGGGCAGGGCGCGCCATTTCCAGTTATTCCCCAGGGTGGAGGGGGTATTCATCCGGGCCTCGGAGCCAAGGCCCAGCAGGTCCTGGAACTGCATCACGGCCAAATCGGCGGGGGAGGCCCAGGCGGAGCGCATCATGCCCCAGTGGTAGCCCTCCCGCTTGCTCAGGCGCAGGTAGGCCTTGGCAAAGGACACATCCTTTTTGGGGGCGGAGGCCATCCAGCCCTGGATGGTGTCGTTGTCGTGGGTGCCGGCGTAGACCACGCAGTGGGGGCTGTAGCAGTGGGGCAGGTAGTCGCTGCCCGTGTCCCGGCTGTCGAAGGCGAACTCCAGCACCTTCATGCCGGGGTAGCCCGAGTCCTTGAGCAGCTTATGCACCGAGGGGGTGAGAAAGCCCAAATCCTCGGCGATGATATCCTTTTTGCCCAGCGCCTTGTTCACCGCCTTGAAGAAGCCGATGCCCGGGCCGGGCTTCCAGCGGCCGTTTTTGGCGGTGGCGTCCCCATAGGGGATGGCGTAGTAGGAGTCGAAGCCTCGGAAGTGGTCGATGCGAAGTGTATCGCAGATCTGGAACTGCCAGGCGATCCGCTTGAGCCACCAGGCGTAGCCGTCCTTCTTCATCCGCTCCCAGTCAAAAAGGGGGTTGCCCCACAGCTGACCATCGGCAGAGAAGCCGTCGGGGGGACAGCCGGCCACCTCGGTGGGCCGGCCGTTTTCGTCCAGCTGAAACTGGTCTGGATTGGCCCACACGTCTGCGCTGTCCAAAGCCACATAGATGGGCAGATCGCCGATGATGGAGATGTTCTTTTGGTTGACATACTCCTTTAAGCTCCACCACTGACTGAAAAAGAGATGCTGCACCCACTTCCAGAAGTCAATTTCGGCTGCCAGCTCCTTCCGAGCCAGCGCCAGGGAGGCAGGTTCACGCAGACGCAGTTCCTCCGGCCAATCCAGCCAGGAGGCTCCCCCGAATTTGTCCTTCAGGGCCATGAACAGGGCGTAGTCTTCCAGCCAGTCCGCGCCCCAGAGGGTGCCCCGCATCTCAAATTTGTCTCCCCGAGACAGCCGGGAGACGGCGAGGCGCAGCACCTGAAAGCGGTTTTTATAGAGGAGCTCATAGTCTGCCTGTCCAGGGTCGTTTCCCCAGTTCAAAAACTGATATTCTTCGGGCTCCAAAAGGCCCCACTCAGCCAGGATATCTAAATCAATAAAGTAGGGGTTGCCGGCAAAGGAGGAGAAGGACTGGTAGGGGGAGTCGCCGTAGCTGGTGGGGCCCACGGGGAGCAGCTGCCAGCAGCTCTGCCCCCCGGCGGCCAGGAAGTCTGCAAATTTCCGCGCCTCCGCCCCCAGCGTCCCGATGCCGTAGGGGGAGGGGAGGGAGGAAATGGGCATGAGTATCCCTGCTTTTCTCACGTCTTTTCACCTGTTTCTGTTAGGATAAAGGGCCGCTGTCAGGCGGCCCTCCGTTGGTTATGACAGCTGGGCCACGCTCTCCCCCTCAATCAGCTGGAAGGGGACCAGCTCATGGACGGGGGGACTGTTCCGGGCGATACCCCGAAGGAGGGCGTCCACCCCCCGCTCGGCCAGCTGTTGGGTATCCTGGCGGACGGTGGTCAGCCGGGGGAGGGAGTACTGCCCGCTGACCAGGCCGTCGTAGCCCACCACCGTGATATCCTCCGGCACCCGCTTTCCCATGTCCCGGAGGGCCCGAATGGCCCCCAGGGCCATCACGTCGCTGACCGCGAAGATGGCCGTCAGCTCGGGGCACCGCTCCAGCAGTACCCGGGTGGCGGCGTAGGCCTCGGGCATGGAGTAGCGGCAGGGCTCACACTGGCGGTCCACATCGAAAGGGATGTCCAGGCGGGCGCAGGCGTTCCGGCAGCCCGTCAGGCGGCGGAAGCTGATCTGTGAACAGGACCAGTTGCCGCCCAGCAGGCCGATGTGCCGGTGGCCGTGTCCGCCCAGCAGCTCGATGACCTGCTCCGCCGCCGCGCCGTCGTCGGTGGTAAAGGAGGACAGATTCCCAAACCCCAGCTCCCGGGCGCTGTTGGTCAGAAGCACGCAGGGGATGGTGATGGGGGAGAAGCCGGCCCGGAACAGCTCCAGGTCGCCCCCCAGAAAGAAGATCCCCATGGGCCGGCGCTCCCGGCACAGCTGGAGGGCGTAAGCCACCTCGTTGGCGTCCTCGTCCAGGTAATAGACGGCGGCGTCCTCCTCCGCGTCCCGGAGCAGAGCCTGAAGCCGCTCCACCAAATCGGCAAAGAGCAGATTCATGGTGCCCTTGACAATGATCGCGATGCTGGTGCTGGATTGCTGTTTCAGGTGCTTGGCGTTGTTGTTGGGCTGAAAGCCCTGTTCCTCCACCACCGCCAGCACCCGGCGCCTGGTTTCGTCGCTGACGTCGGGATGGTCGTTGAGCACCCGGGACACGGTTGCCACGCCGTACCCAGACAGCCGGGCGATATCTTTGATGGTCAATCGATGTCCCTTCCTTCAGTTAAGACTGAAAAATCATAGCTGTGAAATCATAGCACGTCCGCGGTGAAAATGCAAGACTTAACCCTTCACCGCGCCGGCGGCCACGCCCTTGATGATGTGCTTCTGGCAGACCAGATAGAAAATCACGATGGGGATAATGTCCATCACCAGGGAGGCCATGATCGCGCCCATGTCCACCCGGCCATAGGAGCCCTGCATCCGCTGGATGGTAATGGGGATGGTGCTGAACTTGTTCAGGTCCAGGGTCAGGTAGGGGAGGAGGAAGTCGTTCC
>CANSDP010000027.1 GCA_947645675.1 uncultured Bacillota bacterium
TCAGGGTCTGATGGCCGTTGGCCACAAAAAACAGCAGGGACATCAGAGTGTTGAGCACATTGGAGGTGGCCGTCGTCTGGATACCGGAGGAGGGGTCATAGGTGGAGGCCATCGACAGGCCCATCTGCATGTCGATGATGGAACCTGCCATCAGCGGGATGTAGAAAAACAGGTTGACGATCAGGCCCAGAATATAGCCCAGGAACATTTCCAGAAAAAAGACCACGACCAGGCCCAGCATACTCTCCGGAAAACTCCGGGGAACGGGGGTAATGGTAAAAACGCAGACCGACAGCAGCAGGATGAACCCCGCCTTGACCATTGAGGGGATACCTCTGCGTCCCAAAAGGGGGTTGAACGCCACACATCCGGTCATTCGACCGATGATGAACAGAAAGAGAGTCAGAGCAGGCCAGTCCAAGGCATATTCCTCCTCTCCCCTAGCGAGTGGCGGCCATCAGCGAAAAGACTTCCTTCGCGTAGTCCAGAACGGTCTCCCCCATCCAGCCTCCCGCGACCAGGAGGGTCAGAATAATGACGGACATTTTCATGATAAAGCCCAGGGTCTGCTCATGGATCTGGGTGACCGCCTGAAAAATGGCAATCAGAACGCCCACCACCATACTGAGAACCAGCATGGGGCCGCCAATCTTGATCACAACCCAGATTCCGTCCCGAAGGACTTGGGTAACCACAGTTGTATCCATGTCTCCTCCTTATCAGGGTCCGAAGCCCCCCGCCAGCGTGGCGAAGAGCAACTGCCACCCGTCCAGCATCACAAACAGCAGAAGCTTGAAGGGGGTGGAGATCATGGAAGGGGGAAGCATGACCATGCCCATAGACATCAGCGTGGAGGCCACCACCATGTCAATCAGCAGGAAGGGGACATAGAGCAGAAAGCCGATAACAAAGGCCTGCTTCAGCTCGCTGGTGACAAAGGACGGGATCACTACTGTCAGCGGAAGTTCAAGTGCCTGGGCCTCGCTTTCCGGCAGAGGCGTGTTGGACATGTTGCAGTACAGCTCCAGGCTCTCCGGTTTAGTCCAGTTCAGCATAAACCGTTTCAAAGGGCCCTGGACCCGCTGAAAGAACTCCTCCTGACTGATCTCCTCCGCCTGATAGGGGGCGAACGCCTCCTCGTTGATGTCAGAGAGGGTTGGGCCCATGGTGAACAGGGTTAAAATCAGGGCCATACCCACAAGGACCATGTTTGGAGGGGTTTGCTGCGTGCCCATTGCGTTGCGCAGAAAGGAGAATACCACGACGTACCTCGTAAAGGAGGTCATCATAATAATGAGCGAGGGCATGAGCATCAGGACGGTGGTGAAGAACAGAATCTCCAGCGTCTGCACGCTATCGCCGTTTACATTGATCAGCGCGTCAGTCGGCATCCTTCCTCACCTCGTTTCACTGCGCTGGGTGTTCATTTTTTCTCTCTCAGCCGCTGAAACAGGGCGCGGAAATCGGTTTTCTGCTCAGAGCCGGCGGACGGCGCGGGAGGCTCCCAGGCCTCCCCCTCCTCCGGACTCAGTTCGGCCAAGAGGGTCACGCCGGCGGGCGTGCTGCCTATCAGCAGATACCGCTGTCCGGCCCGGACCACCAGCACGGCCTGATCCTTTCCCAGGCCTGCCCGGTCCAGCACACGGAGCCGCCCGCCGCCCGCGACGCCGGAAAAGCCCGCGCCGAGGTGCTCCCCGGCCCAGCGGGTGAATACGTAGGCCCCCGCCAGCACCAGGAGTATAACCGCCAGAAAGCCGACTGCGGAGAGAATGGGGCCCATCAGATCAGGGCTCGCCCACAATGGAGGTGACGGTTTTCAGCACGCGCTCAGGCTTGAAGGGCTTGACGATAAAGTCCTTGGCGCCGGAGCGGATGGCATCGATGACCATCGTCTCCTGGCCCATAGCTGAGCACATGACCACATTGGCGTTGCTGTCGGCGCCCCGGATGGCTTTCAGCGCCTCCAGGCCGTCCATGTTGGGCATGGTGATGTCCATCAGCACCAGGTCAGGCTTGAGCTCGTTGTACTTCTCCACGGCCATGGCGCCGTCCTCAGCCTCGTGGAGGTCGGTATAGCCTGCCTTGCTCAGGGTATCCTTGATTACTTTGCGCATAAAAGCAGCGTCGTCGACCATAAGAATTCTAGCCATAGTAAACCATCCTTTTTTTAAATTTACTGAATACGATCTATAGTTACGGGAAACATCAGCCGGAAATCAATTCGTTTATATCGGGCTTTTGCAGGATCTCGGTGATGCGGATACCGAAGTTGTCGTCAATCACCACAACATCGCCCTTGGCGACGCACTGCCCGTTGACCAGCAGATCCACCTGGTCGCCGGCCAACTTGTCCAGCACCACCAGCGAGCCCTTGGAGAAGGACAGGATATCCTGGATCTTCCGCCTGGTGCGGCCAATCTCCACCGCCACCTCCAGGGGGACGGTCATAATCAGGTCCAGATTCTGCTTCTGTTCCTGGTTCAGGTGGCTCTCCGCGCTCAAGGGGTGCATCTGGGCGGGCTGAGCATTGATAACCTTGGGTTCAGGCGGCTGATACATGGGGTAGGGCGGATACGGATAGGGGGGGTACCCGGCGGGCATCTGCCCATAGGGGGGATAGCCGGGGTACCCGGGCATCTCTCCTGGAGCGCTCGCTGGCATCGGGGGAGCCGCTGGGGCGGGTCCTGCCGCCGCGGGCGCGGGGGCTGGCTGGGGGGCCGGCGCTGCCGCCGGAGCCGGGGCGGGCGCGGGGGCCGGGGCCGGCTGGGGAGCCGGCGCTGCCGCCGGAGCCTGAGCGGGGGCCTCCTCGCTTGTATCCAGGCCGAAGCCGGCGATCAGCTCCTTGGCCAATTCCACCGACATGACGTTCATGAACTCACTGTCCAGCACGCCCTCAATGGTCAGGTTGAAGCGGACCACCACCACCGGGCCGTGGGTAACGGGGAAGTGCTCCTCCTTCATCTTGTCCAGGTCGGTCAGCTCAAAGGACTCGGGGGTAGAGATGTTCACCATCCGGCCCAGCAGGTCGGACAGGGCGGTGGCGGAGGAGCCCATCATCTGGTTCATAACCTCGCACACCGCGCTGATAGACAGGTCGTTGAGCTCAAATTCCTCGTCGGGCGTTTCGGTCATCAGCAGAATGTCCGTAATGGCCCGCACATCGCTGCGCTTGAGGAGCATGATGTTGCTGCCCTCCAGGCCGCAGACATACTTGATCTCAACGCCTACCGCCGGTTCAATCCTGCCCAGGGAAAAATCCTCCGCGTTGATCACGCTCACCCGTGGGGTTGTAATATCCACACGATGGTCCAGCATGTTGGATGCCGCAGTGGCGGAGGAGCCCAAGCTGATGTTCATAATCTCCCCGATGGCATCTATTTCCATCGGGCTAAAAATAATGTCTTCCATTCAGTCTCGCTCCTTCATCAGGACTTGTAATAGGTCTCGCCGATTTTCACGGCCACTTGCTTGTTGCTGGTGCCCATCCGTCCATCGAACCACCGGCGTCCGCCGATATTCAGGAAGACGGGTGAGTCTTTGGGACGCTTGATATCCACCACATCACCCACGTTCAGGTGATAGAGGTCGCTGAGCAAAATTCGGGTCCTGGCCAGCTCGGCCACAATCTCCAGCTCGGACTCCCGCAGGGTGCCGAAGATCTCCTCGGACTTATCCTCGCCGGTGGTGCGGCGGCTGGTGCTCTTGCTGATCTCGCTGAAGATGTTGGTCAGCATCTCGCCGGGCAGGCACAGGCTCATCCGGCCTGTGCAGTTGGGGAACTTGATATTGATGCCCACAATCACCACCGTCTCGTCATAGCCGATGAGCTGGACCAGGGTGGGGTTCACCTCGGTCCGGACATAGGAGAATTGGACGGTGATGTAGTTCTCCCAGCTGTTGCCCATAATGGGAATCAGGTCCTTAATCAGGTCCTCATACATATTCAATTCCAGGTCTGTCATATTGTACTCGCTGGACAAGTTGGGGTCCGGTTCGCCCTCGCCGCCCATCATGCGGTCCAGCATGGACAGCACCACGGGGGTATCCATATGGACCAGGATGGGGTCCTCGCCCTGAAGCTTTTCCAGGTCGATGCGGGCCAGGGCCACCACATCGCTCTCTGTCAGCGCGTTGCCAAACTCATAATACCGCTGTTCCTCCACGCTGTCCACCTCGATTTCGCAGGTGGCGTGGAGAAGCGCGTTGATTCTGGAGTTGATGACCCGGGCGTAGCTCTCAAAAATGCTGTTGAGCATTTTTAGCCGGTCCTTGGTAAACTTGCGCGGGCTGTAGAAATCGTATTTGCGATACTTCTGCTCGCTGGATTTCTCCGCCGGCTTGTCTACATCCAGTTCACCGCTTCTGGCTGCGTTCAACAGGGCGTCTATCTGACTTTGTGATAAGACTTCAGCCATATTGTTCCCTCATTTAACTGCTTAACCTGCCCGCTCAGAGACGGACGGAGCCGCGTATCAGTCAGGCACATCTATACTGCCTGTACTTTGCAGCATGGTCTCATAATACTCATAGTTGCCGGACAGCTCGCTGTCCAGGTCCTTGCCGGTGATAACCATCTCCACACGCCGGTTTTTCGACTTGCCCTCGGCGGTACCGTTGTCGGCCACGGGCCGCCACTCGCCCAGTCCCTTGGGGACCAGGCGTCCGGGATTGAGCTGGTCATAGGGGATGTTCTTCTGAAGATAGATCACCACTTCAGTGGCCCGGAGCGAGGCCAGCTGACGGTCACTGATAGCTTCGTTTGGCTTCTCCCGGACCCGGGCGGTGTGGCCGATGACCTCCAACTCGTCAATAGCGGGGGCGCAGCGGGTCAGGGCGGGCATCATCTTGTCCAGAACCTCTTTGCCCTTGGCCTGAAGCACCGAGCTGTTGGGGTTGAAAAAGACCGACTCGGCGAAGGAGATAAACACGTAGCCGTCGCCATTACTGACGGACACGTCGTCGCTGGCCACGCTGGTCTTTAGAAACTCATACAGCTCATCCAACGCCTCTTCCACGTCGGTGGTGGCGGGCATATCTTCGCCGCCCGTCTTGTTGTCCGGATTATCGGTGGGGCCCGGGGGAGCTTCCTCCTCGTTGACCAGGGCATCCTTGTTGAAGCTCTGGACCACGATCATCCATTTAGAGGCGTCGATGGTGGAGATGGAATACAGCAGGACAAAAAAGCACAACAGAAGCGTGACCATGTCGCCGTAGGTATCCATCCAGTTGGCGCCACCGCCGCCGCCGGAGCTCTTCTTTTTAATGCTTGCCATGGTTTCACCTCGTTCATTTCACCGGAGGGCTTACTCGCCCTTGCTGGCCTTCTTGCCGCCGTCCTCACTGCGCTGCTTCTGACCCAGGAAGGTGAGCAACTTCTCGCGCAGGAACTTGGGATTCGCGCCCGACTGGATGGACATGATGCCCTCCACGATAATCAGCTTGCAAAGGGTCTCTTCCTCGTCACGCTGGCGCAGCTGGGTGGCGATGGGGCCAAAGATCATATGGGCCAGCACGCAGCCGTACAGAGTGGTAATCAGGGCGGTACCCATAGCGGTACCGATGTTGCTGGCGCCGTCGCCGTCCAGGTTCATGCCCTTCAGCATGTTAATCAGACCGACCAGCGTGCCCACCATGCCGAAGGCCGGGGCCACGGAGGAGGCCTTGTCATACATTCCGGCGGCGTCCTCATGTCGGGCGGAGGACTGCTCGATATCGTTCATCATGATCTCCTTGGCCTGGTCGGCGTCGTTGTTGTCCACGATGAGCATGATGCACTGCTTAAAGAAGGGGTCGCTCTCCTGATTGCCCATTTCCTCCAGGGCCAGCAGGCCGTTTTTACGGGCCACCTGGGCCAGCTCCACCAGCTTCTCGATGATGGCCATAGGGTCATACTTTTTGGTGTTCATCAGAACGCCGAAGTGCTTGGGGATGGCGGCCAGGGTGGGAATGGGGAAGCTGGCGATCAGCACGGCGAAGGTACAGCCGATGGTGATGAATACGGACGCGCCGTCAACGAAGTTGCCGATCTGGCCGGGAGTCAGAAAGCCAGCGTCGCCGCCCTGCATCATGCCGATGACCATTACGCCGAACGCGGCGACGACGCCAATGATATATGTAATATTCATAGCCTCAAGTCCACTCCTTATTTTCGGTTTTTCTCTATTGGGGCGCATTTGATAGGCGTTGCTTGATTGCGGCGCGCAGGCAAATTTCAACGCCTGTCAAACGCACCCCGCCGGCCGGCGCTTTTCAGCGCCGGTCCACGATGGTCAGCTGGCGGTGCACGTCCTGTACCTTGGCGTTATACTCGGTAATCTTCCGAATGATCTGGTCGGGAGTGTCCCGTACGATGAAATAGTCCCGGTTCATCATGACAATCTTGGATTCGGGGATCATCTCAATGCACTGAATTTGATTGTGGTTGAGCAGGAACCGCTCTCCATTTCGTTTCGTAAGTTGAATCATGACAAACCCTTCCTTTCATTTGAGCCCGCCCCGGCGGACCGTCTCGCCGGGGGCGGACTGTATTATCATCTCAGATTCTATTACCGCTTCATGTTCACCAGTTCCTCCAGCATGGAGTCGGTGACATTGACGATACGGGTGTTGGCCTGATAGCCGCGCTGTGTGGTGACCATCTCGGCGAACTCATAGGCCAGGTCGGTGCCCGAGGCCTCCAGGCCCTGGCTTTGCAGCTGGGTGGACTTCTCGTTCCAAATCTTGTCGTTGGCCGAGGCAATCTCGCCATCAGCCGGATTCCCATCCGGAGGCAGCTTGTTGCCCAGATAGGCGTTGGGCAGGTCGATACCCAGGGTGGAGACCCGCAGGTTGCCGGCGCCGGGCATACACTTGTAGTAGGGACCGCCGGTGTGGGTCACGCCGTTGGGGTTGTCGGCGGAGGCGATGGCGATATAGCCGATTACCACGTTCTTGCCGTTGGCGGTGCCGTAAATGGAGCCATCCTTGCCGATGCCCATGCCCCGCAGCTGGCAGGGCATCACGTTGGACACCGCGTCGCTGGCGGTGTTTTCAGCGGTGGGAATCCGGCTCACGCCCTTGCCGGGGCCGTCGGGAACCTCTACTGGGGCGTCGGGGTCGGCGGGGTCTGTAGGAATCTCTCGATCCCACAGCTGAGGAGAGTCCGGGTCCGCATAGTTGTTCAGGCCATCCTTGCCCAGGAACGGATAAACAGGGTCGCCCTCTTCCCAGGCGTTTGTGATCGTAACACCGCTCTTATCTTTCAGTGCTTCGTAGTCCGCATACGAAATCTCTATGGTCTCATCTTGATCGTTGGTCGTAAAATACCGCTTACCGCCGTTCTCGCCGCTGGGAGCCGCAGCCTGGAGGGGTACCCGCAGAGGGACCAGATGGGTGCTGATGATGGTCTCGCTCTCAATGTCCTTCCCTTTTGCCTTAGCCAGGGCGATTTCAGCCTTGGTCGCGTCCTCGACATAGTCCGGGTTCTGCACCCGGGCGTAGCCGTAGAGCACCTTGCCGTCACCGTTGCAGATATAGCCGTCGGGATCCACCCAGAAGTCGCCCACACGGGTCAGGTCGTAGTCCTTCAGCTGACTGCCGCTGGTCACGCCGCCCTTCCAAGTGACGCTCCTGACGGAACCAATTTCGGGAGCCCCATCAGGCGGCCAGCCGCCATCAGGCGCATCAGCGTCAATTTCCTCCTTCGTCATATAATACGTTACTTCTCTCTGCATCTTATCGCCCACCATAAAGAAGCCGTCGCCGTCGATATAGCAGTCCATCTGGACGCCGGTGGGGGAGTAGGTGGAGGGGGACATATTCAGGTCGATGGTGCCCACAGAGCAGCCGTAGCCGATCTGGGAGGGGTTGTTACCGCCGCTGACGGTGTTGCCGTTGGAGCCGGAGCGGCTGGTGCCGTAGATGGACTCCTTGAAGGTCATGCGCTGGGACTTATAGCCGTAGGTGTTGACGTTGGCAATATTGTTGCCGATTACGTTCAGCTTGCTCATGTGAGAACGGAGGCCGCCAACGGCGGCGTACATTGCTCCAGTCATTGAATCAAAACTTCCTTTCTGTGGCGCTGCCGGTCCCCTGTCAGTCGGGCAGGGGGCCCAAGCATCCGAAAAGGTCCTGCCTTTGCTTATTTCAGCAGCACAGCGCCGTCGATATTGGTAAAGATGTTCTCTTCCATCTCCTCCTGGGACATGGTGGTAATCACCCGCCCATGGGGGACGTTGATGATAAATGCCCGCGTGGCGTCAAAGGCCAGGATATTGGTAGCGCCCTTGGCCTGGGCCCGCTCTACCGAGTCGGCCAGCTGGCCCATCAGCGCGTCATCCACCTGGATCCCCCGCTCGGCCGCCCTGCTCTGGGCGTGCTTGGAGAAGGAAATCGCGGGCTCTGTGACCTTGACCTCCTGCCGGAGCATCGCGCCGAACTGTCCTCTGCCGACGGGCTCTACCCGTCCAACCTGCTGGACCCGTTCGACCGGGGTGATCCCCTGCACGGATGAAATGCGTTCCGCCATCGTGCTTTCCTCAACTTTCCGGACATCCTGTCCGCGTTTTGGTAAGACCGGATTCCCTCCCGATCTCCAGCGCTCAGCCTACCGGCTCGTCGCTATTGCCGCCGTCCGGGTCCGCGCCGCCGTCAGCCGGAGGTTCCGCAGAGTCCGTCCCGCCGCCCTCGGGAGGGTCAACCGGGTCCGTCTCGTCGCCGCCCTCAGGGGGGTCCACGGGGTCTGTCTCGTCGCCGCCGTCGGGGTCCTTGGGGGGCGGCAGCTTGCCCACAGCCATGATGCTGCTGAGCAGATAGCTCTTGCCGTTGACAAAGATGACCTGCTGGCCGTCATAGGTGCCCGTGCCCTCCACGACGCCCTCAAAGGTGGTCAGCTTGCCGTCGTCGCCGTAAACGCCGATGGTGACCGTCTGCCCCACCAGGGAGGCGGAATAGGCCATGACGTTGGCCAGGGTCAGCTCCTTCATCTGGCTGCTCATCTCGGTCATCGCCTGCATGGAGCTCATCTGAACCAGCTGATTCATCATATCAGATGTGCTGGCCTGGTTGTCAATAGTCTGATTCTGGAACTGGGCCACCATCAGTCCGAGCATGTCGGTAAAGTCCAGCGTGCCCTTGTCCTTCAGCTTCTGCTCCAGCTTTTCCTTTTCTTCGGTTCGGTTAATGGTAGGGTCGAAGTCCTCGTCGCTTTCGGTCGTGTTTGTCGCCTTGCTGGAGGATGTATTTTTGGTTTGATACCGCTGTGACAGGTCAAACAGTCCGCCAATCATTGTGTCGGCCATAATTGCTCACTCCTTTACACCTCGTCTTCCACTCCGACCAGGCCCAGGCGCAGCCGCTGGACAAAGTCCTCGCCGCTCTCCTGCTCCTCGGGGTGGTGCTCCTGCTGCCGCTGCTGGCCGTTGTGCCCGTCGGGGTCGGCCTGCTGATACTGGCTCTGCTGGCTCTCCTCGTTGTACTGCACCGCTACCCGGATCTCCTGGCCTTGGCTAAAGCTCTGGAGCGCCTGGCTCAGTCCGTCCAGATGTTCGCTGAGCAGCGCGGCCGCCTTGGCGTTGCTGGTGTGCATAATCACCGACAGCACACCGTCCGAGGTCTGGGTCAGCTTGATGGTCACGGTGCCCAGGTTCTCGGGGCTGAGCTGAACCTCCAGCTGTCTCAGGTCCTGAATGGCCGCGGAGCGGATGGCGTCAGCCAGCTGCACGTCCATATCGGCGTCCCGGGTGTCCAGCTCAAAGGGCTCGCCCACCTTGATGGGGGTGCCGTCCACATCCTGGAACAGCTTCTCCTCAGAGGACATCATCATCCGGGCCAGCCCGCTGGAATCGTCCTCCTCCTTGGAGCTGCGCTCCACCGCGTGGAAATAGCGGGGGCTCGCGCCGGCGTAGTCGGCGGGGTCCACCTCGTCTCCGGCGTCAGCCGCCGTGTCGGTCTGAGGCTTCAGCACCGCGTTCTGGATCTTCCGCTCCAGCTCGCTCAAAATGCTGTCGGCCAGGGTGGGGTCGTTGTGCTCCTGGAGCACCTCCTCCAGCGCCACAGCCACCTCCGGCGTGGGCTCGACCACCCACTCATTGTCCAGGAACAGGGCGCGCTGGTCCTGCACGGCATCCACAGGCGCCGCAAGGTTCTCACCGCTCTCCTCCACAGGCATGGCCAGCCATGCGATCCCGTCCTCCTGGGGCGGGGACATCTGGGCGTAGCCCGCAGCCAGCATAGCGGCCTCCTGAGCGGCCAGCTGCACCGACTGGGTCTCACTGCCGTCCTCGTTCCGGGTCACCGTGACCTTGCGGGGGCTCTCCACCTTCTGGGCGGGCTCTCTGGTCTCGGCGGCCTCCTCCTTCTTGGGGGCCTCCACCTGCTGGTCCTTGGCCTTATCCATCAGGTCCTGGAAGCTCTCACCCTTGTCCGTTTTGGCGGGCTGGCTGGAGTTGTCCCGGAGCTGAATCACCGGCGCGGCCATCGCGGCGGCGGCCTGCATCTGGTTTGCCATCATTCTGTCATTCATTACCATGGTCTCTTACACCTCCTTTTCCGTTTTGTTGGGGTCGTTGATCTCGCTGGGACCACGCGTTTCTGTGACCTTCAACCGCTCTTCCTCCTCAGCTTGCTCCTCCAGGGCTTTGTCGGTGTTTTCCTGAATTTCGTCCACATGCCTGAACATCGTTGTGCTGCTCAGACACATCATCAAAGCCCGGATCTCCGGCATGACGGTAATGTCAATCTTCCCGCCAAATTTTTCCCGAAGCTCCTGGAACTTCTCCGACTGCTGAATCGACGGTCCGGCCCGCATCAAGGATTCCGCCGCCGTCTTCTCCGGATCCACATTCCGGTCTTTATCCCGGGAATTCATGGCGTCGATCACGGCCAGCAGGGCATCCTCGGCGGCGTGCTCCTCCTGTTCCTTCCGGTGCCGCCGGACCTTGTTCAGATAGTCCTTGAAAAGCAGGTTGGGGTTCCAGCCGGTCTGCTCCTCAATGGTTCCCTGAGGAGCGGGCATCTGCCCAAACCGCGTGCTGATGTCACAGAATGAAAGTGGCGCGCTCATCGCAATCACCTCCTTTCCGCGACGATATAGAGAAACACGAAACCGTGCTGCTCCCTTTTACATACCCATCGCCGCCATGGCTCGGGTGGTGGAGACAAACTCCTCAATGAGCTGCTCCTCAGCCTTCTGCTCCGCCCTGCGGTAGTCGTCCAGCTTGTGCTCCCTGAGCTTCTCCAGAGTGGCGGTTTCCTTTCTGGCCTCCACCACCTGGGTCCGCTTCTGCTCCTCCCTGCGCCGGAGAATTGCCAGCTTGCGCCGCTCCTCCTGAATCTCACGCTCCAGCGCTCGCAGATACTGCTCATAGTTCATCGCGTCCAGAATGGTAATTCCCTCCAGCTTACGCCGGGAGAACTCCTCGTTCACGTTTCCGTGCTCCCCCTCCAGACCTTCCACGACATCCTCCTGCGCCCTCACCTGGGCCAGGATCGCGCCGTGCTCCGCCCGGAGGGCGTCCAAAGCCTGCTGCTTATAGTCCAAAACCGTCTCCAGAGAGAAGCGGAATTTCTTCATCTGTATGATTCACTCCTCATTGCAGGATACGCTCCAGCTCGTTCAGACTTTCCTCATAGGTGAAAGCCTCATCGGTGCCCTGCATCAAAAACTGATTGATGGCGTCGATTTTGGTAAGCGCGTAGTCCAGCTTGCGGTTGGTCCCCGCCTTATACGCGCCAATAGACACCAGATCCGAATTTTTTTCATATACGCCCATAATGTCCCTCAGCTTGGAGGCCAGGGCCCGGTGCTCCGGGGAGACGATCTCCACCATCAAGCGGGAGATGCTGGCCCCCACGTCGATGGCGGGAAAGTGGTTGGAGTTGGCCAGCTGCCGGGACAGGACAATGTGCCCATCCAGAATGCCTCGAACTGTGTCGGCGATGGGCTCGTTGGTGTCGTCGCCCTCCACCAGCACGGTGTATACCCCGGTGATGGAGCCCTTTTGAAAGTTTCCGCTGCGCTCCAGAAGCTTGGGCATCTCAGCGTACATCGAGGGCGTGTAGCCTCTGGCTACCGGCGGCTCGCCGATGGCCAGACCGATTTCCCGCTGGGCCATCGCGAAACGGGTAAGGGAGTCCATCATCAGCAGAACGTCGTAGCCCTGACCGGAGAAGTACTCGGCGATGCTGGTGGCCACGCTGGGGCATTTCATCCGCAGCATGGCGGGCTGGTCGCTGGTAGCGACCACCAGCACGGAGCGGCGCATGCCCTCCTCCCCCAGGTCCTTCTGCATGAACTCCAAAACCTCTCGGCCACGCTCGCCCACCAGGGCAATCACATTGATGTCCGCCTTCACGTTCTTGGCGATCATGCCCATCAGGGTGGATTTGCCCACGCCGGAGCCGGCAAAGATTCCGATACGCTGGCCCTTGCCGATGGTGAGGAGGCTGTCAATGGCTTTGACGCCGAATTCCATCCGTTCCCGAATGGGGGGGCGGGCCATGGGGTTGATATAGGTGCTGTCCACAGAGAAGGTGTCCGCCCGCTGAAAGGGCTCCAGCCCGTCGATGGGCTGGCCCAGGGCGTTGATCACCCGGCCCCGCAGAAAGGGTCCCACCGGAAGGGTCAGCCGTTTGCCAGTGTTGCGGACAAAGTTGCCCGCGGAAATGCCGCTCATGTTGGCATAGGGCATTAACAGAATGTGGTCATTTTTGAAGCCCACCACCTCGGCGGGAATCTGACCGCCGGACTCGTTGGAGTAGATGCGGCAGATATCGCCGATGGCGGCCCGGCCGCCGGAGGCCTCAATGGACATGCCCACGATATTCTCAATTTTTCCCGTCCGGCCCACCGTTTCGGCGGAACGGACAGCGGGAATCAGCTCACGAAACACGGGGTCTCTCCTTATCTTACTGGGGCCACTGGGCGCCCAGCTGGTCGTGAAGCACATCCCGAATGTTGGACATCTGGGTGGACACACTGGCGTCCACGATTTCCTCCGGGGTCTCCACAATACAGGTTCCGCTCTCGTCGTCCTCCATGGGGACTACCTTGATATGCTGGCTCAGCGCGCCCAGCGTGCTGGTCAGCGCCGGGGATATCTTTGCCACCTGACGGGTGTCGCAGCCGGAAATATAAATGTGCACCCACTCCTGCCTGCGCATCCGCTCGGTCGCAGTCTGAATCATACGGACGATGACCTCACTGCTGCTCTTCAGGCTGACCCGCACCACCTTCTCGGCGATGGACAGGCACAGCTCCACCAGCTCATCCCGGCTCTGAAGGATCAGCTCCTCTCGGGCCAGGGAGGCCTTTTCCAAAAAGGCCTTCACATCCTGCTCCATCCGGGCGGCGGTCTCCTCCCGGTCCCGGACCGCGTCGTCCATGGCCTTGGCGATGCCCTGGGCATAGCCATCCCGGTAGCCCTCGTCCCTGGCCCCGGCGCGAATCTCCTCTATCTCGCTTTGGGCCTGCTCCCGGGCCTGGTTCAAAAGCGCTTCCGCCTCCTCCCGGGCCTGGTTCAGAATCAGCTCGGCCTGGAGCTGGGCGTAGTGCACCGGGGTCTCGGGCTCTCTGGGCTTCTCTTTGGCCGGCCCGTCCTCCCAGACCTCCGGCTCTCCCTCGCCCCCCACGGTAAAGTCGAAGGAATCCGCCTCCGGCTCCCCCTCGGGGACGGGAAGGGGCTCCTCCTCCATCTCGATCTCGCTGGCGACGGGGAGTATATAATTTTCCGCCTTGGGCTCAAGGAAACCTTTCAGGATGTTACGCAATGATATCGTCCTTTCCGCCCTTCATGATGATGATCTCGTTTCGTTCCTCCAAATCCCGGATGACGCTGACGATACGCTGTTGGGCGTCCTCCACGTCCTTCATACGGACGTTGGTGGTCACCTCCAGGTCGTCCCGGATACTCTCGGCCATACGGGCGGACATATTGGTAAACAGCTTGCTGGCCACGTCGGTATTGGCCGTTTTCAGGGCCAGAACCAGGTCCTTGGGGTCGCAGTCCCGGACGAAGCGCTGCACAGAGCGGTCGTCCATGGTGATAATATCCTCGAAAACGAACATCCGCTTGCGGATCTCGTCTGCCAGGTCGGCGTTGTGGGCGGACAGGCCGTCGAAGATGGACTTCTCGCTGGAGCGGTCCAGATTGTTCATAATACCCGCCACATAGTCTATGCCGCCCACCTTGACGTTGGACTGGGTAATAATGCTGGAGAACTTGCGCTCCATCTCGGCCTCCACCGTCTTGATGGCGGTAGGGGAGGCGCTCTCCATGGTGGCGATGGCCTCCACAACTCTGATCTGCCGCTGGGGCTCCAGCTGCTCGATGACGCCGGCCGCCTTGTCCGGGTCCACGTAGGAAAGAACCAGGGCCACCGTCTGAGGACGCTCGTTCTGGAGGGCGGAGAACAGGGACTTGACATCCGCCTTGTCCAGGAAGGCGAATTCCCGGTTTTTCAGGGACTTGGTCACCTTCTCCAGCAGGGCCAGGGCGGTCTGATTGCCGAAGGCCTTCTCCAGGACGGTCCTTGCGTATTCCAAGCCGCCCTCGGTGACCGCCTTGCTGGTCATACAGTTCTGATAAAATTCTGTCAGCACGGCCTCGGTCTGCTCTGAGTCCAGCATACCCAGCCGGGCTACCTCCAGGGTGAGGGCCTCGATCTCCTCGGCCTCCATGAACTGGTAGAGGCCTGACGCCTTATCCGCGCCCAGGGAGACGATCACCGCCGCCGCCTTCTGGGGAGGGGTCAATTCAGTTTTAATCGCCTCAGGCACTGGTTTCCTCTCCCTTCAGCCAGGCCCGCACCATCTGAGCCGCGATCTCCGGATTGTTCTGGGCGAACTGCCGGACCATCTTACGCAGCTCCATGCTCTTCTCGGTGTTGACCTCCATAATATCGGCGCCGCCAGTGGGGGCCGCCTCGATGACCGCCGCAACAGCAGCCGCGGCTGCCGCCTCCTCGGCCGCGGCCTCTTCCGCCGCTCTCTGCTCGGCCTCCAGGGCCAGCTGCTTCTCCAGCTTCTTCCTCTTTCTCCTGCGCAGCAGAAGGATAATGAGGATTACCAAAATGACGAACAGAAGCAATCCGCCCGCCGCGGCGTAGATCATCCAGTTGGGTACGCCAGGCAGAATCTCTCCGGGCTGGACGGGACCCACAGGAGGCTCGGCATCCTCCTCCCAGAAGGGAGCGAGGACCACGGATACCCGGCCCACGGAGATGGGGTCGTTCCGGTCGATGGCTCCGATGCCCGAGGCGGTGCCTACATGGTCCACCAGCTGTTCCACAGTGAGGGCCCCTGCGTTGGGGGAGTTCTGGTTGATGGTGACGGCCACCTTCACGTCGGTCACGGTACCGGCCAGCACCTCCCGTTGGGTCACGGTGGTGTTCACGTTGTGGTCGATCTCACCGCTTCCGGTGGCCAGGTTCTCGTTGCCGTTGAGCTCAGTGTCAATATCGGGGTAAATCTCAAGGTCGGAGTTGGGCCCGGCACCTACCACGCCGCCTGCGGACTCAATGCCATCCTCCCGGATGATCTCCCAGAAATACTTCTGGCTGCCGATCAGACCGCCGTTGTTCGCGGCGCCCTCAGGCTGAGAATAGGTGGTATCCTCAATGACCTGCCGGTCCACATTCACGGTGGTATTGACGGCCACCTTTACGTTGCCCGGGCCATAAATGGATTCCAGAGCCTCCAGCACCTCATGGCGGACCTTGTTGTTGGTCTCCTGCTCAAACTGAAGCTTCAAAGCGCTGGCGTCGCTGCTCTGGGCGGTACCGTTTCCGGTATATGGATTGCCGTATGTATCCGAGATGGCAACATCACCGATATCCAGCTCCTTTACGCTGTGGGAGACCAGATAACGGATGGACTCCACCATATCGGAGCTCAGCAGCTGATTGCTCTCCGGCGTGACCAGCACCGTCGCGGTGGATTTGCTGGTCTGGGGGTCCAGAACATAGTTCCGGTCGGTCCCCAGATTGATGTTCACTTGGGCGTCCCGGATGCCGTCAAAGGTACGGATCATAGCGGCCAGCTTCTCCTCGGTGGCGATGCGCATGGCCTCTTTCCGCTCCGCCTCGGTGGAGAAGCTTCCCGTCTTGTCGAAATAGGTCTCATACAGGAAGCCGTTGTTCAGCAGCCGGGATGTGACGATCTCAACCTGAAGCTGAGTTTCCCGGCCTGCCGGCACCAAAATCCTGTCGCCTGATATCTTATAATCCGTTACGCCCTTGTCGTTCAAAAATCCGACCACGGCGCTGGTTTCGCTGGCGGTCAAGCTGTTGCACAGCTCCACGTATTCGACCTTGTTCATCTGTGCTGCTGCGTAGATAATGGCGGCAAGGATAACCACCACGCAGACGCCCAGTATGATCCGGGTCAACTTATTCAGTTTTTTGAAAAAGCCCTTTACCTTCTCCCAAAGGCCCTTCATCTTTGTCTGCAACTTGGATCCCTCCGGCCAGTTATCTTACAAGCACACGCTCGCGCCCTTTACAGGGAAATACGCATAATTTCATTGTAGGTATCCACCGCTTTATTCCGCATCTCCATCAGCAGAATCGCCGCAGTGCTGGCCTTGCTGGCGGCCAGAGTCACCTCCGCCGGGTTGTCGATCTGCCCGGTGGCCAGCTCATATTCCAGGTTCGCCTGCACCGCGCTGGTCTCCCGCACGTTGTCAATGGCCGACTGAAACACGTTGGCAAAGAGGGTGCCGGCGGGGGTCCGTCCGGCCTGCTCTGGCTGGCTCAGGGAGTCCCAAAGGGGACGAATCGGTTGAACAGGGGTAAATTCCATGATGAACTCCTCCTTAAAAGGCAAAATCGGGGGTGGCCGCACCATCCCACAGCGCAAATCCAGGCCAGACCAAATTTTTGTCCCCGGGACGCTGCCCGCCATCCAAAAGCTCGGCCTGACCTAGAACCTTACTTGCCGATCTCCAAGCCCTTGGAGATCACACTCTTTAACAGGTTAAATGCTGTCACGTTGGCGGAATACGCCTGACTGGCCGCCATTCCGTCGGTGATCTCTTTGACCAGGTCCACGTTGGGCAGCTCCACATAGCCCTCCTCGTTGGCGTCCGGGTCGGTGGGGTCGTACTTCAGCTTGAAGTCAGAGGGGTCCTCCTCCACGCCCACAACGCGGACGCCGCCCTTTTTCTGAGTGCTCCGGACCGGCGAGCCCAGACGAGCCCGCTCCAGCACATCCTGGAACCGGCTGACCCGCTCCTCCGCCTCAAAGACGGTCACCTTCCGGCGGTAGGGGCCCTCCCCGTTTTCCGTCCGGGTGGTGTTCATATTGACGATATTCTCAGAGATTACGTCCAGCCGCTGCTGCTGGGCGGTAAATCCGGAGCCAATCACATCAATGGTGCTGACAAATGCCATAACGACCCCTCCAAACCTGTCGCGCTTCATATAGAATACACCGCAGGAGGCCTCGGCCCCCCGCCGTGAGAAATACGGTTACTGCCCCCGGATCAGCGTCCGAAGCAGGGTAATCTTGCCGTTGATTGCGTCCATGGTATACTGCATCTGATAGGTGTTGCGGATCAGCTCGGTCTCCTGCTCCGCCACGTTGACGCCGTTGTCGTCCATGCGCATACTCTCGTTCTCCGCCACATGGACAACCGGGCGGGCGGAGCTGAGAACGGAGCGCATCGCGGAGCCTTGTCCGCCGGTGGTCCGGATCGACCTGCGAATGCTGGAGTCCAGCGCCTCCTCAAAGGTGACATACTTCGCCTTATAGTCGGGGGTCTCCGCGTTGACGATATTGTCAGAAATAGCGTTAAACTTCGTCCACTGGAAATCCATGGCCCGTTCCAGCATCAGCATAGAGTTAGAGAATAAATATCCAGCCACTCCAGAGTCCTCCTCTCAAGCGCGCTTCAAACGCCGCGTGCTTATTTTATCATACTCCCCACTGGAAATCAAGGATTTATCAGCGGGCTTTTCACATTTCTTTCGCCGCCGCTCCAGACTGACGGAACAGCCGGCAACACGATTCAATTATAGCGTATATCCCCGCTCATTGCAAGGCTTTCACGAAATGTCGTCACAAAATTTCATAAGCGGCGTCATCTGCAAACAGAACATCAATTTTTTAAGCGCTTTCATGGTTAACGCAAATATCATACCTTATCGCGGAGAAGATTTCAATGGTAAAATCTTCAAATCAGGGCCTGTACCCACCCAAAATTTCCCCGAACTTGCCGGATTTAACTTGGAATATTTTCGTCATCTCTTCCAATAAAAAAACAGCCGCGTACCCGGAGGGATACGCGGCTGCTCTTTTATTTAGGCTCCTGCCCCTTTAAAACGCCCAGAAGCTCCAGCGGCGAGACCTCCTCGTCCGCGGCCTCCCGGTTGGCGTCGGCGGCCACCTTGAGTTCGCTGCGCAGAATGGTAACGCTGCGGGGGGCCTGAATGGCCAGGCGGGCCCGCCCGGCCTCCACGGACAGGACGGTGATCTCCACCTCGTCCCCAATCAGCAGGGACTCCCCCTCTTTTCTCTGGAGGATCAGCATGTCGCCTCCTCCTTCCGTCCGAACTCCGACAGAAGGTGGTGCATATGATAGCCGCCCTCCTCCAGGATGGACTGCATCGCCTGGCCCGTCCGGTCGTTGACGGCCACCGGACAGCGCAGATTCACCGTGCTCTCCCCCACCGGGCTGCGCACCACGCACAGGGTATAGAAGCACAGGTCCTCGCTGCGCTCCACGCCCAGGGCCTCCAGCTCCCGGCCGGTGAGGACCGGGGCGTAATCCGGCTTGAGGGAAAAGGGGTTCAGGGCGACAAAGGCCAGGCCAGGGGTCACCGCGCTTTGAAAGCAGAGGAGGCTTCCCTCGCCGCCCTCAAAGGGCAGGAGGAAAAACTCCTTCTCCTCCTCAAAGCCGAACAGGCCCTCCGGGAAGTGGAGCTTATCCTCCTCCCGGCACTCGATCTCGCCAAAATACTTGGTCCTTAAACGCATGACGCCTCCTGTTATTATACCTTCACGTCCACCGGCTCATAGTTGGGGTCGGAGGAAGGAGGCACGTAGATGGGGCCGCCGACATACTTAATCACAACATCGGGGCGCTGGGTTACGGTAAACTCAATGTCGCCGGGGGTGAACTCGAAGCTGCCCTCGCCCATCTTCCAATCGAAGTTCAGCTTATCCATCTCATAGCGGATGCTCAGCTCCCCCGGGTCCCAGGTGATCTCAGGGCCGGGGTCGGGCAGGAAGTCGATCCCCACGTTGGTCTTGACGTCCTTCATCATGGCGTCCTGGGCGAATTTGGTGACGAGCTCCTCGCCGATCCGGGTCTCCAGCAGAAGCTGGCCCTGGTTGGCGTAGGTGGCGGTGGCCTCATAGGCGGCCTGCTTGCCCCGCTCCGCGTTCTGTTCCAGATAGCGGGCCAGGGTGGGAGAGAGGGAATTGCGGGCCTCAAAGGTATCGATATTCACCTTGATGGGACGGCTCTTGATCTTCAAGCCATTTTTCTCCCGGGATATCTCCATCTCCGCGGTGGCCCGGGCGTACTCCAGCTTGGCATTGGTGGTCTTCATCTCGATCTGAATGGGGACGGTGGTGATCTCAATCAGCCGTTTCATTGTGTTGTACGCGCTCCCTTCTGCATCATTTCAAGGTTTTTGCCCTTTATTTAGTTCATATAGTCGATCAGCGACTGGCTGAGCAGCTGGTTGCCGACCTTCAGCGCGGCGTTGTAGCAGTACTGCTGCCAGGAGAAGGTGGTGATGGCGTCGGCCAGGTCCACCTGGGAGACGTCCAGAATCTGAACGTTGGTGTCGGTCATCTGGGTCTCCAGCCGCTCCTGATTGGTCTTGAGGAAGACCGCCCGGGCGTCCAGCTCATCCCATTTCTCGGTAAAATACTCCCGGCTGTCCTTCAGCTTATCCAGCAGACGGAAGGCTTTCGCCTCCATCTCCGAGGGGGTCAGGCCCTTGGCGGTCTCTCCCGCCAGCTCCGGGTTATAGCCCTGGGGGTCCATGTCCTCGTCCCAGGCCTGGAAGACATCGGCAAACTCCCGCATCAGCAGAGCCAGGTTCTTGGGGTCACCGTCCTCGTCCACGCCAAAGCCGACAAAGGAGATACCGCACAGAGCGCTGTTGAAATAACTGCCGTTGACGAGGTTGTTGGGGCTGTTCTCCGCCAGGCCCATGCCCAGGTCCATATAAAGCTTCTCGTCGCCCAGCTCCTTCAGCTTCATATAGTTATCCTTATCGTTGTAGAAGTCCAGCCACTGTTTTGTGGCAGGGTCCGTTGTGTCATCCACCGGGTTTTTCAGCAGCTCGTTCACCCACTCCGGCCGGGTGCCCGCCTCGGGGACCTCCGCGTCCTTCGCGCCGCTGAGGTACTGGTACCACTTCTCGTCGGTTTTGGACCAATTTTCGTCAAAAACCACCGGGTCCTTCCTGCCCGCGGCGGTAGCGGCTGTGTCCAGCAAATCCTTCGGGTCGTCCGCCGCAGGCTTTTCGTCTGTAGCATGGTTATAATAGGCGGCCCATTCATTCACCTTAGGGTCTGCATTAGCAGCCTGTTTAAAAGCGTCTAACTGAGCTTTCCCAACGGTCTCGTCCGCCGGCCTGACATCTGTCTCGTGGTTAAAATACTTGCACCACGCCAGCTCCTTCTCAAACGCGGCCTTCTCCGGATCATTTTCGGGAAGTCCAGCCATTGCTGACTCAATCGCCGTTATCCGGTCCTTCAGCCAGGTCGGCTCCTCCGCCACAGGCTTCTCCACCAGTCCGCCGGACTTGACGTTGATGCCCCGGTAGTACAGGTCCTCGCCCTTCCAGGTGAAGGGGACGTTCAGTCCGTCGTTGCCGGCGAAAATGAACTGGTCGCCCAACTTCTGGTTCAGGGCGTAAATCAGAGACTCGGAGGTCTCTTTCAGGACTGTGGCCAGAGCCCGGCGGGCCTCGCCGGTGGGGCCGTTGTCGCCCTGAATAGAGCTGGGCAGGACCGTTTTGTCCAGCAGGTCGGTCTTGATGCCCTGGAGGTTGTTCCAGGCGGTGTTGTACTTGCTGTAGGTGTTTTTGGTATTTGTCAGCTGGCTGTTGGTCTGATACAGGCTCCGGCGCAGGCGGAACTCCATGGTCGCGCCGGCGGGGTCGGCGGCGTAGCTGTTGAAGGTACGATGGGTGAGCACCATGTCCCGGGCGTCCGAGAGCTTCTTGGTGTTGCCCTGGAGATTGTACCGGTAGCTGTTCATCATCATGTTTGTGGTAATACGAAAGCCCATTTCAGCTTACCTCCTTATCTGAGCGTGCCGTTAATCAGCCGTTCCAGCATGGAATCCAGCGTGGTCATCAGCTGACAGGCGGCGGAATAGGATTTTTGGAAGGTCATCATATTGGTGGCCTCGTCGTTCAGGTCCACCCCGGCGACGCTCTGCCGGTCGTTCTCCAGGTTCAGGGACTTGATGGTGTAGCTGTTGTACAGCGTGGTGGTCGTCTGCTGGTCCACGGCCAGAATCACGCCCATATCCGCGAACCGCTCCTGGAAGGTGCCGTTGAAATAGCGCGTGTCGCTGGCGGCATCGGGGTCCGCGTCCTTGGGGAGGTAATCCAGCTTCTGGCCCATCAGGTTGACCATGTGGGCGATGTTGTCGTTGGCGGTGGAGTGGCTCATGGTGATCTCGCCGTCAGGGCCGGTGATCACGGTATCCGGTTTTTTGCTGTTCAGGATACGCACCTCACCCACAGACCAGCTCTTGGAGATGGTGATGTTGGCCGCTGTAATATTCGTCGTATCGTCCCCGTCTCCGTTGTTGCTGAACATGACGCCGCCGTTGTAGTAGGCGTATTCAGTGTTCAAGTTCCCCTTCTGTCGTAAAATCTCCATCTTCTCATAGGCGGCCTGGGTTCTGGCTTCTATACCATCGCCTTTGGCCTCTATCTCATCTATCTCTTCTTGAATCTCCTTCCGTTTCTCTTCCTTTTCTGCGGCAGTCAAGGTCTTGTCCTTGGCGTTTTCCGTCAACTGCTTTTTCAGCTCTTCCAGCCGCTTTATATCCTTAGTCAAATCATCAAATTCCTTCGGGTCAATGTCCTTCACATTGCCGTCGGCGTCGGTATATGTGACCTTAGCGCCATCCTTACCAATAAAAATCGGAGGATTAACAGTGTTATCCACCTGATACGCCTTGGTCACCATATCTATATCAAAGCGGTTGGCGTCGTTGAACATATCGGCGAACTTATTGGCCAGCGCGTCCAGAGACATTCTGTAGTAGGGCACGCCCCGGTCGGTGGTGGCGTTTTTGTTGTATTGCATATCCAGCTTGCTGGAGAACTCGCCCTTGCCGGTGACAAACTCCCGCAGGGACTGGAGACTGCCATAGAGGCTGTTATCGCCCAGCTCCACCCGCTGGCTCTCCTTGCCGTCGGAGTCCCGGAACACCCGGCCCTTCTCGTCCTTCAGCGGCTGGGTATTCATCCAGACCCGGTTGTCGTGCTTGTTGTCGTCGCCGATCTTGACGTTGTTGACGTCAAGCGCCCAGGTGGGATCTTTCGTAAATCCATCCAAGCTATCGTGGGTTTTAAGCCACTCAGCCTTGGCCATTTCCTCTGTCATCGGGTTGTTGGTATAGGTAGCCGGATTCCCATCCGCGTCGAGTGTCGCAACATACTTGCCTCCGGCAGGGGGGGCCGCCATCTGCGCATTTTTGGGGTCATTGGGATTATCAAAATTATATGCCGGGTTGCGCATCGGTGCTGTATCAGGCATCTCCAGCTGGGTGCCGAAGATACCGCAGATCAGGCGGGTGGGGGGATTGCCGCTGTCGGCCAGGTTGATGTTCAGCCGCTCCACGGAGTTGAACTCGTCAATCTTCTCCAGGTCATAGCTGACATCGATCTTCACATAGGTGGACAGCTCGTCAATCAGCACGTTCCGGGCGTCCCGCAGCTCCAGGGCCTTGGCCCCGTGGATACCGGCCTCGCGAATTTCCGCGTTCAGGTCCCGAATCTGAGTGAGGATGGTGTTCACCGAGGTAACGTCGTCCTGCAAATTTTTCAGCTGGCTGTTCTCCACCGTGTCCAGCGCCTTGGAGTAGTTGTTGAACAGGTTACACAGCACCTCGGCGTTGGCCCGGACGATGGTGTCGTACTCCTCGGTGCCCACGTTGCCCTTGAGCTGCTGGAGTTTATCAACAAATTCGTTGAACTGCTTCTCAATGACGCCGAAGTCGTCGCCGTCGCCCACCTCGTCCAGCACATGGGCCAGCTGCTGGAGGCAGTCCATCCAGGTCTCGGAGGCCCCCACGTTGGACTGCTCGTTGCGGTAGCGGATGTCCATAAAGGGGTCCCGCAGCTGAGACACGCTGTCGCACAGCACGCCGTAGCCGATGTCGTGGTTCATCTTGTTGGCGTACCGCCCCGTGCCCCAGGAGTGGAGGGACACCAGGTCCATCCGCTGGCGGGTGTAGCCCTTAGTGTTGATGTTCGCGATATTGTTGCCCGTCACGTTCAGAGAGGACTGGGAGGCGTAAATACCCAGCCGCGCGGCGGTGAAGGAACCAAAAGTACCAATAACAGCCATGATCGTTCTCCTTTATCTGAATATCGTCAGCAGTCCGCCGGGTCCTACGCCCGGAAATCGGTCTGGTGGTGTTTACGGGTCTCCTCCGCCTCGGCGGCGTCCCCCGCCTGGCGGTCCTGGAGCTGCTCAATGGCCCGCAGATTCACCTCCAGGGTGTCCCGGGCCACCTGGCTGGCGGCCTGGAAGAGCTTGTATTTCCGGCGCAGCTCCTCCACCACCGCCTTGGTCTCCAGCTGGAGCTCGTCGGGGCTGTGCTCCTCCAGCTGGCCCAGGGTGATCCCCTTCAGGCCCAGCTCGCCCAGGAGCTTATCCCGCCGCTGGTCGAATCCCCGAAGGCTCAGGCTCATAACCTGTTCCCGCTTCATGCACTCCTCCACCCGGGGCAAATCCCCCTGGGAGGCGGCGTCGTTCTTATCCCGCTCCACCTGAGTCAGTGTCTCCAGGGCGGCCGTCAGGTCCCGCATCAGCTTCAAATAGTCCTGCCAAGTTGTCTGGGCCATTTATTCGCCCTCCGACATCAGCAGCATCCGGGCCGCGGTCTCCCGGGCGTCGGGGCGGTACTCGCCCGACGCCACCTGACCGCGCAGCTCCTGAATTTTGCCGGTGGTGTTGTGGGTCCGCACCTGCTGGGACAGGCTGGCGGCCAGACTCCGGAAGGTGGGGCTGGCCTCCTGCCCCGCCTGGGCGGACAGGGTAATCTGGTCAAAGCTGCTCTCCGCGCTCTCCGTCCCCCGGGCCCGCTTGGCGCTGGAGGGCCGGAGCTTTCCGGCGGTAATGGGGGCTGTGGAAAAGCCCTCTCTTCTTGTAACCAACATAATATGTGACCTCCTGAAGCCTCCCTAGGGAGGCACGCGGTATTGTATCGAAACGCACTCTGTATTACAGTTATCGGACCGCTCTGGGGAAAAAATAACATCAGGGGTGAAATTTTTTTGGCCCGCTCCTTTTCCTGTTGCACCCCGGAGAATTTTCCAGTATAATATGGAGTATAAAATTGATAAAGGAGCGACCCTCCATGTCCATACCTTCCAGCTGCAAAACGGCAGAGCTGTTCAACGCCGCCACCGGTCAGAAGGTCGTCGCCGGCGTCAGCGTCAGCCCCACGGGCAATCTTATGCTCGCCGTCCCCGTGAACTGCAAGGTGGAGGCGGGCAAGCAGGTCAACGTCAATTTTCTGGACTCCGTCCTGGGCGTGGTGACCTGCCGGTGTGTGCTCACCGCCCCTCTGGCCACCGGGGACAAACGGTTCCTCGCCTACCGCTGTCAGGTTCTGGAGCGCCTGGCCCAGAAGCAGCGCCGCGAGGACATCAAAGTCAGCCTCAACGTCCGCGTAAATGTCATGATGGACTCCACCGGCGTCCGGGCCCCCGCCGCTGTCCGCAACATCAGCGCCAGCGGCGTCTACCTTGTCACCACCCTGTCCGCCAAGCCCAAAGACCTTCTGGTCTTTGAGTTCCGGGCGGGCGACGCCCTGATCCCCCTGGCCGCCGAGGTCCTCCGGGTGGAGACCGTCCCCGAGCAGGGCCACATGGGCTACGGCTGCCGCTTTGTCCGCCTCTCCCCCCGGCATGAGGCCCAGCTGCGCTCCTATGTATTCAAGGAGGAGCGCGGCCAGCGCAAGCCTTAGCAAAAACGGCCCGGAGCGCGACGCTCCGGGCCTTGCAGTTCACTGGAACGCTTGGGTTAACGCCGCTCCTCCACGGGGTCCCTGTCCCGAAACAGCAGGGACACACACCACACGGCGGACAGCCCCACCAGCGTATAGATCACCCGGCTGATCATGCTGCCCGAACCGCCGCAGGCGAAGGCCACCAGGTCGAATTGAAACAGCCCCACGCTGCCCCAGTTCAGGCCGCCGATGATCAGCAGCGTCAGCGCGATCTTGTCCATCATCATGACAGAACACCTCCTTATTTGGGTTCCGCCGCTAGCTTTTCCAGCTCTCGGTTTTTGATACGCCCAAAATTTTTCCAGAAAGAAATCAACTTTTTTAGAAAAAGGTCTTGACGCGGGGAAAAAAACTGGTATAATACATGGTGCTGTCTCACTGACTAAGACAGTCGTGATAGATGCAGTAGTATCGAAGTGGTCATAACGAGCACGACTGGAAATCGTGTAGCCTGATAAGGGCTCGAGGGTTCGAATCCCTCCTACTGCGCCACATGGAAAAGCCTAGAGCCGCAACGGTTCTGGGCTTTTTTCATGCCCATTTGGCGAATGAATGAGCATTCAACATATTCACCAAATCAGCTGGGATTTACAGTATTTTATACGTTGCGGAATAAAAGCGGTCCAGGGCGCATTTTAAGTGACCGCTGATGCCGTAGTGGACGCGGCGCTGTTGCCGCCGCGCCCATCGAAAGATAACTCACTTCAAGTTGTTCTGAAAAAAGCTGGCCAGCCTGTCGAAGGGGATAGCGTCCTTCCCGCCGCCGTCGTAGAGGTCAGTATGGACGGCATCGGGAATCAGAAGCAGCTCTTTATTGTCCCCATTCAGCTTGGCAAAGGCATCCTTGCTGAAATAGCAGGAGTGGGCTTTGTCCCCGTGCATCACCAAGACGGCGCTGCGGATTTCTCCCGCATAGGCCAGGATGGGCTGGTTGAGGAAGGACATACAGCCGATCACATTCCAGCCGCCGTTGGAGTTGAGGGAGCGGGGATGATAGCCGCGCGGGGTCTTGTAGTAGTCGTGGTAGTCCTTAACAAAGAAGGGGGCGTCCTCGGGGAGCGGGTCCACCACGCCGCCGCCCAGGGCGTACTCGCCGCTCCTGTAATCAGCGAGCCGCTGGGCGTTCAGGGCCACACGCTTGGCATGGCGGGCCTCTTCACTGTCCTCAGCGTCAAAATATCCATTGGCGTTCACCCGGGCCATGTCGTACATGGTGGAAGCCACAGTGGCCTTGATCCGGGTGTCCAGCGCCGCTGCGTTCAGCGCCAGACCGCCCCAACCACAGATACCGATGACGCCGATCCTCTCAGGGTCCATATCGTCCCGCAGGGACAGGCAGTCCACCGCCGCCTGGAAGTCCTCGGTGTTGATATCCGGGGAGGCCATATACCGGGGCGTGCCGCCGCTCTCGCCGGTGAAGGACGGGTCAAAGGCCATGGTGAGGAAGCCCCGCTCCGCCATGGTCTGGGCGTACAGGCCGGAGGACTGCTCCTTCACCGCGCCGAAGGGGCCGCA
>CANSDP010000028.1 GCA_947645675.1 uncultured Bacillota bacterium
CTTACTTTCGCCCTCATTGCCATCCTCATCAGAAGATATTAAACAGGCTCTTACAGTTTACCTCTCCATATAGAACTTTTCCTATGTTTATTTTTCAGGTTTATTCAGTTAGATAGCGTCGTCAAAAAAGAGGAGCCAAATAGCAATACAACGAATTTGGACAGCAGCGACGAAGGAAGCAACATTTTTGGCACAGCGTGCAGCAATACCGCGCCAACGTTTGAGAAGAAAAGCATTCTCAACAAGATGGCGAAGTTGATAAAGATATTTGTCGTATTCACGTAATTCTTTGCGGTTTTTCTTCGGGGGGGATAACCGGCGTCATCCCCCTGTCAGCAGCTTTGAGAATGATTGCGTCTGTGTCATAGCCCCGATCTGCCAGAAGATATTCCGCTTCATAGTACCCTCCAATCATCTTCTGTCAGAGTAAATCAATTGATTCAGTACCAATCGTGCTTTTCGTTCCGATCCAAAGCGTTGATTCGTGCCATTTCCTCATCAGTCAGCATAAAATCGTATAATTCCGTATTTTCCCGAATATGGTCTGGATTGCTGGAGCCAGGGATGACCACCACGCCCTTTTGGAGGTTCCAGCGGAGAATCACCTGGGCGGAGGATACGCCGTGGGTCTTGGCGATACCGGAGATCACCTCGTCCCCCAGCAGTTCTGCCGTATGGCCTCGTCCTCCCAGGGGATACCAGCCCTGCACCACGATTCCAAGGTTTTGGATATAGGGGATCACATCATTCTCCTGGTAGTAGGGATGGATCTCATTCTGTATCAGCGCCGGAGTAATGCTCACCTGGGGCAGAAAAGACTCCAGCTCCTTTACATACCAGTTGGACAGGCCCAGGGAGCGGATTTTCCCCTCATCCACAAACTTTTCCATCGCCCGATACGCTTTCACATCGTTCCGGTCAGGGTGGTGCAGAAGCATCATATCCACATAGCCGATGTCCAGCCGGTCCAGGCAAGCCTGGATGGACTGCTCCGGGTTTGCCATTTCACTGCCGGGGTAGATTTTCGTGATAACGAAAACATCTTCCCGCTTGATGATACCCTCGCCAATGGCCTCCCGGATGGCCTGGCCCACTTCTTCCTCGTTACCATAGGCGGAGGCGGTGTCGATGAGCCGGACCCCGCTGGCCAGGGCGGATTTGACAGAATTGACGCAGATTTCCCCGTGGAGGCTGTAGGTCCCCAAACCGTTGAGGGGCATCACATAGCCGCTGTTGAGCATTACAGTTTTGGCTTCAAAGTTGAACATACCTACTTCCTTTTCCTCTGTGGAGCGCTGGGCGAGGTTCATCACCGCCATCGCGGCCTGGGCACGGGTAACAGGCTTAGAACTGCCGTCAAAGTCCGGGATGTCTTTGGTGACTGGCTGGCCGGTATACCGCTGGAAGATCAAATTCAACTGCTCCTGGGTAATCGGGTCATTGGCGCCAAAGCAGCCGTCGCCATAGCCGGCCACCAGTTTTTCACTGGCCGCCCATCGGACGGCTTCGCTGTACCACTGGCCCTCCGGGACATCGGAAAACTGCATGAGGTAATTCACCACCGGCTTTTCCGCCTGCCGCCACAGAATCGTGACCAACATGGCGCGGGTCAGGGGTGCCTCCGGCGCGAAGGTGGTGGCGGAGGTCCCGCTCATAATGCCGTTCTGCTGGCAGTAGCTGACCGCTTCGGCATACCACGCATCGGCGGGGACATCCGCAAAAGCTGTCACCGGCTGCGTTTCAGAAGTAAGCTTTTCGCTGTTTTGCGCTGTCCCGCTGCTGGCAGCGGGAACCTCCGCCGCTGAGCAGGAGGTCATGACCGTGAGACAAGCCATGCAAAGTGCTGTTGAGAAAGAAAGGAGTCTTCTTTTCATGATGTTTCCTCCCCTATGTGCTTTTTTGCCGCATTCCATTTCTGAACACGGTTGGGGCATAATATCCAACGCCTACAAAGGTCCCCATACAGGCCATGTAATCCAGCAGGAACCAGAGCAGCGGTTCTTCAAAATCGAAAAACGCAAATTGATTTGCCAAGATCATATAGCTGCCAATACCGCGTTTGAAAAAGGCATACACGCCATACCCGGCAATCAGCAGAGCAGCAGAACGAAGGATCATCCTGCGGGACCGGGAAGGTTTTGCAACCAGCTTTTTCGCCATTCCCACCACCATACTCCAGTGGAGGCCGAGGTGCAGGCTCATCAGTACAAAGCCCCAATAGGCGCACAGCATATGGAGGTTTCTCGCGAATGTTCCGCCGCTCACCGGCAGGAAGGACAGCGCGTGACGAGACAACAAAATGCCGCTGACCATAGAACCGCACATGGAAAGCAGGATCAGGACCACAAGTGCGGTCTGCATGATACGCAGCGTGGTATACCTGCCTTTGAACAGGCCGCGATGCCAATTCCTGTTCAGAATATGGTGCAGTACAAACAGGAGAAACGACCCGATGCCCAGCCACTCATGGGCGGCTTGCCCAATCCGTTCATACATCATCAAAAACAGTAGGGCGGCTGTCATCAGCACATCCACCGCGATTTTCAAAACTCGTCTTAGTTTCATATCCGCATCATCCGTCTAAGCCGTCAAGCCATTCTTGTATATCAGCAAGAGTAACGCCGTCAACCTTGGAATGGGTGACCTTATAACCGTCCGCCAGTACCTCTGCGTTCGGCTGGATGCTTTGAATGGCCGAAACAGCTTTGGAAAAGCCGCTCCCCCCACTGGTCACAAAGGGGATGATGGTTTTGCCCGACAGATCGTATTCCTCTAAAAACGCATAGACCGCCATGGGCATATCATAGTACCAGTTCGGGAATCCCAGGAAAATACGGTCATAATCATCCAGGTTGTCCACATGAGACGCCAACGCCGGACGGCTGCGCTCCCGGTTTTCCTTCTGGCCCAAGGCGTCTGTTTCATCGTAATCAACGGGGTACTTTTCTGCCGTTTCAATTAAAAACAGATCGCCGTCTGTGGCCTGCTGGATCAAGGAAGCGATATACTGCGTGTTCCCAAATAACTCCCCATCTTTTCTGAGAAGGCTTGCGGAGGATACGGCGTCTATGTCATCAGGGAAGTCCGTGTTGCCAACACGGGAAAAATAGGCGATCAGGATGTTGGAATCCCCGCCCTGGGCGGTATTGTCTGGAAGTGAGTTTTTCCATGCTAAATTCCTCCTGATGTTATTTAGATTTGTTTTGTTTTTCCAGTGTATAGACCAGATAATCCAGGCAGTCAATCCGTTTCTCGCTCTGGTGCAGAGTGTCCAGCAGCGTCCGCCTGTGTCGGGAAAGGACACGCATCAGTTCAGCCGTTTTCTTTTCCTGTGCCAGGGCCATACAGGTCTGAACAGCATCCGTGCCGCACCCCGCATCGATCAAGTTTTGACGGAGCATACCTTGCATATCCGATGCGTTCGGCACATCTCCACCTCCTTGCGCATTCATCATAAGGCATGGAAGGGCAAAAGGCAAATACTTGATTTCTATATCATGTTATTCCTATTTGGCATAATATGACGGCGCGCAAAGGACCGCCTCCAGAGCTGATGATCCGGAGGCGGCCCTTTATTCTGATTCAGCGGCTGTGTAGTGGGCCTTCAATTCTTCCAGGAACAGCCCTGCCGCCGGGGTAAATACCTGATATTTTTTCCAGATCAGGTACAGCTTTGTCTCCAGCTTGGGCGTCAGGGGGCGAAAACACAGCTCGCTTTCCTGGCTGGTGTCTACCAAGCGGTCGAAGGTCAGCACGTAGCCCAGTCTCTCCCGGGCCATGATACTGCCGTTGTAGGTCAGGTTGATGGTCACGGTTACATTCAGCCGGTCGGCGTCCTCTCCAAACAGCTTTGGGATGTCCTCCCGCAGTCCCTGGCGGGAGACGATCAGGGGCTGATCCAGCAGGTCATGGATGCGGATGGACTTTTTTCGGGCCAGCGGCGCGTCCTTCCGCATGACGACCCCCCAGATATCCGCTCCCGGAAACTCCAGATAGTTGTATTTGGACAGGTCTACCGCCTCCGCAATAACTACAAAGTCCAGCAAACCACGGTCCAGCCGCTCCGCCAGGTCGTCGGTGTCTCCGCTGTACAGGTGGAATCGAATACCGGGACACCGCTCCTGCACCACCTTGATCCGCCGGGCCAGGTGCTTGATGTTCTCCGACTCCGCGCAGCCGATGTGGATATCTCCCCCGGTCACCTGCCCCAGGGACTTAAACTCCTCCAACGTCTTATCCACCATAGCCAAAATATCCTCCGCCCGCTTGCGCAGCAGCATTCCCTCGTCTGTCAGACGAACGCTGAAGCTGCTGCGGACAAAGAGTTTTTTCCCCAGCTCGGCCTCCAGGTCCTTGAGCTGTTTGGACAGCGTAGGCTGGGAAATATGTAGCCGCTGGGCCGCATGGGTGACGCTGCCCTCTCGGGCAACCTCTAAAAAGTAGCGTAAAACTTGTATTTCCATATGAACACCTCCCCAAATAGTATAGCAGGCTGTGATATTCCTTGCAAGAATAACATGATATAGAAATCAAGTATTTGCTTTTGATCGAAATCTGTTATATCCTGCTTGCAGAAGGAAAGGCTGCAGACTTTCATAAAACGGAACAACAAAATAATGCAAAGGGGATCAAGAAATGTTACAGTTTCTCATAAGCTTGCTTACCCCAATTTTTGAGGGGATGGGCGTCTCTCCCACCGATGTGGCTGCCTATGTTCACAACCTCAGCGGCTATATTCACGCAATTCTGGGCACTCTGGTGCTGGCCATCGTGGTCATCACCGCCGCACAGCTCAAGGGTCCAAAGGGCAAGCGCCACATGGTCAGCTGGGGCGCAGGATTGTCCTGGGTACTGATCGTCACCATCCTGGCCAACGTAATTTGCTTCGGCCCCATGTACAACAATCTGGCTCCCATCCTGAACTATGACGGGCCGTTTCCGCCGAGTCCGCCGCTGCCTCTGAGGTGGTGCTCGAGAAGGTGGGCGACGAGGGCATCGTGCTGGCTGAGAACAACGGGATGCTCCCCCTGTCCGGCACGGACAAGATCAACGTCTTCGGCTGGGCGGCTACCAATCCCATCTACGGCGGCACTGGCTCCGGCTCCTCCAGCAACGAGGGCTATAACTACTATGCCGCATCCTTTACCAACAACAGCGAAAGCTATGATGACTTTGCTCCCGAGGAAAGCTACCTCCAGCTGTCCCGGAGTGAGCGGGATATGGTCGATCTGGTAGCGGCCAATTTCGATAAAGTAGTCGTGGTGGTCAACGCCAACAATGCCATGGAGCTGGGCTTTGTCAACGACTATGATTCCATCGGTGCCGTTCTGCTGACCCCCGGCACCGGACGCACCGCCATGAACGCCTTGGGCAAAATCCTCAAGGGGACCGTGAATCCTTCGGGCCGCACCGTAGAGACCTATGTCTACAACCAGAAGTCCACCCCCGCCTACAACAACTATGGCAGCTTCACCTATGACAACGTGGACGACCTGCTGGAGCAGTACACTGCCTTTGACCCTGGCTTCCAGGGAGCGCTGTCCTTCGTCAACTATGTGGAGGGCATCTATGTGGGCTACCGGTTCTATAAGACGGCCTACGCCGAGGCCCAGGCTGGCAACATGACCTTCGACTACAACAGCGTTGTTCAGTACCCCTTCGGCCACGGCCTGAGCTACACCACTTTCACCCAAGAAATTCAGAATTTCTCCGACAGCGGCAACAATATCACCTTTGACGTTGTGGTCACCAACACCGGCAGCGTGGCCGGCAAAGATGTGGTGGAGGTCTACTTCACCCCGCCCTACAACAATGGCGGGATTGAAAAGGCGGCGGTCAATCTGATTGACTTCGCCAAGACCGATGTTCTGGAGCCTGGTGCCTCCCAAACCGTTTCCTTCACCATCCCCAAGGAGGAGATGGCCTCCTACGACTCCTCCGCAATCAAAACCGCCAACGGCGGCTACATCCTGGAGGCGGGCGAATACACCATCTCCCTCCGGGCCGATGCCCATACCGAACTGGATTCTGCCTCCTTTACGGTGGACACCGATATTGACTACAGCGTCAATGGCCGGGAGAGCGACAACGATGTGGCTTCCAACCGTTTCCAGGACTACTCCGCCGGTGATGTGACCTTCCTGTCCCGGGCGGACGGCTTCGCCAACTATGGCACCGCCACCGCCGCCCCCACCGACTTCGCCATGCCCGACGATGTCCGGGCCTATCTGGATGCTCACTCCACTGCCCATTATAACCCCGCCGACCACGACGTGGCCGGGGATGTGATGCCTACCACAGGAGCCAAAAACGGCCTGAAGCTGGCGGACATGATGGGCAAGCCCTACGATGACCCCGACTGGGAAAAGCTGCTGGATCAGCTCACCCCCGAGGAGATGTCTCAACTGGTGCAGATCGGCGGTTTCTCCACTGTGGCCCTGAAGTCAGTAGACAAGAAAGCCACCATGGACTCCGACGGTACCGGCGGTCTGAATGACTGGTACGCCGGTGTGTACGGCACTCCATATCCCACCGAGGTGCTGATTGCCCAGACCTGGAACAAGGATCTGGCCTATGAGGTGGGCGGAGCCATCGGCCAGGAGTACGCCGACTGCCACATCTACGGCTGGTATGGCCCCGCCATGAACATCCACCGCACCGCCTTCAATGGCCGCAACTTCGAGTATTACTCTGAGGACGGCGTGCTGGCTGGTTACTTCGCCTCCGCTGAGGTCAACGCCGCCGGAGAAAAGGGCGTATACGCCTACATCAAGCACTTCGTGGCCAACGACCAGGAGATCAATCGCTGCACCGCCCAGCAAATCTACCTGACAGAGCAGACCCTGCGGGAGATCTACATGAAGCCCTTTGAGATTTGCGTCAAGAACTACGACTATGACAACAATCCCCTGGCTGTCATGTCCTCCTTTACCCTCATCGGCCCCAAGTGGACGGGTGCCAACAGCGAACTGCTCAACGGTGTGCTTCGGGGCGAGTGGGGCTTCCAGGGCATGGTGCTCACCGACTGGTTCGGCTCCTACGGCTACCAGGTGACCATGGACAGCGTGCTCAACGGCAATGATATGATGCTGGGCTTCGGCTCCAACGTCCGCACCGACATTGAAAACCTAGACTCCCCCACTATGATCAAGGCTCTGCGTCAGGCGTCTAAGAACATCATGTTCACCATCGTGCGCAGCGGTAACTACACCGTAGAGACAGAGAATGGCGGCCTGGACCGCATGACCACCATGTTCATCGGAATCGACGTGGGTGTAGGTGTTGTCGTAGCTGGGATTGCGGCAGTCCTCTTCCTCCGTTATCGCAAGAAAATCAGTAGGCATAATTTCTTCCTCCCCTTTTCAGTGCAGTCGCCGGGTCCGTTCAAGGCCCGGCGATTGCCAAATAAGGAAATAATATGGTGAAAGAGCGACCTGCTTTGAAACATCAAGATATCATTGCTAAGATGACATTAGAAGAAAAATGCTGCCTGTTTTCCGGCAAAGATTTCTGGCGGACCCGAGCCGTGGAGCGGCTGGGGATCGTCAACATGTCTCTGTCCGACGGCCCCCACGGGGTCCGCAAGCAGAAGGGCGCGGGTGACCAGCTGCCCCTGCGGCCAGGCCGGGGCAGGGGCCATGCTCCAGGCCATTGCGGGGGAGATCAATCCATCCGGCAAGCTGGCAGAAAGTTACCCGCTGAAATATGAGGACGTGTCTTCCGCCCCCTATTTCCCCGCCAAGCAGCGCACCGCCGAGTACCGGGAGGGCCTGTATGTGGGCTATCGCTACCATGAGACGGCGAATGTCCCCGTCCTGTTCCCCTTTGGCTTCGGCCTGAGCTATACCGCTTTCGCCTACTCCGATTTGAAGGTCACCGATAAGGAAGCAATCTTCACCCTGACCAACACCGGCAGCGTGGACGGTGCGGAGGTGGCCCAGCTCTATGTGAGTAAGAAGAACGCCCAGGTGTTCCGCCCTGCCAAGGAGCTGAAGGGCTTCGCCAAAGTCTTCCTGAAAGCCGGCGAGAGCAAGACGGTGACCATCCCCCTGGACGACAAGGCATTCCGGTATTTCAACGTCAAGACTAACCGGTTTGAAGTGGAGGGCGGCGAGTACCAGGTGATGATCGGAGCCTCCGCGGCGGACATCAAACTCACCGGGACTGTCTCCGTCAAGGGCACCGACGCCCCCAATCCCTATGTTAAAAGGATTCTGGCCGATTACTATTCCGGCCAGATCAAAGCTGTTCCCGATGTGGAGTTTGCAAATCGCATAACCCTAAAATTTGAGATTGGAGGCCATGCAAAGTGGCTTATGACATAAAAGAAAATCCGCCAGCTTCGCAAACAAAATGGCTATACACAAGAATTGTTAGCAAGAGAACTGGACATAGATCGGAGTCTTTTAAGTCACATTGAATCAGGGAAAGGAGGTTGTACAGTGGACAATTTCATTCAACTTGCTGTCCTTTTCCATGTATCACTAAATTGGCTCATTCTGGGCAAGGAGCACGGTGATCAGAGTAATGCTCAATTAAAAAAGGATATAAAACGGCCGGTTGAGTCTCTGGAGAAATTTGAGGAATCGCTCTCAATTGTGACTAATCTCCTCTAAAAAGCCAAAATTCTCTCTGTTACAATAAGAGTACAGCCAAAGCGGTTGTGCTCCTTGAAATTTCATACCAGCAGTATGGGGAACCACCCGGACAGACGAGCGTCCCACAGCGCACGTCAAGATGTTGGAGAATGAGGTGCATTTTTTGATCTTCGTGCCACCACCAGCGGTCCTTCCAGAAACAGGGCCGCTGGTGGCTCCAACCGAGCGAGAATGCCACCTGCGGGGACGGCCTATGATCCTCACCTCCGGACCTTGGCTGTGGGCACCGATTTCCGCCGCTTTAAGGAACCACTGATTAAGGGAGCGCTGAAAAATAAGCAGCGGAGGCTCGCTATTTACATCAGCGTCCTGGATGAAAAATAAAAATAAGCATCACGAAAAATGACGCGCAACCTTTTCAAAGAGAAAACCGCTGATTTTGTGCAAAATCAGCGGTTTTTTGGTACGGCTGAAGGGATTCGAACCCCCGACCTACTGGTTCGTAGCCAGTCACTCTATCCAACTGAGCTACAGCCGCATACTGTAACGAGCATTCCCCTCGAACAGCTTCATTATTATAGCACACCCGATTTGAAAAAGCAAGAGGAAATTTACAATTTGTTGGTTTATTTTTCTTTTTGTTTGTGCGTGGCTTGTGTGTCCTTTTGGACTGTGGTAAAATAGCATAAATTAGGAGGTGGCATCCATGAAATTCAAGCCTGAGCTTTCCCAGGAAACCCTGCCGGACGGTACGTTGGAGGCGGACTACGTCCAGGCCCAGGAGGCGGGCAAGGTGCGGCTGGGAGCGCAATGCCTGTATCTCCGCAAGCTCTCCGGGGCTGCCTATGTGCCCTGCGGGCAGATTGTCCGGGCGTGGCTGCGCCAAGAGGAGGTCAGGGCCCGAATGTGCTGCGCAACCGCCAACTTTGACCAGTTTTACGTGGTTATGTCCTGCGGCGGCGGGCATGAGGTCAGATGGCAGGTGGAGGACAAGGCGGCGGGCCAGCGGGTCCTGGACCACATCTCCGCCCAAAATCCGGCGGTGGAGATCGGCTATCGAAAATAAACGCGAGGGCGGGCCAAACGGGCCCGCCCTCTATTTGGTCAGCGTTCACTCAGACTTCATGTTCCTCGCGGCGAACAGGAACGCGATCATCATCGCCAGGCCGATGGGCAGGGCGATGATACCGGGCAGGGCCATCCGGACCAGCACGCCGGCGATCAGGTAGGTGACGCCGGAGACCACCGCGCAGGAGATGGCGTAGGGCAGCTGGGTGGACACATGGTTCACATGGTCGCACTGAGCGCCGGCTGAGGCCATAATGGTGGTATCGGAGATGGGGGAGCAATGGTCGCCGCAGACGGCGCCGGCCATACAGGCGGAGATGCAGATGATGGCCATGGGGTTGTCCATCTCAAACACGCTCTGAACAATTGGGATCAGGATGCCGAAGGTGCCCCAGCTGGTGCCGGTGGCGAAGGCCAGGAAGCACCCCACCACAAACACGATCACAGGCAGGAACATTTGCAGGCCGGAGGCGGAGCGCACAAAGTCCCGGACAAAGAATTTCGCGCCCAGGGAGTCAGTCATGCTCTTGAGGGACCAGGCGAAGGTGAGGATCAGGATGGCGGGGACCATGGCCTTGAAGCCCTCGGGAATACAGCCCATCATCTCCTTGAAGGACATGGACTTGCGGATAAAATAGTAGATAAAGGCGAAGAGCAGGCCGAAGGCGGAGCCCAGCATCAGGCCCACAGAGGCGTCGGAGTTGGAGAAGGCGGTGACAAAGTCGGCGCCGGAGAAGAAATTGCCGGAGTAGATCATGCCAATGACGCAGGCCACAACCAGCACCAGAATGGGCAGTACCAGGTCCAGCACGGAGCCCTTGGACTCGTCCACCTCGTCGTCCAGCATGGCGTAGGGGTTAGCGCCTGAGAACAGGTCGCCCTTCTCAACGGCGTTCCTCTCATACCGGGCCATTGAGCCGAACTCCATCTTCATCAGCACCATGCCGATCATCATGGCGATGGTGAACAGGGCGTAGAAGTTATAGGGGATGGCTCGGATAAACAGATTGAGGCCCTGGCCGTCCTCGGCGAAGCCGGCCACGGCGGCGGCCCAGGAGGAGATGGGGGCGATGATGCAGATGGGGGCGGCGGTGGCGTCGATAAGGTAGGCCAGCTTGGCCCGGGAGACATTCTGCTTGTCGGTGATGGGCCGCATGACGGAGCCCACGGTGAGGCAGTTAAAATAGTCGTCGATGAAGATCAGACAGCCCAGCAGGATGGTGGCCAGCTGAGCTCCGGCCCGGGATTTGATATTCTTCTTGGCCCAGCGGCCGAAGGCGGCGGAGCCGCCCGCCTTGTTCATCAGGCACACCATGGTGCCCAGAATGACCAGGAAGACCAGGATGCCCACGTTATAGCCGTCGGACAGGGAGGCCACGATGCCGTCGCTGAAGGCGTGGAGCACGGTGCCCTCAAAGGAGAAGTTGGAGTAGAGCAGTCCGCCCACCAGAATACCGATGAACAGGGAGGAATAGACCTCCTTGGTAATCAGGGCCAGGGCGATGGCAATCACCGGGGGCAGCAGGGACATGGGGGTGTTGTAAAAATTGCTGGGGGACACAATATACCCCACATATTCGCTGTCGCCACAGGTCTCGCAGGGGACGGCCTCGCCCTCGTCGGACAGGACCACACCCATAGTGGCGCAGTCGGGGCACTCGATGTACTTGGTGCCGCTGAGCTCGGTGGGGTCCTCCCCGCTGGCAAAGGCGGTGCCGATCATAGCCAGCAGCAGCATCGCCAGAAGGACGATCCGCAGGCCAGAGCTTCTTCTTGTTCTCATATTTTTCCCTCCTGTGTATTTTGGGGCCGCGCGGACCCCGTTCGCGCAAATAAAAAACCATGGTACGCAAAGCGCGCCCCATGGCAAAACCGGAAGCCCCCAATCGGAACCGGGGACCTCTGGATAGCGCTCCACTCTCGTGACAGTCCGTGGGATCTTCTCCCACGGCCCAGGACCGGCGGCCCAGGCAGGCCGACCTTCCTTCGGCGGCGCACCCTCTCCCCCGGGACGGCTGCCTGGCCTTGTCCCGCGGTACGCATGAGCGCCGCGCCTCTATCCGCTATGAAATTGCAACTATCCTATCACGGACGTCAAGAATTGTCAATGGCATTTTTGCTAAAACTGCAAAAGGGGGGAGTATTTTCCTCTGGTTTTCAAACGGCTCTGCGATTATCTGTCCCAGCACGCGCTTGAATTGCATCACCTGCGGGAGCGGATGGGTGGTCAGCCCTGACTGTCAGGGGCTTCTCCAGGCCGGGTCATAAAAAAGGTAAAGGTGCCGGTGGCTACGGTTTTGTCCTCGGTGTTCACGATGACCACCTGGATAACGGACAGCTTCCGGCCCAGTTTTTTGGGGGTAGCCTCGCAGAAGAGGTCGCCCTGGGCGGGGCGCAGGTATTCCAGGGAGCTGGAGGAGGTAACGCAGTCCCCTCCGGTGGAGCAGGCGCAGCAGCCAGCCACGGTGTCGGCCAGGGTGGCGATGGCTCCGCCGTGGACGAGGCCCTCCGGGTTCAGGGAGGCCGGACCGGCCCACAGGACGCCTTGAGCCAGGCCGGGTTCCACATGGGTGAGCTCTATACCGTTTTCAAAGTTGAACTGTCCCGGGGCGTTGACGATGGCTAAAAGCGAGTCTCTGTTTGGTTCCATTTCCTGTCGCTCCCTCGATAAAGGATAACATCTTCGGCAATTATACCATGTTTTGCCCCTTCTTGCAAGCCCTGATACGCCAAATCCCCGCCAGGGTCATAGAATGGGATGGTACCCTTACATCATCCAGCAAAGGAGTTTAAGCTATGGAACTGAAAGTTGATATGCCCGCTCTGGCCAGCCAGAGCGTTGACCCGGCCGCTTTCCAGCGGGTGTGGGACCGGGTCATGCCCAATCAGGCCGCTCCCAGGAGCGACGCCGTCCCCCCGGTCACCGTTCCGGACACCTCCGTCCCCGCCGAGCCCTCCCCGCCGCCGGAGGAGGCCGTCCCCCCGGAGCAGCTCCCCTCTGTTCCCGACTGCGCCTCCCAGCCCGACGCCCCCGGCGTGCCCGACTGCCCCGCGTGTCCGGATTGTCCTACATGCCCGGAGTGTCCGCCCTGTCAGGAATGCCTCCCCTGCCCGCCCTGCCCGGAATGTCCTCCGTGTCCGGCGTGCCCGCCCTGTCAGGAGTGTCCCCCGTGCCAGGAATGCCCGCCCTGCCGGGACTGTCCCCCGTGTCAGGAGTGCCCGCCCCAATGTCCCCCCTGTCCGCCTCCGGCGGATTGTCAGCCCTGCGCCGCCGTGTGCCTGGGCGAGAGCTCTCAGGGGGACAGCCAGGTGCTGGAGCAGCTGATGGTCCTGGCCAAGGAGGGGGCGCTGGCCGGACAGATTTTGCTCCGCCGGTCCACCGGGGCCTGCGCCAGAAGCCTGTCCCTCCTGGCCCGGGACCACCGTCTGGCCTTCCGCCGCCTGTCCGCCGCCTATTTTCTCATCACCGGAAAGCGGTACTGCCCCAAATGCGCCGCCCCCTGCCTGCCCGCCTCTCTGGCCCTGGCCCTGCGGCAGCAGTTCGGCTGGGAGCAGCGGTGGGAGCAGCAAAACTGTCAGGCCGCCCAGTCCACCCAGGACCCCTGCCTCAAGGAGCTGTATCTGGAGCTGGCCCAGGAGGGCGCCCTCCACGCCGGCTGCATCCGCTCGCTTTTGGAACAGATGGCTTGACGGGAGGACCTTTCTGGGGTAGACTGAGGAAAACGCTCCCTGGAGCGGAAAGAGGTGCGCCATGATCCAGACCTTTGATTTTTCCTACCCCTCCTCCGACAAGATCCACACCGTCCACGCCCGGGAGTGGGTCCCCGAGGGCCGGCCCCGGGGGGTGGTGCAGATCGTCCACGGGGTGGCGGAGCACATCGGGCGGTATGACTCTGTGGCCCGGTTCCTGGCCTCCCGGGGCTATGTGGTCTGCGGTGAGGACCACCTGGGCCACGGCCTCACCGCCGGGGGCAAATTTGGTTATTTCGGCCCCAGGAACGGCTGGGACCTGGTGGCCCGGGACGTGCGCCGCCTGCGGCAGCTGGAGGGGGAGAAGTTCCCTAACCTGCCCTACGTCATTCTGGGCCACTCCATGGGCTCCTTCCTCACCCGGACCTATCTCATTCGCTGGCCGGGCACGGTGGACGCCGCCGTCCTGTCGGGCACCGGCCAGGAGCCCGCCGCCGCCGTGGCCGCCGGCAAGGCTCTGTCCGGGAGCCTGTGCAGGCTCAAGGGTCCCGACCACGTGAGCAAGCTGGTCAATGAGCTGTCCCTGGGGTCCTATAACAAGGCCTTCAAGCCCAACCGAACCTCCTCCGACTGGCTCAGCCGGGACGAGGGGGCGGTGGACGCCTTTCTGGCCGACCCGCTGTGCGCCTTTACCCCCACCGTATCCATGTTCCGGGATATGATGGCCGGCCTGCAATTCATCGCAAACCGGGCCAATCTAGCCAAAATGAACAAGTCCACACCCATCTACCTCCTATCCGGCGGCCAGGACCCGGTGGGCTCCATGGGCGCGGGGGTGCGGAAGGTGGAGGGGATGCTCCGCTCCGCCGGCTGTCGGGATGTCACCGTCAAGCTCTACCCCGGCGGACGTCATGAGATGTTCAACGAGATCAACCGCCAGGAGGTATTCAACGACCTGATTGCCTGGATCGAGAGTAAGCTGACATAACAGTGGGGGCATGGGATAACATTCCATGCCCCCTTTTGGCTGAAGCATTGTGCAGGGTCAGCTGTGTATTGGCCGCGGAGCGGGCCGCGAGCATCACGGTCAGCAGTCCCACCAGGACGCCGGCGGCCACGCTGGGCAGGCTCAGGCCGATATGCCAGCTGCCATCGTCCCGCTGGGCCTGTAAGATTTGGCCGCGGATAAACATATCCGCCATTCCCCGTATCCAGCCGGGGGATTTTCAGCACAGCTTGAATCAGATATTCCATACGCTTCAGCGAAACGGACATTTTGGCGGAAAACTCCCGCACCGTATCGGGATGCTCCGGTTCATCCGCAATTGATTTCCTGATACACGGTACATGCAGAGATGCACGTCAAAAGAGTCCACCGGCAGCCAAAGCCCCGGAACGTAAGCAGATGCAGAGGGAGGGACCGGCCTCTACCTTCTCCCGCAGGCGGCGCATGTAAACAGATAAGGTGTTGCCGTCCACATAATTCCCGGCGTCGCCCCACAGCCCGCCCAGTTTGAACGGCTTGGTCATGTAGTCGTCACCGCCGCTGTGCAGACCTTTTCCAAGGTTGATATGCCAGAGCCATCGTGATTGCCACCTCGACTAACCTGATCCAAAGGCAGGGGCTTACTATTATTAAGCAAGGCAAAGCTTATAGGGTTCTGATGAAAGAAAAAAGCAGGATAGGCCAGCGATTTGATCTATAGCAGTATTCAAAAATACTGACAATAGATGCTGAGTTTATTTTTGTTTCCACTCCCTCCGGGGGTGGAAACAGTGTTAGCAATTCTGAAGATTGCTATCATTGACAACCGACTCGGCAGCCCCTGCCGCACCGCCCCCTCACCAGCGGGGACAGCGCCGGTGAGGCGGGCGACATGGAGATACGCCAGAAGATGATCTGACTGTTTAACCAGACGCGCCAGGTTAATGATGTGTCATTTCATTATAGGCGCCGCAGGCAAGCGTAATCCGTTGAGTGGCCTCCGTATGCCGCATAACGGCCTGATAAGCCTCCATTCCCTGCGGATCACCAGCGTCCTGGATGGCGTCGAGAATCTCCCTGTGTTCATTGTGAGCATTCTCAAGGCGTCCCTTTACCTGGAACGCCTCCAAAGCGAAGAAGTAAAGCCGGTAGTGATAGGAGTTAAACATCTGCCGCAGCTCATCGTTTCCGGAAAAATCTACCAGAGCCTGATGGAACCGGAGATCACATGCCAAAAAAGCCTGCATCTGGTCCTCTCCAATATTCACCCTTTCCATCAGCTGGGCCATCTCTTCCAGACAGCCCCTCATGGTCTGAATCGCAGCCTGCCCAGCGGAGGTCCGGCGGTTTTGAGTCAACTGGATGGCGCAGAAACCCTCCACGGCAGTACGGGCCTGACAGGTCTGGAGAATGTCTTCATCGGACATGGAATGCAGGCAGAAGCCCTTGCTGGGGAGAATATCAATCAGCTTCTCCTGGCTTAACCGCACCAGCGCGTCCTTCATGGGAGTACGAGAAATATTCAGCTCCGCCGCCATCCTGGTCTCGGAGTACATCACGTTAGGTTGGAGCTGACCATTGAGCACCATGTTCCGTATATGACTGTATGCCAACTCCTGGAGCGGCTTATATTCTGCCATAACACATTCCACCTTTTTGCGGTTTATTATACCGAAAATAGAAGGCGCGGTCAACTAATATTCCACACATAGGTATTTTCCACAAAAACAGCTTTTAAACTTTGGCTTTTTGCCCTTGACAGTATTCCGGTATACCGGTATACTGTTTCCAGTGACGCAGCCGGAAGGTCCAAAAATCAAGTAAATCAATGGAGAAATCAACGATGAAGGAAACCTATTTCAAGCGTGTCCATGCGCAGACCCCCACCCGCATGTGGATTAACAATGTCTCCCGCAGTCAGGCGGATAAGGCAATCGACGCCGGCGCCACCGGCTGCACCCAAAACCCGGCTTACACCTGGAAGATGATGTAGGACCCGGAGGAGCGGCCTTACGTCATGGAGAAGCTGGCGGAAATTTTGAAGGACGAGCCCGATGACACCCAGGCCCTGGTCAAGCTCCAGCGTACCCTGGTAGAGGGCATTGCCCAGAAGTTCATGCCCATGTATGAGGCCTCCCAGGGGCAGTGCGGCTATGTGAGCATCCAGGGCGACCCCTTTGACGAGACGGAGGAGTCCATCGCCAAATACGCCAGATTCAACACCGCCAACCTGCCCAACATGACCGCAAAGATTCCCGTTGTCCCCGGCGGCATCAAGGCCATCAAGCAGCTGGCCCCGGAGCGGGTACCCATCAACACCACCGAGATCATGACCATCCGCCAGGCCCTGGATATTGCCGATATCTATGACGACGTCTGCGCCAAGATTAAGGACCCCGCCCCCATGTACTACTCTGTTATCACCGGCATTTTCGACCAATATCTGGCCAAATATGTGGCGGATAAGGGGATCGAGATTCCTTCCGACTATGTGTGGCAGGCCGGTCTGGCCGTGGCCAAGAAGACCTACGCGGCCGTGAAGGAGCGCAGCAGCAAGATCCGCTTTATCGGCGGCGGCGCCCGGGGGCTGCACCACTTCACCGAGATGGTGGGCGCCGACTGTGTGGTTACCATCAACTGGAAGGGCACCGCCGACAAGCTCATTGAGGAGGACCCCGCTGTGGTCCAGCGTTTTGCCGCGGCCATCCCCCAGACCGTTATCGACGAGCTGTCTGAAAAGGTAGATGAGTTCCGCCGGGCCTACTACATCCACGGCATCACCGAGGAGGAGTATGAGGACTATGGCCCCGTGGTCCTGTTCCGCAGCAGCTTTGAGGAAGCCTGGCGCAACGCCCTGGCCGAGATCAAAAAGCAGCGGGTCGAGATGAAATAAGCAGAGCACAGCCCCACCCAAGCCGGGTGGGGCTGTATCTTATCCGTTATAGGCGGCCAGGTAAACCGCCGTGACCTCTTCCGCCGCGGGCGCAAGCTGATCGGAGGCCATGCAGATATCTTGAAGGGCCAAGGCGGACAAGTTGGGGAAGTCTACTGGATCCACACCCTTCAGCTCCGACAAACGGGCGGGAATGCCGATCTGTCTGTTCAGCGCCTGGACGGCGGCGATCACCGCCGGACCGTTCTCCTCCTCCAGTCCCATGGCCCGGGCCACCTTGACCAGCCGCTTTTGACACACTGGGCAGCGCAGATGGAAGGAGAGCACATAGGGCAGCAGCACCGCATTGCACACCCCATGGGGCAGGTTGTACTGCCCGCCCAAAGCATGGGCCATAGCATGGACCATGCCCAGGCCCGCGTTGGAAAAAGCCATCCCCGCGACGTACTGGGCATATGCCATCATGGACCGGGCTTCCTCATTTCCACCGTCAGCAACCGCTTTGGACAGATATTTGACGATTTGCTCCACCGCCCACAAGGCATCCTTGTCTGTTATAGGAGTGGCCTCCCGGGACAAGGTTGCCTCGATCGCGTGAGTCAAGGCGTCCATGCCTGTGGCGGCGGTGGTGTTCACCACTGCGATGGGCACGCCGGGGGTCCGAGATTTGTCCTTCCCCTCATAGTCCTCCAGCCGCCCGCCGTTAGCGGCCAGGATGCTGGCTGCCTTGGCGGTATCAATGGCACTCCCGCCCCCCAGGGCCACCAGCAGCTGGATCGACAGCCCCCGGATCGCGGCGGCGCATTCCTCCACCACCTGGACAGTTGGATTGGGCCGGACCTGATAGAACACCGCGTACTCTGCCCCGGCCCGGGCGAGGACTTCCCCCACCCGTGCCGCTGCCCCAGACTCATAGAGAAAGCGGTCGGTGACCACCAAGGCCCGGGTCACGCCCATGCGTTGGAGTTCCGGACCCAGCAGTTCCACCGTGCCTTTCCCCAAAAAGCTGGTTTTTACTCCGTCGAGCCGTTCCATAATCTGCCCCTCACCTGGCCTGCCCGCACACCACCTGGATGGGGTCCCAGATGGAGCTGGAACAGGAGAAGTAGACAAAGTCCACCTGGCCCAGGGTATCTACAGTCATGCCCGCCCGAATCGCCACGGCTATGGCGTTCACCCGGGTGGAGACGTTCTTGCCGCCCCAGGCCTGGGCCCCCACCACCTGGCGGGTGTTGGTCTCATAGATCAGCTTTATGGTGATCTCCTGGGGGTTGGGGCAGATGCCGGGACGGTCACAGCCGCTGGCGGTGACGCTCTTCACCCTCAGACCCGCCTTTTTGGCCTCGTTCTCGGTCAGGCCGGTGCGGGCGATCTCCAGCTCACCCACCCGGACACTGCCGCTGTGAAGGGAGCCCTCCCGGCTGACGGCACAGGCCCCCACGGCGTAGATGCCGGGGACGCTGGTCTCCAGACCGCGCCCCACCAGGACCGCCCCGTTGGGGGCCAACTCCACCCCTGTTCCGGCCAGCAGACCGGTGTTGGGGGTCAGCCCGGCGGCCACCAGGCACAGGTCGCAGGGATAGCTGCCCCGGTTGGTTTGGACCTGCTCGACATAGGTCCGGCCCGGGAAGGCCCGGACAGCCTCCCCCAGGGAGAGCTGGACCCCCTCCTGTTCCAGCGCCTCCTGGACTCGTTTGGCCACCTCCGAGTCCAGCCTGGGCAGGATCTGGGGGCTTTCCGTGATGATGCGGACTTTCCGCCCCAGCCTCAGCACCGCCTTAGCCAGCTCCAGGCCTGCCCAGCCTCCGCCCAGAATGACAATGTCCTGAACATATGGGGTACGCAGATACTCTTTGAGGAAGATCAGGTCCTCCACATTTTTTAGGGTCTGTACCCCCACCCGGTTGTCTCCCGGGATCGGAAGAAGCTTGGGCGAGGCCCCGGTTGCCACCACCAGCTTATCGCAGCGGTCGGTAAAGGTCCGGCCGGTGGACAAATCCCGCACAGTGACCTGGCGGGTCTTGGGGTCGATGGACTCCACCTGATGGCGCAAATGAGCGGTGACATTTTGGGCGGTCAGCTCCCGCTCCTTGCTCTGAATGGCGGCGTGGAGCTCCGGAAGGCCGGCGGCCAGATAGTGGGGCAGCCCCCCGCGCCGCAGGAATAGAAGCCCCCCATCTCATAGACGGTAACCTGATGGCTCCGCTCCCCGGCGGTCAGGCGCTGGACGGCGGATATTCCGGCGGATATACTGCCGATTACGATCAGTTTCATGTATGCCTCACTTTCCCATCACCGGCGGGTTGTCCACAATGCCGACGATGAAGGCGTCGATAGGGGACGGGTGGTCCAGCCCGTGCTGGACCGTCTCATCGGTGGTAACCAGCACCAGCTCCCCGACCCCCGCGCCCAAGGTGTCGCCCGCTACGATCAGCTCTTTTTTATTGCCGTACATGGGCTCCACCAGCAGAAACTTGTACCCCACCAGATGTTCCATTTTCCGGGTGGAATATACCGTTCCTTTTACAGTACCAAGAATCATGGTTTTTCCTCTCCTATTCGAGAACCGTCACCAGCTGTCCCTGCCTCAGCTGAAAGGCGTTGGCGTCGTCGGTGTCCAGGTGGAGGTCCAGCTCATACCGCTCCCCCGCCCGGACCAGAACGCCGTCCAAGATGCCGGGCTTGCCCCCGTCCACCCGCACCCGCACTATGTCACCGTCGGCAAGGCCAAAGGCGGCGGCCTGGGCGGGATTCATGTGGAGGTGACGGTCAGCGATGATGACCCCCTGAGGCAGGCTCAGCACTCCCTTAGGGCCCTGCAGAAGTACGCCCGGGGTCCCGTCTGTACTGCCGCTGGACCGCACCGGGGCATTGACGCCGATGGCGCGGCAGTCGGTCTGGGCCAGCTCTACCTGGGCGGCGGACCGCTCCGGGCCCAGGACGCGCACCTTGTGCAGCACACCCTTAGGACCGATCACGTCCAGGCACTCCTGACAGGCAAACTGTCCTGGCTGGCTCAGGGGCCGCAGGGGGGTGAGCTGATAGGTACGCCCAAAGAGGGCATCCACCTCCCGGCGGCTGAGGTGTATGTGACGCATGGAGATGCCCACGGGTACCTGACGGTCTTGCAGGCGCAGCTGGGCCTGGACCGCCTGGGTTACCAGAGACACCAGCTGCTCCTGGGTAATGTCGCGATAGATCAAGGCTTACCGCCTCCTTTTTCCCCTCAGCGCAGCTCGGGCATGCACTCGGACACGCTGGTGTGAGGACGGGGAATGACGTGGGCGCTGACCACCTCGCCGATACGCATGGCGGCGGTCTGGCCCGCCTCCACAGCGGCCTTCACCGCGCCCACGTCGCCCTGGACAAAGACGGTGACAAGGCCGGCCCCGATCTTCTCCTGACCTACAAGGGACACATCCGCGCTTTTCAGCATGGCGTCGGTGGCCTCAATGTTGCCCACCAGACCTTTGGTCTCAATAAAACCCAGTGCCTTCATAGATGATTACCTCCAGTATTTTTTTGCATATTATGGCTGTTTGATTGGGCTGCCCCTCCGGGCGTCAGATGATGCGCAGTCCGCCCTCGGCCAGCACACAGCGGCGGCGGCAAAAGCTCCTGGCGCAGGTGATGCCCTCACCGGTGGGCCCGGCAATGGTCATGGTGCAGTGGCCCTCGCCGCCGATGCCCACACCGGCTTTAGTGGCGCTGTTTTTCACATAGATGGTGGTCTCGATCGCCCGGGCGAAGCGGGTCATGTGGTCCACGTCCTTGGAGAAGATGGACGCTGTGTGCCGGTTGCCGTGTTCAGCGGCGACGGCCTGTTCTACTGCTTCCTCAAAGCTTGCGCTGCACACCACGGGCAAAATGGGCATCATCTGTTCGGCCAGCACAAAGGGGTGGTCCGCCGACACCTGACATACAGCCAGACGGCAGGTATCCGGGACCTGCACACCGATGGCGGCCAGGATCTTCGAGGCGTTCTGCCCCACCCACTTCTTGTTGGCGGACCAGCCCTCTTTGGAGTCGGGCTGGAGAGCGAGCTTCACCAACTGCTCGGTCTGGGCGGGGTTCAGCAGATAGGCCCCCTGCTTCTCCAGCTGATGGACCAGCCCCGCGCAGGCGGAGCCCACGGCAAAGACCTCCTTCTCCGCGAAGCAGAGGATATTGTTGTCAAAGGAGGCGCCCTCATAGATTTTGCGGCCGGCAAGCTCAATGTCGGCGGTCTCGTCCACGATGACGGGGGGATTGCCCGCCCCGGCGCCGATACACTTCTTGCCGCTGCGCAGCAGGGCGTTGACCATCCCCATGCCGCCGGAGATCATGCTGATGGTGTTATTGATAATGGTCTCGGTGGGGTTAGTGGTGGGGGTGATGGAGCAGATCACGCCGAAGGGGGCGTACTCCTCCAGCATCAGGCCGGTGTCGCCGCTGATGGCGTCGGTGGTGAGGCACTCGGGACCGGGAGTCTTGTTGATGGTGGCCAGGTGCTTTTCCACCTTGTCCTCATACTGGCCCATGCCGGTTTCCTCCACAATTTTGCGGCTCCACTCCTCCACATGGGACCGGGCGCAGCGGCGGATAGCCTCCACCACCCGCTGGCGGTCCTCCAGCTTGAAATGGGAAGCCCAGTCCCGCTGGGCTTCCCAGGCGGCCTGGACCGCGCTGTCCACATCCTCGAAGACCCCCCGATCCCCCCGGGCGGCCGCTGCGCTCGGAACCGGAGCGGCTGTCCGAACGGGAGCGACTCCAGAGGCGGCGGGACCCATACCTGCTAATACCTGCCGGACAATGGCCTCTATTTCCTGGGAACTGATATCCATAAAAGGGTCATCCTTTCTTTATAGTTACGAAAGTCCCTGCAAAACCCGGCGCACCACTTCCGCCACGGCGTCAGCCTTGGGATCGCCAGGAGCGGGGATGCTCCGGATGGGAGCGGCGGGGGCCATCTCCTCCTTCTGAGGCAAGGAGGGCAGGGGCTGGCCCGGTTGAATCAGCCCGGTGACGCCGGACAGGGTACGGGGAGGCTTCGGCGGGGCGGGCAGGGTCCCCTGACAGCCGTGACAAGTGTCGCACCGGGAATTTCCGGTGCAGCCCCCGCAGCCCTGGCAGCCGACGCACCCGGAGCCGCGGAGCTCCTCTCCCACCGTCCAGCGGTACTGCATGGTTTCGGCCAGCTGACACGCCTCCATCGGGGTCCAGGCCCAGAACATGCAGCCGTCGTGCTCCAGCACCACACCCTTATCCGTACGGCTCTGGGCGGCCACCGTTTTTGCCAGCGCCTCGCCAGTGAGACCGGCAATCAGCTCCATCCTGCCCAGCCTGCGTACCGACGGGCTGAAGCTGGCGGCGGGCAGTCCCTGCCCCTGACAGCTGAGCACCTCGGCGCAGGGGGGGTAGACATGGATAACGCATTGGACGTTCTCGCTCTCCCGATAGATCTTCAGGTGGATGGGCAGATCATCCCCCAGAGGCTTGGGGCGGGCGGAGAGGTTGGCCTTGCCGTTCAGATCCACCCGCACCAGCATGTCCTGGGTGAGGGCGGCCTTGTCCGCCCCGTCTACGGTGATCCACACGGCGTTGGGCCCCACCCGGACGCTGAGAGAGCCGTCTCCGGCGGTCATAAAGCCCCGGCTTTCCAGCCGGCGGGCGGTCTCAATGATGGTTTTCTTTGCCTCAAAGTCAGACAGATAGCTGACGCCTTGGATCACCATACCTTCCGCCCCCTTCCGGCCAGAGGCGGGATGCTCAGCATGGCCCGGGTCTCATCCGGGGTCATGGGAAGCATCCCTTTCGATTTGACAATATCGGCCACCTCGGCGATCAATACCGCATTGTTATCCACATGGACTCCTGGGGCGATGCAGTCGGAGTCCTCAAAGCCGATGCGGACGGTGGAAGCCCCCATGTCCAGGGTGGTCTTAACCATCTCCCAGTCCTCCCGATGGGCCTGGGTATAGCCCCAGAGGATGTCGTCCCGGCCCGGGAAGTTCTCCGCCAGGGCGTCGATCATGTGCCGGAGGGCGGGGACAGTGGCGGGCATCTCCCCGCCATGGCCGAATACCAGGGCAAAGAGGATGGGGCTGGCAAAGTGGAATTTGTCGTCCAGCTCCCGCACAGTGTTGATCATCCCCAGCTCAAAGACCTCGATCTCCGGGACCTTCTTGTTCTCCAGAATCCGCTGGACGCAGTACTCCACATCCTTGATGGGGTTCTGATAAACGGCGGCGCCCAGGTTCACCGAGCCTACATTCAGGCTGTTGGCCTCCACCCAGCTGGGGTAGCAAGGCTGACAGCGCTCCTCGATAGTCAGGTCAGACACACCGCCGGTGGAGATCTCCACGACAATATCGCACAGCTCCCGAATATAGGCAACTGTCTCCTCCAGCAGGCTCAGGTCGGGGTAAGACGGCCGTTCAGGTCCCGGCAGTGGAGGTGGACCATGGCCGCGCCGTTCTTGTAGCAGTCGTATACGTCCCGGGCGATGGCCCGGGGGTTGATGAGAATATCCGTAGCCGCGACTGGGGCCACAGAGATCATGATTTTTTTCATGGCAATACTCCTTGCCGTATTATTTCCAGAAAATATAATGGTCCTGGACCGTCTGGACGATGGCCTCGGTCTGCCGCCGCTCGATGACGGTGAGCAGCCGGCGGTGCAGGTCCACAAAGTGTTCGATATCTCCGCTTTCCACCACACGGCGGGTGCTCTCCAGACGGCTGGGCAAGGTCAGGCGGGTGATATACTCCGTAATGGTAGACAGCATCGGGTTCTGGGCCGCGTCGGCAATGCGGGTGTGAAACTGGCTGTCCAGCTCCAGCGTCCGTTCCACCGAGGGGACCGCCGAGTGCAGCTCCGCCGACAGCGCGCCGAAGGTGTGGTACAGCTCGGGCAGAAAGGCGGGGGCGTCCTGCCGAATCAGAATCACATTCAGGGTTCCGATGTCGATGGCGGCCCGCAGCTCCACAAAATCCCGCCAGCTGTTTTTTTGCAGGATAATGCTGTAGAGCATGGGGTCCAGCATCTTTTGGTTGTAGTTCTCGCTGACAAAGGTGCCATCCGCCCGCTTGATATACAGAATGCCATAGGCCTGAAGCTTCTTCACCGCCTCCCGCACCGAGTTGCGGCCCGCCCCGAACTTGGCGCACAGCTCCATTTCGGTGGGCAGCTTGCTCCCCGGAGCCAGCCGGCCCTCGATGATTTCAGAGATGACACCATCCACCACCTGATCCACCACCGACTTGGTCCCCTGCTTTTCCCGCTCCATCTGAAAGCGCCCCTTTCCTTGTTGAACTCCCTGGGAGGAGGTATGGAATGTTATCTGTTTCAACCCGGTTTAACGTCCCATATTTCCTCCGTTTTTAACATCTTAGCATATTTTTAACGGGGGTTCAAGTGCTGTCGGGGGGACTTTACGCCGTACTTATCCCGCCACCCCGGACTTCATCAGCAGGGTGGGCAGTGTAATCAGCTGGGGGAAGGCAATCATCAGGGCGATGCAGACTACAGTGGCTCCGATGAAGGGCAGCAGGGTGGGCAGGACGTCGCCCACCTTGATGTCCATCAGGTCGCAGGCCACGTAGATGCACATGCCCACCGGGGGAGTGACCAGGCCGATGCCGATGACCACGGTGATCAGCACGCTCATGACGATGGGGTCGATGCCCACCTGGGTGGCGATGGGGTAGAGGATGGGCATGAACAGGGTCAGGGTGGCGATGGACTCCATAAACATGGTGACGATGAAGAACAGCAGCAGGATCATGATGAGGATGACGGTGGGATTGGTGGAGAAGCCCAGCATGGTGTTGGCCATCCACTTATCAAAGCCCGCAGTGGTGAGCATCACGGTATACAGCTTTGCCGCCCCGATGACGATGAAGATGCGGCCCGACACCCGGACGGTCTCGCAGAAGGCAAACTTGATGTCCTCCCACTTCAGCTCCCGGTAGATCACGCCGCCGGCGAACAGGCCGTAGACCACGGCGATGACGCCCGCCTCGGTGGGGGAGACCTTGCCGGACATGATGGTGCCCACAATGAGCATGGACCACACATTCAGATACTGGCTGCCCTCCATGTACCACTTAAAGCCGCCCACATTGGGGACCTGACGCAGGACCACGTTGGCGAACAGGACAATCATCATGGCGGCACACATCACCGCGGCGATAAAGGTAGAGCCCTTATCCAGCGCGGTTTGCAGTTTTTTCACAGAGCCAACTCCTTTCGCTAAAATAAGGGGGGCGGAGGAGGACTCCTCCGCCCCAGGGATTGGGAACCTTTAAATTTACAGATGTATCAGCGGGCAGCCTTCCAGTCGGCCAGCTTGGTCAGCAGGTCGCCGTAGGTGTCGGTGTTGTCGGTGAGGACGGAAGCGGTAGCCTCGGCGAAGGGGGCCAGGTCGGGGTTGTTGATCTTCATGCCGGCCTGCTCCAGGCTGGACACCAGGTCGTCGGTCATCTGCTTGTTCAGCTCCCGGTCATAGTCGGCGGAGGCCTTGGCGGCGGCCTCGACGATGGCCTGCTGGTCGGCGCTCAGCTTGTTCCAGCTGCTCTCGGCGATGGTGAAGCACATGCCGGAGTAGATGTGGTTGGTCACGCTCAGATACGCCTGGACCTCATAGAGGTTGTTGTTGTAGATGACGGGAATGGGGTTCTCCTGAGCGTCGTAGGTGCCCTGCTTCAGGGCCTGATACAGTTCATTGAAGGCCAGGGGCTGGGGGTTGGCGCCCATGGCGGTCATGGTGGCCATGATAACGGGGTTCTCAGGGGTGCGGATGAGCATACCCTTCATGTCGTCGGGGGACTCCACGGGGCCCTTGGAGTTGGTCACGCAGCGGAAGCCGTTGCAGTAGTGGGCCAGCACCCGCATATTCTGGGGGATCAGGCCAGCCTCGGCCTCAGCCTCGATATCACTGTCCATGAAGGCCCAGGCTTCCTCAAAGTCGGCGAACTGGAAGGGCAGGGCGGAGATACCCATCTTGGGCTCATAGGTAGCGAAGTTGGAGGCGTCGGTGATGATGATATCCACCGTGCCGGAGTCCAAAGCGATGGAGTTGATCAGGTCGGCGTCGCCGCCCAGCTGGCCGGAGGGGTAGAGCTCCACCACCACGGCACCGTTGGTCTTGGACTCCACCTCTTCCTTAAACTGCTTGGCGCCCAGAGCACGGGGGTCCGGAAAAGCCCAGCTTCAGAGTAACGCTGTTTGCAGGGGCTGGATCGCCGGTGGAACTGGAAGCTCCGCCGTTGCTGGAGGAGGCCCCGCCGTTGGAGGAGGCCCCGCCGGGGTTGGAGGAGACGCTGTTTCCGTCATTGTTAGTCCCGCCGCAGGCGGCAAGGCTCAGAGCCTGTTTAATATCTTCTGATGAGGATGGCAATGAGGGCGAAAGTAAGA
>CANSDP010000029.1 GCA_947645675.1 uncultured Bacillota bacterium
AACTCGCTACCTCCACCTTGGCAAGGTGGCGCTCTACCAGATGAGCTACACTCGCAACGACAGGTGTTATTATAGCACAACCCGTCACAAAGTCAACCCCTATTTTAAAATTTATTGGAAAATTTTTAAACCGCCTCCTGGGCCAAAATTCCGCCCAGGCTCCCCTGGTGGACGGGGCGCAGATTCTTGAGCTGGCACAGCTCCGCCGGACGCAGCAGCGTAGGCGCCTTAGGCAGCTCCACCGCCCCGCAGCTCTCCAGCAGTCCGGCCACAAATTGGGAACAGAAATAGTGCCGCCGCCGCTGCAAGGGGAGCTGAAAGAAGCAGGCGAAGGCCCCCAGCACACTGTAATGATATTCCTCCCGCTGGGCGTACATCAAGCGCAGCTGACGGCGCAGGCGGACATAGGTCTCCTCGCTTACCGTCATCTCATACAGGCAGCAGGGGACCGCAAACCGATATGCAGTTACCTGCTCCTCCACCAGCCCCGCGGGCAGAGCAAAGTGCCGGTACTTCCGGGCAAAGCTGTAAAAGGGCCCGCTGGGTCCGTCCAGGCCAATGGAGGCGTGGGTATAGCTGTCCCGGGTGGCAAAGTAGATCAGATGGGAGAACCATGTGCCTGATCTGGTAAGTAAAATATAAATTCTGCGCTCCTCCATAGAGCACCCCTCCCCGCTTTATGTAATCTGTATGAGGGCATTGTAACAGACAAACCCTAAAATGCCTTAAAGGAAAGATTAAGATTTATTAAAATATGACCATCCCTTATTGTAAACTTTTTAAAATTGTAGTTGACAAATATCCCGCCCCTATTGTATACTGTGCGTCGTAAACAGTTTACACCATTTTTCGCTCAAAACGCAGAAAGGACAGATTTTTATGGAGACAAAGACAAAAGACAGCATTTTTATGATGGCTGTGACCGCCGTCATGGCGGCGCTGATCGCGGTCGTGGCCCCCTTCTCGATTCCGGCCGGGCAGGTCTCGTTCACCTTATGCACCCTTCTCCTCTACCTCTCCCCTTACATTCTGGGCTGGAAGCGGGCCGCCTTGGCCACTTTGATTTATATTATGCTTGGGATGGTGGGTATGCCAGTATTCAGCGGCTTTAAGGGCGGCTTCAGTGTGCTGGCCGGTCCTACCGGCGGCTATATTCTGGGATATATCCCCATGGTGATTGTGGGCGGACTGTTTATCAAGCTCTTCCCTCGCAGCCGCGCCCTGCAATTTGCCGGCATGGTCCTGGCTACCGCCGTACTTTACACTTTGGGCACCGCAATGTTCTGTGTTCAAATGAAAGCCACGCTGGAGGTGGCCCTGATTAACTGCGTACTCCCCTTCATCCCCTTTGACCTTGGGAAAATGGCTGTTGTAATCATATTCGCCCCTCTGCTCCAGGAGCGGCTGGCGAAGGCCGGAATCCAGCTGGAGGCATAATGATCCCCCCTGGCGCGGACCGCGTCAGGGGGGTACGTCTTAATAGCGCCGGACCACGGCCACCACCCTGCCGATGATCTCCGCATGGGTGCCGTCGATGGGCTGGTAGTCCGGATTTTCCGGCATGAGCCAGATCTCTCCGTTCCTCCGCCGCAGGGTCTTGACGGTAGCCTCATCCTCGAAAAGGGCTACCACAATCTCGCCGTTGTAGGCCTCGGCCTGACGGTGGACCACCACCAGGTCGCCGGGCAGAATCCCGGCGTTCAGCATGGATTCCCCCCGGACCCGGAGGGCAAAATGCTCGCCGTACATGCCCTGGGTGTCGAAGGTGAGATAGTCCTCAATGCACTCCTGCGCCAGGATGGGGGAGCCAGCGGCCACGCTGCCCACCACGGGTATCCGGTTGGTCTGGGGCTCCGCCTCCTCCGCCACCGGTCCCATGGGAAACCCGGGCAGGGAAATCGCCCGAGTTTTGCCCTCCGCCTTGACGATAACCCCAGCCTCTTCCAGCCCCTTCATATGGAAGTGAACGGTGGAGGGAGATTTCAGTCCCAGGGCCGCGCCGATCTCCCGGACGGAAGGGGGGTAGCCATATTCGTTGGTAAAGGACAAGATATAATCATAGACTTCCTGTTGTTTTCGGGTCAGCTTAGCCATTATAACGGCTCCTTTCAGCAAGCGGATTTGGGGTATCCGCGGTCAGCCCTATTCTACGGCCCCTATTATACCACAAAGCTCCCAAGTTGTCAAACGAATGTTCCAATAAATTTATAAATTTTTTATGACGGCCGAAAAAATCGGGCGTCCCCAGCGGGGGACGCCCGGTCTGTCTATTCGATAAGGGTTTTCCACTGGTCAGCGTGGTAAGCGTCAAAGCACATTTTAATCTGCTCCGCCGTGTTCTTTCCCTCGGACAGCCTGGGCAGGCCGTCCAAAGGGAAGTAACCGCTGTCCACTGTCTCCAGGTTGGGCTGGAAGGAGCCGCCCAGCTGGGTACACAGGGCAAAGACCTTACAGACACTGTAGGCGTTTTTCGGCCTGTTGTGCCTGTGCTGGTCCTGGAGGGCAATAACCAGGTCCACGGTGACATCCAGTCCCGCCTCCTCCTTAACCTCCTTAACCATGTTCTCTCCTACCGTTATGTTCACGTCCGACCAGCCTCCCGGAAGGGACCACAGGCCGTCGTTCTCCTGGACCAGTAGAATCCTTTCTCCCTGAAAAATTGCGGCCCGGGTCTCCAGCTTGGGGGTCTGATAGCCCTTTTCGTTGCAGAACAGGTCCTTCACCCGCTCCAGAGGCAGGCCGGAGCCCTCCGCCATCATCTCGGCGGTGATCTCCCGAATACGCTCATAGCGCTCTAAATCGTACTTATCGCGGCCGTACTCCAACCCGGCCTGAGCCAGGGCCTGGAGCTCCACGGCCCACTCCAGCCACTGCGGTCTTTCTTCCATTACAGTACCTCCCTTACACCGGCGGTATCTCAGGCCCAGCCTGGGACATGAGGGCCAGCCGGGCATCGTAAAAACCGGCCTGAGCCACCATCCGATAGGGCAGCAGCCACAGGGACACCGGAATGGTGACCAAGGTGCTCAAAATCACCACCGGCACGGAGTAGAGCACAGCCATACCCTGGTTGGCCCACTCCATTGTCCCCACCACGGCGGGGTCAAGCAGACCGGCCTGAGACATGAAAAACACCATCACCCCGCCGGACAGGATCAGATTGATGAGCTCATAGCCGATGAAGGAAAAATTCAGCTTGAACAGCTCCCACTTCCAGCCCCGCATCATGGTGACGCTGCGGTAGATGGCGGCGGCGGGCCCGTCGTCGGGCCGGTCGGCCAGGAGGTAGGGGGCCAGGGCGTACCGCAGGGAGATGGCGGTAAGGAGGGCAATCAGCGCAAGCGTGAACAGAACGGTGGCCGCCGCCAGAGCCCCATAGCTGTTGGAAGCGGAAACCACGATCACCATGGGAATGCCCATAACCGTCGCGCCCAGGAAATACCAGCCCATCGTGCGGACGAAAATGCCCAGCTCCATCACCACCACCCGGCCCGCCACCGAGAAGCCCTGCATAAGGGAGTTGAGGCCCGGGTCCATCTGGCGGTAGGTCCACAGGGCCCACAGGCACAGGCCAAACTGGACCACGGTGGTATACAGAGCCAGCAGCAGCTGGAGGAAGATCACGGTGGTCTGGGTCCGGGGGATGGGAATAAGGCTGAGCAACCATGACACCCCGGTGGTCATAGCCAGATAGGCCAGGGCCACCACCCAGAATTTCGGGTCGGTGAGTCCCATCCGCTCCCGGGCCTGGCGCTTGAGTTCCTTACGGTCGATTTCCATGTAACAGTCTCCGTTCGTGAAAAATTACGCCCACTTTTCCATAACCTGCTTGAGCTGCTCGGCCAGCTTGGCCAGGTCCTTGTTGGACCGGCCCCGGCTGCGGCTGATGAGGTCGGCCAGGTCGTGGGACACGCCCTGCAGGCGCAGATAGGCGGCGGAGGGGGCGGCGGCGGAGCCGGCGGTCTTCTTGACCTCCAGCACCACGCCCTTCGCCAGCATACAGTTGGTGGTCAGGTCGTAGACCTCCTCATAGAGGGGGGCGTGGGCGGGAATGCCCAGCTGATTCAGGTCGTGGGCGAAGAGCTCGGTGACCTCGCTGTCCCCGTGGACCACAAAGACCTGTTGAGGCTTGGGCGAGAAATGCCCCACCCACTCCAGCAGATGGTCCCGGTCGGCGTGGGAGGAGAGGCCCTTGAAGTTGACCACCTTGGCCCGGACGGAGATGTCCTCGCCAAACAGCTTGACGGAGCGGGCTCCCTCCAGCAAGCGGCGGCCCAGGGTGCCCTCCCCCTGATAGCCCACGAACACCACGGCGCACTCGGGCCGCCAGAGGTTGTGCTTCAGGTGGTGGCGGATTCGGCCGGCGTCGCACATGCCGGAGGCGGAGATGATAATTTTGGGGGTCTTGTCGTCGTTGAGGGCCCGGGACTCCTCGGTGGACTGGGTGAGGGTGAGGCCGGGGAAGGTAAACAGGTTCTCGCCCCCCTGGATAACATGGATGGCGTCGTCATCCAGATAGCCCCTCAGATTGCCTGAATATATCTTGGTGGCCTCCGTGGCCAGGGGGGAGTCCACATAGACCTTGAAGGAGGGCAGGGACTGGACCAGGCCGTCCCGCTTGATCTCCCGGAGGTAGTACAGCAGCTCCTGGGTGCGGCCCACGGCGAAGGAGGGAATCACGATGTTGCCTCCCTTGGAGAACACCTCGTCGATGAGCTCCGCCAGCGCTCCGGCGTAGCTCTCCGGCGGCTCATGGTTCCGGTCGCCGTAGGTAGACTCCATCACCACATAGTCGGCGCTGTCCACAAAGGAGGGGTCCCGGATAATGGGCTGGGCCTCGTTGCCCAGGTCGCCGGAGAATACAATCTTTTTGGTGACCTCCCCCTCGGTGGCCCATATCTCCAGAATGGAGGAGCCCAGCAGGTGGCCCGCGTCGGTGAACCGGACCTTGACCCCCTCGCACAGGTCGAAGAGCCAGCCGTACTCCACCGTCTCCAGCATGTGGATGGCCTCCTCGGCGTCCATCAGGGTGTAAAGCGGCTCCACCGGAGGCAGTCCGGCGCGCTTGCCCTTCTGGTTGTGCCAGTTGGCGTCCCCCTCCTGAATGTGGGCGGAGTCCCGGAGCATGACGCTCATCAGCTGAGCGGTCAGGCCGGTGGTGAGGATACGGCCGTTGAAGCCCTCCTTCACCAGCAGGGGCAGGCGGCCGGAGTGGTCGATGTGGGCGTGGGTAATCAGAACATAGTCGATGTAGTTGGGGGCGAAGTCCAGCGTGTTGTCGTCATGCTCGTCCTTGCCCTGCTCCAGGCCGCAGTCGATAAGAATTTTCTTGCCGTTGACCTCCAGGCAGTGGCAGCTACCGGTTACCGCGTGGGCCGCTCCAAAAAATGTCAGCTTCATGGGATAGCCTCCTTATTGATAGTGTGGAAAGGTTGTCTCTATTGTACACCATATCTCAGGAAAAAGCTATACCCATTTGTGAATCTTGTGTAAAAGCTGTCGCGATTTGCCGAATTGCTGACAACGGCCTGTCGGGGCGGGTATTACCCGCCCGCTCCACCGGCCCGCGCCCCACGACAGGTCAAAGCAGTCCGAAGTGCTCCAGGGCGGTGAGGATGCCGTCCTCGTCCACCGAGCCGGTGACATAGCCTGCCTCATCCTTCACCATCTGCTCCGCGTTGCCCATAGCCACCCCGATTCCGGCGTGGCGGAGCATGGGCAGGTCGTTCTCCCCGTCGCCGAAGGCCATGGTCTCGGACAGGTCGATGCCGAAGTGGTCCAGAATCACGTCCATCCCCAGGTCCTTCCCCCCTCCGGGGGCAACGATGTCCACAAAGGCGGGGTGCCAGCGCAGTACGTCCAGTCCCGGGAAGAAGTCCTCCCCCGCCGCCTGCTGCTCCTCCCGAGTGCAGAAGGCCACCGCCTGGTAAAATTTCCGCTCCAGCATCTCCCGAAGGGGAACGACGGGGGGAATGGGGATGTTCAGCTGCTCCGGGAACAGCTCCAGCCGGGCGTCCGGGTTGACGGCCCGGCTCTCCATGCCCTCCAAAAACACACAGGGGCTCCCGGTACGCTCCAGGAGGCCGATCAGCTGGGCGGCGCGGTCGGGCGGGATGGGGTTGTCCCGGAGAACGGTGTCCCCGGCGAAGCAGAACTGCCCGCTGACGGTGATGTACCCGTCAAAGGGAAACACCCCCACCGCCCCCTCCGCCGCCTCCCGCTGGCGTCCGGTGGCGATGAACAGCTTGATCCCCTTCTCCCGCAGGCGGTACAGCCCGTCCAGCACAGCCGGGGAGATACGGTGGGCCTTGAAGCTGACCAGCGTCCCGTCGATGTCGAAGAAAATGGCCTTTATCATAGTTAACTCTCCTTCTGGGCCGTTTTCCTTTATTCTACTCCAAACAGAACACAGTTTCTATGTGCGAATTGGACGATTTTGGCATAAACGCCCCCACCCAATCCATAGGATAGAGAGAAAGGGGGAATTTCTATGGCATTTGTGGACGACCGGGCCCGTCCCGAGCTGAGCCACCGGATCATTCTGGAGGAGCGGGAGCAGCTGGTCATCTCCGGCGTGGAGGAGGTGGAGAGCTTTGACGAGAGCACCATCTACCTCACCACCGCCCAGGGGGCCCTGGAGATCCAGGGGGATGAGCTCCACATTGAGAAGCTGTCCCTGGACGGCGGGGACCTGAAGGTGGAGGGGCGGGTCAACGCCCTGATCTATGGGGAGGAGAACCGGTCCCGGGGCGGGCTGCTCTCCCGGCTGCTGGGCGGATGAGCGTCGATCTGGCCCAACAGGCCAGGGCCCTGTGTCAGGCCCTGCTCCTGGGCGGAGGCATGGGGGTGCTGTACGACCTGTTCCGCATCCTGCGGGTGCGGGTGAAGGTCCCGGCCCTGGGGCCGGTACTGGACCTGCTGTTCTGGCTGACGGCCACGGGGAGCCTGTTTCTCTGGTCCCAGGAGGCCTGGGGCGGGCAGATCCGGCTGTACGGCGCGGCCTTCTGTCTGGCCGGCGGAGCCCTCTATTTCTGGGCCGTCAGCCCCTGGCTGCTCCGCCTGGGCTACCTGGGAGCCGACCTGACCGCCGCTTTTTTGGGTATTTTGACCTTTCCCCTGGGGCTGGCCTTGTCTATTATGAAAAAAATCAGAAAACTTATAAAAAACATCTTCCTTTCCGGAGCGAAATGGTATAGAATGAAGGACACGGCGAGGCAGCTGGACGCCGCTGCCCGCAGACGCGCCCTTCGGGAGAAAGGAGATGGCCGCTATGACCTTCAAGCGAGCCGGATTTTTAACCAAGCTGGTCGTACTGGCCCTGCTGATTTATATGGCCATCACTCTCCTGAACCTGAGGGGGAAGATCTCCGGCGTTCAGGCCCAGCGGGACGAGCTGGCCCATCAGGTGGTCAGCCAGCAGCTGGAAAACCAAAAGCTGGCCGACGCCATCGCAAACAGCGACAACCCTGAGATGCTGGAGCGGGTGGCCCGGGACCGGGGCTATGTGGAGAAGGGCGAGACTCTGTTCGTCGACGTGGCGAACTGACAAACCCCGGCTCCGCCTGTGTTGTGTGTGTAAAAGCGAAACTGTACAAGGGAGGACATTTCTTGCCAATGGAGTTAGTGGTAGGCGCCATCGTGGATGGCAAAGTGACAGGAATCACAAAGTTCGGGGCTTTCGTGTCCCTGCCGGAGGGGAGATCCGGCCTGGTCCATATCTCAGAGATCGCCTATACCTATGTGAACGAGGTGAGCGACCATCTCCGCGAGGGACAGGAGGTCAAGGTCAAGATCATCGGCATCGACCAGTCCAACCGCATCAATCTGTCCATCCGGCAGGTCGAGCCCCCGCCCCAGCGCCCCCCCAGACAGGGCCGCCCGGGCGGCGGAGGCGGACGCCCCCGTCAAGGCGGCTCCCGGCCCATGGGCTTCGTCCACCAGCCTCCCAAGGAGCCCACCGACTTCGAGGACCGGCTGAAGCAGTTTATGCAGTCCTCCGACAGCAAGCTGTCCGAGCTGCGCTACATCGAGAAGAAGGGCGGAAACCGCCGGGGCGGCGGCGGACGCCGGTAGATCGACATGCTTTGGGGCCGTCCGGAGGACGGCCCCTTTTCGTCACCTCAGTCATAAAAAAGACGCCCTTCCTTTCGAAGGACGTCCAAATGCGGGGAGATAGCATATTGGTTGAGCCGGGACAAGTCTACCATAATTTTCCATTTCGGTCAATAGGAAGCTTTGTCGGTTTTTGTAGGGGCTGAAATTACAGAAGGAGAACGCTTATGCTGATTATCAACGGAACCGTCCACACCATGGACGGCCCTGTCATCGAAAACGGCTATGTGGCCGTGTCCGGGAGCAAAATTGCAAAGGTGGGGCCCATGGAGGGCCTGCCCGCCAGCTGGGAAGGTGAGGTCATCGACGCCCAGGGGGGGCACATCTGCCCCGGCTTCATCGACGCCCACTGCCACCTGGGGATGTTCGGGGACGCGCTGGGCTTTGAGAGCGACGACGGCAACGAGGAGACCGACCCCTGCACCCCCCATCTCCGGGCCATCGACGCCATCAACCCCCTGGACCGCTGCTTTTCCGAGGCCCGGGCGGCAGGGGTGACCACAGTGCTCACCGGGCCCGGGTCGGCCAACCCCATTTCCGGCCAGTTCGCCGCCGTCAAGACCGACGGGCGGTGGGTGGACGCCATGGTGGTAAAGGCCCCGGCGTCTATGAAGCTGGCTCTGGGAGAAAACCCCAAGCAGGTCTACCACAACCGGGACGAGGCCCCGGTGACCAGGATGGCTATTGCCGCCATCATTCGGGAAAATCTGCGAAAGGCCGTCGAGTATGGGGAGAAGCTGGACAAGGCGGCCCAGGATGAGGACACCGATCCCCCCGACTACGACGCCAAGCTGGAGGCCCTCCTCCCAGTGGTCCGGGGGGAGCTGCCCGTCCACATCCACGCCCACCGGGCCGACGACATCGTGACCGGCGTGCGCCTCTCCAAGGAGTTCGGGCTGAAGTGCGTCATCGTCCACGGCACAGCCAGCCACCTGATTGCAGATTTCCTCCAGGAGGAGGGGGTCCCGGTCATCACCGGCCCCTGTCTTGGAGACCGCTCCAAGCCGGAGCTGGCCAGCATGTCCCTCAATACCCCTGCCCTTCTGGCGCGGGGCGGTGTGCCCTTCGCCATCTGCACCGACCACCCGGAGGTGCCCGTCCAGTATCTGCCTCTGTGCGCCGCTATGTCGGTCAAGGGCGGGCTGGACCAGGAGACCGCTCTGGCCGCCATCACCATCAGCGCCGCCAGGATCGCCGGACTGGACAAGGACCTGGGCTCCCTGACCCCCGGCAAGGAGGCCGACCTGGTGGTCACAGACCGCCACCCCCTGGAGCTGCTGGGCAATGTGCGGGCCGTCCTCATCGGCGGAAGAAGAATTTAGAAAAATTTAACAAAAACCATTGGACTTTTCCTCGCTCTGTGGTATAATAGGATAATCGGTGGAGACCCCTCCCCCGGTTTATACCAGCCCTCTGGGCGAAAGGAGCGATTCTATGAAATTCGTATTTACGGACAAAAAGGTGACCCTGCCCGATACCGTACACAAGTACGCTGAGAAAAAGGTGGGCAAGCTGGACCGTTTCTTTAAGGAGGACGCTACCGCCGCCATCACGTTCAGTGTGGAGAAGGAGCGGAACAACAAGGCGGAAATCACCATCCGCTCCGGCGGCACCATCTACCGGGTATCCGAGAGCACCTCCGATATGCACGCCTCCATCGACGCCGCCGTTACCACCCTGGAGCGGCAGATCCGCAAGAACAAGACCCGCCTGGAAAAGCGGCTGCGCCAGGGCGCTTTCGAGCGGGCCCTGGACGTGAGCGAGGTGTCCACCTTCGCCCCCGAGGAGCCGGAGGAGGGCGAGTACCGCATCGTCCGCAGCAAGACCTTCCCCATAAAGCCCATGACCCGGGAGGAGGCCATCCTCCAGATGAACCTGGTGGGGCACAACTTCTTCGCCTTCCGGGATGAGGAGGCCGGCGGGGCCTTCTCCGTGGTCTACCGCCGCAACGACGGGGACTACGGCCTGATTGAGGACGAGCAGTAACTATGACACAAGGGCCGGGCTTTTGCCCGGCCCTTCCTAAAGGGAGGATCGCCTATGAGCCGTGAAAGAGTGCTGGCTATGCTGCGGGAGCGGCCAGGGGAATATCTGTCCGGGGAGTCCATGAGCCGCACCCTGGGCATCAGCCGGGCCGGCGTGTGGAAGGCCATCGAGGGCCTGCGGCAGGAGGGCTATACCATCGCCTCCGCCCCCAACCGGGGCTACCGCCTGGAGGACGCCCCCGACCGCCTGCGGGTGGGCGAGCTGTTCGGCCTGCTGTCCGACGCGAAAATCGGCTCTCAGCTCATGTGCCTGGACGTGACCGACTCCACCAACACCGAGTGCAAGCGGCAGGCCATGGTCGGGGCCCCCGAGGGCCTGGTGGTCACCGCCGAGGAGCAGACCGGAGGCCGGGGACGCCGGGGCCGGGGCTTTCAGTCCCCCCGGGGCAAAGGGCTCTACCTGTCCGCCCTGTTCCGCCCCGACCTGGAGCCGGAGCAGGTATCCGACTTCACCGCCTGGGTGGCGGTGGCGGTGTGCGACGGCATTGAGGCCTGCTGCGGCATCCGCCCCCAGATCAAGTGGACCAACGACATCGTCTTGGGCGGGAAAAAGCTGGTGGGCATCCTCACCGAGCTGAGCCTGGTCAGCGAGACCAACACCTTGGACTACATGGTCACCGGCATCGGCATCAACGTAAATCAGGGGCCGGAGGACTTTTCCGACGAGGTGCGTGAAATGGCCGTCTCCCTGTCCCAGGCCCTGGGCCGTCCCGTGCGCCGGGCCGACCTGGCCGCTCAGGTCATTCTGGCCCTGGACCGGATGTACGCCGCCTACCCCGAGGACAAGGCCGAGTATTTGGAAAAATACCGGGCCGCCTGCGTCACCACCGGCCATCAGGTCCAGCTCATCACCCCCACCGCCCGCCGCCAGGCCTTTGCCCTGGAGATCGACGACAGCTTCAACCTAGTCGTCGAGCACTACAACGGCAAGCGGGAGACCATCTCCGCCGGGGAGGTCTCCGTCCGGGGCATGTACGGATATGTGTGAAAAAAGCCGCTCTGATGAGCGGTTTTTTCACCGATTATCCGGGAAAAGCGACCACCTGTCCCCAACGCCCTCGCCGCCGGCAGTTGGCTGCTGGGGCTGTACAAGCTCTGGACCGGCCAGTGGGGGCGGGAGGACCTGCGGAGCTTCCTTGTTCTGATCTGCGGGAGCACCTCATTCCCCATGTGCATCCACTCCACCGGCTCCTGGATCTGCATGGGGGTGTCCCTGCTGCTGGGAATTGGCGCGATCTTATATGGAAAAGGCCCCGCTCAACCTCTGGATTGAGCGGGGCTCTTCCTGTTCAGCCCTTTCTGTGATCTCCCAGCTTTTTCCACAGGGGAGCCAGCTCCTTCGACGGCCCGTACAGAGCCGCCGCAGCGGCGAGGCAGAGGACGGCGGACAGGGCGGCCCTCGCCGTCCAGCCGAGCCAGGAGACGGCGGGGAGGGCCCGGGCCAGTCCGGCCAGTGCGGCGGTGAGGAGGGCGGTAAGGGCGGCATTTTGGCAAATCCGGCGGAAATACGGGGCCGGACTCCGGCCGAAGTACTCCTGAAAGAGGAGCTTGGGCTCATACCACACATAGGTGGCCAGCCGCGCGGCGGCGGAGGCCAACAGGATACCGGCGGTCCCCATCCACCGTCCCAGCAGGACGGAGAGGAGGATATTCAGCCCGGCGCAGACCGTCATCACCCACTTGGTCCTGGCATACAGGCCGGTGGCCTCCCGATAGGACCACAGGGGCTGGAGGACACAGCTCAGGTAGAGGTTCAGTCCGGCGGCACACACCACCCCTGGGGACAGGAGAAATTCCCGGCCCAGCCAGATGGAGATAAAATCGTTGACCAGCGCCGTATAACAGGGCACCGCCACCGCGCAAACCACAAAGCTGACCGCCTGTTCGCACTGAAAGACCTCATGGCGGCGATCCGCTCCCTCCCGCACCACCAGGTTCCCGACGCTGGCCGTCAGGGAGGTGAACACCAGGGAGATGCACCTGGTCAGCTGGTTTTGGACCAGCTGATAGTTGGAATACAGCCCCGCCAGCGCCGTCCCGGCCATGACGGAGATCAGAATATGGTCGGTGGCGTTCAGCAGCAGGGAGGACAGCTTGTACAGAAACACCGCGCCGATGCTCTGATAAATGTCCCTGGCATCCTCCCGGCCCAGCTCGGCCCGGTCCCGGAGAAAGGAGTACCGCCTCACCGCCGCCCGCGATGTCAGCACGTTATGGAGCAGCACCCCCGCCGCCGCAGCGGCCAGATAGGCGGTATAGCTTTTGAGCCACAGCATTGCCGCCAGCTGTGCCGCCATTCTCAGCAGTCCCATCGCCATGCCCAGTCCGGCGGAGACGTAGCTTCTCTGGTCCGCCGCCAGCACTGCCGCGCGGCTGCAGCACAGATAGGACAGCGCGGTCCCCGCCAGAGAGATCAGATAGTACAGGGTGAGCTGGTCCCGGCCCACCTCCGTCGTAATGATTCGGGGCAGAATGGGGATGAGCAGCAGCCCCGCCGCTGTCACCGCCGCCGCCACCCTTCGGTACAGCCTTTGGTAAAACCTCGCCAGCGCCGTCACCCTCCGGGTATCCCCCTCGGCCAGCGGCCTGTAAAAGCTGTAGCTCATAGCTGTCCCAATCCCCAGGTCCGCCAGGGAAAGCAGGCTGAGCACGTCGGCAAATACGGCGTTCATCCCCAGATATTTGGTGGAAAACACCTGAATGAACACCGTTCTTGTCACAAAGGAAATCAACGCCGACAGAAGCTGGCTCGCGGCGTTAAAGGATAGATTGATAATGGATTTTCTGGTCCGTGAGCCCTCCATACCGCCCTCCGTCTATCACTCCGCCGCGCTCCGGATGATACCGGCCATCTCGCGGAACATTTTCTCCGTCTCCTTCAGGGCATAAACCGGCCTTCCGCAGGAGAGGACCTGATCCAGGACATCCCCCAGCTCCCCAATATCCCGGCACAGCCTGACGTAGGGCAGAGGGGCCATCCACTGATAGACGCCTTCGATCTTGTGGCTCCTGCTTGGAAGCAGCACACAGGGTGTCTGGGTCATCGCCGCGAAGATCATCCCATGGAGCCGGTCGGTCACCACCACCTCCGCCCCGGACATCCGGTCCCATAGCGCGGCCAGCTCCCGCTTCGCCTCCTCCGGGCTCAGGTCCCGGTACACGTGGGTGTCGAAATCCTCCACTCGTTCAAAGCGCTCTTCCAGCAGGGACAGCACCTGGCCATAGTCCCGGTCTGTGATAGTCCGTTCACCGTCAGGGCGGATGCCCAGCAGCGCCCCCCGGCGGGCCTTTTCGCTGAGGACGGGGGGCAAGAAGAGGGCCATATCCGGCATCAGTGTGCTCGCTGTGTCCGGGAATTGCTCCCGCAGAAATTCAAAGGAGCTCCGTTCCCGGGCAAAAATCCAGAGCTTGCCGCACCTTTTATAAACCTTCCGAGTCTCTTGAAGCATCTGCTCCCCCTGTGCGCCGCCGTAAAAAACCGTCTGAGGGAACACAAATACCCGCCGCCTGCGCAGGGCATAGATTATCTTCTCCTGGGACTGGTGGATCCCGGGATACAGCGTCCCGATATTCCCGCCCCCTTGAATGGCGCAGAAGCTTCCCGGACGCACCAGCCTTGCCAGCAGCCGCCCGCCGGGCTGGCAAAGCGGTACTTCACAGACCTGGCACTCGGGTAAATACCGCCGGATCAGGGCCTCCTCCGCCAGCAGCAACGCCTGGTCTCCCAAATTGCCGTACTCCGGAACGCAGAAGATCCAAAAAGCTTTCCCCCGGCTCAGATTCTTCCGGAAAAGGCGGAAAAAGTTCTGGGCACCTTGGCGGACATACCTGCACCGCTGTCCGGCCCGGGTGGCCGTACTCTGGTCTGAGAGCAGAAGCCGGTATACAGCCCCCTCCGCCCAGGGGCACAGCTTCACCGCCAGCCCGTCCAGCCGCAGACGCAGCCACCTGTTCTGACAGCTCCTCATGATCGTCCCGGACTTGATCCTGGAAAGCTCCCGCTTCACCTCGTCCCGCAGGGGGCAAAACTCTACCTCATCCAGCTCTTTCAGGTTCTGCCAAACAATCAGAACGCCCCGGGCCCACCCCAGGTCGATCTGCTCCCGAAGGTCTGGGACAGCCTCCAGCAGCTCCCGGCGCCGTACCCGGTGTCCCTCCAGATAGCTCCGCAGTGTTTCGGGACTCTTGGACTGCACAATCCCCTGGGGAGAGTACCGGTAAAAATAGTAGGCGCTGTTCAGGCAGACGACGCTCCGGCATTTCAAAAGCAGGCGGTGCATGACAAAGATATCCTCATAGTTCCTGCCTACGGGAAAGACATCCGAAGGGATCAGCTCCCGCTTGTACAGCTTCCGCCAGACGTGGCTCGTCACCCTGGTGTCCTCCAGCAGCAGCTTCAACGTCTCCCGGGGGGATAGGACCTCGTCCGGGTAATCTCGCTCCACCGACTTCACGCAGAAGCCGTCCTCCCGCGCATAGACGAACTGGCATATGACCATATCCACCCCATAGGCCTCCATGGCCTCCTCCATCCGCTCCAGCATAACCAGAGAGAGCCAGTCGTCTGAATCTACAAAGGAGATATACGTTCCCGAGGCCGCCCGCAGGCCCCAGTTTCTGGCCTCTGAGAGGCCGCCGTTGGCCTTGTGAATCACATGAACCCGGTTGTCCCGCCGGGCCCAGGCGTCGCACATGGCAGGACAGCGGTCGGGAGAGCCGTCGTCCACCAAAATGATCTCCAGGTTTCGATAGCTCTGGTGTACCACAGTTTCCATGCAGCGCTCCAGATACGCCTCCACCTTGTACACCGGAATGATGACAGAAATCAGCGGCTTTTCCATTTCATCGTCCTCCTCCCTTGCCTCGTCTCCCAAACAGGCCTCCGCTCCAGCTCCGGAGCCTCCGCCAGAGCCGGCGGAGCCGAGGCCCTCCCAAAAGCTCTGCAGCCTCCTTGACGGCGGAGCCAGCACCCATGCTTCCGTGGCGGAGGAGCCACCAGAGCTCCGCCGCCGCCTCTCTTTTCCGCCGCCAGCGCTTGCGGAGCGCATACCGCCGCCGGCGTTTCCAGCATTCGATCTGAAGCCGCTCCTCCAGGCCGCTGACGCGGCATATCCCGGCGATCTCATCCACCAGCGCCTCGAAGGCAGCATACTTTGCCTCCTCCTCCCCCTGCGTCAGCACCCGGCGGGAGTGGCTGTCCGGGCGCACATAGACCGTGTACAGCGCCTCCTGGAGGGTGGGACAGCGGTGGGCGTACAGCACAGGGAGGAGCATTTGAAAGTTCTGTCCCACGTCATACTCGGGAATTCTCCGCTGGGGGTAGATGGAAAAGAAGGCCCCGCAGCGCAGCATGTAGCATCCACAGCACACAAAGCTCCTCCCCCACAGGACGGGGAAGAACAGCTCCTCCCCGTCTCCCCGCTCCATGACCTCCTGCCTGGGGGCGGGACTTCCATCCTCGTTCCGATAGCGGGCCAGGGAGCGGACGCACTGATACCGCGGGTTGGCCCGCAGAAACTCCGCCCGCCGGCGGAGAGACTCCGGGTCCAGTGCATCGTCGCTGTCCGGCCAGACGAGAAATTCTCCCGTCACCATCGGCAGAGCCCGGTTGATGGCGGCGGAGGCGTTCTTGTGGGGCCCGGTCACAATTTGAAGGGAATAGCCCCGGGCCTCAAATCTTTCCTGAAAGGACCGGGCCGTCTCCACAGTCCGGTCCTGGGAGCCGTCGTCCGACAGGATCATCTCCACCTGCGGCCAGGTCTGGGCCAGGACGGACTCCAGCAGCCGCCCCACATAGGCCGCGCCGTTATAGACTGGCGTCACCACAGACACCCGGCCCCGTGTTCCCTGATCTCCCGTCATCTCAACGCACCCTCACCAGCTTCCGATTCTCCAGCCTGTATACCCGCTCGCACTCATTCGCCAAGCTGAGGTGATGGGTCACCATCAGCAGCGTCTTGTTTCCCCTCATCTGACGGATTGAGTCGATGACCGCACGCTCTGTCTCCATGTCCAGCGCGGCGGTGGCCTCGTCCATAATCAGAATCTCCGACTCCTTATACAGCGCCCGGGCCAGGGCGATACGCTGCCTCTGGCCGCCGGAGATGGCCGCGCCATTGCGCCCAATCACCGTGTCCAGCCCCTCTGGCATCTCCTGTACGTCCTCCCAGACCTGGGCGCACTGGAGACACTGAATGACGCGCTCCTCCGACCAGTCCGCCTCGCTCGCCGTGAAGGCCACATTGTGGCGCACCGTCTCGTCATTCAGGAAAACCGTCTGGGGGATATAGCTGACCACCGCGCCGATCTCCCCCCGGCACGCCCCCTGACCGTCGGCGCCCTCCGCCAGGTCGAAGTCGTCGTACCAGATATGGCCCTCCTGGGGGTGCAGCAGCCCCAGGATCAGGTCCAGCAGCGTGGTCTTCCCCTCGCCGGAGGGCCCGATGACCGCCACGGAGCACCCCGCCGGGACCTCCATGGAGGCGTCCTCAAGGATCCGCTTCCTGTTGGCATACTGGAAGCTCAGATGCTCCACCCGGATGCCCTGGTGCAGGGTCACCCGCTTCTCCCGCAGGCGCTTCCTCTCGGCCTCCGCCCTCAGCAGAGCGTCGTGGCGCTCCAGCTCCTGGCAGAGTACCTCGCAGTATTTGGCCCCGAATTGGATCCCGGTCAAGGTCTCCACAATCCGCTTCGACACTGGAAGCATCCGGGTCAGCAGGGTGAGAAAAATCACCATCTCGGGCAAGATATGGGACAGGTCCACTCCCGACATCAGAAGGACCGCCAAAAGCAGAAATACCGCCGACTGCATTACATCCCGTAAAACAATACCCTGTAAGCCTCGGGCAAAGGCGTAGTCCTTCTGCACCTGAGCGCAGGCAGCGCTGGTCCTCCTGTACCGCTCCAGCAGATTTTTCCGGTTGGCATCCACCCTGATCTCCTTATAGGAGCCGTACATGGTGGAGACCATCCCCCGGGCCTGAATTTCCATCTGCCTCCGCTTTTCTCCGTATCGCGACGCATAGAAGCGGCTATAGACGTACAGCACCGCCATCAGCGCCGCCATCAAAAGGCAGCTCACCGCCCCCACGCCCCGGGCCACATAGATCAGCGCCAGCGAATAGGCCGCCGTGGTCATGCCGTCCACCGCCAGGCTCAAATAGGCGGGGATCATCCCGGCGCAGACGGCGGTGTCCGTCCGCACCCCCTCCGCCGCCTGCATGGGGGTCCTTCGGTTGTGGTCTTCCAGCTCCTCCATGCTGTACATCTCATAGATCCTCACCGACCAGTTGTGGGACAGGTCCACCACCAGCGTGGTGGAGAACCGCCCCCGGACCAGCTCAAACACGCCCACCAGCATCAGCACCAGCGCCAGGAGAAATACCCGCCCCGCCAGGCGGCTGGACATCCCCCGCTGAAACGCCTGTTGCAGCACCGGGATCATCATGGACACACCCACCATATCCGCCGCCGGGCTGAACAGGCACAACAGCGCGAAGCGCCTCACCGCCGCCCTTTGGGACCGGTCCAGAAGGGAAACCAGCTTTTTCAGCATTTTTAAAACCTCCTCGCGGCTCACATCCGGCGGCACAGCTTCAGCCAGAGGGAAAAGGGCAGGACTCTCCACAGCCCCATATACAGCCGCCGCCGGGGGTGGGCCTGGGTCGGCTCCCGCAGGCGGGGCTGGCTTTCGTTAGCCGCCTCCTCCCTCCGGCAGGGGAACCACTGGGTGTCCCCCTGGACCCGCTCCCACAGCGCTCTCCCCGCCCGGGTACGGCAGATGACCACCGAACAGCCCATCCCGTCGTCAAAGCCGGGCCGCACTCCCTCAATACCCCAAAAGTCCCCCAGCGTGATATCGCTGGCCCTCTCCGTGGTACAGTACCGGCAGTGGGCGCAGGAGGGCCGCAGGTTCACCCCCCGGAAATAGGACCGGCAGTACAGGTCCTCACCCAGGGGCCAGACGTGCTCCATCCCCCCGGCCTGAACCGCGCAGGTGTGTCCGTTGTCCCTGTTCCGCTTGTCCCGGAAGGAAACTCCCTCCAGTGTGCCTGCGAGCCTTTTCTCAAGGCGCGCCGCGTACCGCCTCCAGAGCCCCGGCGAGGGGACCCCGAAGCAGATCAGGTCCGCCAGGATCACTCCGCCCCGCTCCTCCCCCAAAAAGGCGCGCACGGCGTCCGTCTGGCAGGGCGTCCCGCAGAAGAGGACCGGCCGGCCCTCCCGCGCCTCCGCCCGGATTTTCCGCCAAACCGGGGTCATATCGCTTTGTATGTATTTGGTCCTGGTCAGCCTGGAAAGGCTGGACTGGTCACAGGCCTCCGTGTGCCGAAGCATTCCGTCCTCCCCAAGGGCCGCGCCCCACACGCTTCCGCCCTCCTGTAGGACCTGGGCGGCCAGAAGATGGAATATCCCACCCGAGGACCCCAGCAGGCGGTCGGCCTCCCGCTTTGCCTTGGCGGCAAAAAAGCTGGCCTCCCCGCCGGCCTCCCGCGCTCCGGTCAGGGGGCACACCCGGGCGCACAGCCCGCAGTCTATGCAGGACCTTTTTGAGACCACTGGATAATGAAACCCCTCCCAGTCCTCCCGCATTTGGACCGCCTGGCGGGGACAGACCGCCGCGCAGGCGCCGCAGCCCGTACAAAGCGCTCTCTCAACCATTCCAACCCTCCCGCTCCCGCGCCCGCTTCTGCTTCCACTCCCGTATTTTCCACCGCAGGGTCATAATTCCGTGCAGGGGCACATACAGAGGATAACAGCGGAAGGCCATATAGTGCTTCACTCTCTCCTTCCAAGGGATCAGGGAGAAGCGGCTGCTCTCACTCTCCTCACGGGCCAGCTCTCTCAGATAAAGGATCATCTCCCGGCTGTCGTGCCTCCGGCTGCGCACATAGAGCCGCCGGAGGTGGGCGGAGATCAACACTGTCCAGAAGGACACGCCCGTCTCCCCCTCCCGGGCCTCCTCCCGGCTGCGGATATACCGCTGGCACTGATAGCTGTCCTTACAGGCCTGAATACTCAGGCGGCGGCTGCTTCCCCCAGGGTGCTTTCGATACTCATACCACTCCTTCCACAGGATCACCGCGTCCAGCCCCTGCTCCAGAAGCTGATAGATGAACAGCGTGTCCTCGCTGTTGCCCATGCGCTCGCGGAAGCGCAGTTCACCCGCCGCGTCGCGGCGCACCAGCTTGCCGCCAATCCCGTGAAAGTTATAGCCGTTCTCAAAAGAGGAGAACTGTCGGAGGGCCTCCCCGTTGTCCATATAGGTGTATTCCCAGGAGCGGTCATCTCCGTCCCGCCTGCTGTCCATAATGTCCCGCGCCTCCGCGGCCTTCACATGGCGGTAGACCTCCGTAGCCAGCGCCGCTCCGGTGCCCTCGCACAGATGTACCAGTGCCTCCAGCAGGAGGGGGTGCATTGTGTCGTCGCTGTCCAGGAAAAACAGGTATTTGCCGCCGGCGGCCTCCATCCCCGCGTTTCTGGCGGTGGACACCCCCATGTGGGGCCGGGGCAGAAAACGGATGCGCCGGTCCTCGCCGCACAGGCTGGCGCACAGCGAGGCGCTGCCATCCTCCGAGCCGTCGTCAATCAGGATCAGTTCAAAATGGGGGTAGCTCTGGGCAAGGGCCGACTGGACGCAGTCCCGAAGGTATGCCTCCGTATTATACACCGGAATAATAATGGAAACCAGGTCCTCCATACTTTACCTCTCCTATGTCTCAGTGATTTGCTCTCCCGTCGGTTTGTTCACAGGCTCTCTGCAAGAAATCGAAGGGAGTGCTCCCGCTCCTCCGCCAGCCGCCGCCGGACCTCCTCCCAGTCTGTCTCCGCCCATCGCTTCAGGGCCTCCTCCGGCTGGGCCTCCTCCATCATGTGGGAGGACAGGCCCAGCTTGTTCAGCAGGTCCTCCAGCCGGTTATTTCGGGTGCTGTGCCGGAAGGCGAGGAAGGCCTTTTCCAGCAGGATGGAGAAGGCCGTCCCATGGAAGGAGTTGGTCAGCACACAATCAGCGTGCTCCAAATACCCCAGGAACTCCGCCGGGCCGGCGCTCCGGGTCTGGACCGGCGGGGCACAGCCTCCCGCCAGGGTGGAGGGCCTGGACAGAGACAGCAGCTCCCGCCCCAGCTCCTTGGAGAGGGCCTGCGCGCAGCGGAGCAGCGGCTCATGATACTCCGTCAGGTAGAGCAGGATATAGCCGCGCTCCCTGGGGGGCTTCGCCGCCCGCCTCCACTCCGCCGCGTCCAAAAGCAGCACCGGGTCCAGCACATCCCGGACCCTCCGGCCCAGGAGCTCCTCCACATAGTCCGCGTCCGTCCGCTCCCGGAGGGAGATTGCGGCAAATTCCTTCACATGACGGACAAATTTCTCCCGGTCACCCTCAAGCAGGCGCTTCCCGCCCAGGCTGGCCCCATAGGCCACCAGGCGGCAGTCCTCCCGGCGGGGGATATTTCCAATGTAGGCGTCGTCCAGGTCCACTGTTATGTCCGGATTCCAAACCTGATCGCTGCCCACCAGCACGGTCCGGTAGGGCGCAAGCATATTCCTCACATTGCGGGCAGGACGCCTCTCTGTCAGATATTTTCGCCGGAACCGGCCCATGGCCCATCTTCGGACCCAGAAGCTCCAGCCCTGCCGCAGGTTCTCCTGAAACATGTACCGGTGGAAAAAATATCGAAGTCCCCCGTCCTTCCGCTCCGCGCAAAGCGGACACAGCCAGTACCGCCCCCTCAGCTTTATGGGCGCGTAGGGAACCATCTCCGCCCGCTCGCCCATCAGCTCTAAGCGGTGCTTCAGGGCATAGGCCTGGAGCATTCCCCCATAGTCGTCCGCCCAGTAAAAGGTCAAAATTCCGATCATGTTCCGCCCTCCCGCCGGCCCTGCCTCCAGGGCAGAAACGCCCGCGCCCGCATACACAGCTGAAGATATACCCGCACTGGAAACAGGAAGCTGGCCGCGCTGATCAGCCGCCTTTTCAGCGGCACTCTCCTGACCAGCCGTCTCCAGCGCATGGGATAGGGGTACAGGCCCCGGGCCGTCAGCTCCTCCAGCGTCCTCTGAAAGACAGTCCGGTCCCCCTTTTCCAGCAGGCGGTTCAAAATCCCCTGCACCTCGTCAATAAACCGGTCCTCCAGCTCCGCCTCCGTGACCGGCAGCCGGAGCCTCGGCGGATTCCCCGCCCGGAAGTCCTTCAAAATTCTCTGGCGGCGGGCGGCCAGCTTTACGCGTCCCTGGATGTAGGGCGGAAAGCCCTCGTCGCTTTGAAAGGTCCGCAGAATGCTCCCCTCCCGCTGCCGGTAGTGGTAAAGCTTCTGGTCCAGGTACCCGCAGGCCGCCCCGCAGCGGTCCAGCCAGAAGTTAAATTCCTCGTCCTCGAAAAGGCTCCCTTCCGGGAAAGTCAGACCAAACTCCTCCAGCACCGAGCGCCGGACCAAGTAGTTCCAAGCCGTCCTCCAGCTGGGCACACCCCTGTGCCGCCGCATTTCCATCGGGTCCCGGAACAGGCACAGCCGCCCCGGGTCCACGGTCTGCTCCGTCAGGGAGGGGGCTGTCCCGTCCGCGAAGCGCTGGTAGCTGAACAGGAGCATATCCAGGTCATGCCCCGCCGCCAGGGCGTATAGCTCGCCCAAGGTTCTCCGCTCCAGCAGGTCGTCAGAGTCTATGAAATACACATACGCCCCGGACGCCGCCCGAAGTCCCGTGTTCCGCGCGGCGCTGAGCCCTTGGTTGGCCTGGCAGATGACGGAGATCTGACGGTTTTTCCGCCTGTATTCCTCCAATATCGCCTGACTTCCGTCAGTGCTGCCGTCGTTTACACAGAGGATCTCATACTCTGCATCCCCCAGCCCCTGGTCCAGAAGGGTGTCCAGGCAGTCCCCTATGTACGCCTCCACATTGTAGACCGGCACGATTACGGACAGCCTCATCTTATTTCCTCCACCCATATGGAAGCTTGTTTTTCAGGTCGCGCAGCGCCGTGTAGCAGACCTGGACCCGGTTTGCCCTTAGATACGCCGCTGGGTCTCCCGTCCGGAGGTACCAATAAAAGCCAAAAACCTGTCCGCCCAGGCGGCGTCCGCAGATCTTCTGGATGCCCCGGCGGTCCTCAACGGCCATCCCCGCCTGCTCCAGCAGATATTCCCACTCTCCGCACGCCCGGAGACAGGCGGCCGCCTGGGTCAGCCCCTGTTCCGCCGTCCGGCCCTTCATAAAGTTGTCCAGCAGCACAGCCAGCACGGTCCCTCCGTAGACGTAGAACGGCTGAAAGAGCGGCTGGCCGGACAGCTCCCGGTCCTGCCGCCAGACCATGCGCAGCAGATTGGCGGACCAGGCCTGGAGCGCGCTAATATGCAGCGCCGAGGCGCCGTGCTGACGGTACGCGTACAGTCCCTTGGGGAGATAGTAGAGGCTCTGACAGCAGGCCAGATACCGGAAGGAAAAATCCAGGTCCTCAAACAGCGCCTGTTCCTCCGCAAAGCGCAGGCCGTTTCGCTGAATGATCTCCCGCCGGAACACCCGGTTACAGACGGACCAGTCCAGCCGACACGGCACGACCCAGCGGCACAAAAAGCGCCGCTTCTCCTCCTCCGCCGGAAACCGGAACACGATCTCCCTCCGGCGTCCGAAATAGACACTCTCCCCATCCTCCAGGGTGTGCCCCCAGGTACAGCAGTCATAGCCGCCCCGCTCCATGATGGCGGCGGTCTCCTCCACCAGGGTCTCCCCCACCCAGTCATCACCGTCCACAAAGTAGATATAGGTCCCCGACGCGGCGTTCAGCCCGGCGTTCCGGGCGGCGCTGACCCCCCGGTTCTCCTGGTGGATGACCTGAACCCGGGGGTCCTTCTCCGCCAGCTCGTCGCAGAGCGCCCCGCTTCCGTCGCTGGAGCCGTCGTCCACAAGGATAATCTCCAGATTGGAATAGGTCTGGCCGCAGATGGAGGCGGCGCACTTGTCCAGATAAGAGGCCGCGTTATAGACTGGAACAATCACACTGGCCAAGGGACCGCTCATCTCTGATCCTCTCCTTCCAACCCATATCCTACAAAAAGCGCCGCTTGAGCCGGATCAGGGCCAGCATGGCCCAGGGCATCCGCCGCTTCATACACCAGGTAAACACCGCCTGCATCCTCGGCAGCCGCCGCCACGGGTAGTCTGCCAGCGCGTCCTGAAGCTCCGGGGTCCGCAGGATCTCCTCCGTTTTTTTCAAAAGCGGGTAGGCCGGGTCCTCCAGGTCGTGGTAGTCCGCCTCCTGCATGATGTCAAACCGGGCCCGACTGATCAGCAGGCGGTTCAGACAGAGCCGCCATTCCGCCTCCGGGTAGCGTTCCAACCGCTCCCGCACCGCATGGAAGAGGTTCAGGTCCTGTTCAAACCGGTCCGCCCGGTGCCGCTTGGAGAGGGAGCCGGCGTTGGTGCAGTAGCAGTACGACGCGTCGGAGATCACCGCCGCGCTGTCCGCCCGCTCCAGAAAGTCCAGGTTGAAGATCAGGTCCTCGGAGATCAGACGGCGCTCCGACACAAACCGGAGGCCGCCCGCCTCCACAACGGACCGGCGGTACAGCCGCCCGCAGACAGTCATGCTGTAGCGGAAGTCCAGCGGGTCCTCCGGCGGTGAGCCGACCGTGTGGATCAGCAGCTCCCGCATCTCCTCCGGCCCCCGGAACACCCGCTGTCCAGGCGGTACCTGGAAGCGTTTTCTCCCCTTGGGGTCCACCAGGGTGTGCCCGCCCAGGACCAGATCGGCCCCCTGGTCCTCCGCCGCGACGGCCAGACTGCTCAGCAGCTCCGGCTCGCAGTAGTCGTCCGGGTCTAAAAACAGAAGGTACTCCCCAGCGGCCGCCTCTATGCCGCTGTTTCGGGCCATACCCAGCCCGCCGTTTTCCCGGTGGACCACCCGAACGCGCCCATCCCGGGCCGCCCAGGCGCCGCACAGCTCCGGACAGCGGTCCGGGGAGCCGTCGTCCACCAGGATCGCCTCCCAGTCAGAATAGGTCTGGGCCATCAGGGAAGCCATACACCGGTCCAGATACCGCTCCACACAGTACACCGGTATTACCACGCTGATCTTCAACCGCTTCCCACCTCGCGCTCAAATTCGGGGAACACCTGGGCCAGCGCGTTTGCCATCACCCGGTCCGGCCTCCCCCAGGACTGATAATACGCCTGATTCGCCTGGGCCATGGCGTAGGTCCGGTCCGGGTCGGCCATCAGCCTCTCCACCTGGGCCAGACAGCTCTCCGCGTCGGTAAACGGGAGGTAATTCACCCCCGCCTGGAAGGGCCCGGGCACCTCAAACTGAAGCGCCTCGTTCACCACCGCCTTAGACGCCGCCAGATATTCCGCCGTCTTCCAGCCGATGGAGCCGTGCAGTCCCGTGGCCCCAACGCAGATGTCGGCCCGGTGCATGGTCTCCAGATAGCGCCTCCGGCTGGTGGCGGCGATGCCCGACATAAGGCCTCCATACCGTCTGACCGCCCGGGGGTCGAACTGGACGCCGCCGGTAAACCGCTGCCCATAGCGGCGCTTCAGCTCCGCCACCAGCTCCAGGCGGCTCCGGTTCAGCGCCGCCACCTGCTCAGACAGCTCGTCCCCCTCCGGCACATGCCACAGCCGGGTGTAAAACAGCACCGACGGCTCCCGTTTCCACTCCGGCGGGCGCTCAAATTTGTCCAGGGTAAAATAGCTCCGGGGCGCGCCGTTAAAAATTCGCTGAAAGAGCTCGCCCCTTCGCTCCCTCAGGGACGCGGCCTGATCCATGGGGTTTCCCGGGCAGGAGACGTGGAAATGAAATCCCCAAGGCCGCACCCTGCCCCGCAGAGCAGGGGGCAGCTTCGCCGTCTCCGCTGTGGAGAAGCTTCGCCGGAACAGGACGTCCGCCCGCTCCGCAAGCCACGGCTGGGCTCGTTTTTCCACCGACCCATAGCCGTCGGACAGATCGAAGATGATCCGTCTCCCGCCGCCCTCCGCCTCCAGAAGCTGGGCATAGGGGAGCCCCCGCCGGTTCTCCCGGTCCAGCGAAAAGGAGAGCCGTAGCTTACCTTGCTCTTCCAGCATTCGCAAGCCGCTTAGAGCCTGTTTAATATCTTCTGATGAGGATGGCAATGAGGGCGAAAGTAAGA
>CANSDP010000030.1 GCA_947645675.1 uncultured Bacillota bacterium
CGAACTTTTTTATTCTGTCACTGTTTGTCGTTTACACGGAATTTTATGGGGTCTCGAACCTTACCTATCAGTAGCCAGTTCAGCAACCTATTCAGCACCTCACGCACTTCTGGCCCCGGGGCGATACCTGCCGAAATCACATCCCGCCCATTGACAGCCAAATCCTTCAGAGAAAAGCACTGTCCCTGGGCAATGATCTCTTCCGCTTTCGCCTTCATCTCCTCCAGTTCAGCAAGCCGGTCCTTGACTAACTCATAGCTCTGTCCTATACCGTCCGCCCGTTTGACCTCCAGCAGCTGGAAAAAGGCCTTCAGGCCTAACCGCCCCAGCCATTTGCGGATGGAACGCTCCCGGTTTGGGATCTGGACGTCGTGATACTCCACTAGAGTTACCACCCGCTCCTAGGTCTTGTAATCAAATTTCAGTGCCCGAAGCATCTCATCGGTCAGCTTTGCGCTAACTACCAGATGGCCGTAGAAGTGGTCAATCCCCTTCTCATCGGTGGATTTACAGCTCGGCTTGCCGATATCATGGAGGAACATGGTCAGCCGCAGGATCAGGTCAGGAGGGGTGGCCTCCACTGCGTGGATAGCGTGTTCCCAGCCGCCCCAGCAGTGCCAGGGGTTGTGCTGCTCCAGGGTGACCAGCGGTTCCAGCTGAGGCCAGAACTAGCAAAATACATCCGGATACTGCCGCAGAATTTCGCCCACATTCGCTCCCACCAGCAGCTTACACTGCTCCACATTGATCCACTCTGCCGCCACATGCTCCAGCATATGGCGGTTCTCATGGATGGTCTGGGAAGTCTGAGACTCGATTTCATAGCCAAACACCGCCCCAAAGCGCAGAGCCCGCATCACCCGCAGGCCGTCCTCCTGAAACCGCTGGTCCGGCTCCCCCACATAACGGATGAGACCGACCTCAATATCTGCCTCGTCACCAAAGGGGGCCCGCAGACTGCCGTCCAGCCCCAGGGCGATGGCGTTCATGGTAAAGTCCCGGCGGGCCAGGTCGGCCTCCAGACTGGAGACAAACTTTACATAGTCCGGCCGGCGGCTGTCGGAGTAGGGACCCTCGGTACGGTAGGTGGTGATCTCGTAGGGCTCGCCGTCCTCCAGCACAGTGACGGTGCCATTTTTTAAACCGGTCTCGATGATCCGCCCTGCCCGGCAAAGCAGCCCTCTGTCTCCTCCGGACGGGCGGAGGTGCAGATATCCCGGTCGTGGGGTTCCACACATCTCTCATGTGTACAATGACATGAGAGATGTATTGCGAGAGTATAAAGAGCTGCTGAGGACGACGCAGGTGTTCAGCGCCAGGCATCCGCACTATTTTAGCCAACCTATGGCTGTCAATTCAGAGTTCAACCATTTGTATACGACGTCCGTGACAGGAGTTGTGCTAAGTCCATATAAAGGCTGACTTGTGACGCTTGCAATATTAGAACCTACTAAGGTGGAATGCAAAATTTGATGAAGAATCTCCTACAATAGAATCATAAAGAGCATTTCGCTCTTTATCCGTTAGCTGCAAGATTTCAAATGTTTTTCCAGATTTGGATATTGCAAATAATGGACGACTGCTAACAACAATTTTGCTTTGAGGATTTGAGATAGCCAGAATATCGATGTCCTCGATTATCTGTGTAGCAAACTTAACATCGACCTCATCAAGACCATCAATCAACAGGAGATATGATATTGATCCAATGTTTAGGCTGTCAATCCATTGTTGCACTGAGCCAATTCTGGAGAGTTCTTTCGCTTGTATAAACAGAGGAAGTGGATTGTTGGTATCATCGAGATAGTTGTTTGCTAACTGCTGGACGAGAATTGTCAGTGCATGGGATTTTCCAGCGCCAAAATCACCAGTGAGATATTGTTTTCCGGAGAAAGCACTATCAAGTATATATTGATATTTGGAACTGGCAATGTCTGCATCAATTATTCGGGCAGCAATGTCCTCTTGAATACCTGCTGCGTGTAATTTTACGGTACATAGTGCATGGGCCTTGTTATACATGTCTTGGGCAACCTTGGCAGGAGAAAAGCCTGTATAACCGTTGGCTGGAGTTAATTCCTTAGATAAGTAATCGAAAACTTTTTCCAGCCCTGTTGTTTCTTTTTTCTTGATTTCCTGAATAAGGAATGATGTATCCCAGATGTCATCTTCCCTTGAGAAAGAAAAGCCTTCTTTAACCTTAAAAGTTTTAGTATAGTGAAGCTTCGTGCCGATTATGAGAACTATTAAACGGTCGAAAGTTTTGTCAAGCTTATTCTCGAAAAATTTATCTAAAGTATACTGAATTTTAGCACTAGCCTCTTGCGTTGTGACTTGTATTGCAACTCTATTGAGTTTGTCTTCTAAATCTATTGATGGAAAATTCTTTTCGGAATCATTAATGTTTTTTAAGTTATATCCAAAGATGACATTTAATAATCCGCAAAAGAAAGTCTCGGAATGAATATTGATATCATATAAATTTAATGAATCCAGGACCTCCACCTGAGCCTTGATCCAAGCAAGGCGGGAAGCAATCTCTTGGATATAGAACCCTCGTAAATACATATGAGGCTCCTTTCAGCATTGAGACAAATTAAAAATCCGCAAGTAGGCAGGGCCATATACTTGAAAGGCCAAGTCTTTTCATGGGGCAGAGAAATAGTAGAAATTTAAGATATTGTACCACATATTGCTGCACTGTTCAAGATGTGCCAATGATAGCCTTAGACTTGTAGCTTGACATTCTTATGCTACCCTTGGAACATAACGCCCACATACACCTTGTTTACAGGAATCCTCCCCACCGTCTCCTTGTTTCATAGTCCAAAGTTGCTCTTGGCAGGGTGGTTGCAACTTCAGCCCATCTTGTAGTACGTCGGATTCAGGACCCCTTTGATGATTCGGCAAATAGGCAATACTCTGCCGCCCATAGCCCTACAGCGACTACCGATAAATCTGCCGTACAATCTCTGTCACCTTCGAGTTAATGACAGTGTGGTTTTTGTCCGCTGGGTCCATTCAGCAACCACAAATGAGAAATAAGTCTCGGTAATTTTATCAGCAAATATGTTGATATATTGATTGTTGGCATGTATAATAATGATACGAAGGAGTGAGGCTAAATATGGATGTAATCCGTGGGCCAATCGAAAATACTGTTTCGATTATGTCTCATTTTGATACCGCCAAATTACTATCTGATTATCAAATTGATGAAGCTTTAGGACTTTCACCCGAAGACTATGCTGACACATTCGAGGTGGAGTTTGAATGAATTGGGGAATTTCAGATACTTGCCCAGAATTATTGAAACAACTTGTATCCTTAAATCTTCACTTAATTAGATTGATTGGGCTGTTCATCAGCAATCAACGAAAGAAGTGCTTCTCTGTTATTCGGAACTAATCCGTTGAGTACCTGTTCCAGTAGCCCGTTCAGCACCCGCCCTACCTCCGGGCCTGGGGCAATCCCCGCAGCAATCACATCCCGGCCATTGACCGCCAGATCCTTCAAGGAGAAGCACTGTCCCTGGGCGACGATTTCCTCCGCTTTTGCCTTTATCTTTTCCAACTGGGCCAGACGATCTTTTACAAGCTCATAGGCCTGTCCCATACCGTCCGCCCGCTTGACCTCCAGAAGCTGGAAAAAGGTCTCCGGGCCCAGACGGCCCAGCCATTTACGGATGGACCGGTCCCGGCACGGAATTTGGATATCGTGGTACTCCACCAGAGTGACCACCCGCTCCCGGGTCTTGTTGTCGAATTTCAGTGTCCGGAGCATCTGATCGGATAGCTTGGCACTGATGGCAGGGTGTCCGTAGAAGTGGTCAACTCCGTTTTCGTCAGTAGACTTGCAACTGGGCTTGCCAATATCGTGAAGAAGCATGGTCAGCCGCAGAGTCAAATCCGCGGGTGTAGCCTCTACTGCATGGATGGTGTGTTCCCAGCCGCCCCAGCAGTGCCAGGGATTGTTCTGCTTCAGGGTGACCAGTGGCTTCAGCTCTGGCCAGAACTCACACAACACATCGGGGTATTGACGCAAGATGTCTCCAACCTTACTGCCCACCAGCAGCTTACACAATTCCACGTTAATACGCTCCGCCGCCACATGCTCCAGCATGTGGCGGTTTTTATGAATGGCCTGAGCGGTTTCCTCTTCGAGTTTATAACCGAACACTGCTCCGAACCGCAGCGCCCGCATAACCCGCAGACCGTCCTCCCGGAACCGCTGGGCAGGCTCCCCGACACAGCGGATGAGTCCGGCTTTGATATCTGTTTCGCCACCAAAGGGGTCCCGCAGGCTGCCGTCCAAGCCTATGGCGATGGCATTCATGGTAAAATCCCTCCGAGCCAGGTCGGCCTCCAGATCGGAGACAAAGTTCACAAAATCCGGGCGACGGCTGTCGGAGTAGGGACCCTCGGTGCGGTATGTGGTTATCTCATAGGGCTCACCGTCCTCCAGCACCGTGATGGTGCCATGTTTCAGCCCAGTCTCGATAATTCGATGGCCAGCAAAACAGCTCTCCGTATCCTCTGGCCGGGCAGAGGTACAAATATCCCAGTCGTGGGGGTCGACTCTCCGGAGCAGATCACGAACACAGCCGCCCACCAGATAGGCCTCATAACCGGCATCGCTGAGCGTCTGGAGAATGTGCCTTGCTCCAGAGGGAATCTCAAATTTCATCCCGCACCACCCTTTCGTTGACCTCCATCTGAAACGCCTCAATCCGGGCCAGGTCGGGCGCCTCCGGAAGGGAGGTATGTTCTTTGGCGTAATCCAGTCGCCGTTCCAGGTCGTTGAGCAAATCGTAAAAGGCAGAGTTGAAGGTGTGGTCCTCCCTCTGATAACGACCGTTCCGAATATCCATCAGCAGGTCGTGGTCTGCCTCCCGGTGGGTGACGATCTCCTCCTTCTCCAAGATATCCAGGCACATGAGATAGAGCCGCACCAGGTGCATGGCGTGCTTGTTCAGGTGGGCGTCGTCCTTTTTCTTGTTCCGGTAGTGAATCTTATCGTAGTTCCGGGTGATCTCCACCAACTCGCTGACCATGCCGGTGAGGGTGCGCAGGGGTACCTGCTCCATGTGGATATCCGCCACCACTTGGGGGCTGCCCTCCACATTGGCCACGGACAGCCTGATCTGCTCCGGCGTGAAGCTGCGGTAGCGCTCCGGGAAGGTGAAGATGGTGTGCTCACAGGAGCCCATGATATGCCGCTCTTTCACCTCGGCGGGGTAGGCGTCGTGGGCCAGGGCGTTCTCCAGACGGCGGAGCTGCTGGTTGGCGTAGCCCCCGAAGGAGACGGCCGCCCGGCGGGAGAGGAACATTTTGCGTTGGTCGATGAGCTGCTTCCCGATGGGAGACAGCACCAGATAGTGTTCCGGCTTGCAGCCCAGCAACTCGATGGTATTGGGGTTACAACTGATGAGTAGGGTCAGCAGCTTGTTAAAGGCGTACACTGTGGTGTCTGTCTCCGTGTCCACCATCTGCGCAAAATTGCCCATCCCCAGCAAATCCGCCTTGCTGTTCAGAGTACAGCCCCGGATGTCAATATCCGAACCCTCCACATTGGTTCCATAGGCGCAGCTGCCCCCATAGGTGAGGAACATAATATGTTTCCCCAGACGGGGGTCAGTCTTTAAAAATAGATATTCCGGTCTGTCAAGTAAACTCACTGTAGCCGCCTCCAATTTGTAAGGGAACTTCTATAAATAGCTTATTGAATTCTGAGCATCAAGTCAAGACAAATATGCTGATATGCAATTTTCCAGAACTTAACAGTCTCCATCGACAGACAGTGCAGCCGCATAAGCGGGTAACATTTCTTCCAGGCAAGAACAGTATTCCTCCAGCAGTCGTTCATCAATCGCGTGCTGAATAATCCAATAGGGCGGCAATCTATGGCTGCATTCTGACATGGTATAGATGTAAGCCATTGTGGAAAGGTAATCTTTTCTCTGGAGTCCATTAAGGATAGTATGTAAATACTGGATGCCCTCCTTCTGCGCATAGATCGAAAGAATTTCTGCGCCCGCTTTTGCGTTGTACTCTACAGCCTCATGTTTCCAGTCCTGTTTTTCCACATCAATACCTCCGGCAAAAAGAGACTCCATAAAATCTTCGCTGTGTTCCTGAAGAATTACCCGCAACCCTGATTCAAGAATTGTCATAACATATTCCTCCGTTTTAAATTTTTATAGAAACGCGTCACCCATCTGCACTTGAGATGAGTGACGCATTTTTACAAAATCGTATTAAAATTGGGGGGTACCAGTAACTCCATCCTCCGTAAAATGTATCGGGTTCGGATCAAGTCATAAAATGTTTTTAGCTCCCTCTATTTGGTTGTAAAAATTGAGCAGTTACGCCAATTCAAATAGCTTGTCCAGTGTCCTAATGGAACAACGCCCCACGTTGTGGAGCCCAAATATCCTGGGGCGGTGGAGCGGTATGTGAACATGGGGGAGTGCTATGACAGGGAGGCGCTGTGGCCGCTGCGGCGGGAGATCATGGACTGCATGGCGGGGTACAAGGGCTGCTATCAGCGGGCCTACCGTTGTTTAGGCGCTGCGGCGGAGATCACGGAGGACCAGCGGGCCGCTCTGCTCACCGACGGGCTGGCTCAGAAGCTGGCCAAACGGGCCCGAGGCATTCTGACTCGGGAAATTCCCCAGCGGAAGGGGGAGGCTCCCGGTCAGGTCAAGCAGCGCTTTCTGGGGGCGGTGACCCACCGGGGGCCGCTGTGCCTGTACGGCACCGCCTTGGCTCAGTGCGGGCGGGTCTATGAGCTCACCGACAGCTGTGGCCTGGCCCATGAGCTGCTGGTCCATCTGCTGGCCGGCGCGACGGCCAACGGCTATGACGCGGTGGCCTGCCCCGACCCCATGGCCCCCGACCGGCTGGCCCATCTGCTCATCCCCCAGCTGGGGCTGGCCTTTCTCAGCTCCGGCGGCGGATTTTCCCCAAAGCCCTACCGCCGTATCCGCCTGGACGGAGCCGCCGAGACCGACGTCCTCCGCCGCAGCCGGCCCCGGCTCCGGTTCGCCCGAAAGGTCTCCGCCGCCCTGGTGGAGGAGGCGGTGGACTCCCTGGCACAGGCCAAGGCCATGCACGACGTTCTGGAGGGTATTTACAACCCCCACGTCAGCTTCGACCGGGTGGAGGAGATGGCCCACAGCATCTGGGAGGAGCTGCAAACCTTTTCCCGGGAATAAAGTATCGCGGAGGAGACCGGTTTTCGTCTCCCCCGCAATTTTTCTGTTATTTCTCTGTGTTGATGAACATGCCCTGTTCCTGGGTCCAGCCCACCTCAAAGCCCAGGGCCACGCCCAGGTCCCGGAGCTTGAAGTAGTTGCTGCCGTCGATCTTATAGACCTCGGCCTCCACCCGCTGGCCGTTGACGTAGATGGCGTCGTTGCTGGCCTGCGCCGCCTGGCTGGAGTCGGCCGCCCCGGCCAGCTCAGTACCGGTCAGCTCATAGGGCTGGCCGGGGGCGGCGGTGACCGACTGCTTCTCCGCGTCGTAGCCTACGCTGAACTGCTTGCCGGTACCGTTAAGCACGGCGGCAAGGTCGCGGATTTTGAAATAGTTGCTGTCGCCGATCTTGTAGACCGTGGGGTTCTGCTCCACGCCGTTTACCGTCAGCTTGTCGTTGGTGGGGTTGGCGGTGGGACCGGCACCTACACGATTACTGTCCAAATAATGGATAGTGTTACCGCATTGTAGCAATAGGTCAGGAGTGGGACTAAGATCAACGAAATTAAGTTGATAGTACTCATAATTTACATCACGTAGGTTTTTGATATCATCTGTCCGTACAAATTCCCCATTTCGATAGGTCAAGGTGTAAGTTGTACTGCTGATCCCATCAGAAGATATTTCCATTAAATAAATAGCCCCATTTTCGTAAACCAGATAAAATCCTTCGGTCATATCTGTATAACCACTGGAAGGGGCCTTGGAATAAATTTTTTGGCATATGCCTGACCGGTAGTCAAATACCATGAGTTGATAAGACATATATTCAACGTTCCACTGACTTTCTTGCCGTTCGCCGACCACAACAAGCAATTCTTCGGTTCCGTCACCATTGAAGTCCAACAGCTTTGCAAAGCAAAGATTTTCAAAACTGTAAACATTTTCTACAGTACAGACTTCTCCAATGCCATATGCTTTCTGTAACCCAATCAATTCATTGTAATAAGCCTGATATATGGGGGAGCAGATGAATTTTGGCTGTTCCTGAATATCAGCTTCACTCACTACAGACGCATACTGTCTCAGATAGTCTATCATCTGTGTTAGGCCACAGGGCTTTATATCATAAAAGCATGTATATCCTTTGTGGCTGTGAGGTCCAATTTCTGTATTATAGGGGGCGGAGTTTTCTGTAAAATAGACACGCTGTGAAGCGCCGTCTTGGAAAGAGATAATGTCTTGATAATAAAGTGTGGCGCCGCCGCTCCCCTCTGAATAGTGTTTGACAGTACCGTCAGGCGCCTCATATAAATAACCAGAACTCCTTCCACCATAAGATTCCTCGTTGCTTACTAGATTGACTGAGTTGCCTGTCCACCCGTAAACGTCAAAGGAATCTGAAACAAGGGAGCTATATACATAAAGATAGGGGTTGCCATCCCCGGCAAAATCACCTAGCATGACATTAGCTCGATTTGTTTCATATGATTCATAGCCTAATACTTCAAACGGTTGATTCCAATAAAACACATCAGATTCAGAAGGCGATAAGAAAGGAACCTTTCCAGCAATTCCATTCTCAATAAGTTTTGCAAAAGCCTCTGCCTGTTCAGCTGTCATAGTGCATTTGGAAATATCACCATAATAAGGCATTTGTTTTAACAACTCTGCTGCATTTCCTCTAGTTGCTTGTACTGGAATCACCAACAGTACAATAAACAAAACGGTTACAACACCATTAAGAATGGATTTGGTTTTTCTGCTTTTCATTACACACACTCCTTTTAAACAATATAATCCAACAGGCTTTCATCAAGGCGAGGGCAATAGCCCTCGCCTTGGGGCTTGTCGGAAACACAAAGACGGTGCCGAGTTTAAAATCTCAACACCGCCTTGATAAAAATCAATGCTCCGCACGGCCCATACTCCACATATTCCCGCTTGCCAAAAGAGCGCGGAACGGATATAATAAGCCTGTGGTGCAGTCTTGCAACTGCTGTGCTGAGTGGGCATTTCACTCGTACAGGGCCGTGGGGCGCGTCCAACACCCTGCGGCCTGCCGCATTTATGTTTCCAAAAACTATTTTAGCGTATCACACACAGAAATGCAAGCATAATTTTGGCAAAACAAGCGGCGCGTGGGCCTCACGCGCCGTTTGTTTTAATATCTTCTATTTCCTCGGTAATTCCCCCGGCGGCTGGTCCGCGCGCCGGCCTTGGCGTGGGGGCGGCGGCGCTTGCGGAAAACCAGGAGCTGGAGCCCGGCCAGGAGAACCACCAGACCCCCGCAGGCCAAGGCCAGCTTGACGCCGGCGCTCTGGAAGAAGTCGAAAAACTGCTGTTTTTTGTGGAGCAGGTCGGACCGCTCCACCGAGGTGACGGCCACCAGGTCCAGGGTGCCGTAGACCTCGTCCTCATAGTAGAGGGTCATGGTGCCCATCACCTGCCCCGCCTCCACGGGGGCCTCCACCTCGTCGGCGAAGCGGGTGATGCGGTATTCGATGTCGTCCACGTCCATGGACTTGGGCAGGGTGCGGGTGATGGAGCCCTGGGGCTTCAGGTTGACCTCGTCGGCCTGACGGGACATGGTGACCTTCACCTTGTCCACCGGCTCATCCCCCTTGGTGATGGTCACCCGCTGGAAGTTGGAAAAGCCGTATTCCAAAAGGCGGCGGCTCTCCACGAACTGGCCCTGACGCAGCTGCTCATAGCCCGCCTCGTTCATGGGGCCGGAGCCCAGGATCACCGAGATCAGAAGCTCGTCCCCGTCCTCGGCGGCGGAGACCAGACAGCGGCCGGCCTCGTCGGTGCTGCCCGTCTTGCCGCCCACGCACTTGTCATAGAGGTAGCCGCTGTACTTCCAGCTGGAGACCAGGCCGTTGGTGTTGTAGAACTCCCGCTCCCCGGACACGCCGGTGGCGGGGACCGTGTGCTTGGGCGCGGTGGTAATGGTCCTGAACAGGTCGTGCTCCAGGCAGGCCTGCATGGTGAGCGCCAGATCATAGGCGGTGGTGTAGTGCTCGTCCTGGTGCATCCCGTGGGTGTTGGCGTAGTGGGTGCCCTTGCAGCCCAGCTCAGCGGCCCGGCGGTTCATGTGCTCCACAAAGGCCTCGATGGAGCCGTCCACCGCCACCGCCAGCACGTTGGCCGCCTCGTTGGCCGAGGGGAGCATCAGACAGTACAGAAGCTCCTCCACGCTCAGCTGCTCCCCCACCTTGAGGCCGGCGGTGGAGAAATTGCCCGTCAGCCCCTGATAGGCGTCGCCCGGCACGGTGACCACCGTCTCCAGGGTCAGCTGGCCCGACTGGACCGCCTCCAGCACCAAAAGGCAGGTCATCAGCTTGGTGGTGCTGGCGGGGTAGGCCCGCTCGCCGGACTTCACATCGTAGAGGATGTCGCCGTGGTTGGCGTCCAGGAGGATGGCGTGGGTGCAGAACAGGTCCAGGTCCTCCTGGGCGGCGGAAACCGGCAGGAGCAGGGACAGCAGCATGGGAAGGACAAGCAGCACCGAAAGAAAACGATATTTTTTCATAGGAAAATCTCCATATGTATGTTATAATAAGGTTTGGTACGGTGTTCAGTGTATCGCACCGGGCCGCAAAAGGCAATAAAAAATTTCTTAATTTTATGAAAACTCTGCGTTTACCATTATAACAGGGCGGGAGCTGTTCCGCAAGGGGGCGCGAGGCATGGAAGAAAAAACCAAATACGCCGCCGTGGTGCTGGCCCTTCTGGCGGGCTTCGCCCTGTTCTGCGCCGGGCGCTTCTCCGCCCAGCTCAGCGCCGCCCAGCCCTGGCAGGTAAACGCCGCCCAGGTCCCCGCTCCGGAGGAGGGGCAGCCCCCCGAGGCGTCCGAGGAGACCGGCTCCTACCCTGAGAGCCTGCTCCCCGGCGAGGTCATCAACATCAACACGGCGGATGTCTACGACCTCCAGCGCCTGCCCGGCATCGGGGAGTCCCGGGCTCTGGGCATCATCGCCTGGCGGGAGGAAAACGGCTTTTTCCAGTCGGTGGACCAGCTGGAGGAGATCTACGGCATCGGCCCCAAAATTCTGGAAGGACTGAGGGATTACGCGGCCGTCAAATAAAGCTTTCGGGGAAACTGGAAAACTCCCTCAGTCACCGCCTCCGGCGGCGGCAGCTCCCTCAGAGAGGGAGCCTATGGAACGATAATATACGGACAGGAGTAATAATATGGCGAAAATACTGGTAGTAGACGACGAGCAGGTGCTGGTCAAGGGCATCAAGTTCAACCTGGAGCATGAGGGCTATCAGGTTGAGGTGGGCTGCGACGGCGAGCAGGCGGTGGAGCTGGCCCGGGAGGGGGGCTTCGACCTGATCCTTCTGGACCTGATGATGCCCAAGATCGACGGCCTCCAGGCCTGTATGCGTATCCGGGAGTTCTCCAACGTCCCCGTCATCATGCTGACGGCCAAGGGGGAGGACGCGGACAAAATCATGGGCTTTGAGTGCGGGGCCGACGACTATATCACCAAGCCCTTTAACATCCTGGAGCTGAAGGCCCGGGTCCGGGCCCTCCTGCGGCGCTCCGGGGCCGCCGAGCAGAGCAAGGGGACCGCTATGCTGGAGGCCGGACACATCCGCCTGGACACCGCCGGCCGGGCCGCCTGGCGGGACGGGGTCTCCGTGGAGCTGACCGCCAAGGAATTCGATTTGATGGAGCTCCTCCTGCGCAACCCGGGCCGGGTGTACAGCCGGGAAAATCTCCTCAACGTGGTCTGGGGCTATGAGTACATCGGCGACTACCGCACTGTGGATGTCCACGTCCGCCGCCTGCGGGAGAAGCTGGAGCTGGACCCCGCCAACCCGGAGTATATCCGCACCAAATGGGGCGTGGGGTATTATCTGGCAAAGGTTTAAAGACCTCCTGCGGGGGCGGATAATATTCGCCCCCGCAGGGGCGCACCCCGCGGGCTCTGTAGGGCGGGACGACTCGGCCCGCCGTCCACGGAGAGCGGGCGCCCTTGGGAGAACGGCGCGCCGGGGTCGCCGCGCCCTGCACACAGGAATGAATCATATCCGCCCCGCACAAAGGAGGTGCCCGCCACGAAAAACAAAGTCCCCTTTTTCGCCTCTCTCCAGGTAAAATACGCCGTCAGCTATCTGGTCATCTTCGCCGTGGTGCTGGTGCTGATGAACACCTACCCGGTGCTGGTCTCTCAGGACCTGCTGTTCGCCTCCAAGCGTGACTCGCTGAAAAGTCAGACGGCGGTGATGGCCTCGGCGCTGATGGAGCTGGAATCTCTGTCCGCCGACCAGGTGGCTCGGGTGATGAACATGCTGGACAGCATGGGGCTTAAGCGCATTCTGGTTACCGACCCCTCGGGGCTGATCCTCTATGACAGCACCGCCCCCGGCCAGGACACGGACGCCGGAGAGGACGCCCCCCCGGAGTTTCGCTACGCCCTGTACCGGGAGGTAGTCTCCGCCCTACGGGGCAGCGACGTATTTCACTCCCGGTACGCCGATCGGGCGTTCACCTCCACCGCCGCCATGCCCATCGTCTACCGGGGCATGATCATCGGCTCCATTTACATCCTGGAGGTGGACCAGGCTCAGGGCCAGCTGCTGTACAGCCTCCAGCAAAATCTGCGCAGCATCTCCCTGGTCATCGCGGCGGTCACGCTGGTGATGTCCGCCCTCTTCTCAAAAATGCTCACCGCCCGCATCGCCGCCCTCCTCCGGGCCATCCGCATCGTGGGCGAGGGGGAGTACGGCCACCGCCTCCAGCCGGTGGGCCGGGACGAGCTGGCCCAGCTGGCCGGGGAGTTCAACCAGCTCACCGACCGCCTCCAGACCACCGAGGAAATTCGCCGCCGCTTCGTCTCCGACGCCAGCCATGAGCTGAAGACGCCTTTGGCCTCCATCCGTCTGCTGGCCGACTCCATTTTGCAGACCGGGGAGATGGACCCGGAGATGGTCCGGGACTTTGTGGGGGACATCGGCTCCGAGGCCGAGCGGCTCACCCGCATTACCGAGCATCTTCTGGCCCTCACCCGGCTGGACAGCCTGCCCGCCGGACAACAGGAGCCGGTGGACGCGGCCCAGGTGACCGGGCGGATCGCCGCCCTGCTCCAGCCGGTAGCCGACGCCGCGGGGGTCGCCATAGAGACCGACCTGCGGCCCAACTGCCTGATTCTGTGTACCGAGGACGATCTGTCTCAGGTCTGCTTCAACCTGATGGAAAACGCCATCAAGTATAACTTCGACGGGGGCAAGGTCTTTGTCTCGGTGTTCCGGGACAAGGACCAGGTCCTCCTGGAGGTGGGGGACACCGGCGTGGGCATCCCGGAGGAGGACCTGCCCAAGGTGTTCAACCGCTTCTACCGGGTGGACAAGGCCCGGTCCCGGGCCGCGGGGGGCACCGGACTGGGGCTGTCCATCGTGCGGGACACGGTGCGCCGCCACGGCGGCTGGGTCACCGCCCGGCCCCGGAGCCCGGAGGGCAGCCTGTTCACCGCCGGCTTCCCCCGTTATCTCCCCGGGGAAAAGGGAAAGGGGGACCCGGCATGAAAAAAATTTGGTTTGTCCTGATTCTTCTCCTCCTCACCGCCTGCGGGCAGCGGGAGGAACCAGCCCCTACCGGTCCCGTCCTCTGGTTCTGCGCCGGAGGGGAGGAACGCCACGGCCCCGCCCTGTCCCCCCAGCCCTATGAGGGGGAGCTGGAGCCCGAGGCCCTGCTGTCCGCCCTGCTGTCCGGCCCCACCCAGGAGGGGCTGGCCTCCCCCTTCCCAAGGGGGGTGGCCCTGCGCCAGTGGAGCTGGTCGGAGGATCAGCCCGGCGTGCTCCAGGTCAAACTGTCCGAGCAGTACGGCTCCCTCACCGACGTCTCCCTCACCCTGGCCGACTACGCCATCGTCCTCACCCTGGCCCAGGCGGAGGGGGTGGAGGGGGTGGAGATCTCTACCGAGGGCCACAACGCCAGCTACCGCAGCCATCAGCTCCTAACCGCCCAGGAGGCCGTCCTGTGGGACGGTCTGGCAGACGAGGTTTCGTAGGACAAAGGCTCCCTCCCCGAGGGAGCTGTCAGCGAAGCTGACTGAGGGAGTCCTCAAAAACTCACAGACCTCCAACGGACTCCCTCCGTCACGGCTACGCCGTGCCACCTCCCTCGGAGAGGGAGGCTTTTCCCTGCGGGGGAACGGCGCGCCGGGTCGTCGCGCCCTACGCGTGAGCCTCCCACAAACCTCTTGACAAATTGGGCGTTTCCCTGTAATCTAAAGTCTATTCCAACGGAAAGAAGGCATCTCGATGAGTGAGTATAAAATCAACACCAAATGTGTCCAGGGCGGCTACACCCCCAAAAACGGCCAGCCCCGGCAGATCCCCATTATTCAGTCTACCACCTTCAAATATAATACCAGCGAGGACATGGGCAAGCTCTTCGACCTGGAGGCCAGCGGCTACTTCTATACCCGCCTGCAAAACCCCACCAACGACATGGTAGCCGCCAAGATCTGCGACATGGAGGGCGGGACCGCCGCCATGCTCACCTCCTCCGGCCAGGCGGCCAACTTCTACGCTATCTTCAATATCGCCAACTGCGGCGACCATGTGGTGGCTTCCTCCACCATTTACGGGGGCACCTATAACCTCTTCCACGTCACCATGCGGAAGATGGGGGTTGAGTTCACCTTTGTGGAGCCCGACTGCACCGACGAGGAGCTAGCCGCGGCCTTCCGGCCCAACACCAAGGCGGTCTTTGGCGAGACCATCGCCAACCCCGCCCTCACCGTGCTGGACATCGAGCGGTTTGCCAAGGCCGCCCACGCCCACGGGGTCCCTCTCATCATCGACAACACCTTCGCCACCCCGGTGAACTGCCGGCCCATCGAGTGGGGCTGCGACATTGTCACCCACTCCACCACCAAGTATATGGACGGTCACGGGGCCGGCGTGGGCGGCTGCATCGTGGACAGCGGCAAATTTGACTGGATGGCCCACAAGGAGAAATTCCCCGGCCTGTGTACCCCCGACGACAGCTACCACGGCATCACCTACGCCGAGAAATTCGGCCTGGGCGGGGCCTTCATCACCAAATGCACCGCCCAGCTGATGCGGGATTTCGGCTCCATCCAGTCCCCCCAGAACGCCTTTTTGCTGAACCTGGGCCTGGAGAGCCTCCACGTCCGTATGCTCCGGCACTGTGAAAACGCCCTGGCCGTGGCCAAGTTCCTGGCCGGACATGAGAAGATCAGCTTTGTCACCTATCCCGGCCTGGAGGGAGACAAATATTACGGCCTGGCCCAAAAATATATGCCCAACGGCACCTGCGGCGTGGTGTCCTTCGGCTTCAAGGGGGGCCGGTCCGCCGCCGAGACCTTTATGAAGCACTTAAAGCTGGCCGCTGTGGAGACCCATGTGGCCGACGCCCGCACCTGCTGCCTCCACCCCGCCTCCGCCACCCACCGGCAGATGAACGACGGGGAGCTGGCCGCCGCCGGCATCACGCCCGACCTGGTCCGTTTCTCCTGCGGCATTGAGGACCAGGAGGACCTGGTTGCCGACATCGCTCAGGCCCTGGATCAGATCTAATCGAGGTGATAACATGAGAAACGCCGGAACCATACTGATGTACAACTGCTCGGGGGACAAGTACTCCAAGCTGAAGCAAATCTTTGCCATGCTCCGCCTGCGTATGCGGGTAGTGGAGCCTGAACGCTATCACGTCTCCCTGCTGGACCTGTCCCAGGGGAAGGGGGAGCCCGGCGAGGCCGCCGAGCCCCTGGGCGAGCCCATGCTGGTCTTCTGCTATATGAGCCAGGCCCTGCTCAACCAGGTGCTGGAGATTATCCGTCTGGCCAAGATCCCTCCCATCAACCTGAAAGCCATCCTCACCGAGTCCAATCAGGACTGGGACAGCAAGCAGCTCTATGAGGAGCTGCTGAAGGAGCGGGAGTCCATCGCCGCCCAGGAGGAGGAGACAGCCAAAGGGGAAAAGGCGTAAAAAGCGCAAAAACCCTATGCAAACAGCATACTTGCAAGCCCTTGGGAACCTTGCTATTATTTAAATGGCAAGGTTCTTATTTCCTCTTTTCAGGAAAAGAGGGCTTATAAAGAAAGGAAGGAATACAGTATGAAAAAAATCCTGTCTGCGGCGCTGACCCTGGCTATGACACTATCGCTGCTTCCCGCCGCTTTCGCGGCGGGAGGAACGGCCTACGCATCCACCCAGGCGGTGGAGGTGGACGGCAAAAAGGTGGAGTTCCAGATGTACGCCCTGAAGGACGCGAACGGCAACCCCACCAACTACGTCAAGCTCCGGGATGTGGCCCACGTGCTCAACGGGACCAAAGCCCAGTTCGCCGTGGGCTATGACGGCTCCATCTCTGTGACCACCGGAACCGCCTACACCGACGTGGGCGGCGAGATGTCCACCCCCTACTCCGGTGACCGGACTTACCGCGACGGCTCCGGGGCGGTGAAGGTGAACGGCCAGGCGGCCAGTCTGGAGTCCATCATCCTTACCGACGACGCCGGAGGCGACTATACCTATTTCAAGCTCCGTGACCTGGGCGCCGCCCTGGGCTTCAAGGTGGACTGGGACGCGCGGCGGGGCGTGATTGTGGAGACCGGCGGGGCCAGCGCGGCGCAGTCCGCCGCCCGCACAATCACCACGCTGGGGTACGGATATTCTTACGACGCTGTCATTGACGAAAATTCCGTCCTCTGGGCCATAGATTTCCCCAACGAGGGCGGCTACATTAAAATGATGGAGAACGTGGTCAGCGTGTCCTGCGACCGCTGGAATATGCTCGCCCTGGACGCCAACGGCATCCTTTGGCAGTGGGGCTACTGCATGGGCGAGGGCGACTTCTATCGGTCGGAGCTGGTTATGGACCATGTCGCCTCCTTTGACACAGGCCTCTGGGCTGCTGTGGTTGTGAAAACCGATGGTACAGTATGGACGCTGGACCTTGAGACGAAAAAGTATCTTCCGGTAGCGGGACTGGAACACGCGGTCAGCGTCAGCTGCGGCGAAGATCATTTTGCCGCCATTCTGGAGGACGGCTCTCTGTGGCTGTGGGGCTCCAACCAGTTCGGACAGATCGGCAACAACGGCCAGGGGGACGGCTTGGACGAGTTTGGCTACCTGGCTCAGAACAAGCCTGTCAAGGTTATGGATCATGTGGCCAGCGTCAGCTGCGGCATTTATGCGACCGCGGCCCTCCAGACCGACGGTTCTCTGTGGACCTGGGGGAGCAACGAGTGGGGCCAGCTGGGCAATGGCCATCAGGGAAATGCCAGCTATGAGTATGAGGGACTTGCGGGAACGGATGCGACAATTTATCAAACGGTCCCGGTCAAGATCATGGACGACGTGGTCTGCGCCAGCATGAATTCGGACTGCTCGCCCACCTCCTGTGGCGGCGGACACGGCGCGGCGGTGAAACAGGACGGGACCCTCTGGTGCTGGGGCATGAACGGTCTGAACCAGCTGGGCAACGGCGGGGGCGGCAACCTGATTTATGACGACGGCCTGGAAAAATCCCTCTGTCAGACGACCCCAGTTCAGATCGCGGAAGGCGTCTGGGCCGCGGTCAGCGTTCAGGACTGCACCTACGCCGTCAAACAGGACGGGACCGTGCTGCGGTTTGGAGAGACGCGTGAGGCCCCGGAAGAACTGAGCATCAAGGCCAAGCTGCCTTAACATGTGATATCCCAGGAAAAGAAGGCCATTAACCGCAAAGCGGAGCCCCCGTCCGATGGACGGGGGCTTTTTCTGTAAAAAAATATGCGGATAGGCCTTGACAGCTTATCCTGATCGTGGTAGAATAAAATGATTTTGTGTCCCCTGGAACCGGAGAGAGCACTTTCTATATTTACTGTGTCAGTCTACCACACCCCGGCGGAAATGACAAGGGAAAGCGGTATAAAACAGTCCACGTTCCCGCGTGTTCCTCTTTTCTCTTCCCGGCTGGAATTGTGCATTCTGACGGCAAATTATTCCTGTTCCCCGGAATTTCCCCCGTGAAAAATGCAGAACAACCGTCAATTCAGAAGAAAGCGAGTTGATTTTTCAGCATGGTCGTCAAGGACGTAATGTACGGCAAGACCCAGCGAAAGAGCTTTGCCCGCTACCAGGAGATCCTGGAGATGCCCAACCTGCTGGAGGTCCAGAAGATCTCCTATCAGTGGTTCCTGGACGTGGGCCTGAGAGAGGTCTTCAAGGACGTGGGCTCCATCGTGGACTACGGCGGCAACCTGGAGCTGTCCTTTGTGGACTTCTCCATGGACGAAAAGCCCAAGTACGACGTGGAGGAGTGCAAGGCCCGCGACGCCACCTACGCCGCCCCCATCAAGGTGAAGGTGCAGCTGCGCAACACCAACAGCAACAACAACCAGATCACTGAGCAGGAGATCTTCATGGGAGATTTCCCCATCATGACCAATTCGGGCACCTTTGTCATCAACGGGGCCGAGCGCGTCATTGTCTCCCAGATCGTCCGCTCCCCCGGTATGTACTACAGCCGGGAGGTGGACAAGGCGGACAACAAGACCTACGCCACCACCGTCATCCCCGGCCGGGGCGCCTGGCTGGAGTATGAGACCGACCTGAGCGACATCTTCTATGTCCGCATCGACAAGAACCGCAAGCTGCCCGTCACCTGCCTGATCCGGGCGCTGGGCCCCAAGACCGACTCGGAGATTCTGGAGCTGTTCGGCGAGGACGAGCGCATCCTGGCCACCCTGGAGAAGGACGCCTGCAAAACCTATGAGGAGGCCATGCTTGAGATCTACCGCAAGCTGCGCCCCGGCGAGCCCCCCACGCTGGACTCCGCCGAGACCCTCATCAACGCCACCTTCTTCGACCACCGGCGGTACGACCTGTCCGCTGTGGGCCGGTATAAGTTCAACAAGAAAATGGCCCTGTGGACCCGGCTGTCCGGCCAGAAGCTGGCCCAGCCCATCGCCGACCCCCGCACCGGCGAGATCATCGCCGAGGCCGGCGAGGTCCTCACCCGGGAGCGGGCTCAGGAGCTGGACTCCCGGGGCGTCAACCGGGCGGTGGTGGACACCGACGGCCGGCAGGTAATCGTATTCTCCAACGACATGGTGGACAAAAAGGGCTTCATCGCCCTGACCGGCTTCGACCCCGCCGAGGCGGGCATTGACGAGATGGTCTCCTTCCCCGTGCTGTGCGCCCTGGCGGACCAGTACCAGGGGGATGAGCTGAAGGACGCCGTCCGCCGGAGCATCGAGGACCTGATTCCCAACCACATCACCGTGGCCGATATCATGGCCTCCATCAATTACCTCAACGGTCTGGCCTACAGCATCGGCACCCCCGACGACATCGACCATCTGGGCAACCGCCGCCTGCGCTGCGTGGGCGAGCTGATTCAGAACCAGTTCCGCATCGGCTTCAGCCGCATGGAGCGTGTCATCCGGGAGCGGATGACCACCCAGGACCTGGACGTGGTCACCCCCCAGAGCCTCATCAATATCCGGCCTGTCACCGCCGCCATTAAGGAGTTCTTCGGCTCCTCTCCCCTGTCCCAGTTCATGGACCAGACCAACCCCCTGGCCGAGCTGACCCACAAGCGCCGTCTGTCCGCACTGGGCCCCGGCGGTCTGAGCCGTGACCGGGCCTCCTTCGACGTGCGCGATGTCCACTACAGCCACTATGGCCGTCTGTGCCCCATCGAGACCCCTGAAGGTCCCAACATCGGCCTGATCTCCTATCTGGCCTCCTACGCCCGGATTAACAAGTACGGCTTTATCGAGTCCCCCTACCGTAAGGTGGACAAGGAGACGGGCCGTCTCACCGACGAGATCCACTATATGACCGCCGACATGGAGGACGAGTTCACCATCGGCCAGGCCACCGAGCCGGTGGACGAAAACGGCTGTCTGGTCAACGAGCGCATCACCTGCCGCCACCGCAACGAGACCATCTCGGTGGACCGCAGCCGGGTGGACTACGTGGACGTGTCCCCCAAGATGATGGTGTCGGTGGCTACCGCCATGATCCCCTTCCTCCAGAACGACGACGCCAACCGCGCCCTCATGGGCGCCAACATGCAGCGTCAGGCCGTCCCCCTGCTCCGGCCCGAGGCCCCCGTGGTCGCCACCGGCCAGGAGCACAAAAACTGCATCGACTCCGAGGTGGCTATCCTGGCTGAGGGGCCGGGCACCGTCACCCGGGTCTCCGCCCGGTATATCACCGTGGCCTATGACAACGGGCGGACCAAGGAATACCGCCTGACCAAGTACCTGCGCTCCAACCACACCACCTGCATCAACCAGCGGCCCATCGTCAACGCGGGCCAGCGGGTGGAGTTCCAGGACGTGCTGGCCGACGGCCCCTCCACCGACAAGGGCGAGATCGCCCTGGGACGGAACATCCTCATGGGCTTCATGACCTGGGAGGGCTATAACTACGAGGACGCCATCCTCCTCAACGAGCGGATGGTGAAGGACGACGTGTTCACCTCCATCCACATCGAGGAGTATGAGACCGAGGCCCGGGACACCAAGCTGGGCCCCGAGACCATCACCCGGGACATCCCCAACGTGGGCGAGGACGCTTTGAAGGACCTGGACGAGCACGGCATCATCCGGGTGGGCGCGGAAATTCGCGCCGGCGACTATCTGGTGGGCAAGGTCACCCCCAAGGGTGAGGCCGAGGCCACCGCCGAGGAGAAGCTGCTCCGGGCCATCTTTGGCGAGAAGGCCCGCGAGGTCCGGGACACCTCCCTGAAGGTGCCCCACGGCGAGGCGGGCATTGTGGTGGACGTGAAGGTATTCACCCGGGACAACGGCGACGAGCTGGGCCCCGGCGTCAACCAGACCGTCCGGGTCTATATCGCCCAGAAGCGGAAGATCTCCGTGGGCGACAAAATGGCCGGCCGCCACGGCAACAAGGGCGTGGTCTCCCGCATCCTGCCCCAGGAGGATATGCCCTTCCTCCCCGACGGCACCCCCCTGGACATCGTGCTGAACCCCCTGGGCGTGCCCTCCCGTATGAACATCGGCCAGGTGCTGGAGGTCCATCTGGGCTACGCCGCCAAGACCCTGGGCTGGAAGGTGGCCACCCCCATCTTCAACGGTGCCAGCGAGGCCGACATTCAGGAGTGCCTCAAGCTGGCCGGACTGGCCCGGGAGGTGGGCGTCAACGAGCCCCTCATCGGCAAGCCCCTCTACCTGGCCGACGAGGAGGGGGACGGCATACGCCCCCTCACCCCCGAGGAAACAGCCGACGATGCCCTGGTGGCCCGGTGGCAGCAGGAGCGCCGCCTGCGCCTCATCGACGGCAAAAACTGGCTCTACGACGGCCGGACCGGCAACCGTTTTGACAACCCGGTCACCGTGGGCTACGTCTACTTCCTCAAGCTCCACCATCTGGTGGATGATAAGATTCACGCCCGGGCCACCGGCCCCTACTCCCTGGTCACCCAGCAGCCCCTGGGCGGCAAGGCCCAGTTCGGCGGCCAGCGCTTCGGCGAGATGGAGGTTTGGGCCCTGGAGGCCTACGGCGCGGCCTATACCCTGCAAGAGATTTTGACTGTGAAATCTGACGACGTCACCGGCCGTGTGAAAACCTATGAGGCCATCGTCAAGGGCCTGAACGTGCCCAAGCCCGGCGTGCCCGAGTCCTTCAAGGTGCTGATCAAGGAGCTCCAGTCCCTGTGTCTGGACATGAAGGTGCTGGACAAGGACGGCGCCGAGATCGAGCTGAAGGACGACGAGGACGACGGCTATCAGCCCGTCCGGGACGACTACTACGACCGGGAAGAGGACTATGGCTATCAGGCCGGGGACGACTTCGCCTCCGCCGGCGGATTTACCTTCAAGGGTGAGAGCGATGACGACGACCTGGCCGTGGGCCCGGCGGACGAGGAGCCGGACGACGCCATGTTCTCGTCGGAAGACGACTATAACTAAAGGGAGGAGATGGAAACATGAGCTATGCTGAGTTTGACGCGATCCGTATTGGGATCGCCTCCCCCGAGCAGATCCGAGAGTGGTCCTTCGGCGAGGTGAAGCGCCCGGAGACCATCAACTACCGCACTCTCAAGCCTGAGAAGGACGGCCTGTTCTGCGAGAAAATTTTTGGTCCCACCAAGGACTGGGAGTGCAACTGCGGAAAATATAAGAAGATCCGCTACAAGGGCAAGGTGTGCGACCGCTGCGGCGTGGAGATCACCAAGGCCAAGGTCCGCCGGGAGCGGATGGGCCATATCGAGCTGGCCGCCCCCGTGTCCCACATCTGGTACTTCAAGGGCATCCCCTCCCGGATGGGCCTGCTGCTGGACATCAGCCCCCGGATTCTGGAGAAGGTGCTGTACTTCGCCGCCTATATTGTGATTGACCCCGGCTTCTCCCCCCTGTCCAAAAATCAGATCCTCTCTGAAAAAGAGTATCGCGACATGCGGGAGAAGTATGAGGACGACTTCGACGCCGGCATGGGCGCCGAGGCGGTGAAAAAGCTCCTCCAGCAGATCGACCTGGACGCGCTGTCCGAGCAGCTGCGCAAGGAGCTGAAGGACGCCTCCGGCCAGAAGAAGGTTAAGATCATCAAGCGGCTGGAGGTGGTGGACGCCTTCCGGGTCTCGGGCAACAAGCCCGAGTGGATGATTATCGACGTGCTGCCGGTAATCCCCCCCGAGATTCGGCCCATGGTCCCCCTGGACGGCGGACGGTACGCCTCCTCCGACCTGAACGACCTGTACCGCCGGGTCATCAATCGGAACAACCGCCTCAAGCGGCTGATTCAGCTCAACGCCCCCGACATCATCGTCCGCAACGAGAAGCGGATGCTCCAGGAGGCGGTGGACGCCCTGATCGACAACGGCCGCCGGGGCCGGGCGGTCACTGGAGCCAACAACCGGGCCTTGAAGTCCCTGAGCGACATGCTCAAGGGCAAGCAGGGCCGCTTCCGTCAGAACCTGCTGGGCAAGCGGGTGGACTACTCCGGCCGTTCGGTTATCGTGGTGGGCCCCTCTCTGAAAATCTATCAGTGCGGCCTGCCCAAGGAGATGGCCATTGAGCTGTTCCGCCCCTTCGTCATGAAGAAGCTGGTGGACGACGGTCTGGCCAACAACATCAAGGCCGCCAAGAAGATGGTGGAAAAGGGCGAGGCCGCCGTGTGGGACGCTTTGGAGTTTGTCATCAAGGACCACCCCGTCATGCTGAACCGCGCCCCCACCCTGCACCGTCTGGGTATCCAGGCCTTTGAGCCCGTCCTGGTGGAGGGCCGGGCCATCAAGCTCCACCCCCTGGTGTGTACCGCCTTCAACGCCGACTTCGATGGCGATCAGATGGCCGTCCACGTCCCCCTGTCCGCCGAGGCCCAGACCGAGGCCCGGGTGCTGATGCTGTCGGCCAACAACCTCCTCCGCCCCCAGGACGGCGGACCGGTTACCATCCCCTCTCAGGATATGATCCTGGGCGCTTACTACCTGACCTACACCCGGGACGAGGGCAGCGTCAACCACGCCTTCGCCGACAAGGACGAGGCCATGCTAGCCTATGACGCCGGGGTTATCACCCTCCACACCCCCATTCAGGTCCGGATGTTCCGGGAGGTGGACGGCGAGATGCGGCACAAGCTGGTCACCACCACGGTGGGCCGCATGATCTACAACGAGGCCATCCCCCAGGACCTGGGCTTCGTGGACCGCACCAACCCGGAGACCATGTTCAATCTGGAGGTCAACGAGGTTGTGGGCAAGAAGATGCTTGGCAAGATCATCGACAAGTGCATCACCCGCCACGGCTTCACCACCTCCGCCGGTATGCTGGACGCGATCAAGGACCTGGGCTATCACTACTCCACTGTGGGCTCCCTCACCGTCGCCATCGCCGACATGACCGTGCCCTCCAAGAAATATGAGCTCATCGGCGAGACCGAGAAGGAGATCGTCCGCATCGACAAGCAGTACCGCCGGGGCCTTATCACCAACGAGGAGCGGTACCGCCTCACCGTTTCGGCCTGGGAAAAGACCACCAAGGACGTTACCGACGCCCTCCAGGCCTCCATGGACAAGTACAACCCCATCTTCATGATGGCCGACTCGGGCGCCCGTGGTTCTATGGCGCAGATCCGTCAGCTGGCCGGCATGCGCGGCCTGATGGCCGACACCGCCGGACGTACTATTGAGATCCCCATCAAGGCCAACTTCCGCGAGGGCCTGTCCGTGCTGGAGTACTTCATCTCCTCCAGGGGCGCCCGGAAGGGCATGGCCGATACCGCCCTGCGTACCGCTGACTCGGGCTATCTGACCCGCCGTCTGGTGGACGTGTCCCAGCAGGTCATCATCCGCGAGGAGGACTGCGGCACCGCCGACGGCATCCTGGTCAGCGAGATTGAGGAGCACGGCCAGGTCATTGAAACCTTTGCCGAGCGCATCCATGGCCGCTACCCCACCGACGACATTGTGGACCCCCAGACCGGCGAGGTGCTCTTCACCAGAGACTCCATGCTCCGCAAGGACGACGCCAAGACCCTGGAGGAGCACGGCCTGAAGCAGGTCAAGATCCGTTCCGTCCTCACCTGCCGGGCACGGAGCGGCGTGTGCGCCCGGTGCTATGGCATCAACCTGGCCATCGGCGAGCCTGTGGGCGCCGGCGAGGCGGTGGGTATCATCGCCGCCCAGTCCATCGGAGAGCCGGGCACCCAGCTGACCATGCGTACCTTCCACACCGGCGGCGTGGCCGGCGGCGACATCACCCAGGGTC
>CANSDP010000031.1 GCA_947645675.1 uncultured Bacillota bacterium
AAGACGGCGGCCTCTCACGCCGCAAACATGGGTTCGATTCCCGTACGGGTCACCAAAAATTTCATATTGGTTTTAGTCACTTCGGTGATTAAAATAGTAGGTGCTGATTAGGGCGAGGGTCCACCCGTTCCCATTCCGAACACGGAAGTTAAGCTCGCTTCTGCCGAAAATACTTGTCTGGAGACGGACTGGGAAGATAGGTAGTGCCTACACAAAGCAGGACAGTTGATTGGTTGTCCTGCTTTATGTTTTTTATAGAACGTGAGTTGGAATCTATGGGATATCAAAAAGTATTTGTCAAGGGGGATTTCATCCTTTGGGTGAAATCCCCCAAAAAGCTGGAATTTTTATTTTATGATCCTGATATGACAATATAGATATTCTCAACAGGATACATATTCGTTTTCCAAATCGCATCAAATTCCTCTGTGCTGAGTTTTCTGTTATACCAGCCGCCATTTGCATTAGCATTATCAGAGATTGAATCTACCAGATATATGAAATTCTCATCATATCCAACGACTACAACATAATGCGTATCATCAGGCGTGCGTATAAATGCAATAACAGGCACACCTGAAATTAAACGTTGCTTTAGGGTGCTATTATCTCCATGATAGGCTTTTGCGGTATATCCATAACTTTGAAACAGGCTAACGACAGAATTGACAGAAACGAAGCCGAGCACACGGTCAATGTCATCGTACAATTCAGAACCTGCAACCTGTCTGCCTAAATGCCGCATCACGTAGGCGGACGCATATGCTGAACACTCATTTTCCACCTGAAAATCGATATAATTATTGCTCACCTCAATGCTAAATTCCTTCGGAAGATGCCCAATCTGTATGCTATCTTTTAATGGAAGACTGCCATGGAAAAGCAGCAGCCCGATTGCCCCTAACGCAGAGAGAGCACAGGTCAAAATTTTGACTGTATTTTTTCTCTTTTTTTCGCGCACCTTCACCACTGTCCTGTAAAATCGAGTAGTTTTTGCGTACCAATTGCCGACAGAACCCATGAAACCGTTGCGCTGCAAGGGGACGGGCGGTTGGTATCTTAATTATTTCTTCTTCCGCACTCCGATTTATCGAATAGAATATACCATGGCAGCAAACGACTTTCAATCCTCTTTTATAGGCGATGACAGCAGCAATGTCCCGGTATATACCCGGTGCGGCTTGTCGGTGCCCCACGCCCCTCAGCCCCCAGAGCATTGACGCAGCTCCGTCCGATGCGCAAGTCGCCGGTGGTGTTTGCTGGCTTGTCCATACTGGGCAGGCAAGGAACGTGCGGCGGGCCTCCCTTGGAGAGCGCACGACTGCCGCAGGCAGTACCACCGCCTGTATTATTCTGCCACAAATGGACTGCGGCTAATATATAGCGTTGGTCTGGTGAAACCACCCTTTATACATTATATCTTGAGAAAATATGTTATGCTATTTCCCCACGAACATTGTGGCTCGGGAATGGGAAAAGGGATTCAAAAATAGCAGGGATGTCACTTTAGAATCGTTTGCGATATCTTAAATCGGTTAATGAAGCGTTTCTCGTCAGCGCCACCTCCAGACTGTGTCCGTCCCAGGCAAAGCCGTGCTTTTCGTAAAAGCGACGGGCATGGTCGTTCTCCCGGAGGACGTAGAGAAAACAGCCGGGATATCCGGTTGTACCCAGGCGGCGGAGGACCTCCTCCATCACGATGGAGCCGTACCCCTGGCCCCAATGGTCCGGGTGGGCGTAGAGGGAGACCAGCTCTCCCCAGTCGGCCAGGTCGGGAGAGCTGAAATCGCAGATAGTGTTCCCAGCGGACTGGTCCACCCGGGCGGGGCCGTAGGTGGCGCAGCAGAGGGGGGTATCCCCTGCGTAGAGCAAGAGACCGTGATAGCGGCCCTCCGCGTAGTTTTGACGGAAGACGGGGACCCAGCGCTCGTCGGTGATTTCCCGGGCCATGTAAGCAGACGGGATGCTGTCCCGGTAGGCGGTCCGCCAGCCCAGGGCGTGGAGGAGGGACATGTCCTGAAAATGCTGTTCCTCGCAGGCATTGACAAGGCGCTCCATAAGGGCACCACCTTTCTCAAAAAATGTAGGGGCGGCTGACAGCCGCCCGCGGGCGCATACTATGCGCCCCCACAAGAATCATCCCAACCTTATGATCTGCTCAATGGGCAGGGAGCACAGCGCCGCCTGGGCCTCGCTGCGCAGGCCGTGCTCGGTGTTGATGGCTTCCATAATGGGGTTGCGCAGGCTGGTGGGCACCACGATGGCTACGATCTCACGCTCGGCCCTCAGCTCCACCTCATAGGCCTGCTCCAGCTCCTTCCGGCCGGACAGCCGCCCCTTGATGACGGTGCCGCCCCGGGCCCCGTGGGCCTTGGCGGTGGTCATCACGTCGTCGGTGCAGCCCCGGGCGCACACCACTAAAATCAAACTGTTTTCCGAGCGTTCCATGTCGCTGCCCTCCTCTTTATCCTTTAAGCTTTCCGCGTGGTAGGCGGCTAAATTGGCAATCAGGCTGTTCAGCCCCGAGACGGGGATGGAGACCACGATCCCGGCCCCGCCGGTGTGGCCCCGGAGGTCGTTGTCCAGGTCGTGGAGCAGCTTTTTCGCGGCGGAGGCGGCGGCAAAGCTGATAAGCACGTCCTTCTCGCTGGAGCCTAGGCCCAGGATGTCCATAATCTCCGAGGTGGCGGTGCCCCGCCCGGCGCATTGGAGGTGGATGGGCAGGTGGCGCTGGCGGTACAGCCGCTGCATGGCGGCGCCCTGGCCCCGCTCCACGATGGAGAGGATCACTTTCATTGCTTCCATAGGGGCTCTCCTCTCAGTCAAAATAGAGGACCACGTCCTCCACCCGCTCCATGCGGGAGCGCAGGCGGCGGCGGGCCAGCTTGTGGCGCAGGATGCTGGCAAGGCCCATGATTTGGATGGTCACCAGGGGGGTCATAGCCACCATAGCCACGATGCCGAAGGCGTCGGTCATCATATTGCCCCCCAGGGCGTGACAGGCCCCCTGGGCGAAGGGGAGGAGGAAGGTGGCGGTCATGGGTCCGCTGGCTACGCCGCCGGAGTCGAAGGCGATGCCGGTGAAGATTCCGGGGACCACAAAGGTCAGGCCCAGGGAGATGGCGTAGCCGGGAATGAGGAGCCAGAAGATATTCAGCCCGGTGAGTACCCGCACCATCGCCAGCCCCACCGAGACGCACACGCCGATGGACAGGGCCAGCCCCATGGCCTTGTGGGAGATGGAGCCGTTGGACACCTCCTCCACCTGCTTGGTGAGGACGGCCACGGCGGGCTCCGCCTTGACAATGTAGTAGCCGATGAGCATACCGATGGGGATGAGCAGCCAGCTGCGGCCTCCGCCGGCGATGGTGGCCCCGATGAGCTGGCCGGCGGGCATAAAGCCCACGTTGACCCCGCACAGGAAGAGGACCAGCCCCACGTATGTATAGAGCAGACCGGTGGCAACGCGCATCAGCTGGCCCCGCTTGAACCGGCGGGTGATGGCCTGAAAAACCAGGAACAGCCCGGTGATGGGCAGAAGGGCTCGGGCCACCTCCTCCAGGTAGGTGGGGAAGGACTGGTAGAAGAACCGGGCGGCCTGGGCGGTGTTGGGGATGGTGGGGATGACGCTGAGATGGGAGGCGGCCTCCTGGGGGTTATAGATGATGCCCAGCACCAGCACACACAGAATGGGGCCGATGGAGCACAGGGAGATCAGGCCGAAGCTGTCGCTGGCGGAGTTTTTGTCGCTGCGGGTGGAGGCGATGCCCAGGCCCAGGGACATGATAAAGGGGACGGTGATGGGCCCGGTGGTGACGCCGCCGGAGTCGAAGGAGACAGGGATAAAATTGCCGGGGGCCAGAGCGGCCAGCGCGAAGACCAGGAAGTAAAACACCAGCAGCAGACGGCGCAGGGGGGTCCCCCGCTGAATCCGCAGGGTGGCCGCAACCAGGAACAGGCCTACCCCCACGGCTACCGTGAGAATCAGGACGATATTGTCAATGGCGGGCACCTGGTTGGCCAGCACCGTCAGGTCGGGCTCGGCCATGGTGGTGAGGACGCCCAGCAGAAAGTAGACCGCCACGGGGATGAGCAGGTGCTTGCTTTTGCTCACCGTGACGCCCACGCCCTCTCCCATGGGGATCATGGACATGTCCACCCCCAGGGTGAACAGCCCCATGCCGCCCACCAGCAGGATGGCCCCAAAGAGGAACAGCACCAGGGTGCCTGGGTCCAGGGGGGCGATGGTGATGGACAGCAGAAAGACGATGGCCGTGATGGGGAGCACCGAGGCCATGGATTCCTGTATTTTTTCCCGAAGCTGCTTGTTCAACCGCAATGGCCCGGCTCCTCTCATCCTTGATGCTCCCATTATAGCGTAGAATGGGGCGGGTTCCTAGGATCTTAATACAATCTTTATGCGCTTTTGGACTGAATTAACATGGGAGAAAATAAAAATAAGATAAGGATTGTAATTTAGCCAAAAAAGTTATATACTGGAGTGGTACATTGAGATACAGAGATCGTCTAGGAGGAAAAAAATGGCTATCGAGTACAGAAACCTGATGGAGGACATTGTTCTGCAAAATCTGGATACTGTGATGGAGGCGGAGGGAGGCTGTACCTGTGAGGCCTGCAAGGCCGATGTGGTCGCCTATGCCCTGAATCATCTGCCCCCCCACTACGTCGCCACCGACCGGGGCAGACTGATGGTTAAGCTGAAAAGCTATGAGATCCAGGCCCGGGCCGACGTGCTGTCCGCGGTCAGCGAGGCCGCCGTAATGGTCGCCAAAAGTCCCCGCCATGTGAGAGAATAAAGAAAAGCTGTCCCGCCTGGTTCAGGCGGGACAAATTTTTTACCGCAGAAACAGCCGCAGAAGCTGATTCTTTACAGGGGTATAGGGGGCGTAGCGGACGGGCAGGTCGATCCAGGGAGATTTTTTCACGATGCTTTTCCGGTGGGAGAAGGTGTCGAAGCTGGCCCAGCCGTGGTAGCCGCCCATCCCGCTGTTTCCCACGCCGCCGAAGGGCATCCGGCTGGTGGCCAGATGGATGATGGTGTCGTTGATGCAGCCGCCCCCGAAGGAGGCTCGGCGCAGGAACAGCTCCTGAACTCTCTTTTCCCGGGAAAAGAGATAGAGGGCCAGGGGGCGGGGCCGGGCGTTGACAAATTCCAGCGCCTCCTCCACCCGGTCGAAGGGGAGGACGGGCAGCACCGGCCCGAAGATCTCTTCCTGCATCACCGAGTCCTCCGGGGAGACGCCGTCCAGCACAGTGGGCTGGATTTTGAGAGAGTTCGGGTCGCTCCCGCCGCCCAGGACCACCTTGGACGGGTCGATGAGCCCCATCACCCGGTCAAAGTGCTTCCGGTTGACCATGCGGACATAGCCGGCGTTGTCCAGGGGGTCGCCGTATTGCAGGGAAATCTGCTTGCGGAGGTGGGCCAGAAAGCGGTCCTTCACCCGCCGGTCGATGAGCAGGTAGTCCGGGGCCACGCAGGTCTGGCCGCAGTTGAGCAGCTTGCCAAAGACGACCCGCTTGGCGGCCAGCTCCAGCCGGGCGGTGGCGTCCACAATGCAGGGGCTCTTGCCTCCCAGCTCCAGGGTGACGGGGGTGAGATGCTTTGCCGCCTTGGACATCACCTCCTTGCCCACCGCTGTCCCGCCGGTGAAGAAGATATAATCAAATTTTTGGTCCAGAAGGGCCTGATTTTCTGCCCGCCCCCCCTCCACCACGGCCACGTACTCCGGAGGGAAACACTGGGACAGGATATCCCGGATGACCGCCGAGGTGGCGGGGGAGTAGGCCGAGGGCTTCACCACACAGCAGTTTCCGGCGGCGATGGCCCCGATCAGGGGCTCCATGGTGAGCAGGAAGGGGTAGTTCCAGGGGGACATGATGAGGACCACCCCATAGGGCTCCTGGACGGTGAAGCTCCGGGCGGGAAACTGGGCCAGGGGGGTGAGGTGGTTCCGGTCCCTCATCCAGCGGGCCAGCCGCTTTTCCACAAAGCTCAGCTCGGACAGGGTGAGCCCTACCTCGCACATATAGCCCTCGGTGGAGGACTTGTTCAGGTCGGCCATAAGGGCGGCGCTGATGTCACGCTCATGGGCCCGGATGGCCGCGCCCAGCCGCTTCAGGGCTGTCCGGCGGGCGGTCAGGCCGAGTGCTGCTCCGGTTTGGAAATGGGAGCGCTGGGCCTGGACAAGGGATTGGATGTCCATAGGGTGACCTCCTTCGGCATCAATTTAAGATAGACGGCCTTCGGCTTCTCCCGGTCCATCACCGGCATTCCGCCGCCGCCCGCTCCAGGTTTTGGGTGATGGTGCGCAGGGTGCGGTAAAACGCCTCAATGTCCTCCCGGGGGATCTGGTCGCTGACAGAGCGGTTGATGGACAGGATAATGGACTGAATCTCGCCGGTGATCTCCTGGCCCTGGGGGGTGAGGCGGTAGCTTTTCCGATACCGCCTGTCCAGGTCCTCGGAGGCGGCGTAGCCCCTGCGGCACAGCTCCCCCACCACCCGGGAGATGTGGGCCCGGTCCATCCCCTCCAGGCGGATCAGCTGGCCCTGAGTCAGCCCGCGTTCTCCCGCCTCAGCCAGCCGGCACAGACAGGTGGTGTGGGCGGCGGAGAGGTGGTATTTCTTCATCCCGGCGGATTTCAGGCGCTGGATGGACTTGGCGGCGGTGTTCATCAGGCTGGTGAACAGCTCAAAACGGCTCTCTTCCATGGGGGCCTCCTTCGTAATGTCCCGGCTCCGCGGCCGGATTTTTATGATAGGGAGCATATCACATAAATATTTGAGTAGTCAACAAAAATATTTTCGGTATTGATAAAAACTTCTTGACAAGGGGCAAATACTCTGGTACTATAAATTTAACACTAGTATATTTTTAATAGTACTGATTTTTTGTCAATGAAAAGGAGGAAGCGTATGAAAAAGGTGGGAAAGCCCCTGACCGGGAAGCAGTATCTGGCAAAGTTTAGCCGCTCCGCCCGGTGGCGGCTGGGGAGCGGGGAGGCGGCGGAGGCCATCGGCGATTACCGGGAGATGGTGTACCAGGAGGGCCGGGACGAGACAAGGCTGCTGGAGGAGCTGGGCGACCCCGTCCAGGCCGCGTGGATGCTCACCGAGGTCCGGGAGTACAAGCGGTGGCGGCGGGTCTTTGCAGTCCTTTTGTGCTGTGCCCTCTTCTGCGCCGAGTGGTCCTTTGCCGGACTGCCCTTCTACGGGGAGGTGGTGCATTACGGCTTATACATGGAAACGAAATTTTTGCAGTTCCTCCTTCCGGCGGCGCTGGCGGTGACGCTGGCCGTCCTGTGGTTCCGGCGGGAGGGAAGTAAATCGGGGCCGGTTCCGAGGCGGCTTGTGCTGGCCCTGGCCCTGACGGCGCTGGCCGGAGCCGCGGTGCTGGTCCAGGCCTGGCGGTGCTTTGACATGACGTGGGACATCATGTTTGACAACGGCCACGGAATAAGAACCTATGAGTTCGCGGCGGTTATGGAGCTGGTGATCGACGTGGGCTTCATCGCTCCATTGGCGGGGGTGGCCGGACTGCTTCTGGCCCGATGCTATGACCGGCGGTGGATCGCTCTGTTTGTCTTAGGGCTTGCCGTTTCGGTGCTGTGCCTGATGTGCCAGGAGCTGATATTCAGTGTCAACCCCCTCTGCGGACCCGGGGAAAGGGCTGAGATCCGTGTGTATCTGTTCCGCTGGCTTGTCCCCGTGGGGGCCGTGGGTTTGATCGGAACGGGGGTGGCGTTAAAATAAAGGGGGCGAAAACAATGACGAAGCAGCGTTATTTGCGGCGATTCAGCCGTGCTGTCCGGTGGCGTCTGCCACCCCGGGAGGCGGCGGAGGCCATCGCCGACTACCGGGAGATGGTGTACCAGGAGGGGCGGGAGGAGTCCAGGCTGGTGGAGGAGCTGGGGGAGCCTGTCCAGTCGGCCCACCTGCTCACCGATGTGCGGGCCTACCGCCGGTGGCTGGCGGTGTTCGGCGTGCTGGCCTTCGGGCTGTTCCTGCTGGCGAAATGGTGCTTTACGGGGCGCAGCTCCATCTACCTTGTGTACTACGACCCGTGGTGGTATCCCGTGTGGGTATTGGCGGTGGGGCTGGCGCTGTCCCTGTACTGGTTCCGGCGGCACGGGCAGAAGAACGGTCCGCTGTCCAAGCGGCTGGTGCTGGCGCTGGCCGTTGTGCTGATTGCCGGATGCGGGGTGATGTACGGAATCTGGGACGTGACCGGGGCGGTCATATATGAGCAGGTGTCGGAGCACCGCTCAGGGCTGATTGAGCAGGTGCGTCTGGTCATCACGGCAATGATGTATGTGGGGACGCTTTCCGCCGCGGCCGCTCTTGCCGGACTGGTGCTGGCCAAGTGCAATGACCGCCGCTGGCTGGCTCTGTATATCCTGGGCGTCACCGTGGCGGCGATGATCGGGTTTGTGACGTTCAATTTTAAGGGTATGAATTTGGATTACCCTCCGGTGGAGCTGATGCGGGTCTATCTGTTTGCCCGGCTGATCCCCATCGGGGCGGCGGGCCTTATCGGGACGGGGGTGGCCCTGTGCTGAAGAAGGACTTATTGGAGCTGTGCCTGCTCCAGCTGCTGGACGGGGGGGACAAGTACGGCTATGAGGTGCTCACCCCTCTGCGCTCCGCCTTTCCGGACACCCAGGAGAGCGCCATTTACGCCCTGCTCCGGGGCCTGGGCAAGGCGGGGTTTACCTCCTGGTACATGGCCCCCAGCGGCGGCGGGCCGGACCGGAAGTATTACAAGCTCACCCCGGCGGGCCGGGACCGGCTGGAGGAGCTGCGGTCCGACTGGCGGAATATGCGGGACGCCATCACCTCTTTCGGGGTGGAGTGACGAGACAGGCGGGGGCCGTCCCCCGCCTGAATTTTTTTGGGGGTTCAAAAAACCTTCATGGATTTTTCATAGACATTTCTCACGCTTCGTGGTAAAATAAAAAAAGTATAAGGAAAAGTATACCTGTCCCTGTTTGAGCGACGGCCCGCCGGGGAAACATCAACTTGACGGGTGAAACAGAGGACAGAGGAGCGCCCACAGGCGCGTGGAGGTTAGCTTGAAAAAAGAAGTTTTAGGGATTGCCTTTGACGACCTCACCCGGGCGGAGGCCGCCAAGGCCGGCGCCGCCCTCCTGGAGGAGGACAAGTTCCACTATGTAGTCACGCCCAACCCGGAGTTTATCCTGGCGGCGGAGAAGGACGAGGAGTTCCGAACCGTCCTCAACGGGGCCGACCTGGTCCTGCCCGACGGCATCGGGGTGGTCTACTCCGCCAAAATTCAGGGCACCCCCCTGAAGGAGCGGGTGCCGGGCATTGAGTTTGCCGCCGATATGCTGGACGCCCTCAACAACCGGGGCGGGCGGCTCTATCTTCTGGGCTCCAAGCCCGGTGTGGCCGAGGAGGCCGGACGGCGGATCGTGGAGCGGTTCCCGGGCATCACCCTGTGCGGGACCCAGGACGGCTATTTCAAGGACGAGGAGGCGGCGCTGCTGAAGGTGGCCGCCGCCCGGCCCGATCTGCTTTTTGTCTGCCTGGGCGCGCCCAAGCAGGAGAAGTGGATGGCCCGGTGGGGCCGTCACACCGGCGCGCGGCTGGCTATCGGCCTGGGCGGGGCGCTGGATGTCTTTGCCGGACGGGTGGACCGGGCTCCAGAGCTCTGGCGGAGGCTGGGTATGGAGTGGGCCTACCGCCTGGCTAAGGAGCCCCAGCGGGCCGGAAGAATGGCAAAGCTCCCCCTGGTCCTGGTCAAGGCGGCGGGGAAGCGCGTGAAGAAGGCGTAGGGGCGGATATCATCCGCCCGCAGGTTGCAAGGTACGGTTCTGGACGGGCGGATGGTATCCGCCCCTACAGATGTGTACCCGATGACAGATAGGAGGAATCACAATGGTATATGTTCTGTTGGCCCCAGGTTTTGAGGAGGCGGAGGCTCTGGTCCCTGTGGACCTGCTCCGCCGGGCGGAGATCGAGACGAAAACGGTAACCATCACCGGCATGCCCGTTCCCGGGAGCCACGGCGTCACAGTGACCGCCGACCTCACCCTGGACCAGGCTGACCTGTCCCAGGCGGATATGGTGGTCCTGCCCGGCGGCGGCCTGGGCTATCAGAACCTGGGGAAGGAGCCCCGGGTGGAGGCGCTGGTGCGGGAGGCCGCCGGCAAGGGCGTCTGGGTGGCCGCGATCTGCGCCGCCCCCACCCTTCTGGGCCGCTGGGGCCTGCTCAATGGAAAGCAGGCCGTCTGCTACCCCGGCATGGAGGAGGGCCTTGCCGGCGCTCAGTCCAGGCCGGACAGCGGCGTGGTGGTGGACGGCAAGATCATCACCGGCCGCGCCGCCGGGTCGGCCTTCGACTTCGGACTGGCCCTGGTGGAGGCCCTGGCGGGCAGGGAGCGGTCCGACGAGGTGCGCCGTGGCATCTATTATTGATCTGGAGAAGCGGGAGCTGCGCGGCCGGGTGCGGGAGCGGCTGGCCGCCCTGTCCCCGGAGGAGCTGGTCCGGAGCGACAAGGCTCTCTTTGAAAGGTTCCTGGCCCTGCCCCAGGTGGCGGCGGCCCAGACCATCTTCGCCTTCTGGGGCATCCCGGGGAAGGAGCCGGACACCGCCCGGCTGGTCGGCGAGCTGGTCCGCCGGGGAAAGACGGTGGGCCTGCCCCGGATGCTGCCGGAACACCGGATGGAGGTGCGCCGGTACGACCCGGACAAGCCCCTGGTGAAGGTCTCCTTTGGGATCTCGGAGCCGGGGGAGGACTGCCCCCCGCTCCGCCGGGAGGAGATCGGCCTGGTGCTGGTGCCCGCCGTGTGCTACGACCGGCGGGGCTATCGTCTGGGCTTCGGCGGCGGCTATTACGACCGCTGGCTGGAGGGCTTTCCCGGTGTGACGGTGGGCCTGTGCCGGGAGGCGGTCCTCCAGGAGGCGGTACCCATCGAGGCCCACGACGCCAAGGTGGACGTTCTGCTTACCGATGGGGAGAGCCTGTCCTTTTGAGGCGGAGGAAAAAGCGGGAGGAAGCGCCCCCCGCCCTTTTCCTTGTGTAGGGTTCAGCAGCCGCAGTCGTTGTCACAGCCGCAGCCGTTGTCGCACCCACAGCCGCCGCAGCCGCCGCAGCCACCGCAGCCGCAGCTATTGCCGCTGCCGCCCCAGCCGAACAGGATGATGATCAGGATGATGATCCAAAGCGCGCTGCCGCCGCCCCAACCGTTGTTTCCGCAAAACATTTTGTTTCACCTCACTTGCTTCGCCGGGATGCTGTCCCCGCGTTCTGTATCATTCTATGGCCCCTCCCTGTCCCTGGTGACAGGGGGCGGGGAAAAATTTATTAGGAGCTGAACCTATGCAGCAGGATAACTATTACGACCCGCGCCGCCGCCCTCCTGAGCGCCGGGACTATGGTGAGCGCCGTCCCTCCGACCGGCGGGACTATGGCGAGCGCCGTCCCTCCGACCGCCGGGACTACGGTGAACGGCGGTCCTCCTCCCGGTCCTCTTACCGGGACGACCGGGAGCCTCCCCGCCGCCCCAGAACCAATCACCGCTCCGCCGGACGGACGGCGGGCTTCGTTCTGCTCTATGTGGCGGCGGTGATCGGCGTGTCCATCCTGTTGGCCTGCGTCGGCTGGACCGCCGCCGGCGACGTGCTGGCCCTGAACAAGGCGTATAAGGAGGTCACCTTCACCGTCTCCCCCGGCGAGGAGTTCGACAGCGTGGTCGACCGGATGAAGGAGGAGGGGCTGATCGAGTATAAGCTGCTCTTCAACATCTTCGCCTCCGTCACCCACAAGAAGGACAGCGTGGCCGCCGGGACCTACAGCCTGAATACCGACATGGACTACCGGGCCCTCCTGGCCGGGGTGCGGGCCAACTCCGCCAACCGGTCGCAGGTGCAGGTGACCATCCCCGAGGGCTATAACATCGATCAGATTTTTGCCCTTCTGGTGGAAAAGGGAGTGGCCAACTCGACGGACGAGCTGAAGGAGGCCGCCGCCAACCACGACTACGCCTTCTCCTTCCTGGAGGACATCCCCCTGGGGGACTACCGCCGGCTGGAGGGATATCTCATGCCGGACACCTACACCTTCTACACCCCCCACGACCCCGTCCTGGCGCTGAACAAGCTGATGGTCTACTTCGACAGCCAGATGACCGAGGACCTGATGAGCCAGGTGGAGAGCTCGGGCTACACCCTTCATGAGATTCTGACCATCGCCTCCCTCATTGAGCGCGAGGCCACCAGCACCGACCGTACCGAGGTCTCCGCCGTCATTCACAACCGCCTGAAGAACACCAGCGCCACCCAGGGGCTCCTGCAGGTGGACGCCACCCTGGTGTATATCAACGGCGGCAAGGAGCCCACCGAGGCGGACAAGTCCATCGACTCCCCCTACAACACCTACAAGTATCCCGGTCTGCCCCCCACGCCCATCGCCAACCCAGGCATGGAGGCTATCGTCGCCGCCCTTCACCCGGCGGACAGCAAGAACTACTACTACGCCCTAGGTGACGACGACGTTCACCACTTCTTTAAGACCTACGATCAGCTGCAAAAGTTTATCGCGAGTCAGGAGCGGTACAAGTAGACAGAAATATCCACCGGCGCCGCCGGTGGATATTTTTAAGGAGAGATACCATGAACAAGATCGAACTGCTCGCCCCGGCGGGGGACATGGAGCGGCTGCAAATGTCGGTGGCCTACGGGGCTGACGCCGTTTACCTGGCGGGGAACACCTTCGGGATGCGTTCCTTTGCCGGGAACTTCTCCCCCGAGGAGCTGAAGGCGGCGGTGGAGCTGTGCCGGGCCCATGGCGTCCGGGTCCATGTCACCTGCAACACCATGCCCCGAAACGGGGAGGTGTCTCAAATGCCGGAGTGGCTGGAGTACCTGGAGGCGCTGGGGGTGGACGCGGTGATCCTGGCCGACGTGGGCGTGCTGGCCCTGGCGAAAAAATACGCCCCCCGCGTCCAGGCCCACATCTCCACCCAGGCCAGCATCGTCAATTACCAGTCCGCCCGGGCCTGGCACGATCTGGGTGCCAGCCGGGTGATTCTGGCCCGGGAGCTGTCCCTGGAGGAAATTCGGGAGATTCGCGCCAAAACGCCCAAGGAGCTGGAGATCGAGGTCTTTGCCCACGGTGCCATGTGCGTCAGCTACTCCGGGCGGTGCCTGCTGTCCAACTACATGACGGGCCGGGACTCCAACCGGGGGGCCTGCGCCCAGCCCTGCCGCTATCAGTACGCCCTGATGGAGGAGAAGCGGCCCGGAGAGTACTTCCCTGTCTATGAGGAGAACGGGGGGACCTACATCATGAACTCCCGGGATATGTGCATGATTGACCATGTGGCCGATCTGATGGAGGCTGGAGTGGATTCCATCAAGCTGGAGGGACGGGCAAAATCGGCCTACTACGCCGCCATTGTCACCGGGGCCTACCGTCACGCCATCGACGCCGCCCAGGCCGGGGTTCCCCTGGACCCGGTGTGGAGGGACGAGGTGGAGCACATCAGCCACCGGCACTACTCCACCGGCTTCTTCTACGGCCAGCCGGGGCAGTTCACCGCCGACGCCCGGTACGTCCGGGACTGGCAGATCGTGGCCAAGGTGCAGTCCTGTGACGGGGATGGGAACGCCGTCCTGACTTTGAACAACAAGTTTGCCGTGGGGGACGCCCTGGAGCTGGTGGGCCCTGATGTCCGGCCCCAGGCCCTGACGGTGAACGCCCTCTGGGACGGGGACGGCCACCCGCTGGAGGAGGTCCGCCACCCTCAGATGGTATTCCGCATGAAGCTGCCCCGACCCGTTCCGCCCCTGTCCCTGCTGAGGAGGAAGGCGGATCTGAGTCCTTTGTAGGGGCGGAGCAATTCGATTATCGGCGGGGCATAATATGCGACCCTGCATAGGAACAACGGAGGTGTACAAAATGACCCCTACCTATGAACAAATGGGCGACTGGCTGGAGGAAATCGCGGCCCAGTTCCCCGAGGCCTTCTTTGAAGACCTGGACGGGGGCATTCAGCTGGAGGAAAAGGCCCTCCCCGACCCGGATTTCCCTCCCGGCGAGATGTATATTATGGGGGAATACGTCCATGATCTGCTGGGCCGGTATATTTTGCTGTATTACGGCTCCTTTGCCGCCCTGCTGGAGGAGGAGGACGAGGAGGGGTGGAAGGACGAAATCTTCGCCACCGTGGCCCATGAGTTTACCCACCACCTGGAGGAGACCGCCGGCCTCCACGCTCTGGACGATAAGGATTTGGAGTTTCTCCGGGAGGCGCTGGAAGAATATGAATAGGGGATTTTGGCGCGTAGGGCGCGGCGGCCCCGGCGCGCCGTTGGAGGGAGCTGCAAAGACATGGCGGGCCGAGTCGTCCCGACCTACAGCTTGGAACAGGGAGGCGGTTATGATATGACAGGCCGTTTTGCCCCCAGTCCCAGCGGGCGGATGCACATGGGCAACCTGTGGTCCTGTCTGCTGGCCTGGCTGGCCGCTCGGAGTGTTGGCGGCGGGATGGTCCTGCGGCTGGAGGACCTGGACCCGGACCGGTGCCGCCCGGAGTACTGCGATCAGGTGATGCGGGACCTGGAGTGGCTGGGGCTGGATTGGGACGGTGAACCGGTGTACCAGTCTAAGCGAACAGAGGTATACAGACGGGCATTTCAAACACTGGAACAACAGGATGTAATCTACCCCTGCTTCTGTACCCGGGCGGAGCGGCTGGCGGCTTCGGCCCCCCACCGGTCCGACGGAGCGGTGGTCTACGACGGCCGGTGCGGCCGCCTGAGGTTGGCGGAGCGGGAGGAGCTGTCCAGGACCCGGCGTCCCTCATGGCGGGTGCGGACGCCGGAACGGGTGATTGCGTTTCGTGATTTACTGCAAGGAGATTACAAGGAGGACTTGAAACAGGACTGCGGTGACTTCATCCTCCGCCGGTCTGATGGGGTGTTTGCCTACCAGCTGGCGGTGGTGGTGGACGACGCCGCCATGGGGATCACCCAGGTGGTCCGGGGGAGCGACCTGCTGTCCTCCACGCCCCGGCAGCTGTGGCTCCAGGAGCGGCTGAACCTGCCCCACCCGGAGTACGGCCATCTGCCCCTTCTCCTGGCCCCCGACGGGCGCCGCCTGGCCAAACGGGACCGGGACCTGGAGCTGGGCCGGCTCCAGGAGAAATACACCGCCCCTGAGCTGGTGGGCCGTCTGGCCTTCGCCGCCGGTTTGACCGACCGCCCCGAGGCAATTTCCCCCCGGGAGCTCCTCCCCCTCTTTTCCTGGGAAAAGCTGCCCCGGGAGGACCTGGTCTGGATGTAAGGAAAACGGGCGATGCTGGACCGGATGAAGGCGGACTACGGCTACAGCGAGCTGGACGCCTTCCTGGTGCTGAAGGATATTTTAAGCAAGCTGTATCAATGAAGAAAGGCACTCCGCCCGGCGGAGTGCCTTTCTGCTATATTTGGCTCCGGTCCCGCAGCCAGCTGGGCATGGGGCGGGCCTTGACGCTGGAGACGATGCCCATGGCGGCAAAGAGGGTGATGATGGACGAGCCGCCATAGCTGATGAAGGGGAGGGTCAGGCCCATGACGGGCAGGATGAAGAGGCACATGCCCACGTTGAAGGTGATTTGGGCCAGAAGCATCCCGGCCATACCCATGCACACATAGGCGTTAAAGGGGGAGCTGGCGTGCCGCCCCACCCATACGCACCGCAGGACGATGCCCGAAAGAAGGAGGAGCAGGGCCATACAGCCCACCAGCCCCAGCTCCTCGCCGCAGACGGCGTAGATGAAGTCGGTGTGACGGGCGGGGAGAGCGTCGCTGTTGGCGGCCTGGGTCTGGATGCCCTGGCAGTAGCCCTGGCCGAAGAGCTTGCCCGAGCCAATGGCCAGGGTGGACCGGGTCTGCTGCCAGCCCCTCCCCCTGACATCCAGGGTGTGGTCAAAGACCACCCGGAAGCGCATGATGCGGTAGTCGGTCCACCAGTGGGTCTCGGGCAGGAAAAACAGCCAGAAAATGACCGCCGCCAGGGTGATTCCCCCTCCCACCAGCACGAACCACCGCAGCTTGACCCCTGAGGCCCAGGCCATGGAGACAAAGATCATCATATAGATAACGCACATGCCGAAGTCGCCGCAGATGACGGCGATGAGGCCCAGCATAAAGACCGTGTGCCCGCCGACCTGGATGATGGAGGGAATGGAGCTGATATCCATCCCCCGGTCCTGTATTTTTACAATTTGGAGGGCCAGAAGGAGGATAAAAGAGATTTTGACGATCTCGTTGGGCTGGACATCCATGGGAAAGCCGGGGATGATGCGGGAGAGGACCAGCCAGTTCAGGTTGCCGGAGTCGTAGTCCTCCCCCAGGGGGGTGAGGAGGAGAAACATAAAGAGGAAGTTGAAGGCCAGAATGGGTTTCCAGCGCTTTTCCAGAAAGAGCTGAAAATCCACAAAGGTGAGCAGCATATAGGCCGCCGTCCCCAGCAGGACGGCCACAAACTGGACGAACACAAAACGTATCCACCGTGTCTCGCCGAGGTACTGCGTAGCCGAATAAATCAGGGCCAGCCCGAAGGCGCTGGCCGCCAGACACAGAGCGAGCAGAATTACGTCGCCCTTTTTAAAAAATTCCTTGATTGGGGAAAACAGAAGAGACACGGAGCCACCCCCGAGCGTAAAGTATAAAAAAACGAACACTGTATTTTATCATATTTTACTGGAAAGGCAAACCCCATCTGTGCTATAATATTAGAAAGTCTTGAAAATTTTCTGTGAACGGGGGAGCGGCGTGGAGTTTGTGACCGAATGTGAGCAAGAGACAGAGGCCCTGGGGGAGCGGCTGGCGGGACGGCTGGAGCCGGGGGCGGTGGTGGCCTTCACCGGCGACCTGGGGGCGGGCAAGACCGCTTTCACCCGGGGACTGGCCCGGGGGCTGGGGATCTCCGGCCGGGTCACCAGTCCCACCTTCACCGTCGTCAACGAGTATGAGGGGGGGAGGCTCCCCCTGTTCCACTTTGATATGTACCGCCTGGGCTCCTCTGACGAACTGTTCGGCATTGGCTGGGAGGACTACCTGGCCCGTGGGGGCGTGTGTGCCGTGGAGTGGAGCGAAAACGTGTCCGACGCCCTGGAGGAGGGCACGATTTTTGTGGAAATACGCCGGGGAGCGTCAGAGCGCCAGCGGATCGTTACTGTGAGGGGGGTGGAGCTGTGAATATTTTAGCGCTGGAGTCCTCAGCCGCCGCCTGCTCCGCCGCTCTGTGCCGGGATGGGGCCCTGGTAGCTCAATTCCTTCAAAACAGCGGCCTGACCCACAGCCGGACCCTGCTTCCCATGGTCCATGACATGCTGAAAAACTGCGGGGAGCGGCTGGAGGACGTGGACGTTATCGCGGCGGCGGCGGGACCGGGCTCCTTTACCGGCCTGCGCATTGGAGTGTCCGCCGCCAAGGGGCTGGCCTGGGCCGGGGACAAGCCCTGCGCCCCGTGCTCCACCCTGGAGTCTATGGCCTGGCCCCTGGCCCATCTGGAGGGGAGGCTTATCGTCTGCGCCATGGACGCCCGGCGCGGGCAGGTGTACAACGCCCTCTTTCTGGCCCGGGGGGACCGGCTGGAGCGGCTGTCCCCCGACCGGGCCATCTCCCTGGAGGAGCTGGGGGAGGAGCTGAAAAGTGTTCAAAATTTTAAAATAGTCGTTGGCGACGGGGCGCGGTTGTGCTATAATAGCTTGAATGAGCGTGTTTCCGGGCTGGAGCTGGCCCCCGTTCACCTGCGGTTCCAGAGCGCCTGGGGGGTCGCCCGGGCGGCGGAGGAGCTGGTAAAGGCCGGAGGCCTGGTGTCCGCCTCTGAGCTGGTCCCCAGCTATCACCGCCTGTCCCAGGCGGAGCGGGAACGGCTGGAGCGGGAGGGCCGGACTCCACAAGGCTGAGCACAATCCAAAATGAAAAATAAAAGGGGATCAAAGATATGTTTAACGAGAATGTACACATCCTGGACCACCCGCTGCTTCAGCACAAGCTGACCATCCTCCGGGACGAGCGGACCGGCGTGAAGGAATTTCGGGAGATCGTCTCCGAGATTGCCGCCCTGGAGTGCTATGAGGCCACCCGGAATCTGCCCCTGACCGATATCGAGGTAAAGACACCCATCACCAAGGGGACCTTCAAGACACTGGCGGGCAAGAAGCTGGCCATTGTTCCCATCCTCCGGGCGGGGCTGGGCATGGTGGACGGCATCATCAAGATGATCCCCTCCGCCAAGGTGGGCCACATCGGCCTGTACCGGGACCCGGAGACCCACAAGCCGGTGGAGTACTACTGTAAGATGCCCGCCGACATCGCCGAGCGGGACGTTATCGTCCTGGACCCCATGCTGGCTACCGGCGGCTCCGCCTCCGCCGCCATCACCTTCATCAAGGGCTACGGCTGCAAGCATATCAAGCTGATGAATGTCCTGGCCGCCCCCGAGGGCATTGAGTGCGTCGTCAAGGACCACCCCGACGTGGAGATCTACGTGGCCGGCGTGGATGAGAAGCTCAACGACCACGCCTATATCGTCCCCGGACTGGGCGACGCCGGCGACCGCATTTTCGGCACCAAATAACCAAATCTCTAGGAGCGTGTTTGTTTTGAAGTACGATTTTACCGCCATTGAGAAGAAGTGGCAGACCAAGTGGAAAGACGAAAAGACCTTCGCCTGTGAAAACGGCGGCAGCAAGCCCAAATTCTTCGGCCTGGTGGAGTTCCCCTACCCCTCTGCCGCCGGGCTCCATGTGGGCCACCCCCGGCCCTACACCGCTATGGACGTGATTGCCCGGAAGAAGCGGATGGACGGCTATAACGTCCTGTTTCCCATCGGCTACGACGCCTTCGGCCTGCCCACCGAGAACTTCGCCATCAAGAACCACATTCACCCCGCCATTGTCACCAAGCAGAACATTGAGAACTTCACCCGGCAGCTCCATATGCTGGGCTACTCCTTCGACTGGGACCGGTGCGTGGACACCACCGACCCCAATTACTACAAGTGGACCCAGTGGATCTTCCTCCAGCTCTACAAGCACGGCCTGGCCTATAAGACCACCATGCCGGTGAACTGGTGTACCTCCTGCAAGTGCGTCCTGGCCAACGAGGAGGTCGTCGAGGGTGTCTGCGAGCGGTGCGGCGCGCCTGTCGTCCGCAAGGAGAAAAGTCAGTGGATGCTGAAAATCACCGCCTACGCCCAGAAGCTCATCGACGGGCTGGACACGGTGGACTTTATCGACCGGGTCAAGACCCAGCAGCGCAACTGGATTGGCCGGTCCACCGGCGCGGAGGTCACCTTCAAGGCCACCACCGGGGAGGACATCGTGGTGTTCACCACCCGCCCCGACACCCTCTTCGGCGCCACCTACATGGTCATCTCTCCCGAGCACCGCTTCGTCAAGGAGTGGAAGGACAAGCTGTCCAACTGGGACGAGGTGGCCGCCTATGTGGAGGAGGCCGGAAAGAAGTCTGACTTTGAGCGCACCGAGCTGTCCGCCGACAAGGAAAAGACCGGCGTCATGCTCCAGGGGGTCGCGGCAATTAACCCCGTCAATGGGAGAGAGATTCCCATCTTTATCTCTGACTACGTCCTGGCCTCCTACGGCACCGGGGCCATCATGGCCGTCCCCGCCCACGATACCCGCGACTGGGCCTTTGCCAAAAAATTCGGCTGTGAGATCATCGAGGTGGTGTCCGGCGGCGAGGACGTGCAGAAGGAGGCCTTCACCGCCAAGGACGAGACCGGCATCATGGTCAACTCCGACTTTCTCAACGGCCTGACTGTCAAGGACGCCATCCCCGCCATCACCAAATGGCTGGAGGAGAAGGGCATCGGCCATGAGCAGGTGAACTTCAAGCTCCGGGACTGGGTGTTCTCCCGCCAGCGGTACTGGGGCGAGCCCATCCCGATGGTGTGGTGCGACAAGTGCGGCTGGGTGCCCCTGCCTGAGGACCAGCTGCCTCTGCTCCTCCCCGAGGTGGAGAGCTATGAGCCCACCGACAACGGTGAATCCCCCATCGCCAAAATGACCGATTGGGTGAACACCACTTGTCCCTGCTGCGGCGGTCCCGCCAGGCGGGAGACCGACACCATGCCCCAGTGGGCGGGGTCCAGCTGGTACTTCCTGCGGTATATGGACCCCCACAACACCCAGGCCCTGGCCTCCAAGGAGGCGCTGGACTACTGGGGCCAGGTGGACTGGTACAACGGCGGTATGGAGCACACCACCCTCCATCTGCTCTACTCCCGATTCTGGAACAACTTCCTCCACGACATCGGGGTGATCCCCCACGCCGAGCCCTACGCCAAGCGCACCAGCCACGGCATGATTCTGGGTAAGAACCCCCACTATGTGGGCAACGTGGACACCGAGGAGGAGAAACAGGCCCTCATCGATAAGTACGGCAATCAGGCCATGCGCCCCTCGGTGAAGATGTCCAAGTCCCTGGGCAATGTAGTCAACCCGGACGACGTCATCCGGGATTACGGCGCGGACACCATGCGCCTGTATATCATGTTCATCGGCGACTTTGAAAAGACCGCTACCTGGTCCGACGAGTCCGTACGGGGCTGCAAGAAGTTCCTGGACCGGGTGTGGAACCTGAGCGAGAAGCTGAGGGATGGGACGGAGATTTCCGCCGAAAATGAGCTGGCTGTCCACCGGGCCATTAAGAAGGTGTCCGACGACATCGAGGCTATGAAGTTCAATACCGCCATCGCCGCCCTCATGTCCCTGGTCAACGACTTCTACGCCAAAGGGGCTTCCAAGGGCGACTACAGGCAGCTGCTGCTGATGCTGTCCCCCTTCGCCCCCCACCTGTGCGAGGAGCTGTGGGAGATGAACGGCTTCGGCGGACAGGTGTGCCTCCAGTCCTGGCCGGAGTACGACGAGAGCAAGACCGTGGCCGCCACCGCCAAGATGGCCGTTCAGGTGGGCGGCAAGGTGAAGGCCAACATCGTGGTGGACGCCAACGCCTCCGACGAGGACGTGGTAGCCGCCGCCCTGGCCGAGCCCAAGATCGCCAGGCTGGCCGAGGGGATGACACTGGTCAAGTCTATCGTGGTCAAGGGCAAGCTGGTCAGCTTGATCTTTAAGCCCCAGTAATGAAACGAAAGCCGCTCTCCGTTGATGGAGAGCGGCTTTTCGCGCAAAAACAGGGCGGCGAAATTTGCCGCCCTGCCGGTTGATTGTTCAGGAGAAGGAGATGTCATAGATACCCCAAGCGCCGTCCATGCGCCCGCCGTCCGAGGCGATAAAGTTCAGCTTTACATTGGGAGCATAGTTCAAGGGGATGCTGAGCGTCTTGGGCGCGGCATCGTACTTCAGCTCATACTCGGTGGAGTACTCGCCGTCCAGATAGACCTCCATCACCGCGTTCTGCGTTTTATTGCCCATATGGCCGATCGTAAGATTCATGGTCTTGTACTCGCCGTTGGTGTTCCAAATGGCGAATGACGGGTCGTACCAGGCGGAGAAGGTCACGCCCAGCGTCTGGGTCTTGCCCGCGACCTCAAAGGTGGCCTTGCGGTCGCTGCCATCATACAGCTTGGCGTGGTCGAGCTGATAGACGGGCACTTTAATCATCCAGTTCTCCTCGGCGCCAGGGATATCGCCGACGTAAATGGTTTTGGTCTCGCCGTCCCAGAGGATCTGATCGTTGGAGTATCCCATGGCGTTGCAGAGGGCCCGCAGGGGTAGGTAAGTAGTGCCGTCGCTGATAAAGGGCTCCACCACCTTGCCGTTGGGGTCCTTGGGAGTGACCTCGACCCCATTCACCACCAGCTTGATGCCGGAGTAACTGGCCTCGATCATTTTCTTGGTGGCGGTGCTGGCGGCGGCGGCGGTGGTTACCAGCATGGCGGCTACGGCAGTGATAGTGAGAATGCGTCGGAAGTTTTTGTTCCAGTGTTTCATTGGTGTCATCTCTCCTATACAAAAAATGGGCGGGTTCGTCCCCTATCCGCATTGTGGAGAGGGGAGAAGCTTGCCCTATTTTCATTGTATTTCCAAAATCTCCATTTGTCAACCTGAAAGTCCAATTTTGGGGCCGCTGTTCAAAGGTTCACAGGCTGTTTACAAATAGCTCTTGACAGATGGAGCGAAAAGCACTATAATAGTAACGTTAAAGCCATAAAAATGGCCCTTACGTGAGCGGGAAACCCCCGCCGCGCGCGGAGGGAGGGAAATATAAATGTCGGAAGTCCGAGTGAGAGAAAACGAGTCTCTGGAGAGCGCTCTGAAACGCTTTAAGCGCAGCTGCGCCAAGTCTGGGGTGCTGGCCGAGGTCCGCAAGCGCGAACACTACGAGAGCCCCAGCGTCAAGCGCCGCAAGAAGTCTGAGGCCGCCCGCAAGAACCGCAAGAAATTCTATTGAGAACCGAAACCGCCGGAGGCCCCGCCTCCGGCGGTTTTTGGCTGCTTGTGCAGACGGCGGTGCAAGAGGGGATGATTTTGGATATGGCGGGCCGGGCGGTCAAAGAAGTCGGAAGGCCAGCCAGCCCAGCACGGCCAGCTGCAAGGCCAGGAGCAGGGGGAAGCCCCAGCGGAAATACCAGTGCCGGGTCTTGTGATGAAAGGTCCGCATCCCCAGCACGCCACCCAGCGCGCCCCCCAGAAGGGCGGGGAGAAACAGGGCGCGCTCCGATATCCGCCACGCGCCCCGGCGGGCTTTGCGCTTGTCCGCGCCCATCAGGACGAAGGCGGCGAGATTTACCGCCAGAAGGTACAGTCCCAGGGCCTGCCACAGCTTGTCTGTCATTTGCTCCGGCCTCCTCTCAGAGAAGAAATTTCCTCAGTCTAATCATACCTCCATCGCCCGCCTTTTTCAACAAAATTTCGCCGGGATTTTCTATAAATAAATTCTGAAAAAAACTTGAAATCTTTCCCATGCGTCTGTATAATATTATGCACGGTATTACAGAAACAGCGGAAAATTTTTCTACTCTATTTGCCGTATACGCAAGAAAGGAATGATTCCAATGGCCACTAAATTTTTGTACCTCTTTTCTGAGGGCAACGCGAGCATGCGCGACCTGCTGGGCGGCAAGGGCGCGAACCTGGCTGAAATGACCAACATCGGTATGCCTGTCCCCCAGGGCTTCACCATTACCACCGAGGCCTGTACTCAGTACTATGAGGACGGCGAGAAGATCAACGACGAGATCCAGGCCCAGATCATGGAGTATATCGACAAGCTGGAGAAGATCACCGGCAAGAAGTTCGGCGACCTGGAAAATCCCCTTCTCGTCTCCGTCCGCTCCGGCGCGCGGGCCTCCATGCCCGGTATGATGGACACCATCCTGAACCTGGGCCTGAATGAACAGGTCGTCGAGGTCATCGCCAGGCAGTCCAACAACCCCCGCTGGGCCTGGGACTGCTACCGCCGCTTTATCCAGATGTACTCCGACGTGGTTATGGAGGTGGGCAAGAAGTACTTTGAGCAGCTCATCGACGAGATGAAGGAGAAAAAGGGCGTCACCCAGGATGTGGAGCTGGACGCCAACGATCTGAAGGAGCTGGCCGGCCAGTTCAAGGCCGAGTATAAGGAAAAAATCGGCGCTGATTTCCCCTCTGATCCCAAGGAGCAGCTGATGGGGGCCATCAAGGCCGTGTTCCGCTCCTGGAACAACCCCCGGGCCATTGTCTACCGCCGCATGAACGATATTCCCGGCTCCTGGGGCACTGCTGTCAACGTGCAGTCCATGGCCTTCGGCAACATGGGCGACGACTGCGGCACCGGCGTGGCCTTCACCCGCAACCCCGCTACCGGCGAGAAGAAGCTGATGGGCGAGTTCCTGACCAACGCCCAGGGTGAGGACGTGGTGGCCGGCGTGCGCACCCCCATGCCCATTCAGGAAATGGCTGAGAAGTTCCCCGAGGCCTTTGCCCAGTTTACCGACGTGTGCCAGAAGCTGGAGGACCACTACCGCGACATGCAGGATATGGAGTTCACCGTGGAGCACGGCAAGCTCTATATGCTCCAGACCCGCAACGGCAAGCGCACCGCCGCCGCCGCTCTGAAGATCGCCTGCGACCTGGTGGACGAGGGCATGATCGACGAGAAGAAGGCCGTGGCCATGATCGACCCCCGCAACCTGGATACCCTGCTTCACCCTCAGTTCGACCCCGCCGCTTTGAAGAAGGCCACCCCCGTGGCCACCGCTCTGCCCGCCTCCCCCGGTGCGGCCTGCGGCAAGATTGTCTTTACCGCTGACGACGCCAAGGAGTGGGCCGCCCGGGGCGAGAAGGTCTGTCTCGTCCGGCTGGAGACCTCCCCCGAGGATATCGAGGGCATGGTGGCCTCCCAGGGCATCCTTACCGTCCGGGGCGGTATGACCTCCCACGCCGCCGTGGTGGCCCGTGGTATGGGCACCTGCTGCGTGTCCGGCTGCGGCGCCATCAAGATGGACGAGGAGA
>CANSDP010000032.1 GCA_947645675.1 uncultured Bacillota bacterium
GCCGCCGGTGAGGATGGCGATATCCTGGAGCATCTCCTTGCGGCGGTCGCCGAAGCCGGGGGCTTTTACGCACACAACGTTCAGGGTGCCCCGCAGGCGGTTCACGATCAGGGTGGACAGGGCGTCGCCCTCCACGTCCTCGGCGATGATGAGAAGCTTCTTGCCGGACTGGACCACCTGCTCCAGAATGGGCAGCAGCTCCTGAATGTTGGAGATCTTCTTGTCGGTGATGAGGATGAGGGCGTCGTCCAACTCGGCCACCATCTTCTCGGTGTCGGTGACCATATAGGGGGTGATGTAGCCCCGGTCGAACTCCATGCCCTCCACCACCTCGGAGGAGGTCTCGGCGGTCTTGGACTCCTCAATGGTGATGACGCCGTCATGGCCCACCTTCTCCATAGCCTCGGCAATGAGCTTGCCGATGGTCTCGTCGCCGGAGGAGACGGTGCCTACCCGGGCGATGTCGTCAGAGCCGTTGACCTTCTGGCTGTTGGCCTTCATGGCCTCGATGGCGGCGGCGGCGGCCTTGGCGATGCCCTTCTTCATGACCATGGGGTTGGCCCCGGCGGCCAGGTTCTTCAGGCCCTCGCCCACGATGGCCTGGGCCAGCAGGGTGGCGGTGGTGGTGCCGTCGCCGGCCACGTCGTTGGTCTTGGTGGAGACCTCCTTCACCAGCTGAGCGCCCATGTTCTCAAAGGGGTCCTCCAGCTCGATCTCCTTGGCGATGGTGACGCCGTCGTTGGTGATGAGGGGGGCGCCGAACTTCTTGTCCAGCACCACGTTGCGGCCCTTGGGGCCCAGGGTGATCTTCACGGTGTCGGCCAGCTGGTTGACGCCCTTCTCCAGCGCCTTCCGGGCCTCCTCGCCGTAGCAAATAATTTTAGCCATAAAGCATTACCTCCAATATAATTCAGATAAATTGTTTACTCTACAATGGCCAGAATGTCGTTCTGACGGACGATGGTGACCTCCTCGCCGTCCAGCTTGACCTGGGTGCCGGAGTACTTGCTGGTGATGACCTTGTCGCCCACCTTCACAGTCATGACGACCTCCTTGCCGTCCACCATGCCGCCGGGACCGACGGCAATCACCTCGGCCACCTCGGGCTTCTCCTTGGCGGCGCCGGTGAGGATGATGCCGCCCTTGGTGGTCTCTTCGGCCTCCACCAGCTTTACAATGACGCGGTCGGCCAGGGGTTTCAGTTTCATAATGGGTTCCTCCTTGTATGATAGAATTTTTTTGGAAAACACATCTGGGGATTAGCACTTAATTCTCTCGAGTGCTAACTACGTTTAAGATAATAACCGCTCTCCGCAAAAAAATCAACCCCCAAATTGAAAAATTTAGGGGTTGATTTTTAAAAATTTACGTTCTGTTCACAAACACTCCGCTCGAGTGCTAAGCACCGGCCTATGTCCGCACCACCGCGTGGAGCAGGGACCAGAGGGACCAGAGGAAGCCGGCCACAAAGAGGATTGCCAGCACAGGGACCACTAATTCAGCGGAGGAGACCAGCTCCTGGGGGAAAATCTGGAGCAGGAGCATGGGGACGACGCAGATGCCCCAGATAATCCAGCCGCCCTTTGCGCCAAACCGCTGGAGCAGCGCCCCCACGATGACACCGCCGGTTACGGCCATGGCGAAAATCAGCAGCCACCAGTACCAGTCCAGGGTGAAGGCCTCAATAATCAGGGTCTTTTCCGGCACAGAGACCAGCTCCCCGGCCATATTCTCAAAGACCTTCCCGGTAATAGGGGCGTCGTGGCCGGGAGAGGCCGCAAATTCCATCACACCGGACCCTCCCATCACCCAGCCGTTCATCCCCGCCAGCTTTGCCCACAGAGGGACGCAAAGGAAGCGCTCCGCCGCCGCTAAGACAGCGGCCAGGCCCAGGGCGAAGGCGGTCTCGAAGGAGGCCAGGCCCAGGGTCAGGCCCAGGGCCCGCTTCCGGGTCTGGCCGAAGCGGAGGGCCTGGTCAAAGCTGACCCCCACATGGGATATCCCGGCGATGAGGGCGACAAGGCCGCCCACAATGGGGAACAGAATGCAGGACACGGTGACGCTGGTGTCCGGCCGGCCAAAGTGCATGACGCACCCGATGATGATTTGAATCACCAGGAACAGGCCCCCCTCCACCGCCAGGTAGAGGGCCAGGTCGTCCAGATTCAGCTTTACCAGCTTTTGAAATTTTTTCAGCATCTCGACTCACCTCACAACATAACGCTGGACAACCTTCCAGATCAGGAATTCTCCGCCCACCGCGCCGGCGGACAGCACGGCAATCATGATCCTGGGCAGAGTGGTCCACAGCCAGCCCCACTCCGTCTCCACCAGGTAGTTCATAATCCCGGTGTCGGCGGAGAGGATCATAAACACTGTGACAAAAATCATCACAAAGATGGATATTGTGACCAGAATGGTGCCCAAAATCTTGCTCTTCACCATCACCAGCCCGCTGAGGCAGCCCAGCACCATCAGCACCATACACACCAGAGGGAAGGCCCACACCCGGCCGTCGAACAGGTCCAGCAAAGCCCATTTGCCCCGGATTTCCCAGTTGGCAAGGGCGGGAAAGGCGGACATGAACAGCTGAAGCCCCCAGCAGACCACCGCGTAGAAGGCCATATTGCCCTGAATGGCCCAGAAGAAATCCCTTCGCCGGGCTCCCATAGACAGCCCCAGATTCAGGTTGTTGGTACACATGGCGAAGGCGTAGAGGAACAGACACAGCAGGATCATGGTGGGGAACATGGCGTAGTAGGTCTCAAAGAGGTTGCCCGCATTGGGGTTATCGGGCACGCCGGTGACGTAACAGCCCACAATCACGATGGCGGCAAAGCCAAAGACCGCCCCCAGGTTGACCCAGGAATAGCTGAGGAGAAACCGGAAGGATTTCACCATTTCGCTCCCCCCTTACTGGGCATCCCCGTGGCCGCACAGGGACACGAAGACGTTTTGCAGGTTCATGGGGGAAATGTCCACCTCGGCATCCTGCGCGGCTTTCAGCTTTACCATGTCCCCCCGGACGGCCACCGTCTTATGCCGGCCCATCTGGTGGGTGGACAGCACCTCCAGCCCGCTGCACACCCGGTCCACCACGTCGTCCCGGCCGGAGACATAGCGGAACTGGGCAATCAGCTCCTCGGTCTCGGTGTTCTCCAAAATGCGGCCTTCGTCCAGGATGATGACCCGCTCAAAGACGGAGGCGGCCTCCTCAATAATGTGGGTGGAGACGATGAAGGTGCGGTTTGTCTGGGCGAAGTCCTCCAAAAGGAGCTGGTAGAACCGCTCCCGCATGACCACGTCCAGCCCGGCGGCGGGCTCATCCAGGATGGTGACGGGGGCCCGGCTGGCCAGGGCAATCAGAATCGTAACCATAGACATCTGCCCCTTGGACAGCTGGGAAATTTTCTTTTTCGTGGACAGCTGGAACTCGTCCAGCAGCCGCAGGGCGTAGTCCACATCCCAGTTGGGGTAGTAGATGGCGGCGGATTTGAGGTAGTGCTTCACCTTCAGGTTGTTGGGTCCGGAGAACAGGGTGGCCTGTAGCTCCCGGGAGAAGCAGATGTCGCTCAAGGCCCGCTGATTTTCCCAAACCGCCTGTCCGTCATAGGTGACAGAACCGCTGTCCTTGGTGTTCTGGGCGGTGAGAATACCCAGCAGGGTGGTCTTGCCCGCCCCGTTGCGGCCAATCAGGCCGTAGATCTTCCCCGGCTCAATGGTCAGGTCCAGATTGTGGAGGACCTCCTTGTCCTTGTAGGACTTGCACAGATGCTCCGCCTTTAAAATTCCAGCGTTCATTTTTTGCTCTCCTCTCCAATGGCCTGTTGAATCATGGCCAATAATTCCTCCCCGGTCAGGGCCAGGGAAGCCCCCTCCTTTACCAGGGGTTTTACAAAGCCGTCGTAAAAGGCGTTCTTTCGTTTCTGTTTCACGGTCTGCCCCGCTCCTTTCGCCACAAACATACCGATGCCACGGCGCTTGTACAAAATTCCGTCCGCCACCAGCAGATTGATGCCCTTGGCCGCCGTGGCCGGGTTGATGTTGTATCCCCGGGCCAGCTCGTTGGTGGAGGGCACCTGTTCCTCCTCCTGGTAGACGCCCCGGAGAATGTCGTCCTCCAGCATCCGGGCAATCTGCAAATAGATCAGGGACTGGTCGTTTAAGGTCCCGCGCATGAAATCACCTCCATGGGTCTTGGCTTTTGGGTACCGGCGGGCAGCCGCTGGCTCCCTGTCCTGTTTACTGGTTAATTACTTGTGTAACTAACTATATCACCAATGAGGACCAATGTCAAGAGGGGGTTCAAATTTTTTTCTTGCGCTGGCCGTCCGGTCCGGCTATAATGGCGGTACGGACATCAGGAAAGGCGGGATCGGGATGAAAGCTCCGGGCTGGCTCTCCGACCAGGAGGCCATAGAGCAGATTTTAGAGGTGGGGCGGCGGATGTACGCCAGAAATTATGTGGCCGCGAACGACGGGAATATCACCTGCCGGGTGTCTCCAGACACCCTGTGGGCCACCCCCACCGGGGTGAGCAAGGGGTATATGACCCGGGAAATGCTGATCAAGGTGGACCTGGAGGGCCAGGTGCTGGAGGGGAGCGCGGCCCCATCCAGCGAGCTGAAAATGCACCTGCGGGTCTATCAGGAAAACCCGGCGGTCCGGGCCTGCGTCCACGCCCACCCGCCGGCGGCCACCTCCTTCGCCATCGCGGGCATCCCCCTGGACCGGCCCATTCTGCCCGAGGCGGTGGTCCAGCTGGGGGTGGTGCCGGTGGCCCCCTACGCCGCCCCCGGCACCCAAGAGGTGCCCGACTCCATCGCCCCCTACTGCCGTAGCCACAACGCCGTGCTGCTGGCAAACCACGGGGCCCTCACCTGGGGAAACAGCCCTCTGGAGGCCTATATGCGCATGGAGTCGCTGGAGTATTACGCCCAGGTGACCATGTACACAGGCAGCGTTCTGGGCCGGGCCAACGAGCTGACCGAACGCCAGATCGACCAGCTGATTGAGACCCGGAGCAGGCTGGGCATCACCGCCGGAGGAAGGCCGGTCCCCTCCGCAAAAGCATAAAAAAACCCAGGGCGGGAGTGTTCTCCCGTCCTGGGTTTTTTGTTACAGAGCCCTGATATCCCGGATCAGCGCGTCCACGTCCCCGTCGGTGGTGGACCAGCTGGTGCAGAAGCGGACGGCGGTGTGTGAGCCGTCCACCTTTTCCCAGACCTCGAAGGAATATTTGTGCTTCAGGACCGACACAGCTCCGTTGGTGAGAATGGGGAACTGCTGGTTAGTGGCGGAGTCCACAAGGAGGGGGCAGCCCTTGGCCAGGAAGGCCTCCCGCAGACGCATGGCCTGGGCCACCTCCTGTCTGCCGATTTCCAGAAACAGCCCATTGTTCAAAAAGGTCTCGAACTGTACCCCCAGCAGCCGGCCCTTGGCCAGCATCCCGCCGCGCTGCTTGATGAGGTAGCGGAAATCGTGGTTTAAAGCTGGGTTGGTGATGACCACCGCTTCGCCAAAGAGCAGCCCCGCCTTGGTGCCGCCCAGGTAGAACACGTCGCACAGCCGGGCCAGGTCGGGCAGAGTCACGTCCGACGCCGCCAGCCCGCAGGCCAGCCGGGCTCCGTCCACAAAGAGGGGCAGTTTCCACCGCCGGCAGGTCTCGCTGATCTCCTCCAGCTCCGCCAGAGTGTACACAGTACCCAGCTCGGTGGGGAGGGAGAGATAGACCATGCCGGGCTGCACCATATGCTCCCAGGCTTCATTATCGTAGTGGTCCTGGCAGTACCGGTCGATCTGCCGGGCGGTGATCTTGCCGTTTTCGGCGGGCAGGGTTAGAACCTTATGGCCGGCGGACTCGATGGCCCCGGACTCATGGGTGTTGATGTGGCCCGTTTCGGCGCACAGCGCCCCCTGGTGGGGCCGCAGGGCGGCGGCGATGATGGTGGCGTTGGCCTGAGTGCCCCCTACCAGGAAGTGGACCCCGGCGTCCGGGGCCTGGCACAGCCCCCGGAGCATATCCCGGGCCCGCTCGCAGTGGTCATCCACCCCGTACCCGGGACAGGCCTCGCCGTTGGTGTTCACCAGGGCCTCCAGGATTTTCGGGTGGGCCCCGGTGGTGTAGTCGCATTCAAATCGGATCATATGGACGCTCCTTTTGGACGGTATGTAGGGGCGGATATCATCCGCCCGTTATTAATATTTTGTGCGCCGTCGTGCGGGCGGATGATATCCGCCCCTACAACAGGGTATCAGCGCAGACGAGCCCCGCAGTCCTTCTCCAGCGTCTCCAGAATGGACTTCACGTCCTCGTCGGCCTCCTCGGAGGTGAGGGAGCGGTCGTCCGCCCGGAGGACCAGGTTGAAGGCCACTGACTTCTTGCCCTCGTCGATCCCCTTGCCCCGGTAGATGTCGAAGAGGGCGGCCTCCTTGAGAAGGCCCTTGGCCCCCTTGCGGATGGCCTTCTCCAGAGCCCCCACGGTAATTGCCTCATCGCACACCACGGCGATGTCCCGGGTGACCGAGGGGAACCTGGGCAGGGGGACATACTCCGGGCCGGCGCCCATGGCGTGATAGTACAGGGAATCGAAACTCAGCTCGGCGCAGTACAGCTCCCCGTCCACGCCGAAGTTTTTCGCCACGTTGGGGTGAATCTGGCCCATTACGCCCACCTGATTGGCGCCGCACCAAATGGTGGCAAAGCGGCCGGGATGGTAAGAGGCGTCGGAGGGAGCTCCCAGGGAGCCATCGAAGTGGATATCTTCGGCCCGGATGTCCTTCAAAATGGCCTCTACGGTCCCTTTCAAATCGTAGAAGTCAAAGCCCTCGCCGTAGGCCCCCAGGGTGAGGACCTTGGCCTCGCCGGCAAGGCCGTCCTCCCTGCCAGGGAGGTAGATCCGGCCCAGTTCGTAGAGGCGGACGTCTTTGTTGCGGTAGTTGTAATTCCGGGCCAGGATGTCCAGCATGGAGGGCAGGGTGGTGGTGCGCATGATGGAGGTGTCCTCCCCCAGGGGATTCAGGATTTTGAAGGACTTTCGGCGGGGATCGTCCTGGGGCCAGCCGATTTTGTCGTACCAGGTGGGGGAGATAAAGGAGTAGGTGATGATCTCGTCGTAGCCGCAGGACCGGCAGACGGCCCCCAGCTTCTGCTCCAGCCGCTGCTTCGGGGAGTAGCCGCCTAAAGTGGTCTGGCCCCGCATGAGGGTGGTGGGGATGTTGTTGTAGCCGAAGAACCGGGCTACCTCCTCGGCCAGGTCGGCCATCTCCTTCACGTCGCTCCGCCAGGAGGGGACCTCCATCACGCCCCGCTCCTTGGTTGTGGTGAAGCCCACCTTCTGGAGGATGGTGTACATCACATTTTCCGGCACGTCGGTGCCCAGCAGGGCGTTGATCTTGTCGGGCTCCACCTTCAGCCGGGTGGGCTGGGGGACGTAGTTGAGGATATCAATGACCCCGTCCAGCACCTGGCCGGCCCCCAGCAGCTCCACCAGCTCGCAGGCCCGGTTGACGGCCGGGAGGGTGTTCATGGGGTCCAGCCCCTTCTCGAACTTGGCGCTGGCCTCGGTGCGCATCCCCAGGGAGAGCGCCCCCTTGCGGATGCAGGTGCCGTCGAAGCAGGCGGACTCAAAGACCACGTCGGCGGTATCGGCCACGATTTCAGAGTTCAGTCCGCCCATGATGCCAGCCAGACCCACCGCCCGGCCCTCATCGGCGATCACTAAGTGGTTGGCTGTGAGCGTGTGCTCCTTGCCGTCCAGGGTGGTGAGCTTCTCCCCCTCAGCCGCCCGGCGGACGATGATCTTCCCGCCGTTGACGTAGCGGTAGTCAAAGGCGTGCATGGGCTGGCCGTACTCCAGCATGACATAGTTGGTGATGTCCACGATGTTGTTGATGGGCCGGACCCCCATGGCCCGCAGCCGCTCCCGCATCCACTTGGGGGAGGGGCCGATTTTCACATTGCGCACCATCCGGGCGGTGTACCGGGGGCACAGCTCGGGGTCGGGGGTCTCCACGTCCAGCAGCTCGGGCAGGACGCCCTCCCCGCCCCCCTTGACCTCCGGAGTGTGGAAGCGGCAGGGCTTGTCGAAGGTGGCCGCCGCCTCCCGGGCCAGACCGATGACCGACAGGCAGTCGGGCCGGTTGGGGGTGATCTCAAACTCGACAACATGGTCGTCCAGGCCGGTGACTTTTTTAATGTCATCGCCGGGCTTGCAGTCCTCCTGGAGGACGAAAATGCCGTCGGGGATACAGTGGGGGAACTCCCGCTGCTCGGCGTGGAGGTCGGCCAGAGTGCAGATGGTGCGGGTCTTGGTGTTGAAGGCCACCAGATCCATGGAGTGGATGTTCTGGCACTCGGTCTCCACCGTGGTGCCCATAGGGGTCCCGTTCTCCGCCCAGACCAGGGCCACCGACCAGCGGCCGTCCCCCAGGGATTTCACTTCACCCGCCCCGGCGGCCACCACAGGGCCGAAGATCTTGTGGCCCAGTTCAATCTCCTCCGGGATGGAGGGCTTTTCCGGGTCAATGGGGTGGTAGTCGTTCAGGAGGGCGGCGGCGGTGATGACGCCGTAGGGGAAGTCACGCTCGTCCAGGCCCAGCTCCTTCAGAGAGCACAGCATCCCGTTGGACAGCACCCCCCGCAGCTTGCCCTTCTCGATCTTCTTGCCGCCGGGCAGGGTGGACTTGTGGAGGGCCACGGGCACCAGGTCGCCCACATGGATATTCCAAGCCCCGGTGACGATCTGGACCGGCTCGGACTGGCCCACATCCAGCTGACACACCCACATGTGGTCGCTGTTTTCGTGGCGCTCCATGGACAGAATGCGGCCCACCACCACGTTGGAAATTTCCTCCCCCATGTCGTGGGTCAGCTCCACCTTGGAGCCGGACAGGGTCATAGCCTCGGCAAATTCTCTGTCGCCAACGTCGATCTCAACAAACTCGTTAAGCCATTTTCTGGATAGATTCATATTTAAAACTCCTCTTGGTATCAGGTTTTGATTGTAGGGGCGGATATTATCCGCCCGTCTGTTAACGGTCCGATTTTCGCGGGCGGATGATATCCGCCCCTACAGCGCGTTTATTGTAGGGACGCATCACGATGCGTCCGCATGACACAGCGCAGATTGGGGAGATCGGACGCTTCGTGAAGCGTCCCTACACATCAGAACTGCTCCAAAAACCGCACGTCGTTCTCGAAGATGAGCCGCAGGTCGGCAATCTTGAACCGGCGCATAGCGGTGCGCTCCAGGCCCATGCCGAAGGCACAGCCCGACCACTCCTCGGGGTCGATGTTAGCCATGCGCAGCACGTTGGGGTGGATCATCCCGGCTCCCAGCAGCTCGATCCAGCCCTCGCCCTTACAGGTGGGACAGCCCGCGCCGCCGCACTTGTGGCACTGCACGTCCATCTCGCAGGAGGGCTCGGTGAAGGGGAAGTGGTGGGGGCGGAAGCGGGTGACGGTGCCCTTGCCGAAGAGCTCCTCGGCCAGCAGGTTGAGGGTGCCCTTCAGGTCGGCCATGGTGACGTTCTTGTCGATGACCATCCCCTCCACCTGGTGGAACATGGGGGAGTGGGTGGCGTCCACCTCGTCCTTGCGGTAGACCCGGCCGGGGGCGATGATGCGGATGGGCAGAGGCATGGAGTCCATGGCCCGCACCTGCATGGGGGAGGTCTGGCTGCGGAGCATCACCCGGCTGCCCTCGTCAAAATAGAAGGTGTCCGACCAGTCGCGGCTGGGGTGCCCCTCGCCGGCGTTGAGCCGGTCGAAGTTCAGCTCGGCCAGCTCCACCTCGGGGCCGTCCAGCACGGTGAAGCCCATGCCCACAAAGATATCCTTGATCTCGTCCAGGGCGCTGTACATGGGGTGCTTGTGGCCCTGCTTCACCGCCTTGCCGGGGACGGTTACGTCGATGGCCTCGGCCTTCAGCCGTTCCTCCAGGGCGGCGGCGGCCAGCTTCCGGGCGGTGAGCTCAATGGTCTCCTCCAGGACGGACCGGACCTCATTGGCCAGAGCCCCCATAGCGGGCCGCTCCTCGGCGGACAGCTTGCCCATCTGCTTGAGGACGGCGGTGAGCTCACCCTTCTTGCCCAGGTACTTCACCCGCAGCTCGTCCAGAGCGGCGGGGTCCCCCGCGCCGGTGATGGCCTCCAGCGCCTCGCGTTCGATTTTCGCTAACTGTTCTTTCATTGGTAAAACTCCTTATTTTAAATCTTTTCAATCAAGCTGGTAAAAAATCACTGAGGGGGATGCCCATAGACACGTTGTACCGGTTCAGGCCGTAGAGGCCGGCGGAGAGACGGGAGGGGCCGTAGCAGGTGGTGGCGGTGACGGAGAAACGGGAGTGGATAAAGTCCATGGCCCAGGGCTCGGTATGGCCGTTGGGGTAGGCGAAGAAGCCGGGCCGGACGCCCACATGCTCCTCGATCAGGTCGATGCTGGCCTGGAGGTCGGGGAGGACGCGGGCCTCATACTGGTCTCGAGTCTCGGTGTCCAGCCGCTTGATGCCGCGCTGGTCCGCGTTGTGGGAGGCATAGGTGTGAGAGCCGATTTCCACCAGGCCGGACTGGACCATTTCCCGGCACATATCCCAGGTGAGAAAATCGGGGTTCTGGCCGTCCACATAGCTGACCACGATGGAGATGACCGCCTTGGCCTGGAAGTCCTGAAGGAGTGGGTAGGCCAGCTCATAGTTGCCGCGGTAGCCGTCGTCAAAGGTGAGCATCACCGCCTTCCCGGGGATGGGGTCGCCGGCGGCCAGCTGGCCGGGCAGGACGGTGGTCCAGCCGTTGTCTGCCAGCCATTGCAGGTCCTCCCGGAGGCGGGTATCGGTTACCGTCCACGGGTTGCAGGGCGTCCCCTCGGGGACAACGTCGTGATACATCAGGACATAGAGGCTGGGGCCTGTCCCGGTTGTTCCGTAGGGCGTCAGGGGGCGGTATTGGGCGCTGTTCTGGACTTGCTGGGAGGGCCTGCCGTGCCTGGGGCGGACAGGCTGCTCCGAGGGGGCGGAGGCCTCCGCCCTGGGGAGAAAAGCCGGGCAGGCCGCGAGCATCCCCAGACACATCAGGACGGCCAGCGCCAGCGATGAGAGATGAAGCTTTTTCATACAAATCCTCCGTTTCTTATGCCCTCGCGGGCAAACAAAAGGCCCTCCGCCCCCCCTGAACTGGGGACGAAAGGCAAACCCTCCGCGGTACCACCCGCATTCGCGCACATGCGCGCACTCAAGCCTCCGGTAACGGCGGAGGACCCGTCCCCCTCTCAGGGGCCGCTCCCGGGCGAACCAAGCGGACCCTGCTCCAGGGCGGCTTTCAGCCGATGGCCGCCCCTCTCTGACGAGTGTTTTCCGCTATTTTCCCGTTCCACGCATTTGTACTAGATACTTATACCACAAAAAACCTTGTAATGCAAGAGGGAATATGATATACTTTTCAAAAAAGGAGGGCATTTCTATGTCAAAACGTATCCTGTCCGCGGCTCTGGCTCTGGCGCTCTCCCTCTCCCTGGCAGTTCCGGCCTTTGCGGAGGAGGAAAGCCCCTTTGATGATGTACCACTGGATCACTGGGCCATTGAGGCCATCCGGCAGGCCGCAGAGGAGTATATTGTCAGCGGTATGGATTACCAGAATTTTGCTCCTGACGCTCCCCTTACCTCCGCACAGTTTGTCACAATTATAACAAGGGCCTTCTATTGGCGAGAACTGCGGGCGATAGAAGAAGCGGAGGAGGAAGTGCGGGAGGATTGGACCTGGTATGTTCACAATCGGGAAACGGCGGAGCAGGCCGGTTTGATGGAGGGCGTGGGCGTGGAGGACTGGGACGCCCCCATGACCCGGTATCAGATGGCCGCGATGCTGTATAACGTTGTGGTGGACAAGGAGCTTGTCCTGCCCGACAAGGCGGCGCTGGAGGCGGTGGAGATTACGGATTGGGACCAGGTCCCGGAGGAATTTCAGGAAGCCGTGTCTACCGCCTACGCTATGGGCCTGCTGTCCGGCATGGAGGACGGCTCTTTCGCCGGGGACCAGACCCTGACCCGGGCCCAGGCGGCGGTGGTGTACACCAAGCTGGATCAGGCTCTGGAGGTCAAGGACGGCCTCATGGAGCGGGCGCTGGACAAGGCGGAGCGGACAGCGAGACAGAACGACGGTTTTCTTTCCACCAGGTTCATCCGCTATCCCGGCAAGCTGGGGACAGCTTATTATGTCTCCCAGGGAGGTACTCCCCATGGGGCCAACAGTTATCTGCGCTATGTGGATCTGGATGGAACCGAGTTGGATGTCCGCAGCCTGCTTCCGGAGGGCTATGTTTACGGCTCGGTCTGGTACTTTCCTGTCGAAGCGATTCGGTTTGACGAAACCGGCGAAAAGCTGTCCTTTGTTACAAAGGTACAGGAGCTGACGGATGGCCCCTCAATGTTCAATTATGGTAAGGACTGGGGCAATACCAAGATCGTAGTGAATGTTGTGACCAAAGAAATGGAATCCATGGAGCCGGTCCGGTATACCGAATATTGGGATGTGGAGGTGGAGCAGGACAACTATGGTGAGAACACCTCCGACTGCCTGACGGTCACGCTGACCCAGGAGAGCGGGATCGAGGATATAGTCGTTCAGGAGAGCAATATTCCTTTCTCTGGCGTGAAGGTATCCCTTGGGAACGGCGGCATATCTGTAACGATACCGGAGTCCCTTATGGCCGACCCGGACTTTCTGTCCAGCGAATTTGGACAGGCGGTCCAGCTCCTGCGGGATATGGACCTGCCTGGATATTTCGATGAAGCGGATGACGCTAAAAGGGAACAGACGGCGCCCTATGTCCAGGCCAAGATGAACGGCGTGCCCTTGACTGGCGACGTACGGCTGGACCCACCCGTTGACGGAGCACACAGGCTCTGCTTCCGTATTGCAGAGGATGCGGACGAGCTGCATATTCGTTTTTTGGACGGGGATGCACTGAGCTTCCGCGTCGGCCTGCCCCAGGAATAACAAAATCAATGATGCGGGGGCGCTCCAAACGGTGGAGCGCCCCTGTTTTTGGGAGAAATCCATTTTCCTATCAAAAAGATAGGAAAATGGTATGGACAAATTGGGTATACTATGGTAGAATAGGCCGAACAAACAGAAACAGGGAGGGTTTCCCCATGCTGGAATTACAGCACGTCAGCTATGACGTAGAGCAGGACGGCGACAACAAGGGCATCCTGCATGATATCAATTTGACCATCCACGAGCGCTTTGTGGCTATCACCGGCCCCAACGGCGGCGGCAAATCCACCTTAGCCAAGGTGATCGCCGGCATCTACACCCCCACCCAGGGCAAAATTCTCTTCAACGGCGAGGACATCACGGCGTTGTCCATCACCGACCGGGCCCGCCGGGGCATCAGCTTCGCCTTTCAGCAGCCGGTGCGCTTCAAGGGCCTGACAGTGAAGGACCTCATCACCCTGGCCAGCGGCAAGGACATCGGCGTGGCCGAGGCCTGCAATTACCTGTCTGAGGTGGGTCTGTGCGCCAAGGACTATATCGACCGGGAGGTGGACGCCTCTCTGTCCGGCGGCGAGCTCAAGCGCATTGAGATCGCCACCATCATGGCCCGGGGCACCGCCCTGTCCGTCTTTGACGAGCCCGAGGCCGGCATCGACCTGTGGTCCTTCACCAACCTGATTCAAGTCTTTGAGCAGCTGCACAAGAAGATCAACGGCTCCATCCTCATCATCTCCCACCAGGAGCGGATTCTGAACATCGCCGACCGGATCGTCGTCCTGGCCGACGGCAAGGTCGTCAACGACGGACCCCGGAAGGACATCCTGCCCACCCTCTTAGGCGGCGCCCCCGGCGTGTGCGGCGCCCTGGCGGACAAGGTTAAATAAGGAGAAAACAATTATGGACGCAATTCAGAAGAGTTTATTAGAGCAGGTGGCCGGGCTCCATGAGGTCCCCGAGGGGGCCTACAACATTCGGGCCAACGGCCAGAAGGCGGGCCGGAACTCCACCGCCAACATCGACATCGTCACCAAGACGGACAAGGATGGTATTGACATCATCATCAAGCCGGGCACGAAAAACGAGTCGGTCCACATCCCCGTGGTCCTCAGCATGAGCGGCCTGAAGGACATGGTCTACAACGACTTCTTCATCGGCGAGGACAGCGATGTGACCATCATCGCCGGCTGCGGCATCCACAACTGCGGGGAGCAGACCTCGGAGCACTCGGGCATCCACACCTTTTATGTGGGCAAAAACGCCCGGGTCCGCTATGTGGAAAGGCACTACGGCGAGGGGGACGGCTCCGGCGAGAACATCATGAACCCCACCACCGTGGTCGAGCTGGAGGAGGGGGGCTATATGGAGATGGAGACCACCCAGATCAAAGGGGTGGACTCCACCGTCCGCACCACCACCGCCAAGCTGGGGCCCCGCTCCACTCTCATCATCAAAGAGAAAGTCATGACCCACGGCAAACAGCTGGCCAAGTCTGACTTCACCGTGGACCTGAACGGCGAGGGCTGTCACACCAACGTGATCTCCCGCTCCGTGGCCCGGGACCGGTCCAAGCAGATCTTCCTGGCCCGGATCAACGGCAATGCCGCCTGCTACGGCCACTCTGAGTGCGACGCCATCATCATGGACGAGGGGGTGGTCTCCGCCATTCCCGAGGTCACCGCCAACTGTCTGGATGCCCAGCTGGTCCATGAGGCGGCCATCGGCAAGATTGCTGGGGAGCAGCTGACCAAGCTGATGACCTTAGGGCTGACCGAGAAAGAGGCCGAGGAACAGATCGTCAACGGGTTTTTGAAGTAGGAGGTATCCCATGTTACCCTTAGCCACTGCCGCCCAAATGAGAGAGCTGGACCGCCGGGCCATTGAGGAGCGGGGGGTTCCCTCGCTGGAGCTGATGGAGCACGCCGCCCAGGCTGTGGCGGACACGGCTTGGGAGCTGATCCAGCCCGACGAATCCATTTGCGCCTCTTCCATCGGCGTTATCATGATGCACAAGAAGGATGCTCCCCCGCCCACTGAAGAGGAACAGCGTCAGGCGGAGGAGCTGCGGGAGATCATTGAGGGGAAAAACACCGACCCCACCCCCCGGGTGGCCGTCTTCTGCGGTCCGGGCAACAACGGCGGGGACGGGGTTGCCTGTGCCCGCCTGCTGATGGAAAAGGGCGGTTGCCACGTCCGGGCCTTCTTTGTGGGCGACCGGGCCCAAATGACCCCTGACGAAACGGCCATGGAGGACAAGCTCACTGCCGCCGGGGGCCGTCTGGAGGATTTTTCTGTAGACATGACCGACCGCTCCACCCTGGAGGCCACCATGGACTATGAACAGCAGAAAATCCTCACTTGGCTTTCTACCTGCGACGTGATGGTGGACGCCCTCTTTGGCATTGGCCTCACCCGCCCGGTGGAGGGAGTGTTCCGCACCGCCGTTACGCAGATGCAGAGCCGGGTGAACTGTCCCGTGGTGGCCTGCGACGTCCCCTCCGGGGTGAACGCCGACACCGGGGAGGTGCTGGGGGAGGCGGTTCAGGCCAAGGTGACCGTTACCTTCACCCGCCCCAAGCCGGGGCTGTACTCCGGCCCGGGGGCCGGGCGGGCCGGAGAGGTCCGCATTGTGGGCATCGGCATCCCCCATGACCTGGAATACCAGATGTTTCGGGCGCTGCCCCGGCTGGAGGTCATGCACCAGCCGGACAGCCAGCTCCCGCTCCGCCCCCGGAACGCCCACAAGGGGGATTTTGGAAAAATCTTTATCCTGGCCGGGAGCGAGGGCTACACCGGCGCGCCCGTTCTGACGGCGAGGGCCGCTCTGCGCGCCGGGGCGGGGCTGGTGTACTTAGGGGTGCCCCGGGATATCTACCCCATCGTGGCCATCAAGTGCGACGAGGCCATGCCCTTCCCCCTGCCCGAGGACTACTCTGCCATTTTAGAGCGGGCCAGGGGCTGTGATGCGGCGGTGATCGGCCCCGGTCTGGGGCGCGGCCCTCAAATGGAGAAGCTGGTCCTGTCCCTGCTGGCCGATCTGGAAATTCCCGTGGTGCTGGACGCCGATGGCATAAACGCCTTGGCCGAGCATATAGATATACTGGACAGACGGACAGCCCCCACCGTCCTCACCCCCCATGAGGGGGAGTTTTCCAGGCTGACGGGCTGTGCCCTGCCCATCCGGGACCGCCTGTCCGCCGCCCGGGATTTTGCCGGGGACCACGGCTGCATCCTGGTCCTGAAGGGCCACGGCACCGTCACCGCCGCGCCGGACGGCTCAGCCTGGGTCAATACCAGCGGAAACCCCGGCATGGCCAAGGGGGGCTCCGGGGACGTGCTGGCCGGGATGATCGCCGCCCTGCTGGGCCAGAAGCACCTGCGCAGAGCCCGCCGGGTGGGGGATAATACGGCGGAACTGGCTGCGGACGCCGTCTTTTATCACGGCGCGGCGGGGGACGCCCGCGCCCGGACATTGGGCGAGTACGCCATGCTGCCCACCGACCTGATCGAGGCAATTCCCGAGGTTTTGCGGCGCTGGTCGGAGGCGTAAATTGATCTGGGGTGTAGGGCGGGACGAACCGGCCCGCCGCGTGAACAGATCTGCAAACCTGGGAGAAGGGCGCGCCGGGTCGTCGCGCCCTACAAAACACCGATTTCAATGATGGGAGGCAGCACCGTGCGCAAACGTCTGATTTGCGTACTAATGACAACCCTTCTCCTGGCCGGGTGCGGCGGGGGAGGAGGAAACAAGGCAGAGGAGCTGGCCCTGAGCATCCGTGGGGAGTACCTGGCTATGGAGAGCTGCGCCGTTCAGGCGTCGGTCACCGCCGACTACGGCCAGCGGGTGTATGAGTATGAGATGGCCGTTTCGGTGAACGGGGAAGAGACCGTGCTGACCCTCTCCGCTCCGGAGACGGTGGCGGGCCTTACCGCACGGCTGACAGGGGAGGAGAACCTGCTGGAGTTTGACGGGGTGTCAGTGGAGACGGGCCCCCTGGACGGGGACGGCCTCACCCCGGTCTCCGCCGTCCCCGCCCTGCTGGAAGCGGCCCGGTCGGGCTATATCACCGCCTGCGGCCTGGAGGGGGAGGGGACCGTCCTCCGGGTGGACTGCGGCGACCCCACGGGCAGTCCCGGGTCGGGCGCTGAATACGCGCTGTGGTTCGATATCTCCACCCGAGCCCTCACAAGGGGCGAAATATCCGTGGACGGCTTTCGGGTAATTTTATGTGAGTTTTCCCAATTTACCATGTAAAGGACGATACATATGACAGACAGAAGGACGGCCCGCACCTGGGCGGAGATCGACCTGGACGCCCTGGCCCACAACTACCGCCTGCTTCGGGAGCTGGCCCCGGAGGCCAGATTCCTGGGCCTGGTGAAGGCCAACGCCTATGGCCACGGAGCGGTGCCCGCAGCTAAAAAGCTGGAAAGGCTGGGGGCGGATATGCTGGCCGTGGCCTGTCTGGACGAGGCGGTCGAGTTGCGGGAGGCGGGCGTGGGAATTCCCATCCTCTGCCTGGGCCAGACGCCTGTGGAGTACGCTTTCGACCTGCTGGCGTATAACATTACCCAGACGGTGGGCGACCTGGAGACGGGCAAGGCCCTGTCCGCCGCCGCCGTGGCCGCCGGAAAGACGCTGAAGATTCATGTCAAGCTGGACACGGGTATGGGCCGGCTGGGTTTTGCAGGGCCTGCCATCAATGAGGAGATCAGGGCGCTGTGCGCCCTGCCCGGTTTGGAGGCGGAAGGAATTTTCACCCACTTTGCCAACGCTGATGGAGACGAGGCGTACACGAAAGGACAGGATGACGCCTTTATATGCACCATCAACGAGCTGTATCATGAAGATAAGCTGAATTTTAAAATTTACCATTGTGCGGCCAGCGCCGCTGTGTTAAACTATCCATGGACGAGCATGGGCATGATCCGTCCCGGCATTGCCCTGTACGGCCACGTGCCCGACCCGTCTGTGAAGGACCCGGGCTTAAAGCCGGTGATGACGGTAAAAAGCCGGATCGCCGCTGTCCGGGACCTGCCCGCCGGGGCGAAGATCAGCTACGGCTGCACCGCCGCGCTGGAGCGGGACTCCAAAATTGCTGTTCTGCCCATGGGCTACGGCGACGGCCTGCCCCGTGCCCTGTCCAACAAGCTGGAGGTGCTCATTGGGGACAGGCCCTGCCCCGTTTTGGGCCGCATCTGCATGGACATGTGCATGGTGGACGTGACCGATGTCTCCGGCGTGAAGGCGGGGGACATCGCCACCGTCTACGGCCCCGGTCTGACGGACTGTGCCGCCCAGCTGGCCGGGACCATCCCATATGAATTATTGTGCCAGCTCACCCCCCGCGTCCCCCGCGTTTATCTGGAGGGCGGGGCGGTGATTTGCTGAAATTCTCTTCAAAAATCCGAGGACAGGCCCTGCGGCCGCCCGTCTTCCGCCGTGACCGGCCAGCCCGTCTGTACATAGGATGAGTTGGAGCACAGGGGCGCCGAGCCTCTGGGGCAAAGGCGCGGCGGGCATTTGGAGTGGGTTCAGGACCTCTTGGGACATGTGAAAGCTCAAATTCTTTTTCCAGAAAAGGTATAAGACCCGCCGCCCCGTGGGAGAATCATAGTACAGCGTTACATAAGTCCAGGTCAAGGCTGTAACGCTGTGCTATCTTCCAGCGGAGTGTGAGTGTACTTGGATAACAGTGTGAAACGAGGCGACATCTTCTACGCCGATTTGAGCCCCGTTGTGGGCAGTGAGCAGGGGGGCGTGCGGCCTGTCCTCATTGTGCAGAACGACACAGGAAACCGGCACAGCCCCACCGTCATCGCGGCGGCCATTACCTCCCAGACAGGGAAGGCCCGGCTGCCCACCCATATCTCGGTGGCCCCGCTGAGCTGCGGCCTGCCCAAGGAATCGGTTATCCTGCTGGAGCAGGTGCGTACCCTCGACAAGCGCCGCCTGCGGGAGAAGATGGGCCGTTTGGACAACGGCGTGATGAAACAGGTGGATACGGCCATTGCGGTGAGCTTTGGCCTTCACCCGGAGACAATGGTATGACCGCGGGGCGGCGGACAGCCGCCCCTACATATAAAAAGGAGCGCGTACTTATGAGAAAACTGGACAAACGCTGGACCATCCGCCTGGGCTCCCTGGCCCTCACCGCCGCCCTGCTTGGGACCAGCGCGGCCCTGGCCTCCGGGGGCGGACAGACCGACCCCCTGGTCACCCTCAGCTATCTGAACCAGACCGCGATCCCCCAGATCGTCCAACAGGTGGAGACCAAGACCGCCGCCCGTCAGGCGGAGCTGGAGCAGGAATTTTCCGCCAAGCTTCAGCAATACCGCCAGGAGGCCGGCCAGAGTGTGCCCTCCGGCGGCTCGGCATCCTACACCCTGGTTACCATGAGCCAGGGACAGACCATGACTCTGGAGGTGGGCTGTGAGGTCCTGCTCCGGGTAGGGACCGCCACCGTGAAGGCCGGGGATTCCCCCGCCCTCATCGACTTGTCCAGCGCCGGAACCATCGAAAATGGCGCGGCCCTGACCAAAAATCACCTCTACCTGTCCACCATCGCCGGGCGCACCATCACCGCCAGCGGCACAGTAAAGGTCCTGGTCCGGGGCGGCTACGCCCTGTCCTGACCCCTTCCCTCATATCGTGAACCAGCGCCCGCCCGGATTACTCCGGGCGGGCGCTTCTTCCGGTTATTGCTGCGCGAGGTATGTAATCAGGCTTTTTCTGGTCAAGATTCCGCAAAGAACACCTCTGCTGTCCACAATGGGAACAAAATTCTGGTTTAGGGATGCCTCGACCGCCTGACTGCGGTCCGCGTCAATTTGCAGCGCGGGACAAAAATCTCTGCGCACAATGTCGCCGATTTTGTACTGCTCCTGCGCTTTCAGATCCGTGGTTTGGACCGCCAGAAGATGGTGGAGAAAATCCCCCTCTGTCACACTGCCGATATATTGCTCCTGGCTGTTCAGAACGGGGATCGCCGTGTAACCATGGACCATAAAGCGCTCCAGCCCCTGGCGGACTGTGTTGTTTTCGTGGAGAAATACCGTTGAAACCTTTGGAATCATGAGCTTTGCTATATTCATATTTATCACCGCGCCTATTATACCATGGTCGGATCAAAAAGGGAAGAATATTATGGTCAATTAGCAGAGTAATTGAACGAGTGAACAAAGGCTCCCTCTCTGAGGGAGCTGTCAGCCGCAGGCTGACTGAGGGAGTCCCCAAGGGCCCCGCGGGCCTCCGGAGGACTCCCTCCGTCACGGCTTCGCCGTGCCACCTCCCTCGGAGAGGGAGGCTTTTGGACCCCGGGCTCTTTTGGTGATATGTGCAAATGCGCGGAAAAAGGGAAACTTTGCGGATGTTGACATAAGCTGGGGCTATTTCATCAGGACCTGGTCGCCGGACTGGTATTCTCTGGCATATTTTCCGGGGGTCAGGCCGGTGAGGTGGCCGAAGGTGCGGATGAAATGGGAGTTGTCGGAGAAGCCGGACAGCTCCCCGGCCTCCTGGACGCTGTGCCCCTCCTGGAGCAGCTGGCGGGCCCGGAGCACCCGGCTGTAGATGATATATTCCATAACAGAAAAGCCGGTGGCCGCCTTGAAGATACGGCAGAGGTAGTGCTTGCTGATATAGAACTGCCCGGCGATCTGGTCCAGGGTGAGGGGCTGGTCCAGATTGTCCCGGATATAGTCCAGCACGGGGGAGACCCGAAGGAAATCTTTGTTGTGGACCGCCTCTCCGGCGGTGGCGGCGTCCAGGATCGGGGCCAGGCGGATGAGCAGGTTGAGCAGGGCCACCGTCTGGCGCACGTCGCTGCCGAAGGAGCCGTCGTTTTTGTTGCGCTCCAGGGCCTGGAACAGCTCGATTACCTCGGTCATCTCCCCGCCCTTCAGCTCGGAGCGGCGGAAGGGGGTGTCGCACAGCCGGGTCAGGTCGGTCTGAGGGGTGGACAGCTGGGTGAGGGCCTTCTTGCTGATGTGGAGCACATACCGGGCATGGAAGCCCTCGGCCATTGTGCGGTGAAGGGTGTTTTCCCCGATGAGATACAGCGTCCCCCGCCGCAGGGGGTAGACCTGGTCGCTGACGAAAATATTCCCCGGGCTGACCAGGGGGAGAAGCAGCTCACAGTGGTCATGGAAGTGCAGCCGGCTCATGTTCCAGGTCTCGTTGTGGTTTAATTGCAGATGAAATTCTACGTTGGTCATGAGGACGCCTCCTTTCCTCACCGCTATTGTACCATGCCAAGTCAAGATATGCAAATTTTATGCGAAATTACAGATAGACCTTTTGTAGGATGTGTGGTAAGATAGTATGCGTTAAATGGCGCATTGCGGAACCTTGATAAGCAGAGAGAAACTAAAAAATTTTTGTAACGGGGGTATTACCATGAACAAAGTATATTCCTTGCACGACGCCGTGGCGAAGTTCGTCGAGAGCGGAGACTGTGTCTGCTTCGGCGGCTTCACCACCAACCGCAAGCCCTACGCCGCGGTCAGCGAGATCCTGCGCCAGGGCCAGAAGGACTTTACCGTCTGGGCCGGTCCCGCCGGCGGCGACTGGGACATGATGATCGGCGAGGGCCGGGTCAAGACCTATATCAACTGCTACACCGCCAACTCCGGCTATACCAACGTCTCCCGCCGCTTCCGCGCCGCCATTGAGAAGGGCGAGCTGGTCTATGAGGACTACTCCCAGGACGTGCTGATGCTCCAGCTCCACGCCGCCTCCCTGGGCCTGCCCTTCCTGCCTGTGCGCCTGATGCAGGGCTCCGGCCTGATGAAGTACTGGGGCATCAGCGAGGAGCAGCGCAAGACCCTGGAGAAAGTGGACGACCTGAAGTGTGTGGAGATTGACAATCCCTTCAACCCCGGTGAGAAGGTGGTTGCCGTGCCCACCCCCAAGCTGGACCTGGCCGTCATCCATGTGCAGAAGGCGTCCCCCGACGGCACCTGCATCATCGAGGGCGACGAGTTCCACGACGTTGACGTGGCCGTGGCCGCCCGCAAGGTGATCGTCACCTGCGAGGAGCTGGTCAGCGACGAGTACATCCGCCGCGACCCCACCCTGACCCGGATCTTCGGCGAGTGCGTCTCCGCCGTGGTCCACGCCCCCTACGGCGCCTGGCCCTCCCAGTGCTATAACTACTACGACAACGACTCCCACGCCCTGATCGAGTACGACAAAGCCTCCAAGTATCAGGACGCCGAGGACGCCAAGGCCCAGCTGGCCAAGGCCGCCGCCAAGGCCCAAAAGGCCGCCGAGGCCAAGCCCGGCGACGAGAAGGCCGCCGCCGCCGCCGCCCGCGCCCAGAAGGCCGCGGACGACGCCGCTGCCGGTACCGCCATCCCCGAGACCTTCGCGGATTACCTGGAGAAGTGGGTTTACAGCGTGAAGGACCACGACGAGCTGCTGGATAAGGTGGGCGGTTCCCGCCTGATGCGGCTGAAGAACGAGCCCCACCTGGGCTACTCCACCCGGCACTAAGTAATAGGGAGGTACATAAAAATGGCTGAATATAAAATTACTAAGCAGGAGCGTCAGGCTTACGCCATCGCCAAAAACATCAAAGAGAACCAGATCGTCATTGTGGGCACCGGCCTTCCTCTGATCGGCGCCTCCCTGGCCAAGCGGGTGGTTTGCCCCTCCTGCCATCCCATCGTGGAGAGCGGCCTGATGGACTGCTCCCCCGTGGAGGTCCCCCGCTCCGTGGGCGACAACCGCTTTATGGCCCACTGCGCCGTGCAGTGGCCCAACATCCGCTTCATCGGCTTTGAGGCCAACGAGTGGCTCCACAACGAGGACCGCCTCATTGCCTTCATCGGCGGCGCCCAGATCGACCCCTACGGCAACGTGAACTCCACCTGCATCTACGGCAAGGGCGACTATGTGAAGCCCATGACCCGCTTCACCGGCTCCGGCGGCGCTAACGGCATCGCCACCTACTGCAACACCATCATCATGATGCAGCACCAGAAGCGCC
>CANSDP010000033.1 GCA_947645675.1 uncultured Bacillota bacterium
CCATGTCCTGCGGGTCGTCTATGGTAACGTGGAGCGCGGAAAAGCCGTAGTTGATCTCTTCGCCGTCAAACTCTTTCGAGGACTGCAAATCCACAAACACCCGGTTCTGGATTTTATCGTAGGTGGTGACAGTTTCACCAAACTGCTCCACCGCATGAGGGGTAAACAGTCCAATAATTTGTATCCTGATTTCCAGCCCGGTAAAGCCCTGATCTTCCACGCTGTAACTGTGGGCGGTGAGGTAGTCACCGATTTTCAGCTCGTTCCGCTCCGCCAAGTCCTGGCTGATGATCGCCACATGGGTATCATCAGTGGAGATATGCCGCCCCTCTGCCAGCGTCAGTGTGCCAGTGGTGAAAAGTTCGTCGTCCTCCGTGTTGCAGACGCCCAGCGTCTTTGTATATCCCTGATACTTCGCGTCGGTTGAAATCGTTCCGGGGAACAGGGAAAGGCCCTCAAACGGGAGAAGATTGTCCTGCCTTGCGCTGCAATACTTTACGCCGGGAACGCCTTTGATGGCGGCAATGTTCTCCGGGGTAAATTGTACGGTAGAATACATGAGAAAGCTGCTTGATGTTTTGCCGGTTTCCTCGTCCACTTCATCTTTGACGGGTTCTTTCACTACATAGGGGCTGTTGCTCCAATCCACAAAAACGTCAAATTTTCCGCCCAAACTCTGCCGCAGGTCAAGCTGTGCGGCTTCCGACGCTTTCCAGATGGAAAGGCCCGTCAGGACAAAGGTTGCCATAATCAGCAGAATGGCGAACAGGAGAATTGTTTTCCCTCGTTTTCGCGTGACGTATAGCCACGCTCGTTTGAAAATACTCATGGTCGATACCTCCATATTGTTGTGCTGTTCTTCTGAACGCACCTGTAGAATAGCACCCCAATGTGGAACGGGTATGAAACGTATATGGAATTTAGGCAGAAATGAAAAACTCCCCAGCCGGGGAGTTTTCTGCATTTATAGCTGAATGGTAAAACACATCCCAGGCGGGGACTTCATCGGCTTAAAAGAATAGGGAATGTCCATAGAGGTCAAAAGTGCGTCCACGATATAAAGGCCCAGACCGTTGCCCCCGCTCTCCCGGCTCCGGGAGAAGTCTGGACGATAGAACGGTTCAAACAGACGGCGGATTTCATTGTCAGGGATAGGCTTGCACTCGTTTTCGACCACAAGGCTGCGCCCCTCCATATAGACGAAAACATTTTTCCCTGCCTCCGTATACGCAACAGCATTTGCGAGGATATTAGATACCGCTTTACTGAACGGGCCGACAGGCAGCACAGCGGAAAACTGCTCCGGCAGGTCAAGAGAGAACGTAATTTGATGTGCCGCCGCAATCAGTTGGTAGGGTTCGCACAGTTCCGCCAGTAGTTCAGACACATCAACCTGCTTTGGCTGTTCGGCGGTCAAATTCAGCTTGGAGGTTTCCAAAATCTCATGTATCATCCCGGAAAGCTGTTCCACCATTTCCTTGCACTCCGGGAGATATGTTGCGTAGTCCTGATACTTCCCAACGCCTAAAATCATATTTTCCAGTGTGGCGTTCAATGCGGTCACAGGTGTTTTCAGTTCATGGGACGCCGCCCGCAGGAAGTCCACCTTGGCCCGCTCCATATCACGCACAGCGTCCTTTTCCCGCTCTAAATGTTCAATGGTAGACAGCAGATTAGAATATAGATCGTTGACATTCTGTGCCAATGTACCGATTTCATCCTTGGTATGAATAGGGCAGCTTGCTCCGTGGTCTAACTTCATCATCTGCTCGGTTGACGCAGAAATTTTCTTGATAGGGTCGGCAATTGCTTTAGAAAACAGGAGGGAGCAGACAACGGAGATCAGCAGGGAACAGCTTAACGAGATAGGCAGGGCCTTTTCTACTGCCTCGGTCACAAACTGCTCCTGTCTGATGCTGACAACAACATCATCTTGGGTACTCAATGCAAGCTGCATCTGTGGGGCAAGCAGGTAGATCAGCCCATGCGTGACAACAACGACAAAGAGCATGATGCTCATGGTATAGAGAAATATTTTCGGAAACAGTTTTAATCGCTTCATAGCTGTACCTCGTATTTGTAGCCGATGCCCTTGACTGTTACGATACAGTCAAGCCGCAGCTTCTTCCGCAGATTTTTGATGTAGGTGTCCACGGTTCGGTCGATGATCGGATAGTCAGCGCCCCACAGCTCGTCCAAAATCTGCGAACGGGTCAGCACCAGCCCCCTATGCTCCACCAGCAGCCGGAGCAAATCAATTTCCTTTGGCATGATGTCGATTTTCCCGGCGCTGTCGCTGGCGGTGTAGCCGGAGAAATCGACGGTCACATCGCCAAAGGTTATCGTTTGGGGCAATGGAGCCTGACCGCTCCGCCGCAGGAGGGCGGTAATCCGCCTCCCCAGCAATACCATAGAAAAGGGCTTTGTCATGTAGTCGTCGGCCTGCTCGTCAAAACTTCTGACTTGGGTATATTCGTCCTCAATAGCTGTGAGCATCAAAATGGGCGTTGCGCTTGTCCGCCGTATCTCATGCAGAATGGACAGGCCGCTGACATGGGGCAGCATAATGTCCAGCACAACAAGGTCGATGCTGTTCTCTCGGAAAAGCTGTAACGCCTCCCCGCCGTCATAAGCCGGGATAACCTTGTGGCCCGCTGGCTTTAGGTATTCACAAATTGCATCGTTGGTTTTGTGGTCGTCCTCAACAATTAGCAGTGTTGCCATCGTAGTCCCCCCTTTTCGGGGTAGTATAGCACTGGAATGTGGAATGGGTATGAAATGACGGTGAATTTTTGGGGTTTTGGGTTCGCAATATGGAGAGTACTCTAAGAAGCTGTTTAGTATCTATTCAAAAGCAAACGAATAAAAGCGAGAGAAAACATTTGAAAAGAGTTCTGCAATATGCGCTCACCGTTTTTCCAGAGTCTGCGACATTTATCGATCCAAGCAAAAGAGCGCTCGACAATCCAGCGTTTTGGCAGCCCTAAAACATCCACTCCAATATGTAATTTTGCTCCAGATACTTTTTCCCCGCGTCATAGCCTTTTTCTCATCTGCCTCCGCCCCTTCCCGCTCCACTATTACAGCACTTTCCAGGACAGTTTGTTAGATACTAAACAGGTTCTTAGACTTGAAAGCGGGGTTGAAAGATGGGCTCACTTTGGTGAAAAAATTGATTTCGTGTGTATTGTACTCCTGCAATTGACGGAATCAGCGGAGGCTGATATACTGATATCATTTCAGAGGAAAAGAGGGCGGACTATGCCGTTTGACTGCGATTTATTCCTTCCGGTGAGCTGGGAGGACATGACCCGGCGGGGGTGGGATTTTTATGATTTCCTCCTCATCACCGGGGACGCCTATGTGGACCACCCCTCCTTCGGCACGGCCATCATCGGCCGGATTCTGGAGGCGGAGGGCTACCGGGTGGCCGTGCTGGCCCAGCCGGACTGGCACAGCGCGGAGGCCTTCTCCGCCCTGGGGCGTCCCCGGCTGGGGGTGCTTATCGGGGCGGGGAACATCGACTCCATGGTGGCCCACTACACCACCGCCAAAAAGCGCCGCCATGACGATGCCTACTCCCCCGGCCGCCGGGCGGGCCTGCGCCCCGACCGCGCCACCATTGTCTATTCCAACCGGGTGCGGGAGGCCTTTGGGTGCATCCCCATCGTCATCGGCGGGCTGGAGGCCAGCCTGCGCCGCTTCGCCCACTACGACTACTGGGAGGACAAGGTGCGCCGCTCTGTCCTCTTCGATGCCCAGGCGGATATCCTCACCTACGGCATGGGGGAATACGCCACCCTGGAGATTGCCGCCCGGCTGGCCTCGGGCACCCCTGTCTCGGAGATCACCGACGTGCGGGGCACCTGCGTCGTCGGCAAATACCCCGGCCTGTGCGCCTACCCCAGGGTGGAGGTCCCCTCCTTTGAGGAGGTGTCCGCCTCCAAGGAGGCCTACGCCCGGGCCAACATGGTGGAATATCAGGAGCACGACGCGGTGTCGGGCAAGGCGGTAATCCAGCGGCACGGGGACCGGTTTTTAATTGTCAATCCCCCGGCCTTCCCCCTGTCCACGGCGGAGCTGGACCGGGTGGCCGAGCTGCCCTATGTCCGGGAGCCCCACCCCATGTACGATGACATGGGAGGCGTGCCCGCCATTGAGGAGGTACGCTTCTCCGTCACCCACAACCGGGGGTGCTTCGGGGCGTGCAATTTCTGCTCACTGGCCTTCCACCAGGGGCGGACCATCTCCTGCCGCAGTCACGACAGCGTGATTCGGGAGGTGCGGGCCCTCACCGGGCACCCCGGCTTCAAGGGCTACATCCACGACGTGGGCGGGCCCTCGGCGACCTTCCGAAGACCCTCCTGTCAGAAGCAGCTCAAGAGCGGCATGTGCCGGAACCGGGCCTGTCTGGCCCCGGAGCCCTGTCCCAACCTGGACGCCGACCACACCGATTACATGATGCTCCTGCGGAAGCTGCGGGAAATTCCCAAGGTAAAAAAGGTGTTTATCCGCTCCGGCATCCGGTTTGACTACCTGATGAAGGACCCCAGCGGGGAGTTCTTTACCGACCTGGTCCAGCACCACATCTCCGGCCAGCTGAAGGTGGCCCCGGAGCACTGCGTGGCCCACACCCTGGACTATATGGGCAAGCCCCACATCCAGGTCTATGAAAAATTCCGGGAGAAGTACTTCAAGCTCAACCGCCGGTACGGCAAGGACCAGTATCTGGTGCCCTATCTTATCTCCTCCCACCCCGGCTGCACCCTGGAGGACGCCGTGCAGCTGGCCGAGTGGCTGAACAGGCAGGGCCATATGCCCGAGCAGGTCCAGGACTTCTATCCAACCCCCGGCACCCTGGCCACCTGCATGTGGTACACCGGCATCGACCCTCGGACCATGAAGCCGGTGTTTGTCCCGAAAACACCCCACGACAAGGCCCTCCAGCGGGCCCTGATGCAGTGGCGCAAGCCTCAGAACCGGAAGCTGGTGCTGGAGGCCCTCCACAGGACTGGCCGGGAGGATCTGATCGGCTACGGCAAGCACTGTCTGGTGAGGCCGGACAGAGGCGGACCTCCTGTAGGGCGCGGCGACCCCGGCGCGCTGTCCTCCAAAAACCGGCCAGCGAAGGGTAAAAAACCCCGCGCCGACACCAGGACGCGTGTAGAGAAAAAAGAAAGCTCCGCCCGTCCCGCCAAAAAAGCGAGCTGGGCGAAAGCAAAGCCAAAGAAAAAGCGGTAAGAATTGACAAGATTCGACCGGTGCGTGTATAATAAAAACGCCCGCCAACCAGACGGGACGAAGGTGCGTTGTCGTAACGGTAGACGGTTAGTCCCCCAACAGGGGGCGCTTCTGCCCCCTGATCTTGAGAAAGGGGGGCTGCCCAGTGAGTACATCTGAGGTTCTGCAATTATGCTTGGTCATCATTGGCATTTGCGGCCTGTTCATCCAGGGTAAAAAGAAGTAACCGCCAAATCTGTCCCCACAGCCGGCGGTTGCTTCTTGCAACTAATTTAGGGGGCTAGCCGTTTACTGACAGCGCCCTTCTGTATTTATTATAGCAGGTGACATGCTTTTGTCAAGGAAAAAACGCGGGACGGGCGATTGCCCGTCCCGGTGTTGGTTAATAGCGGACCGCGCTGGAGTCGGGCTCCCAGCTGGGGGTGCCGGAGTAGGCGCCGTTGCCCATGCCGGTGATGTCCCGGGCGGCGTTGCCGATGCCCCGGCCAATGTCGCCGATGGCGTCGCCGGTGTCCCGGACGATGTCGCGGGCCCCGCGGGTCAGGTCCCGGGAGAGCATGTTGTCGTCTCTGCCGTAGACCTGGCCGTTGGAGCCGGCGGCGTAGCGGCCGTCGTAGAAATAGTCCCGGCCCTGGTTGTCATAGGTGTTGTAGCGGCGGCTGACCTGGCCGGCGGAGGCGCTGCCGCTGGTGTTGGTGTTTCCGGGGGTCTTGTCGGTGCCGCAGGCGGCCAGAGTCCCCAACAGGGTGAGGCTCAGAGCCAGCGCCGCAATACTCTTTTTCATCCAAAAATCCTCCCGCTGTTTATTTTTCAACTTGGGTTTGTCCCTCCGTCCCTGGAGACGAAAGGACAAACCGAATTGGAAGGCGAATCGGAAGCTCCATCCGCCCTCTAGTATGCGCCCGGCCGGCGGTTCTCAGTACGGAAATAAGCGGTGGGATTGGTTGATTTGACCGGCCTTGACGGAAAAGGAGGGGGAAGAACTTCACTTCCCTGGAAAAAACTTCGCGGTTTGCTCTTGCATTTTCAAAAGGTTTATGGTATAGTGTAACAAAGAAAGTAGGAAGTATGAGTAAGAGTGGGGTTGTGGCTCCGCTCTTTTTGATTGAAAAAACCGGCGAAGCCCGGTTTCAGGAGGCTGTATCGGCATGGCAAAGGTGAGCGACACTGTGGCGGCCCTGGCCCTTCCCGTGGTGGAGGAGGCCGGCTGTACGCTGTGGGATGTGGAATATGTAAAAGAAGCGGGGGCCTGGTTCCTCCGGGTCTATATCGACAAGGAGGGCGGCGTGTCCATTGACGACTGCGAGGCCGTCTCCCGCCCCCTGTCCGACCTGCTGGACGAGGCCGACCCCATCGAGGGCAGCTATACCTTTGAGGTGTCCTCCGCCGGGGCCGACCGGGCGCTGAAAAAGCGGCCGCACTTTGCCAAATACCTGGGGGCGGAGGTGGAGGTCAAGCTCTACCGCCCCAGAGAGGGCCGCAAGGAGCTGGTGGGCACGCTGAAGGACTACCGGGACGGGGACGTTGTTCTGGAGACCGGCGGCGGCGAGACCATCTTGACCAGGCAGGAGATCGCGTTGGTCAGGCTTTACGTCAGAATCTAATGCAGGGGGCGGACATCATCCGCCCGCAGTACTAAAGCGCAATTGGCGGGCGCGTCATACGCGCCCCTACCGTAGGAGGAAGAGCACTGTGGCAAAACGAGTGACAAAGAAAAACGTCAACAGCGGCGAGATGGACAGCAAGGAGTTTTTCGAGGCCATCCATCAGATCGAGCAGGAGAAGGGCATCAAGCCCGGCTATATGCTGGAGAAGGTGACCCAGGCCCTGCTGTCCGCCTACCGCAGGGATCATGAGGGCGTGGGGGACAATCTGGTGATGGAGGCCGATGAGGAGGCTGGAACCGTCCGGCTGTTTCTGAAAAAGGAGATTGTGGAGGAGGTTGACAACCCCTACACGGAGATCAGCCTGGAGGAGGTCCGCAGAAGCCTGCCCCAGGCGGAGCTGGGGGATGTGGTGCGCCTGGAGGTCAAGACCAAGGTCTTTGGCCGCGTTGCCGCCCAGACCGCCCGCCAGGTCATCATCCAGGGTATCCGCGAGGCGGAGCAGGGGATGATCTATGACGAGTTCTCCACCAAGGAGCATGAGCTGCTCACCGGCACGGTCACCCGCATCGACCCCCGGAACGGGGCGGTGACCCTGCGCCTGCACTCCGGCTCGGAGTTTACCGACGCCTATCTGGGCGTGGGCGAGCAGGTCAAGGGCGAGCGCTATCTGGAGGGCCAGCGGGTCAAGGTCTATGTGGTGGAGGTCCGCCGGGCCACCAAGGGGCCCCAGGTGCTCATCTCCCGCACCCACCCCGGCCTGGTGAAGCGGCTGTTTGAGCTGGAGGTCCCCGAGGTCTACGACGGCACGGTGGAGATCCGCTCGGTGGCCCGGGAGGCCGGCTCCCGCACCAAGATGGCCGTCTGGGCCTCGGAGCCCAACGTGGACCCCATCGGCGCCTGCGTGGGCCCCCGGGGCCAGCGGGTCAACACCATTGTGGAGGAGCTCAAGGGTGAGAAGATCGACATCATCCGCTGGTCCGAGGACCCGGCGGAGTATATTGCCGCCGCCCTGTCTCCCGCCGACGTGATCTCGGTGGAGGAGCTGCCCGCTCAGGGAGACGCCCGGAGCTGCCGGGTGGTGGTCCCAGACGACCAGCTCTCCCTGGCCATCGGCAAGGAAGGCCAGAACGCCCGCCTTGCCGCTAAGCTCACCGGTTATAAGATCGACATCAAGCCGGCCTCCGCCCCCCTGGAGCCCATTGAGGACCTGATCGCCCAGGCCGAGGCCGACGCCGCCGAGGAGGCTCTGGAGGCCGCTATGGCCGAAGCGGAGGAAAACGGGGAGATTGCCGACAACGTGGAGGGGTGACCCTGTAGGGGCGGATATCATCCGCCCGCAAGAAGCGGGTACACCCCAGACGGGCGGGTGATATCCGCCACCCCCATGCCCTGAACGGCGGGCCGAGTCGTCCCGCCCTACAGACCGATTTGATCAAACCTCGTTTAAGGAGGAAGAGCCTTGCCCAAGAAGATACCCATGCGCCAATGCGTTGGCTGCCGGGAGATGAAAGAGAAAAGGTCGCTGATCCGGGTGGTAAAATCCCCGGAGGGCGAAGTGTCCCTGGACTTCAAGGGCAAGCTGCCCGGCCGGGGCGCCTATGTGTGCCCCAGCGGGGAGTGCTTGAAGCGGGCCCGGAAGAGCCGGGCTCTGGAGCGGGCCTTCTCCGCCCCCCTGCCGCCGGAGGTTTGGGAGGGCCTGGAGGCCCAGATGAAGGAGGTGCCCCCTGATGCCCAATGACCCGATTTTACACCTGCTCGGGCTGGCCAAAAAGGCCGGCCGGCTGGAAATTGGCGAGGAGCCGGTGGGGGCCGTCTGCCGGGCCGGACAGGCCAGGCTGGTCCTGCTGGCCAGCGACGCCGCCCCCAACACCCGCCGCCGGGCGTCCCATTTCAGCCAGGCGGGGAAGGTCCCCTGCCTGGAGGCCCCCTTCACCAAGGAGGAGCTGGGGCTTGTGCTGGGCCGGTCCTCCTGCGCCATGCTGTCCCTCACTGACGCGGGCTTTTCCGCCGCCGTGGCGGAGAAGCTGGCCCTCCGGAACCCGGAGCGGTACGGCCCCGCCGCCGGGGCGCTGCGGGAACGGGCCGGACGGGTGCTCCAGCGGCAGAAGGAGCAGCGCCGGCATGAGAAAAACCTGCGCAGTGGAAAACGAAAGCCTTGGGTCCCGCCCCCGCCCGCAGAGGCGAAGCAGGTCCCGTCCGTCAGGGGAAGGCCCAAGGCTGTCCCTGACATAGATCAGGCTAAGGCGGAGCGCCGTCCCAAGGAGCGCTTGGGACGGCCGCCCAGGCCCAAGAACCCATCCACAAAGGGCGGCCCGTCCGGCCGCCGGCTGACCGGCAAATTCCGGCGCTCCTAAGAATCGAGGTGCTTTTAATATGATAACGACGAAATATCCAGTCCATAAGCTGGCCAAGGATTTTAAGCGGAACGGCAAGGTGATGGCCTCCAAGGAGATCATGGACATCCTGACCCAGTACGGCCACCCGCCCAAGAACCATATGCAGCCCCTCACGGACGAGGAGCTGTCCATTGTGTTTGAATACCTCACCCAGCACAATCAGATTGACTCCATCGAGTCGGTCTACGCTGACGTGTATCACGAGGAGCCCGCCCCCAAGGCGGAGCCTCCCAAGCAGACTGAGGAGAAGCCCGCCGCCAAAGGCGGCAGGCAGCCCCAGCAGCAGGCCAGGCAGTCCTCCCCCGCGCAGCAGGGCCAGCCCGGCAAGCAGCAGCCCGCCGTACCCACCACCCGGGTTCCCCAGAAGAAGGTGGTGGACACCAGAGGCGGCCCCGCCGTCAACCTGGACAAGTACGACGAGCGGCTGGAGTCCTTCACCGACCAGCGCCGCCAGGATGTGCGGGGCGGCAAGCAGAAGATCCAGCAGAAGAGCCAGCAGCGCCGCCAGCAGGGGGGCCGGGGTCCCTCGGGCAAGCGCCGCCAGGAGGAGCAGGACCGCCTGCGCCGCCTTCAGCTGGAGATCGCCAAGAAGGCTCCCACCAAGGTACTCATCCCCGACGAGATCGGCGTGGGCGAGCTGGCCTCCCGGATGAAGAAGACCGGGGCCGAGGTGGTCAAGTGCCTCATCAAGAACGGGGTCATGGCCTCCCTCAGCGACATCATCGACTTCGACACCGCCGCCATCATCGCCGAGGAGATGGGCTGCAAGGTGGAGAAGGAGGTCATCGTCACCATTGAGGAGCGCCTCATCGACACCGCCGAGGACAAGGCGGAGGACCTGGAGGGCCGGGCCCCCGTGGTGGTGGTCATGGGCCATGTGGACCACGGCAAGACCTCCCTTCTGGACTATATCCGAAATGCCAACGTGGTCTCCGGCGAGGCCGGAGGCATCACCCAGCACATCGGCGCTTATCAGGTGAATGTGAAGGACCACACAATTACCTTCCTGGACACCCCCGGCCATGAGGCCTTTACCGCCATGCGGGCCCGGGGCGCGATGATCACCGACATTGCCATTCTGGTGGTGGCCGCCGACGACGGCATCATGCCCCAGACGGTGGAGTCCATCAATCACGCCAAGGCGGCCAACATCCCCATTATCGTGGCCATCAACAAGATGGATAAGCCCACCGCCAATCCTGACCGCATCATGCAGCAGCTCACCGAATATGAGCTGGTGCCCGAGGAGTGGGGCGGCGAAACCGTCATCTGCCCCATCTCCGCCAAGACGGGCATGGGCATCGAAAACCTCCTGGATATGGTGGTCCTCACCGCCGAGGTCCAGGAGCTGAAGGCCAACCCCAACCGCACCGCCCACGGTGCGGTCATAGAGGCCCGGCTGGACAAGGGCCGGGGCCCGGTGGCCACCCTCCTGGTGCAGAACGGCACCCTGAAGCAGGGCGACGTGATTATCGCCGGCACCGCCGTGGGCCGTGTCCGCGCCATGACCGACGCCCGGGGCCAGAAGCTCACCGAGGCCGGCCCCTCCGTCCCCGTGGAGATCATCGGTATGGGCGAGGTCCCCGGCGCGGGCGACGACTTCCACGCCGTGGCCGATGAGCGCATGGCCCGGGAGCTGGTGGAGCAGCGCAAGCATGAGCAGAAGGCCGCCTCCTCCGCCCCCGTGGGCAAGGTCTCTCTGGAGGATCTGTTCAGCCAGATCCAGGCCGGCGAGATGAAGAACCTGAACGTCATTGTCAAGGCCGACGTTCAGGGCTCCGCCGAGGCGGTGAAGGCCTCCCTGGAGAAGATCTCCAACGAGGAGGTCCGGGTCCGGGTGATCCACTGCGCCGTGGGCGCCATCAGCGAGAGCGACGTCATGCTGGCGGGCACCTCCGGGGCCATCATCGTGGGCTTCAACGTCCGCCCGGACAACAACGCCAAGGACTCCGCCACCCGTATGGGGGTGGACATGTGGATGTACCGTGTGATCTACGACGCCATCAACGAGATCGAGGCGGCTATGAAGGGCATGCTGGCTCCCAAGTTCAAGGAAGTGGACCTGGGCCGGGCCGAGGTGCGCAGCGTGTTCCGCATTACCGGCGTGGGCATGGTGGCCGGCTGCTACGTGCTGGACGGCAAGATGCAGCGGGGCGCGCAGATGCGCCTGCTTCGGGACAATATCGTCGTTTACGACGGGGCCATCGCCTCCCTCCAGCGGTTCAAGGATTCCGTCAAGGAGGTGGCCGCCGGCTATGAGTGCGGCATCACCTTCGAGAAATTCCAGGATATCAAGGAGGGCGACATCATCGAGGCCTTCCTGATGGAGCAGATTGAGGTGTAAACGGTAGGGACGCATCACAATGCGTCTGCCGTTGCCTGAGTGATCGCGGACGCTTCATGAAGCGTCCCTACAGCATCAACCAACAGGGCGGGCGATAGCGCCCGCCCCGCTTTGCTTTCGGAGAAAAAAATAGATATCCAGGACTACGATTTTTTTCTCAATCTGTTGAAGAACAACGGAACATGGCTGGACGAAACACGCTTTTGCTTTACAGATGACCCAATGCGGACAGAGCGGTGGCTGGGGTATCTTCCTCAGCGTGACAAGCCATATTGGGTGGGCGGCTGTGATACCCCGAACGGAGCGTCCTACCGCACTCCGGAGGAGTTGATGGAGTCTCCGATTTTCGACGGGAAATCTCTCCGGGAGCGCTGGCCGCAGATGCGCGTGCTTGGCGCGATGGGGCTCGGCCTGGAGGACTGGTACGGGGTCTACTTGGAATGCGGAGGCGGTCCCAGCCCGCGCGGCGGGCCGCAGAGTATGTGAGGGCAGTAAACCCCACGTCCCCCCGCAGGGCCAGCCTCCTTTTGAAAGGAGGTGCCCCAGTTCGCAAACTGGGGCGGAGGATTGCATTTTGCAAAGCAAAATATACGAAGTATACAAGGTTTCTGCGAATCTTGTTTACTTCGTATGTTCGGCTTCGCCGAACGCAATCCTCAGTCAGCTTCGCTGACAGCTCCTTTCAAAAGGAGCCAGGTCGCCTGCGGGCGGGACGGAGGGACGAGAGACGGAGAGAGGTGGCTGGCATGGCTTTTTTGCCTCGAAACAAACGGCAGAGGCCTCATTCCACACAGCTGCGCAACGAGCCGACACCGGCGGAGCGGCGGCTGTGGTACGGCTTTCTGCGCACTGCCGCCCCGAGATGGAACCGGCAGAGGATTATCGACTGTTATATTGTCGATTTTTTCTGCCTCAAGGCGAAGCTGGTTGTCGAATTAGATGGCAGCCAGCACTATGATGAGCACGGGCTGATCGAATATGACCAAATTCGGACAGACTATTTGGAGGCGCTGGAGTTAAAGGTCCTGCGGTTTACCAATGAGGAGATCGAAAAGGACTTTTTAGGAGTTTGCCGAAGGATTCAAATGGAGGCAGACCAAAGACTGGAAATGATGTGAGGAGAAACACTATGGCGAGCAATCGAATCGGACGCATTAACGAGGAGGTGCAGCGGGAGCTGGCTACCCTCATTCCCACGGTGAAGGACCCCCGGGTGACGGGGATGATTTCGGTGACGGCGGCGGAGGTGACGCCCGACCTGAAATTTGCCAAAATATATATCTCGGTGCTGGACAAGGGGGACAGCGAGCAGGTGCTCAAGGGGCTGAAATCGGCGGCGGGGTATCTCCGCCGGGAGCTGGGCCGGGCGCTGAACCTGCGCCACACCCCGGAGCTTACCTTTTTCCGGGATGACTCCATGTCCAAGGGGGCCAAGATCCTGGAGATGCTCCGGGACCCGGAGGTGGTCAAGCCGGAGAACCCGGCCAACGCCCACATTATTCTGGAGGACGAGGCATGAATACTATCACCACCGCCCAGGCCGCTCAATTTCTCATGGAGCATGACGACTTTCTCATCCTTACCCACGTCCGGCCCGACGGGGACACCATCGGCTGCGCGGCCGGACTGTGCCACGCCCTCCGCCGGGCGGGGAAGACCGCCCATGTGCTGGAAAATCCGGGGGCGACCTCATTGTTTACCGGCTATCTGGAGGGTTTGACGACCCCGAACGGGGAAGGAAACCGAACTGTCGTTTCGGTTGACATTGCCGCCCGGAGCCTGTTTCCCGACAACGCCCAAGTATTTTTGGACCGGGTGGACCTGGCCATCGACCACCACCCCAGCCAGGAGTTTTTTGCCAGGGCCACCTGTCTGAACAGCGGCAAGGCCTCCTGCGGCGAGGTGGTGCTGGAGGTGGTCAAGGAGTTCACCTCCCTCACCCCGGACATCGGGCGGGCGCTGTATGTGGCCCTGTCCACCGACTGCGGCTGCTTCCAATACAGCAACACCGATGCCGCCGCCCACCGGGCTGCCGCCGAGCTGATGGAGACCGGCTTCGACCCCTACCCCATCAACCGGGTCCACTTCCGCACCAAGACCTTCAAGCGGCTCAAGCTGGAGGGCCTGCTGGCCCAGGGCATGGAGCTGCGGGACAACGGAGCCACCGCCCTGGTCTTTCTCACCCAGAGGATGATCCAGGAGCTGGGGGCGGACGAACGGGATATGGATAACATCTCCGCCTTTGTGGGCCAGGTGGAGGGGGTCAAAAACGGCGTGACACTGAAGGAGACCGCCGGCGGCCATGTGAAAATCTCCCTGCGCACCGACCCCGGCGACCTGAACGCCTCAGCTGTCTGCGCCCTTCTGGGGGGCGGCGGCCACGCGGCGGCGTCGGGGGCGATGATGAAGGGGACTGTGGAGGCGGTCCGTCAGGCCGTCATCGACGCGATCGAGCAGGTGCGCAATGGCTAGCGGCATCCTCATTGTTGACAAGCCCGCCGGGTGGACCTCCATGGATGTGTGCGCCAAGCTGCGAGGGGTGTTCCATGAGAAGCGGGTGGGCCATGGGGGCACCCTGGACCCCATGGCGACGGGCGTTCTGCCCGTCTTTATCGGCCGGGCCACCCGGGCGGTGGAGTTTGCAGAAAAATCCGATAAGGAATATATTGCTGGTTTAAAACTAGGTGTTATCACAAACACCCAGGATACCTCCGGCGAGGTGCTGGAGGAGCGCCCTGCCCAGGTCAGCCGGGAACAGCTGGAAGCGGCACTGGAAAAATTCCGGGGGGATATCCTCCAGGTGCCCCCCATGTACTCTGCCATCAAGATCAATGGCAAGAAGCTCTATGAGCTGGCCCGCAAGGGCCGTGAAGTGGAACGACCTGCCAGAGCTGTCACCATAAAGGCTTTGGAAATTCTGGATAAGCAAGGAGATGGCCTTTACACGATCCGGGTCCATTGCACCAAGGGGACCTATATCCGTACTCTCTGCCACGACATCGGCCAGACCTTGGGCTGCGGAGGGTGTATGGCCTCTCTGCGGCGGACGATGGCGGCGGGCTTTACCCTGGAGGACGCTGTCAGCCTGGAGCAGATTCGGACAGAAGCGGACCCGGCGTCCCTACTGCTTCCGGTGGACTGCCTGTTCGCCGGAAGGCCGGTGCTTGTACTGAAAAGCGCTGAGGCAGAGAAAAAAATCCGCAACGGCATGACCGCAGTGCTTCCGGAGCTGCCCTCTGGAGAATACAGAGTATATTCTCGGGACGAAATCTTCCTGGCGCTGTGTCAGGCCAAGGGCGGCAAGCTGACTACCATCAAGAGCTTTTTTGAGGTGTAATTTCCAATGGAAAAACAACGCAGAGTTATTGCCCTGGGCTTTTTCGACGGGGTGCATCTGGGCCACGGGGCGCTGCTCCAGGCGGTGAAGGAGGCGGCGGACCGGCTGGAGGCCATCCCCTGCGCCTTTACCTTTGACAAGAGCCCCACCGCCGCCCTCACCGGGCAGAGCATCCCTCTGCTTTCCACCGTAGACGACCGGACCGCCCTGATGAACCAGCTGTACGGCATCCAGGAAATGGTGGTCGCCCCCTTCGACGCCATGCAGCGCATGGACTGGGAGGAGTTTATCACGGACTTCCTGGTTAAAAAGCTGGGGGTGGTCCATGTGGTGGCCGGCCACGATTTTCACTTCGGCCATATGGGCAAGGGCAACCCGGAGCGGCTGAGGGAAAAGTGCCGGGAGCTGGGTGTGGGCTGTGATATTATCCGGAAGGTTGAGCGAGACGGGATTACCATCTCCTCCACCTACATCCGGGGCCTGATTGTCCAGGGAGAGATGGAGCGGGCGGTGGAGTTTCTGGGCCACCCTTACCGCCTGACAGACACTGTGCGCCACGGCAAGCGCCTGGGTTCACGGCTCGGCTTTCCCACAGTGAACCTGTCCTTGACGGAGGGGGTCATTGTCCCCGCATTCGGGGTGTACGCCACCAGAGTGTGGGTCCTCCCCCTCTGCCCCGACAATCATGAGCCCCCCGGCCCCCGGCGCCTCCCTGGAGAGGGGCCCTATCCGGCGGTGACCAACGTGGGGGTCCGGCCCACAGTGGCCGACGGAGACCGGGTGACAGTGGAGGGCTTCATCCTGGACTTTGACGGCGACCTCTACGGCCGCACAGTGCGGATGGAGTTCTACAAGCGCCTGCGGGAGGAGCGGAAGTTCCCCAGCCTGGAAGCCCTGACAGAGGAGATCCAGCGAAACGCGGAACAGACGCGGGCGTATTTTAAGGGGGCGTGACAGCCAATGGGAGTGTTCCACCTGCTGCATCATGAGCATCAGGCACGCTACGACAAGATGTTTCCATATCTCTGGGCCTATGTTATTCTCCTGGCCCTGGCTGGCTTCGTCATGGACACCCCCGCCGGCATCCTGCGGGGGCTTTATGTCATCGTCACCACCGAGGACGCGCTCATCACGGACTACGTGCTGGTGGCCGGACCGGGGGCGGCCCTGGTGAACTCCGCCATCGTCACCGCCATCAGCATCTGCGCGCTCTACGCCGCCCGGGACACTCTCAACGGCATGACCCTGGTGGAGATGGGGCTGATGTCTGGCTTCTCCCTGTTCGGCAAGAATTTTGTGAACATATGGCCCATCCTGGCCGGGACCTGGCTGTATACTAAGGTGCGCCGCCAGCCGGCCGCCGGAAACATAGGCATCGGCCTGATGGCCACTGCCCTGGCCCCCATAGTCAGCTACATCTCTCTTGACAACGGCTGGGGCGGGCCCATTGAGGGGGTGCTGGTGGGGCTGGTCATCGGCTTTGTCATGCCCCCCCTGGCCACCTACACCTACCGCATCCAGAATGGCATGAACCTGTATAACGTGGGCTTCGCCTGCGGGCTGGTGGCGCTGATCTGCGTGCCGCTGATGGCCTCCCTGGGGGCGGACCCCACCACCCATTACCGGTGGGCCAAGGGCTATGACCTCCAATTCGGAGTGATGCTGGCCGGGCTGTGCGGGCTGTTCATTGTTGGCGGGCTGTTTTTTGCCAGAAAGCCGGTGTGGGCCGCCTGGGCGGGCTACCGGCGGCTGCTCCAGACCAGCGGCCGGGCGCCCAGCGACTACCTGCGCATGTTCGGCCCCGCCCCGGTGCTCATCAACGCCGGGGTCAACGGCCTGACCGGCATGGCCTTCATCCTGCTGTCCGGCGGCGACCTGAACGGGCCCACGGTGGGGGGCATCCTCACCATTATGGGCTTTTCCGCCTTCGGCAAGCATGCGTTCAACATCATTCCGGTGATGGCTGGGGTGGCCCTGGGCAGCGTGGTGATGGATTGGTCCCTCACCGACTCCGCCGTCCAGCTGGCCTGCCTGTTCTGTACCACCCTGGCTCCCGTCGCCGGATACTTCGGCTGGGGCTACGGGGTGCTGGCCGGGTTTCTCCACTCGTCGGTGGTGCTGTATACCGGCTCCCCCGTGGCGGGGATGAACCTGTACAACAACGGCTTTTCCGGCGGACTGATCGCCATCGTCCTCTACCCCACCATCCTGGCGATTGCCCGCCACCGCAAGCCGGTGCTCCAGGAGGAGGACTACTTCGAACAGCTGGAGGGCGACCGGCCGGTCATTCCCCCGGCGCCGAAGGAGATCAAAGAGGAGTAGCGCCCTCCAGGTCCTGCTCCGCCGCATAGTAGGCCCGCTCCGCCGCCTTGTATTCCGGCAGGGAGGCGCAGAAGGCGCTGACCTGAGCGGACAGACAGGGGTTGTCTATGTAGGGGCCAATCGGCCGTGATAAAATTTGCGGGAGGGTGCACCCAAAATCTTGACAAGCCCTGCGAAGCATGCCATAATGAGGTGAATCGCTAAAGCGGGCCCCGCCAGGCGTGGTCCGCTTTAAAAAATAAGGAGGCCTGCAATATGGGTGATAAAATCAAACGCATCGGCGTACTGACCAGCGGAGGGGACGCGCCCGGCATGAACGCGGCGGTCCGGGCGGTGGTCCGTACGGCGGTGGGCCAGGGGATTGAGTGCGTCGGCATCCGCAGGGGCTGGAGCGGACTGATCAACAGTGATTTCGTCCCGCTGACCGGCAACAGCGTCAGCCGAATCATCAACCGTGGCGGCACCATGCTTTACACCGCCCGGAGCCTGGAGTTCATGGAGGAGGAGGGCCGGAAGAAGGCCCTGGCCACCTGCAAGCTGCTGGGTCTGGACGGCATCGTGGCCATCGGCGGCGACGGCACCTTCCGAGGGGCGCTGGCTATCTCCCGTCAGGCCGGCAAGGACGGCATGAACCTCCGGGTGGTGGGTATCCCCGCCACCATTGACAACGATATTGGCTGCTCCCACTACACCATCGGCTTCGACTCCGCCTGCAACACCGCCATCGAGTGCATCGACAAGCTGCGGGACACCATGCAGTCTCATGAGCGCTGCTCCGTGGTGGAGGTTATGGGCCGCCACGCGGGCAATCTGGCCCTGTACGTGGGCCTGGCCGTGGGCGCCACCTCGGTGCTCATCCCCGAGCGCCCGGTGGACTTTGAGAACGACGTGGTGGAGAACATCCGCCGGGCCCGTCTGGCGGGTACCACTCATTATATGGTGGTGGTGGCCGAGGGCGCGGGCAGCGTCTACGACATCGCCGCCCAGATCAAGGACTCCCTGGGCATCGACCCCCGGGTCACCGTTCTGGGCCACATTCAGCGGGGCGGAGCCCCCTCCGCCCGGGACCGGGAGACAGCCAGCCGCATGGGCTATACTGCAGTCCAGGCCCTGGTGGCCGACAAGGGCAACCGCATCGTGGTCTCCAAGGACGGCCGGATCAGAGACCTGGACATGGAGGAGGCCCTGGCCGAGACCAAGGAGTTCCAGATGGAGCGCTACGACATCCTGGAGGCCCTGACCAACAACGGCATGAGCCGCTTCCGCTGAGACGAACAAAAACCCGGACGGGATATCCCGCCCGGGTTTTTGAGCTTTGGTTGCAGGGGCGGATATCATCCGCCCCTACATCTCCTCCAGGAGCGCTTCCAGCTCCTTTTTGGAGAAGCGGTATACCTCATCGCAGAACTGGCAGGTCAGCTCGGCCTGGCCCTGCTCCTGAATGAGCTCGGTCAGGTCCTTCCGGCCCATGCTGATGAGGGCCCGGCTCACCCGGTCCCGGGAGCAGTAGCAGCGGTACTCCACCGGATGCTTTTCCAAAATCTCCAGGTGGAAGTCCTTCAAAACGGTCCGCAGGAGGCCCTCGCCGTCCAGCCCCCCGTCCAGGGCGGCGGTGACGGCCCCCATGGACCGGACGCCGGCCTCGATCTTGGAGATCATGTCCTCGCTTGCCCCGGGCAGGAGCTGAATCAGGTAGCCCCCGGCGGCGGTGACGGACTGGTCCAGCCCCACCAGCACCCCCAGGGCGCAGGCGGTGGGGATCTGCTCACTCTCCACAAAGTACATGGCCAGGTCCTCGGCGATCTCCCCGGAGAACAGGCCGATGGACCCCACATAGGGCTCCTTCAGTCCGATGTCCTTGATGACGGTGAGGGTGCCGCCCAGCCCTACGGCGGCTCCCACATCCAGTTTGCCGGGGCGCTGCTCCATCAGCTCCACATGGGGGTTCTGGACATAGCCCCGGACGTTGCCCTCACAGTCGGAGACGGCCAGAATGGTCCCCAGGGGCCCGCCCCCCTTGATCTGGAGGGTGAGGGAGCCCTTCTCCTCCTTGAGCATGTCCCCCATGAGGGAGGCCCCCATCAGGGTTCGCCCCAGAGCGGCGGTGGCCATAGGGAGGAGCCTGTGAATGCTCCGGGCCCGCTCCACGATGTCCCGGCCGGTGATGGCGGCGGCCTTGACCAGACCGTCGCCGGTAATTGCTCTTACGATCTCGTTGGTCATACTGTCTGAGCTTCCTTTCTCGCGGTAAAAAAGATGCGCTGTTCCCCCGGCTTGGGGGGACGTGTGGTCAGCTCGCCATAGGTCCTGATGTCTTGAAAGCCGGCCTCCTCCAGCATGGCGGTGAGCTGGGCGACGGTGTATGCCCGCTCCCGGTGGAGCTCTTCCCCCCGGTCCCACTGGCCGGTCTCCCGGTCCAGCCGGAAGATATCCATGAAGTAGGAGCACACCCGGCCGCGTTTGGAGAACTCCGCCCGCCACACGCAGTAGGCGTCCTCCGTCTCGTCCAGAAAAACCTGGCCGTCCAGCCCCTCCAGCTTCTCCGGGGTATTGATGTCGAAGAGGAACAGCCCTCCCGGCATGAGAAACAGATGGACCCGCTGAAAGGCCCGCGCCAGCTTTTTGGGGTCGGTGACATAGTTCACGCTGTCCAAGCAGCAGACGCAGGCGTCAATGGTGCCGTAGAGGTCCAGCCTCTCCATGGGCTGGCAGAGGAACATGGGCTCCACAGGAGCGACGCCCCGGTTTTTCTCCGCCGCCTGAGCCAGCATCTCCGGGGACTGGTCAGCGCCGATCATCTCATACCCCCGCAGGGCCAGCTCCCGGGTGAGGGAGCCGGTGCCGCAGGCCAGGTCCAGCACCGTCCGCCCGGGCAGGGGCGCCTTGGAGAAGTGGGCTTCGATGTAGTCCGCCCAGGCGGCGTAGTCCACATCGTAGGTCAGGCCGTCGTAGCAGCCAGCCAGAAAGCTGTAGCTGCTCATTCCCCCTGCCCCCGCAGACGGGGAACGATGACCTTATAGCCCCCCGCCCCGTAGTGAAGACAGCGGTTGACCCGGCTGATGGTGGCGCTGGAGGCCCCAGTCTTTTCCAAAATCTCGCTGTAGATCAGTCCCTCGTCCAGCAGCATGGCCACATCAATGCGCTGAGCCATGGCCTTCAGTTCGGAGACCGTACAAAGGTCCTCTAAAAAGCTGCGGCATTCTTCCTCATTTTGGATACTTACAATGGCTCGGTAGAGAGCGTCACTGCTCTTCTTGTCCAGGAACTTTGACATAACGGCGCGTCTGCCTCCTTTTATCTTTATAGGTCATTTTAACACGCTGACTTAGAAAAGTAAACTTAAAAAAATAAAGAACTGCACAAAATTGGAGGTTTCGCATAGGATGGGGAAACGGGGAGAGGAGGGAGGCCATGGAGCGGTCAAAGGAGGTCCGGGTGGTCTGGAACAGGGAGGAGCGCGCCCTGTCCCTGGAGGGGGAGCTGGTGCTGCGCTATACGCTGGCCTGGCCCCAGGTGGAGGGGGCCGGCCTGGGGGGGCGGTGGATCAGCGGGTATTACGCTCATCTGGCCCGACGGTGGCGGGACAGATGGGAGCGGGAGGTCTATTGGCGGGCCTGCCTGGAGCTGGCCGCCCGCCGGGAGGAGGCGCGGCCCTTCACCCCCTGGACAGGGGAGCTGTCAGGGGAGACCGCCCTGCTCAGGGACGGGACCCTCAGCCTGCGGTTTACCGGCTGCGAGGTCAGGGGGGATGGGCGCCCCGCCCGGGTGCGCTGGGGGGATGTGTGGACCCTTCGTGAGGGGAGCCCTAAGCCTCTGCGGGCCCTGTTCCGAGGGGAAAAGGGTTGGAAAAAACGGCTGTGGCGGTCCATCGGCCAACAGGGGGAGGCCCGCCGGCAGTCTGGGGACTGCTTCCTGGACGGCGATTGGGAGAAAAAAGCGCGGGCCGCCCGCCCTCTGTCCAACTGGTGCCTCTGTGAGGACGGCCTGGAGCTCGCCCTCCCCCAATGTGCCGCCGCCCCCGCCGCCGAGGGCTGTCCGGTGTTTACCATCCCCCTGAAGCCGGAACAGGCGGAGTGAACAACAACGGTAAAGTTCAGTGAAAAATTTTGGGAGATTTTTTTGAAAAAAGACTTGCTTTTTTTTCAAAAGCGTGGTATCCTATCTAAGCTGTCTGACATGACCTGACAGAGAAATATCCGGGTGTGGCGAAGTTTGGTATCGCGCTTGAATGGGGTTCAAGAGGCCGCTGGTTCGAATCCAGTCACTCGGACCATGCGGAGTGTCCTTATAGGATTTGAGTATCCTTGTGGGACACTCCGCATTATTTTTGCTCAAAATCCTATACGGCGATCCGCTCCGGGGAGTAGCTGACGGCTACTCCCTTTCTCGTCCCCATGGTGATCTCCTCAGCCGGGATTTTCCGGCGGTCCGGGACGGAGAAAGTGCCGATACAGTTGTAATAGATGGTGATGTGCTGGGTGGTAACGCCGTCCTGCTTTTCCGCATGGTACACGTCGATATGGTCAATCAGCTCCGCCACCATGCGCTGGGTAATCTCGGTGGCGTTGGTGTACCGCCGGACCGTTTCAAGAAACGTGTCAATGTCCATCCGCTGGCCCTCGCTCTTTTTCAGCTCCAGCCGCAACGCCTTGATCCGCTTGGCGTTCTCCCCCTGCTCCTGCTCGTACCGCTGGGACATTTTCGCAAACCGGGCGTCGCTGATTTTCTGGCTCACGTTATCCTCGTAAAGCCTCTCGAAAAGCCCGTCAAGTTCTTTGTCCCTCGCCAGCAGTCCGTCCAGCTCCCGCTGTTTCCTGGCCCGCTCATTCTCCGTCACTTTTGCGGAACGGCCCATCATGGCCTTGATGAAATCGTCCTCGTACTCATTGGCGAAACAGGCCAACCGGTTTACCTCGTACAGCACCACCCGCTCTAGAAATTCCAGCCGGATATAGTGGGTCTTGGAGCACTTGCGCAGGCCGGAATTGTGGTTTTGACAGCTAAAGAATTTAGTAGCGTGGTTGCCCTGGTTGAAGTGGAAGTTGAGGTTGCCGCCGCACTCCGGGCATTTGAGAACGCCGGAAAAGGCACTTGGCTCCTGGGTGACGGTGGGCCGCCTCCGGCGGGTCCCCTTTTTCATGCTCTGCACCTTTTCCCAGGTGGGGCGGTCTATAATGGCCTCGTGGACGTTGAGGAAGATCGCCCGGTTCTCCTCCGGGTTTTCAATCCGCTTTTTCATCTTGTAGGACTTGCAACGCTTGACAAAGGGAAACATGATAAACAACAACAAAATGGACTGTCAACCTTACCGAAAACGCCGCCCGGCTGTAAAAAGGGCGGCGTTTTTGCGTGACAGGGAAAGGAGGAAAAGGTATCAAGGGGCGGGGCCAAAATAAGGTTTTGGCCCCGTTTGTATTTGAAAAAGTAAGGAGGTCAAGCGAATGGCAGAAGAAATTAAAACGACCCCAGCCCCGGAGGGACAAACGCTGGAGCCCCCCGCGCCGGAAGTGTCGGAGGCCCCGCCCGCCCCGGAGCCGGAGGCCCAGGGAGTGATCCCCGGCATGGAGGGCCCCCCGTCCCCGGCGAACAAGGTGATCGACCTGTCGTCAGTCCGGGCGGGGGCCGGGCAGGA
>CANSDP010000034.1 GCA_947645675.1 uncultured Bacillota bacterium
TGGCCGGGAACGACCTGAAAATGGCCAACGGCTACCCGGAGCGGGTGGAGGAGGCCGTGAAGCTGGGGGCGGTCAGCCGGAGTGACCTGGAGATTTGCGCTAAAAGAGTGCTGGAATTAATTTTGAGAATCGACTAATTTCTCTTGGGGACAGATACGCCGGTGTGCTTTAGCATTGTCAAGACAGTTCAATTCCGCGCCACCGCCTCGGCCACTCGGATGCCGTCCACAGCGGCGGAGACGATCCCGCCGGCGTAGCCGGCGCCTTCACCGCAGGGGTAGAGGCCTCGCAGTTCCGATTGGTAGGATTCATCGCGAATAATACGAACCGGAGAGGATGAACGGGTCTCCACCCCGGTGAGGACGGCGTCGGGGGCGGCAAAGCCCCGGAGCTTGCGGTCCAGCAGGGGGAGGGCCTGGGCCAGGGCGCCGGTCACGCAGTCAGGCAGACAGGGGGCTAGATTGGTCCAGGTGACGCCGGGGCGGTAGGTGGGGGAGAGGGCTCCGGGCCCCTCCGAGGGGATATTTTTGAGAAAATCCTCCACCCGCTGGGCCGGGGCCCGGAAGCCGCCTCCGCCCAGCTGAAAGGCGGCGCGCTCCCACCGCTCCTGAAAGCGGACGCCGGACAGCACGCCGTCTCCGGCGGAAAAGTCCTCCGGGCCTACGCCGACCAGGAGGCCGCCGTTGATGTTCTCCCCGTCCCGGGCCCGGCAGCTCATGCCGTTGGTGACCACGCCCCCCTGCTCCGAGGCGGCGGCAACCACCTGGCCTCCGGGGCAGACGCAGAAGGTGAAGGCCGACCGGCCGCTGGGCAGGTGGCAGGCCAGCTTGTAGTCCGAGGGAGGCAGCCGCTCCCAGGCGGGGCCGTATTGCTGGAGGCTGATGTCCCGCTGGCGGTGCTCAACGCGAACGCCGATGGCAAATTTTTTCTGCTCCATAGGCACGCCGGCGTCCCGGAGCATGGTAAAGGTGTCCCGGGCGGAGTGGCCGGGGGCCAGCACCAGGGCGTCGCAGGGGAGGGTATAGCGCCCCTGGGGGCCCTCCGCCTCCACGGCGGACAGCGCCCCGCCGCTGGCCGTCAGACCGGTGAGCCTATGCCCGAACCGGATGTCACAGCCCAGGGCGATAAGCTCCCGCCGGATGGTCTTGACCACCTCCCGGAGCACGTCGGTGCCGATATGGGGCTTGTGGGAATATTTTACGTCGGCGGGCGCGCCCGCCCCCACCAGAGACTCCAGCACGGCGGAGATCCGGGGATCGTGGGTGCCGGTGGTCAGCTTTCCGTCGGAGAAGGTCCCCGCGCCCCCCTCGCCGAATTGAACATTGGAGCTCCCGTCCAGCGTCCCCGAGGTCCAGAAGCGCTGGACATCCTGGGTCCGCCGGTCCACATCCTGCCCCCGCTCCAGAATGACGCAGGGCAGGCCGTTCCGGGCCAGGTACAGGGCGGCGAACAGCCCCGCCGGGCCCATCCCTGCCACCACCGGGGGGAGGCCGGACCGGCGCTTGACCGGGGGAAAGGCATAGGGGACCCGCTCCACCAGCGCGACCCCCCGGCCAGGGGCACTCTTGACCAGGGCCTCCTCATGGGACATGGAGGTCTCCACGGTGTAGACGTAGTGGACATTGCGTTTGTCCCGGGCGTCGATGGACTGCCGGACGATCTCCAGCTCCCCCAGTGCGCCGGGACGGACCCCAAGGGCCCGGGCCGCGCGGGCGCGCAGCTGGTCCAGGTCCCCGTCCACAGGCAGGGAAAGATTTCTAATTTGAAGCATTGGTCATCCCTCCAGGAGCACATCATACCACAGGTCGAAAAAAAGAAAAAGTTTTTCGACAAAATTTGAGCAAATAAGACAATTTGTCCTTGTGCAAAGGACCCAAAATAGTCCATATTTTTGTCAGGGAGAAATTTCCACCGATTCCGGGGGAAAACTACCCACAGAGAAAAAATATGGAGGTACTATTATGGCAAGAAAGACAGTGGAGCGCAATATTTCCTATGACGAGAGCCGGAAGATCTATTATGTCAGCATGGATCTGGGCAGGGACAAGGAGGGCAAGCGCCTCAAGCGCTATCAGACCTACCGCACCCTCTACGCCGCCCGGGCCGGCCTGCGGGACTTTCTGATCCACCGGGAACAGGAGCTCAACACCCCCAAGCACAACCTGACCTTGGGGGAGTGGCTGGAGAGCTGGATGGACAACATCGTCCGCCCCACCCGGGCGGAGACCACGGTGTACGGCTATCAAAAGATCATTGACAACCACGTTCTCCCCGGCCTGGGGGATATCCCCCTCCTGGCCCTGTCACCTATGGACATTCAGCAGTACTATATCCAGGTTCAGCAGAACGCGAATCTGTCCTCCAACACCCTGCGCCGGCACCATGATCTGCTCACCTCGGCTCTGCGGGCGGCGGTACGGCAGGACAAGCTTCTCCAGTCGCCCATGGACAAGGTGGAGCCCCCCCGGCCCCAGCAGAAGGAGGCGTCCTACTACCGGCCCGAGGAGCTGAAGCGGCTGTACAGCCTTCTGGAGGGGCACCCGCTGGAGCTGTGCGCCAGGCTGGCGGGCAGTCTTGGGATGCGCCGGGAGGAAATCTGCGGGCTCAAGTGGGAGTGCGTGGATTATGAGCGCCAGCTCCTGCGCATCTGCGAGGCCCGCACCGCCTACGGCGCCACGGTGGTCCAGAAGGAGACCAAGACCCGCTCCTCGGTGCGGACGCTGTATATCCCCGACGATGTGACTCTTTTGCTCCAGAAGGAGCAGGAGCGTCAGGCCTGGCGGCTGGAGGAGCCCAGCGAGTTCGTGGTGCTGGACCGCAGGAACCAGCCCTACTCCCCCAATGCCCTGTCCCTGGCCTTCACCCGTTTTGTGCGGAAGAACGACCTGCCCCGGGTCACCCTCCACGGCCTGCGCCACTCCTTCGCCACGGTGGCCTCCATGCAGGGGGTGCCACTCTTCGATATTGGCAAGGCCCTGGGCCACGCCACCCCCGCCACCACCGGCAAGGTCTATACCCATCTGGTAGACCACACCCATGAGGAGACCTTAATCAAGGTGTCCGACGCGCTGAAAAAGTAAGAGTAGGCCCCGCCCGAACGGGCGGGGCCGCTGTATTTAGAAATACTTGCCTTTTTTACCGGTTCTGTGGTATAGTAAAGTGAATAAGAGGGGAACTGTGTGACCTGCCCGCCAGGAGGCCCCTCTTGCGTTTATTACAGCAAAGGAGATTTGGTTTGTCAATGGAGAAGCGAGAAACATTTTCCTCCCGCCTGGGTTTTGTATTGATCTCGGCGGGATGCGCCATCGGATTAGGCAACGTATGGCGGTTCCCGTATATCACGGGAAAGTACGGCGGAGCGGCCTTTGTGCTGCTGTATCTTTTGTTTCTGGTGGTGCTGGGCCTGCCCGTTATGGTGATGGAGCTTGCGGTGGGCCGGGGCAGCCAGCGGAGCATCGCGCTGTCCTTCCAGCGGCTGGAGCGCAAGGGAAGCCTGTGGCATCTGTACAGCTATGTGGGCTTCGCCGGAAACTACCTTCTGATGATGTTCTACACGGTTATCGCCGGGTGGCTGCTGTATTACTTCGTCAAAATGCTCCGGGGGGATTTTACCGGTTTGGATGCCCAGGGGGTGGCCGGGGAATTCGGAAAGCTGATGGAGACCCCGGGAACCATGACCCTGTATATGGTGATCGTGGTGTGTATCGGCATGTTCGTCTGCCTCCAGGGCCTGCGCAACGGCGTGGAGCGGGTCAATAAGGCGATGATGATCTGCCTGCTGGCCCTGATGGTCGTGCTGGCGGTGAACTCCGTTCTGCTTGAGGGAGCGGGGGAGGGGCTGCGGTTCTACCTCCAGCCTGACTTCCATAACCTGATGTATGACGCCGAGGGCAGCTGGGTTCTGGGTGAGGCGGTCTTTGCCGCCATGGGTCAGGCCTTCTTCACCCTCTCCCTGGGCATCGGGGCCATCGCCATTTTTGGCAGCTACATCGGCAAGGAGCACCGTCTGGCCGGGGAGGCCCTGCGCATCGGCGTGCTGGACACCTGCGTGGCCTTTGTGGCCGGTCTGATTATCTTCCCCGCCTGCTCGGCCTACGGCGTGTCCACCGCCGAGGGCCCCGCCTTGGTATTTATCACCCTGCCCAACATCTTCAATGCCATGCCCATGGGACGGCTGTGGGGCGGGGCCTTCTTCCTGTTCCTGTCCTTCGCCGCCCTGTCCACCGTCATCGCCGTCTTTGAGAACATCATCTCCTTCACTATGGACCGGTGGTGGATGAGCCGGAAAAAGGCGGTGCTGGTCAATTTCATCGCGGTGCTGATTCTGTCCATGCCCTGCGTGCTGGGGTCCAACCTGTGGTCCGGCGTCCGGGTCCTGGGGATGGACATCTCGGGCATTGAGGACTTCCTGGTCTCCCAGAACATCCTGCCTCTGGGCTCGCTGGTCTATGTGCTGTTCTGTACCAGCAGGCGGGGCTGGGGCTGGGATCGCTTTCTGGCCGAGGCCAACGCCGGAGACGGCCTGCGGTTCCCCGGCGGGATGCGGTTTTACGTCAGCTATATTTTGCCTGTGATCGTCCTGTTTATCTTTGTCATGGGATATTGGAGCCAATTCGGTCCTGAATAATTCCATCTTCGCCTGAAACCGCTCAATTTCCTTTTTGGCGTTGACATTTTGACCAAAATAGAGTAGAATCAACTCATCTGAATTGGTGAAAATTTGCCGGAAGGAGAAACCATATGGAAGATTTATTGGAGGAGCTGCTGGCGGAATGCAGGCCCTATACCCAACAGGGGACGCTGGCCAACTACATTCCGGAGCTGGCCAAGGGGAACATCGACGACCTGGGCATCTATGTTCAGCGCAGCGACGGGCGGCACTATCAGGTGGGCGACTATAAAAAACGCTTCACCATCCAAAGCGTGGTCAAGCCCATTCTGCTTCTGCTGGCCCTGCTGGACAACGGGGAGGAATTTGTCCGCTCCCGCATCGGCGTGGAGGCCACCGGAAAACCCTTCGACGCCATCAATGTCACCGATCAGTCCCTGCTCAGCGAGCACCTGAACCCCATGGTCAACATGGGCGCCATCGCCATGTGCAGCCTGATTAAGGGGGCCACCTATGAGGAGCGGTTCCAGCGCCTGCTGGACCTGACCCGCACCCTGGCGGGCGACCCCAATATCTGCCTGGACGAGGCGGTCTATCAGTCGGAGAAGCGCACCGGCAACAAGAACCGGGCCCTGGCCTTCCTGCTCAAGAGCTACGGCCTGCTCCAGGACGACGTGGAGGAGGTGCTGGACTGCTACTTCAAGGCCTGCTCCATCTCGGTGAACAGCAAGGACCTGGCTCAGGTGGGCTTTGTTCTGGCTAACCGAGGCAAGCTGCCCCAGACCGACGAGCGGATCTTCCCCAGCCGGTACGCCCACTATGTCAACGCCATCCTGATGACCTGCGGCATGTACGACGGGTCGGGCGACTTCGCCGTCCGGGTGGGCGTGCCCGCCAAGAGCGGCGTGGGCGGCGGCATTATGGCCGTGGTTCCCACCCGCATGGGCATCGGCATCTTCTCCCCCGGACTGGACGGCAAGGGCAACAGCCTGGCTGGCGCCCAGGTGCTGGAACGGCTGTCCAAGCGGATGTATTTGAGCATTTTCTAATAAAAAACCGTCCGCCGGTGTTGACCGGCGGACGGTTTTTTCATGTCAGGACCAGGGGAGCCAGCTTCCGCTGGAGCGGGCGTCCACCATGGTCAGCGCACCGTCCAGCATCTCGGCGGCGTCAGCCATGGTAAGGGCGCTGGAGAGCTGAACGTCTCCGGCGGTGTCCGCCCGGATGATCCCAGAGGCCGACAGGTTGGCCGCCGACTGGGCGGCCCAGTGGCCGCTGCCCGGAGAGAATACGGCCACCGGCACGTCGGTGATGTCCAGAAGATTGTCCAGCATCACCGCCGCCTCCGCCCGGGAGATGGAGTCCCCCGCCCCAAAGACAGGAGCGCCGTTTTCATCCCGGGTACCCTGGACCACCCCGGCCTTCAGGGCGGCGGAAACCGCCCCCTTGGCCCAGGTGGGGATCGCGTCGTCGTCGGAGAAGCCGGTGAGGGTGACCCCCTCCAGGTCCTTCAGCCCCGCCACCGACATCGCCATGGTGAGGAACTGGGCCCGGGTGACGGGCTGGTCCGGGTCGAAGAAATACCGGCCGTCCACATACCGGCCCACATAGATGCCCTCCTCCGCCATGTGGACGGCGGCCTTCTGGGCGGGGTGGCCCTCCAGGTCGGCGTAGGTCACCTTGGTGTCAGCCTTGTCAATGCGCAGGGTCACCTTGGCCTCCGGAGAGGTGTTGCCGGCTGGGTCCACCGCCACATAGGTGAAGGAATCCCGGCCCGTCTTGTTCTCATAGGGGGTGTAGACAAACTGGCTGGAGCCGTCCTCCGCCAGAGTGACCGCCCCCCGGGCGGGGGTGGAGGTGAGCTGGAAGGTAAGCGCGTCCCCCTCGCCGTCCACCGCGTCGAAATAGCCGGTGATGGCTACGTTTTTATAGGTGGCCAGCTCCATGTTCCGGGCCACCGGGGCCCGGTTCTCCTGGGTGAGGAGATAGAGCTTTACCGTGGCCTGCCGCTCCCCCTGTCCAGAGGGAAAGGCGGGGGTGAGGGTGAAGGATGTCTCGGTGACGGTGGGCGACTGGGCGCTCTGGAACCGCAGGCCGGACAGGGCGGTGGCGTCCACATAGGTCCCGGGCTGCAGGAGCTGGTCACCGACGCACAGGGAGCCAGCCCCTGGGTCGGGGAGGCTGTCGATGGTGACGCCGCTGAGAGGGGTCTTGCTGTCGGGCCTGACGGTAAAGTCGGTGATGTCAAAGGCGATGGAGGAGCCAGTCAGGCCGTTTTTGGAAAAATCCTCCACATAGGGGGCGTCCGTCTTTTTGCTCCAGAAAAAGGCGGACGAGGGAAGGGTCAGAGAACACGCCAGAGCCAGGGCAAGAACGGGCGCCAGCCCCCGGCGCAGGGAAGCGCTGCGCTTCATGGGAATACCTCCTTTGATTTGGATGTATTCCTATTGTTTTGCCGTTGAGGAAAAAATATGCGCGGGAAAATGAAGGATATGCTTCGAAAACCGCCGTCTCTTCCCTTGCGCCTGGGCGCGAATCGTGGTACAATACCCCAGGAAGAAACGGACTCCGGTTTGCCGGGGAAAGAGAGGTTGGGGAGTACATGGTTCTGTTGATCTGCTGCGGCATCGCCTTTGCCGCCTGCCTGCTGGGCACAGTCTGCGGCATGGGGGGCGGCATTATCATCAAGCCGGTGCTGGACGCCATCGGCGTTTTGCCGGTGCCCGCCATCACCTTTCTGTCGGGCTGTACGGTCATCTCCATGTCCTGCTGGAGCGTGGGCAGAACCCTGCTCCGCCGGGAGGCGGCGCTGGACCTGCCCGTCACCGCTGTGCTGGCCGCGGGAGCGGCGGCGGGGGGGCTGATCGGAAAGCAACTCTATACCGGAATTGCCGCCCGCTTCCCCGACCCCAACACCGCCGGGGGCGTTCAGGCCGGCCTGCTGCTGGCCGCTACGGCGGCTACCCTGCTGTACACGGTGAACAAGGACAGGATCACCTCCAGGGAGGTGGCCGCCCCCGCCGCGCGGCTGGTCATTGGCCTGCTGCTGGGGATGCTCGGCTCCTTTCTGGGCATCGGCGGCGGACCCTTCAACGTGGCGGTGCTGTACTACTTCTTCTCCATGCCCGCCAAGAAGGCCGCTCAGAACAGCCTGTTCATCGTCCTGTTCAGCCAGCTGACCAGCACCCTGAGGACCGTTCTGCTTGACACGGTCCCCCCGTTCCCCTGGGCCATCCTTCTGGGGATGGTTCTGCTGAGCATCGCGGGCAGCGAGGCGGGCCGGAGGATCAACAGGACCATCGACAACCGGCAGGCCACCCTCTGGCTGGAGGGGGCGATGGTCCTGGTCATGGGGATCAGCATTTATAATATCGTCAAGTTTTTGGGATAATAGCAAGACAAGGGAGGAAACGATATGTTGAAGGAAAGAGCATCCTATTATTACGGGACTTTGGGCAAGAACTGTGCCGAGGGCATCCTGCTGGCGGCCAACGACGTATACGGCCTGAAGCTGACCGACCAGGAGATTCAACTGTTCTCTGGCTTTGGCCGGGGGATGGGCTGCGGGAGCACCTGCGGCGGACTGTCCGGGGCCATTGGCGTGCTCAGCCGGATGTACGGAGGCCGGGAGGATTTCCGGGAGCTGTGCGGCGGCTTTGTGTCCAAATTCAAGGACGTCCTGGGCTGTGACACCATCGACTGCGGCCCGCTGGCCGGGAAGTATAAGACGGAGGCCGCCCGCTGTGTATCTGCGGTGGAGCTCACCGCCCAGGCGCTGGAGGAGTATATCGCCCAGCTGGAGGGCAAGACCGCCGCGCCGGAGGAGGGCTGTACCCTGAGTCCCGAGGATATCAAGCGTGTCAAGGCCCTGGGCTTCCTCCACCACAAGGGGACCAACAAGTTTAATGGCCGGATCATCACCCGCAACGGCCGCATCACCACCGAGGAGGCCGAGGCCATCAACCGGGCCGCCAAGCTCTACGGCGACGGTCACATGATGTTCACCACCCGCCTCACTCTGGAGGTGTCGGGCATCGACTACAACGACATCGAGGCCTTCCGGGCGGAGGTGGGCAAGGCCGGCCTGGAGACCGGCGGAACGGGCAGCAAGGTCCGGCCCGTGGTGTCCTGCAAGGGGACCACCTGCCAGTACGGCCTGTACGATACCTACGCCCTCAGCGAGGAAATTCATCACCGCTTTTTCAAGGGCTATGCCAACGTGTCCCTGCCCCACAAGTTCAAGATCGCCCTGGGCGGCTGTCCCAACAACTGCGTCAAGCCCAACCTCAACGACCTGGGCATCATCGGCGCCCGGGCGCCCGGGTACGACCCGTCGAAATGCCGGGGCTGTAAGAAGTGCCAGCTGGAGGCCGCCTGCCCCATCAAGGCGGCGCGGCTGGTGGACGGCAAGCTGGCCATCGACCCCGAGGCGTGCAACAGCTGCGGCCGGTGCGTCACCAAGTGTCCCTTCCACTGCAACGACCAGGACGTTTACGGCTGGCGGATCTTTGTAGGGGGCCGCTGGGGCAAGAAGGTGGCCCACGGCCAGCGGCTGGACAAGTTCTTCACCGACAAGAACGAGGTGCTGGACGTGGTGGAAAAGGCCATTCTGCTCTTCCGCGACCAGGGAAAATCCGGCGAGCGCTTCGCCGACACCATCCAGCGCATCGGCTTTGAGCGGGCCCAGGAGCTGCTCCTGGGGGACGAGCTGTTGAAGCGCAAGGAGGAAATCCTCGGTCTGAACGTGGTGGGCGGCGCCACCTGCTAAGTGCTGAAACCAAGCCCGGGACCGTGGGGTCCCGGGCTTAAAATTTTCCCTTGACTTTGACGCGGCGTCAAGTGTTAGGATATGGGTCAGGAGGTGATCGGGATGGAATATACCATCCGGGAGCTGTCCCGCCTATCCGGGGCGACCACCCGCGCCCTGCGCTGGTACGACAAAATCGGTCTGCTGAAGCCCTCCGGGCGGACGGAGGGGGGATACCGCCTCTACGGCCCGGCGGAGGTGGACCGCCTCCAGGACATTCTCTATTATCGGGCCCTCGGGGTGGAGCTGGCCCAGATCAGAGGCTGTCTGGACGACCCCTCCTTCGACCGCCTGTCCACCCTGCGGGGCCACCTCGCCGCCCTGGAGGGGGAGCGGGACAGGCTCCAACGGCTGATCGACTCGGTGAGAGAGACGATCCGAACACAAGAAAGGGATGAAATGATGTCAGACGAGAAAAAATTTGAGGCGTTCAAGCGCCAGGCCCTGGAGGAGTACAGCAGGACCTATGAGGCCGAGAGCCGGAAGACATACGGCGACAGCGAGGTGGACCAGATGCTCAGTCGCTTCAAGGGCGCGTCCCAGGAGCGGTACGCCCAGTGGGAGCGGCTGGGGGCGGAGATTCTGGAAAAGCTGTCCGCCGCCGTAGCCGCCGGGGCCGACCCGGCGGGACCGGAGGGGGAGGAGATCACAGAGCTCCACCGCCGCTGGCTCACCGTCATGGGCGACAAGCACGACGCTCAGCGCCACCGGGGGATTGCCGAGCTGTATGTCCTGGACGAGCGGTTTACCGCCTACTACGACCGGGAGCGTCCGGGCTGCGCCCGGTTCCTTCGGGACGCGGTGCTCCACTGGGCCAAATAAGGGCAGGGGACACAGGCTGAGGCCTGTGTCCCTTATGTTTTTCCGTCAGCTTGCCGATAGTATTCATAAATGAGCTGTCATCCATGACGGCCTGAGGAAAGGAGGGGTACCATGGGAGAGCTGTCGATCCGCAGGAACCGGGCCTTCTCTGTGCCTCAATATACGCCGCCAACCAAGGCGGAAAAGGCGGCCAGCGCCGCGTCCAGCTCTAAGACCTCCGGGACGGGACTGACTGTCTCCGAGGCCCTGAGCAAGCTGATGGGCCAGGTCAGCCAGACGGAGAACAGCGCCCGAGGGAGCCGCCGTATTCTCCAGGCGGGAGAGAGCACCCTGGCCGCTGTCCAGGACCACATGACCCGGATTAAGGAGCTGGCCCGGGAGGCGGCGGGAAGCGGCGGGGCCGACCGCGCCGCCCTCCAGGCGGAGCTGGACAGCCTGCGCGCTGAAATCGAGCGCATCCTCGCCTCCGGGGAGGGCTCGCTGTTTCTGGACGAGGACATGGGGGTTGACGAGGGCATGGACGCCCTTTTGAAGGTCATTTTGGACGATCTGGCCTCCGGCACGGAGGAGACCGGAAGGGTCCCCCAGTGGTTTGTACAGGGGATTATGGACGGCAGTATGTCCCCGGAGGAGCTGCTGGCCGGTCTGGGCCTGGACAAGACGGCCACCGGGGCGGAGATCCTGGCGGCCATCGCCAACGGTACGCTGGACAACAGCGCCGCCGCCCGGCTGGCCGTCCTCTACCTGGGGGCGGTGATCTCCGGCGCGGGGCCGGACGCCACCCTGGACCAGATGCTGGAGGGCCTGCGGCATCTGCTGAACCGGGTGGAGGGGGGCGCGTCTCTGGACGAGGCGGTGAAGGAGCTGACCGGCGGGGCCTTCTCCAGCTTGCTGGACTTTCAGGCGCAGTTCACCGGCGGGACAGCCCCCGGCCTCCAGGACTTTTTGACCAATTTACTGCTGGCGGAGGGCGGGGCCCAGGCTCTGCCTGTCCCCGGCGAATCTCTGCTCACCCTTCTGGCGGGGATGGACGGTACCAGCCTGGACCTGCTGATGGAGCTCTTCGCCTCCCTCCCGCTCCCCGAGGGGGAGGGCGCTCAGGCCGCCGCCGGGAGCGTAACTCCGGAGTTAGCGGGTAATGCTCCGGAGGGGGCCGCACCCGCCCAGCCGCCCGTGACAGTGCTCCAGATGGGGGACATCCAGGTTATGGGCCGGGACCTGTCCGGCGTGTCCTTCCAGGCGGAAACCGGCCAGCTCACCGTCGGCGGCACGGCGAACGTGATGCTTTTGGGCACGGGCCAGGAGGTGAAAAGCATCCTCCTTACCGGCTCCGGCGAGGTGACCCTCCAGAATGTGCGGGCCAGCCTCCTTACGGCGAACGCCCCCGGGGCCAGTATCGTCACCGCGGGCCAGAATGTCCTGGGGGAGCTGCGGCTGGGAGATGGAACCGCCCTCACCCTGGGCGGCGGCGGGCGGCTGGTACTGGCCGCTCTGGCCGGAAACGGCACGGCGCGGCTCACCGGCGGCTCGGTGGTGGTCCCCGGGAAGGAGGAGGGGTCCCTGGGAACGGTGAGCCTCCCCGTCCTGCTGGAGGGGCCCGCCTCCCTGGCCGCTCAGGCCAGTCAGGTCACCCTCCCCGGCGGCAAGGAGGCGGAGCCCTTTGATATCATCTGGAAGACCCTCCTGCCCGGCTGGACCAGCATCTCCTCTATGGAGCTGGACGGCAAGCAGGTCAAAATGGGCCTGCACTACCCGGACGCCGCCCGGCTGTGGATGTCCAAGGGGGACGCCGGGCATCCCCTTCACTCCTTCATTATCCGGGGCCGGGATAAGATGGGCCGGACCAGAACGCGGTACGCCTATCTCCTCTGGAACCAGTACCGGAGGGCCTTTCAGGAGGCGGAGATGTATCCAAACCCCTTCACCGTCCGGGGAGGGGAGGCCGGGAAGGACTGGGTCTATGAGGAGGGGCCCCAGACCCTGTATATCCTGTCCGATCAGGTGACGGGCCTGTCCGGCGGCACGGGGATGGACGCCGAGAACCTCCCGTTCAGCGGACGGATTGTTCTGGCCGACGGAATCGGAAGGATGGAGCTGTCCCTGGGGGGCGTGTCCTGCCGGGTGTCCTATGGCCGGGCCTTCGACCTGGGCCGGGAGAACGACGTGACCCTGATCCTGGAGGGCGGGACCCAAAATCTTTTCGAGAGCGGCGCGGGCTTTGCGGGAATTTCCCTGGGGAACGGCACCTCCCTCAGCATCGACTGCGCCTCCGACCCCAACAGCAGGACCCCGGACGGAGCCCTGACCGCCTCCGGCGGCGACGGGGCGGCGGGCATTGGCCGGGACTGCGAGAGCGGCCAGGACCAGACCAGTCACATCGTCATCCAGGGCGGCGTGATTACCGCCTCCGGGTCGGGGGGCGGGGCCGGTATCGGCGCGGGCCGGAACGGGGCCATCGGCTCCATCACCATCCGGGGCGGGACGGTCTCCGCAGGGGCCCTCCAGCACGCCGCGGCCATCGGCGCGGGGGTGCAGGGGCCCTGCGGCGACATTTTGATTACGGGGACCGCCCGGATTGTCAGGGCGGCGGGGGGCAACCCCGGCGTGGACATCGGGGCCTGTCTCTTCGGGACCTGCGGGCGGGTCACCGTCTCGGGCGGGGCCAGTGTGGGGGACGCCAAGCTGTGGACCAATATGGGCATTCCGCTAAAGATCGGCGGAGACACGGTAATGCTGCCCCAGTTCCGCCTGTCCTCCCGTGTGCTCCACCTGGAGGGGATGGACGTGACCACCCGGGAGTCCGCCAAGGCGGCGGAGCGGACCGCCATCGCGGACCAGCGGTGGATTGGCCAGATCCAGGCGGTGTACGGCGCGCTGCACAGCCAGCTGGAGCAGGGAATGCGGGGCTTCCAAAGCGCCTGGCAGTACATCAGCGCCACCGAGGGCGTGACCCGGGACAGCGACGAGGCCATCGCCCTGCTCCAGGATATGAAGCGCTCCATCCAAATTCGGGCGGCCCAGGTGGTCTCTGCCCACAGCAAACAGGGCGCGACTGACGCCAGACAGCTGCTCTGGTAGTCGAATAAAGGATCCCCTGTCCGCCGCCGGCGGACAGGGGATTGCGCTGTGCGGCCTATGAGGGCTTCTTCATGGTCAGGGAGATGCGCTTCTTTTTCTCGTCCACCTCAACCACCCAGACGGTAATCACATCCCCCACGCTGAGCAGCTCGGAGGGGTGCTTCACCCGCCGGGGGAGCTTGGAGATGTGGACCAGCCCGTCTTGGTGGACGCCGATATCCACAAACACGCCGAAGTCGATCACATTGCGGACGGTGCCCTGGAGCTCCATGCCAGGCTTCAGGTCCTTGGCCTCCATCACGTCGGTGCGCAGGATGGGGGGCGGAAGCTCGTCCCGGGGGTCCCGGCCAGGCTTGGACAGCTCCTTTACAATGTCCGCCAGGGTGGGGGCCCCCGCCCCGCAGGTCTCGCTGAGGACCTCATAGCCGATTTTCTCAGCCCTCGCCTTCAGCTCCGCGATATTTCCCGCTCTCACGTCCTCCAGGGTATAGCCGCAGGCGGTGAGGAGCTGTTCCGCCGCGGCGTAGCTCTCCGGGTGGACGCCGGTGTTGTCTAGGACAGATTTGCTCTCAGGCACCCGGATGAAGCCGGCGCACTGCTCAAAGGCCTTGGGGCCCAGCTTGGGCACCTTTAAAAGCTGCTTTCGGGTGGTGAAGGCCCCGTTTTCTTCCCGGTATTTCACCACGTTTTTGGCGGTGGCGGCGGTGAGGCCGGACACCCGCTGGAGCAGGGACGGGGAAGCGGTGTTGGCGTCCACGCCAACGGCGTTGACGCAGTCCTCCACCACTCCGTCCAGAGTCTCGCCCAGGCGGGCCTGGGGCATGTCGTGCTGATACTGGCCAACGCCGATGGCCTTGGGGTCGATCTTCACCAGCTCGGCCAGGGGGTCCTGGAGCCGCCGGGCAATGGACACGGCGCTTCTCAGATTCACGTCAAACTGCGGGAACTCCTCGGCGGCCAGCTTGGAGGCGGAGTAGACCGACGCCCCCGCCTCGCTGACGATCATGTAGCTGACGCATCCACCGATTTTCTTGATAAGCTCCACCGTCATCTGCTCGGTCTCCCGGCTGGCGGTGCCGTTGCCGATGGCGATGTGCTCCACCCCGTGCTTCCGAATCAGGGCGGAGAGCTTGCTGATACACTCCTCCTTCTGGCGGGCTCCGTGGGTGGGGTAGACCACCGTGGTGTCCAGCACCTTGCCGGTGCCGTCCACCACCGCCACCTTGCAGCCCATGCGGTAGCCCGGGTCAAGGCCCATGGTCACCCGGCCCTTGACAGGGGGCTGCATGAGCAGAGGCTTCAAATTCAGGGCGAACATATGGATAGCCCCCTCGTTGGCCTGGTCGGTGAGGGTGCTTCGAATTTCCCGCTCTATGGAGGGCTGAATAAGCCGGTCATAGGCGTCGTCCGCCGCCGCCCGGACGAAATCCATGGCCGCCCGTCCGGGCACTGTCATCCGCCGGACGGCAACATGGGCGGTCTCCGGGTCCAGCTCCACGCTGACCTTCAGCACGTCCTCCCGCTCGCCCCGATTGATGGCCAGCACCTGATAGCCCTGGAGACGGCCTACCGGCTGCCTGAAGTCGTAATAGAGGCGGTATACGGTGTCCTCCGGCTCCTTATCCGCCGCCCTGGACACCAGCATGGCCCGGCGCAGATAGAGCGCCCGCAGCTCCTTGCGGATGCCGGCGTCATCGGAGATCATCTCCGCGATGATGTCGCTGGCCCCCTGGAGGGCGTCCGCGGCCGTCTCCACCCCCTTTTCTGGGTCGATGTACTCCAGCGCGGCCCGCTCCATGTCCACAGCGGAGCCGAAGGCGAAGGCCAGCTCGGCCAGGGGCTCCAGCCCCTTTTCCCGGGCGATGGTGGCCCGGGTGCGCCGCTTCTGCTTGTAAGGGCGGTACAGGTCCTCCACCTCCGCCAGGGTGACGGCGGAGTCAATGGCGGCGGACAGCTCCTCTGTCAGCTTGCCCTGGTTCTCGATGGAGGTCTTGACCTCGGTTTTTCGGGCGTCCAGATTGCGCAGATACTGCAGGCGGTCGGCCAGCTGGCGGAGAAGCTGGTCGTCCATGGAGCCGTGGAGCTCCTTGCGGTAGCGGGCGATAAAGGGGATGGTGGCCCCCTCGTCAATGAGGGTTACGACGTTTTGCACATGCTCCCCGGCGCGGCCCAGCTCCTGGGCCAGGGTTTGAATCATTTGGTCCATAGTTGATATATCCTCCTGGTCGCGAATGAAGAATGGGGAGACCGAGGTCTCCCCATTGCTGCGTGTTTACAGGCCCAGCCCGCCCAGATTCAGGCCGCCGGTGAGGGACTGCATGGTGCTGGCGGCATCGGCGTCGGCGGCGCGCATGGCCTCGTTGACGGCGGCGACAATCATATCCTGGAGCATTTCCACGTCGTCAGGGTCCACGGCCTCCGGGTCGATGGTCAGGGCCCGCAGCTCATGCTTGCCGTTGACGGTGGCAGACACCACTCCGCCGCCGGAGGCGGCCTGGTACTCCTTCTCCTGGAGCTCCTGCTGCATACGCAGCATGTCCTGCTGCATCTTCTGGGCCTGCTTGATCATGTTCATATTCATGCCGCCGCCCATGCCGGGCATACCCCGGCCATATCCTTTTGCCATATGAAAAACTCCTTTACTGTATGGTAATATTGTCGAACTGCCCGCCGAAGGACAGAAGGTCGTCCAGGGGGTCCTTCTCCGCCGGGGCGGGAGGGGTGTCTGAGGGCGAGGGAACGCCCACCGTCACGCTGACCTGAGGCTGTCCGCCGAAGGCATCCGCCGCCGCCTGGGCCAGTTTCTCCAGCACCGCCGGCTTGTTAAGCATGGAGCGGGTAAACTCGCTGTCCACCCACAGGGTCAGCCGGCCATTTTTCCAGGTTCCGGAGACCTTGGAGGGGTTGTTCAGATAGGGCATCACCGTGGGGGGCGCCTTCCCCCGCAGTCCCGCCGCGAAGGAGGGCCAGAAAGCGCTGTCGCCGCCCTGAGCGGCCGGCGCGGGGTCCGCCGCCATGGGGGCAGGGGCGGGCCGGGGCGGCTCCGTTTTTGGAGGCTCCAGCCGGGGCGGCTCCGGCTTGGGGGCGGGCTCGTCAAAGACGTATTCCGGCTCCTCGGGAGGCTCGTCGGGCAGGGGGGGCCGCTCCTCCTCCCAGGGTGGGCGGTCGTCCGACAGGGGGCGCTCCAGCTTGACCGGGGGCGGCTCCGGGGCGGCGGGGATGCCCTTGGCCATCCGCTCCTCCAGCCGGGCGATCCGGGCGGACAGTCCGGCGAAGGACTCGTCCAGCCCCTCGTCACTGAGGCGGATGAGGCACAGCTCCGCGTCGGTGCGCCGGTTGGCGCTCCGGGCCAGCCCGGCGGCGGCGCTCTGAAGCAGGGTGAGCATCTGTAACAGCCGCTGGGGGGACATCTGTTCCCCCAGGCGGCGGAGGGTGGCCTCGTCATATCCTCCGGCCAGCAGGGCGGCGCAGCCCTGGGGGGCGGTCTTTCTCAAAAGCAGGTCCCGGGCCAGGGAGGCCAACTCCCCCAGCACCGAGCCCACGTCCTTGCCGTTGGCGTACAGCCGTCCCAAAGCGGACAGGGCTCCGGCGGTGTCCCGGGCGGCCAGCCGCTCCATGAGGGCGGCGGTCTCCACATTGCCCGCCAGACCCAGTGTGTCCAGAATGGCCTGCTCGTCCAGGTTGTCCTTGCCCCCGGCGCACTGGTCCAGAAGAGACAGAGCGTCCCGCATGCCGCCGTCGGCCAGACGGGCCAGAAGGGCGGCTCCCTCCGGGGTGAGGGGGATTCCTTCCTGTCCGGCCACGTACTCCAGCCGCTGGGCGATCTGCATGGGCAGAATGCGCTTGAAGGAAAATTGCTGGCACCGGCTCTTAATGGTGGCGGGGACCTTGTGCAGCTCGGTGGTGGCTAAAATGAAGAGGAGATGGGGGGGCGGCTCCTCCAGAATTTTCAAAAGGGCGTTGAAGGCGGCGGTAGACAGCATGTGGACCTCGTCCACGATGTACACCCGCATCCGGACGGCGGCGGGGGTGTACACCGCCTCGTCCCGCAGGGCCCGCACCTGGTCCACCCCGTTGTTGGAGGCGGCGTCCAGCTCCAGCACGTCCAGGATGGAGCCGTTCTCGATGCCCAGGCAGGCCGGACAGGCGTTGCAGGGGTTGCCGTCCTGGGGATTTTCGCAGTTCACCGCCCGGGCCAGAATCTTGGCGCAGGTGGTTTTGCCTGTCCCCCGGGTACCGGTGAACAGATAGGCGTGGGACAGCCGCCCCGCCGCCACCTGTCGCTTGAGGGTGTCGGTGATGTGCTCCTGACCCACCACGTCGTCAAAGGCCCGGGGCCTCCATTTTCGATATAACGCCTGGTACATCTGGTCACCTCCATCATGTAGGGCAAGGGCTCTTCCCTTGCCTGAGATGAATTTCTGCCTTTGTGGAAAGGCAAGGGCAGAGCCCTTGCCCTACAAAATACCCGGCACAGAGCAAGACCGCACACCGGCCTTTGAAGCGTGGGACATATCCGTTACCTGGACAGCCGGCTCAAGAACAGTATCCCCGCGGCACACGCGGCGGGCCGCTTAGTGCTGCTCGGTTCCCCGCCTGACACGGTTCACGGAGCCGCGTTGCGCGGGACCGGTCTATCATCACTGCTTTTCCAGGGCTGACGATACAGCCTCACGTCCGGGGGCCGGGATTCATCCCCGCTGCAGCGGATTGCGGGTACAGGGCACCGCTGACTCCCCGACTAGTGCGGCCTTGCTCCGCGCCGAGGCGGAACAAGAGTCTAGATGTCATTGTACTATACTTCGGGCATTTTATCAATCTTTTTTTGAACATTTTTTTGAAGCGCAAAACCCCGCATAAAGCCGCATAACTGTTTACCACTTTTGGCAAAAGCGGCTGAAATACACAGGTTTTGCGCTACTCCTTACTTCTTCCCGCACGTCCTCATATACGTCCGCTGCGTTGCGCCCTGCGCCAGGAGGATGCCGCCCGCCTTGGCCAGACAGCGGAAGGCCTTCCTTTCCACCTACGCCCCCCAGATTGCGGACGGAAAATCACGATGCGGAACCGCTGATGTTTCCATGCTGTTCAATCTGCGGCTGGTCAAAATCTACAAGAATTATCATTGCTTCCCTTATATCGTGCAGGGCAGAACTCTCTTCACCTTTTATATAGCTGTCATAGTAGGTTTTGCGATAGAAAAACAAAAAGTGTCGCAGTACCAGCTCTTGCAGGGCGGCATTGACAACAAGACCCTTGATTCCCTGAAGAAGGGCAAGAATATCACTGTACTTACCCTGCAAAAGATATGCACTATCGCCGGCTGCACCCCGAACGATGTTGTCAAGTTTTAAGGATACATACAAAAGCGGTTCTGCGTTTGCGGGGCCTTTTCCCGCTAAAATTGCCTCTCCAATCTTTGTGTGATCCATCCGTCACCGAAGTAAAAAACATCCCGGACGTGCAGTGCATCGTCCGAGATGTCGTTTTTGATTGTAAATTCTGTGCCTCTTTGTTATACTTTCAGCAGAAGGTAGGGGTGAGCCAATGAAAATTGACAGGCTGATCGGGATCATCACGATCCTGCTGCAAAAAGATCACGTCACCGCTCCTGAGCTGGCGGAACGGTTTGAGGTATCCAGGCGGACCATCAATCGGGACATTGAAGCCATCTGCCAGGCCGGTGTTCCCCTTGTGACCACCCAGGGGTATGGCGGCGGCATTTCCATCGCGGACGGCTACAAGGTGGAACATACATTGCTGACGCAGGAGGAGCTGCGGCTGATCTTCTCCGGACTGAAAGGGCTGGACAGTGTGTCGGACAGGCCCCATTCCTCCCTTCTGGCCGAAAAGCTGTTGGCCCAGGCGACAGATACGGAGGATGCTATGCTCATCGACCTCGCCTCCCACTACCAAAAACCGCTCACACAAAAAATCAGCGTAACTCGGGAGGCTATCCAGAATAGGCGGCACATATCTTTTTGCTACTACTACGAAAAAGGGGAATCTCACCGCGTCATTGAACCCTATAAGCTGATTTTCAAGTGGTCGGCCTGGTATGTGTGGGGATACTGCCTGGAGCGGCAGGACTTTCGGCTGTTCAAGCTGAACCGGCTCTGGAATCTGGAGACGGGTGCGGATTTTATTCCAAGAGAGCTGCCGGAGTTGGAGCTTGACCGGTATTTTTCCGGAGATGGGATACACCTCAAGGCCCTGTTTGATGAAAGCCAAAAATACCGCCTTGTAGAGGAATACGGACCGGACTGCTTCCGGGCGGGCCCGGGTGGCAATCTGCTGTTTGAGCGGAACTTTGTCAGCTGGTCCAATATGCGGGAATGGGTGCTGAGCTTCGGCGGCCAAGCAGAAGTGCTGGAGCCAGAAGATCTTCGGGCCGAACTGCGGCAGGAGGCGAAAAAGATGTTGGAAGCGTATCAGGAACATGACATATAGTTGTCGTGTATGTTCTGGTACAATGGCGGCACAGGAAAGGAGGGCGTAAAATGCCGGAATCAAGATGTGGACTGTTATGCTCCCAGTGTGCCTACCGTGAGCAGATGAGCTGCCCGGGTTGTGTCCATATAAGCAAGCCGTTCTGGGGCGACAGCTGCCCTGTGAAGTCCTGCTGTGAAAACAAGGGGAAGCCCCACTGTGGAGAGTGTGAAAGTTTCCCCTGTGAACTGCTCCATCAGTTTGCCTACGACCCGAAGCAGGGAGACGGCGGCAAGCGCATCGAACAGTGCAGGGCCTGGAGCAAGGAATCCCCTGTCGTCTAAGCTTGAAAAGGCCCGCGCCGTTTATCAAGCGGTGCGGGCCTTGCCATTACCACTTGCTCACGATCCTGCCATACATCTGGCGCTTCTTTTCCTCAAACCGCTGAACCAGGACGATCACAGTGTCGCCCACCATGAAGAATGTGAGCCGTCCACCTGCCGGGCGGCAAAGAAGTGTTTGGGCGGCAAGGTCAGCCCCTCCGGGGGCGTACCGTCGCCATGGTGTAGGCGGTGGAGTTTTTGACCTCCCGGTCCAGGTTGGCCCGCAGCTTGCGCTCCGCGTCCCGCAGGATCATCCCAGCTTCAGCTTGGCCCGCACACGCTTCTGCGGCAGGGTGGCTCCGCCCACACGGAAGTGGTCCAGGTAGAACAGCCGCTCAATGGCGTTCTCGAAGACCCGGGCCACCTCCGGGGAGAAACAGTGAAGCTCACAGGCATTCAAAATGCCCATGAGCTCCTCCTCATCGTCTGCCTGTCCGGCCGCGCCCCCGGCGCTGACTGGCTGACTGACATCAGTATGGCTAAAATCAGTATGACTGAGATTATTATAACTTGGCCGCTGTTTCGGCGGTTCTACAACCTCCAATCCTGCGGTTCTTGAAGCTCCATTTTGGAGGCTCTTGCCGCTCAGACCCTGCGGTTCTTGTTTGGGTATGGAAACATCAGCTTTGTCAAGAACGTCAAAATCTGTGGTTCTTGAATCGCCGGCCTGCTCCAGGACGAAGGGGGCGCCGGAATAGCTGGGGCGTTCTTTCATCTGTGCGGCCCTCATTTGGGGTCACCCCTTTCTAATTGTTTTATGTGGGTACAATGTGGGTACATTATTGACATGTTGGGCTGGGTATGCTATACTGACACCAATAAGGAGGGTTTGTAATGGATGTCGTTTCTTCTGCCAAGACTGATCTGTTTCGTATGAGAATTAACCCGGAGATTCGTCGGAACTTAGAATCGGTTTACGCAAAAAATGGGCTTACGCTGACTGATGCGGTGAATGTTTTTTTCCAGCAATCATTAAATGCTGGCGGTTTTCCTTTCTCGGTAACAGCTGATAATGCGGAGCTTGTCAAAGCCAAGGCTTTCAATCGACTGATGAAGGAATTGGATGAAGGAGTATCTGATCCCGTTTCTTACTCTGAGGACGAAGTGTATCAAATGCTTGGGGTAACGAAATGATCATTCGATACAAAAACGCCGCATTGCGTGATATTCAGCAAAAACAGGACTATATCGCAAATGTCTTGAAGAACAAGAAAGCTGCACAAAACTTAGTTTCTTCCATTCTTCGTACTGTTTCTCAGCTCATGGATAATCCTATGATGGGCGTTCCGCTCAACAGCAAATTTGACGTGGACTCTGATTTGCGATTTTTTATTATTTCAAAACAGCTTGCATTTTATCGAATTGAGGATGAAAGTGTTATTTCAGTCGTTCGAGTGCTGGATGGCCGGCAGGACTATATGTCAATTCTGTTTGAATAACATTGTGCTTTGTGCAAGGCAGCCCGCAGGGATCATGAACCGCTCCCCGTCAAGAGGACAGGGAAAAATATAAAGTTTTTTACACAGCCCGGGATGCCTGCCGGGCTGTGGCAACCGAAGATTTGGGTAATCTGCTGCGCAGACAACCCAAATCTTCGGTTTTTGTCAGGCAGCGAGATAAAGCTCATGCTTTTCCATAGGAGTCAGGATGCCGAGGGATCACTGTACCCGCCTGGTGCAGCCTTGGTTGGCGTACTTAAGGAACCACTGATTAAATCCCCGTGCAGGAAGAAAATGTGATAAGATAGAGAAAAGGGGGAGAGGACATGAAACAGGAAAGCTTCAGCGATATAGAATACAGCTGGAGGAAAAAGAAAACAAAACGGGAAGAATTTCTGAAGATCATGGACGATATTATCCCGTGGGACGAATGAGTATCTCTAAGAGCCTGTTTAAAATCTTCTAATGAGGATGGCAATGAGGGCAAACGTGAGAATCTGAGCAGAAATATAAAGTTTGCGTTCACAATTTTTCCAAAGTCTGCGGAATTTGTCGAGCCAGCCGAGACCCCATAAAAATCCGTGTAAACGACAAACTCTGACAGAATAAAAGAG
>CANSDP010000035.1 GCA_947645675.1 uncultured Bacillota bacterium
CAGTACACCCAGCCCCAGTACACCCAGCCCCAGTACACCCAGCCCCAGTACACCCAGCCTCAGGAGACCCAGCCCCAGTATGTCCAGCCCGCCGTCGGCGTCTGCCCCTATGACGGCTGCGCTGAGACCGGCCGGCACTACCACGACAGCGTGCCCTACTGCGGCTACAACCACGCCGGCGCTTACTGCGACGGCACCTGCGCCGGCTACTGCGCCGGAACCGACCCCGCCGCCGGCAGCGTGGGAAGCTACGCCTACTACGGCTGCGGCTTTGGCTATACCAACGGCCACGGCCACCACGGCGGCTGCTGAGCATCCGAAACAGATTGTCCCCCTCCCGAACCCGGGAGGGGGACGTTTTGCGTTCAGACCTCCATGATGACAGGCAGGATCATGGGCGAGCGCTTGGTTTTCTTATACAGGTAGCCGGACAGGTCGCCGCGGATGGCGCTCTTGATGGCGGACCAGTCGGTGGTGTAGCGGGCATCCACATGGCGCAGGGCCTCCAGAGCCACCTGACGCAGCTCCTCAAGAAGCCCCTCAGACTCCTTCACATAGACAAAGCCCCGGGTGATGATGTCCGGCCCGGACACCAGCGCGCCGTCCTCCCCGGACATGGACAGGGCGACGACGATCATGCCGTCCTCGGCCAGGTGCTTCCGGTCCCGGAGGACCACGCTGCCCACATCGCCCACGCCGTAGCCGTCCACAAAGACCTGGCCGGCGGTGACAGTGCCGCCCAGCTTGGCGGAGTTGGGGGTGAGCTCCATCACCCGGCCAATGTCGCCGATGAGGATGCGGTTGGGCTCCATGCCCATCTGACGGGCCAGCTTGGCATGGAGCTGCAGCATCCTCTGCTCCCCGTGGACAGGGATGAAGAACTTGGGCTTGACCAGGGCGTGGACAATCTTCAGCTCCTCCTGGCAGGCGTGGCCGGAGACGTGGAGGGTCAGCTCCCGCTCGTTGAGCACCTCCACCCCCTTGCGGTACAGCTCGTTGACCACGCTGCCGATGGCGTTCTCGTTGCCCGGGATGGCGGAGGCGGAGATAATCACCCGGTCCCCGGGGAAGAGATCCACCTGCCGGTGGGTGTTGAAGGCCATGCGGGTGAGGGCGGACATGGTCTCGCCCTGACTGCCGGTGGTGATGATGCAGACCTTGTGCTTGGGCAGGGATTTGATGTGGTTCAAGTCCATCAGGATGCCGTCGGGGACATTCATATAGCCCAACTCGGTGGACACCTTCATCACATTCTCCATAGACCGGCCCGTTACGGCCACCTTGCGCCCGTACCGGGCGGCCACGTCAATGATCTGCTGGATTCGGTCCACATTGGAGGCGAAGGTGGTGACGATGATCCGCTCCTCACAGCCCCGGAAGAGGCCGTCGAAGGAGGCGCCCACGCTGCGCTCGGAGCGGGTGTAGCCCGGGCGCTCCACGTTGGTGGAATCTGCAAGGAGGGCAACCACCCCCTCCTTGCCCAGCTCGCCCAGCCGGGCCAGGTCCATCATGCCCCCCTGGATGGGGGTGGCGTCAATCTTGAAGTCGCCGGTGTGGACGCAGGTGCCCGCCGGGCACTTGATGGCGAAGGCCACCGCGTCGGCGATGGAGTGGTTGACGTGGATGAACTCCACGCTGAACCGCCCGGCCTTGACGACTTGGCCCGACTCACAGGTAATGAGCTTGGTCCGGTCCAGCAGACGGTGCTCCTCCAGCTTCAGCTTGATGAGGCCGGCGGACATGCGGGTGGCGTAGATGGGGGCGTTGATGGACCGCAGGACATAGGGCAGGGCCCCGATGTGGTCCTCATGTCCGTGGGTGATGAAGATGCCCCGGATCTTGTTCTGGTTCTTGATGAGGTAGCTCACATCGGGAATGACCACGTCGATGCCGTACATGTCGTCATCGGGAAAGCCCATGCCGCAGTCCACCACAATGATGTCGCCGCCGTACTCATAGACGGTGAGGTTCTTGCCGATCTCATTCAGTCCGCCCAGAGCGATAATTTTCAGTTTTTCTGCCATAATAACTCCTTTAACACTTCGTTTTTCCGCTCCCGTCCCGAGGGGCTGGAGCTGTAATTGGGGTCTGATGTAGATTGCGGAGAGCCTCTGGAAAATCGGACGTATTCACGCCGACCAGACGAAAAGCCGCCCCGGTCCCGGCCCTGCCTCGCCGGTTGGGGTGTGCGGTCTCTTCGTCTTCCACAGCTCTCTGTCTCTGTTCCCGCGGCCCGTCCCCGCCTGTCCTGCGGTTGGGGAGCGCGGAATATATTTAGACGCCGGGGGCGGGAGGGGTTCTCCCTGCCCCTTTGGCGTTTAAATCACGTGTAGGGACGCTTCACGAAGCGTCCGTCCCGCATGCCCGGACGCTTCGTGAAGCGTCCCTACAGGCACCGCAGAGCGTTTGCGGGACAAAATAGACATTTCTAGTTTACCACACTTTTCCCGGAAAGTATACTATGCGTTTCGGAAGAACAAACAGACCGCTATTTGTCCTCTTCTTGGGCACATTGCTCAGAAATCGCCCGGTCCAGCTGGGCGGCGCGGCTGGCGAAAAAGTCGCACAGCTCGGAGGCCAGCTCCAGGTCGGGGCCCTCGGCGATGACCCGCAGGGCGGACCGGCGGGCCAGAGGAGTGAGGTAGACCCAACCGCTGCCGGTGCGCAGGCGCAGGCCCTCCCCGGCGGGCTGGCGGGCGCTCTCCCGGGCCAGGGCCTGCATCACCTGGCCCCGGTCGGAGGTGAGGGGCACCTCCCGCCGCCAGGAGGAGAACCGGGGGGTCTTCCCGATAAGCGTCTCCAGCTTCTGCCCGGAGACGGCCATCCGGGAGCAGAGCCGGACGGCGGCGGCGGGGGCCTGACGGAGCCAGGGCTGGGCGGCGTAGAGCGCCCGGGCCTGTTCCCCGTCCCGGTCCAGCCGCAGGACGCAGCCGCCGTAGCCCGCCGCCACCAGCTCCACCGCCGCGCTGGCCCCCGGCGGGACGGCCACCTTCCCCGCGCCGTTTTCCATCTCAATGAGGGTGGCCAGGGTGAGCAGCTGGCCGGAGTCGATCACCGCCCCCCGCTCGTCCTGGGCGGTGAGGGAGAAGCCCCCCCGCCCCGCCCGGAATGCCGGGATGCCGGGACGCCATTCCCGCTCCAGCTTACAGCCCAGGGCGGACAGCGCCGCCCCCAGCGCCCGGTCCTCCGGGGTGGCCTCCCCCACGGCGGCGGTGATCCGGCGCAGGGCGGGACGGTGAAGCTTTGCCCCCTCCGCCGTCTCTCTGGCCCAGCGCTCCTGGGTGAAGTCGGACTGACGCATCCGGCCCACCTGGCCTCCCCGGACCCGGCGCAGCTCCCCCTGAAGCAGGGCGTGCTCCAGCTTCCGCTCCCGGGCCCGCTCCAGAGGCAGACCCTGCCGGTCAAAAAAGTGGAGATAGACCGTCCTGCCGCGCTCCTCCACAAAGAGAAGGACGGGCAGCTGGAGCGAGACCGCGGCACTCGCCCCCTGGACGGGGCTGCGGAGGGAGAGGGTGACGACCTCGCCTCCCGCCGCCGCCGCTCCCGCCGCCGCCGCGCGGGCCAGCATCCCGGCCCCGGGGGTGGGGGAGCAGCCCAGACCCACCTGGCCCTCCGCACCCAGGATGCTGCCCAGGGTGAGCAGGGCCTCGGGGCCCAGGTCCTCCCCCAGCGCCCCCCGGATCACCCCGCCGTCCCCGAAGCGGAGCACCCCTTTCTGACTTCCGCTGGTCACCGAACGGGCCAGACGGCACCCGGCGGGGGCGGTCTGGCCGGGCCAGAGGCGCACTCTTTCCAGGAGGGTGCTGCCCTCCTCCGCCAGGGCGTTCTCCCCCAGCACCGCCCCCTCGTTGAGCACCGCCCCCTGGCGGGCGGAGGCGTCCCGGCACAGGATGGCCCCATACAGGGTGGTCCGGTCCCCCGCCGAGGCGTTTTCCAGGAGAATGGACCGCTGGACCATGGCCCGCTCCCCCACCTGGGCCCCCCGCTCCAGGACGGTATGGGGGCCGATGAGGCAGCCCTGGCCCAGCGTGACGCCCTCGCCGATCCAGCAGGGGGGCACCAGATTCAGACCCGGAGGCAGCGCCTGAGCGGACCAGACACCTCCCGACTGCCTGGGCAGGCCCATGTCCAGCCTCACCTTGCCCGACAGTGCGTCGCAGACGCAGTCCAAATAGGCCCTGCAATCCCCCATATCCCGCCAGTAGCCCTCCAGCGGCAGGCCGTAGAGTGGGGCCCCCTCCCGGAGGAGGGCGGGGAAGAGGTCCTTGCCGAAGTCAAAGACCTCCCCCTGGGGCACCCGCGCCATCGCCTCGGGGGACAGAATATAGATACCGGTGTTGATCTGGTCGGTAAACACCTGCCCCCACCCCGGCTTCTCCACGAACCGCTCCACCCGGCCCTGTTCCCCGGTGAGGACCAGGCCGTACTCCAGGGGGCTGGGATGGCGGTAGAGGGCCAGGGTGGCTTGGGCCTTCCGCTCCTGGTGGAAGCGGAGCAGGGCGGCCAGGTCCAGGTCGCAGACGCAGTCCCCGCTGATGACCAGGAAATCTCCCTCCCCCAGGTGGTCCATACAGCCCTTCACGCTGCCCGCAGTGCCCAGGGGCTCGTCTTCGGTGAACCAGGTCAGCCGAACCCCCAGCCGCTCCCCGCCGCCGAAATAGTCCATCACCGCCTGGGGCTTGTAGCACAGAGTCACGCAGATGTCGGTAATTCCGTGGGACCGGAGCAGATTGATGATGTGCTCCATCACCGGCCGGCCCAGCAGGGGGGTCATGGGCTTGGGACTGCCCAGGGACAGGGGCCGCAGCCGGGTGCCCTCGCCCCCCGCCATGATAACTGCCTTCAAACGCTTCGCCATCCTTCCGTTGTTTCGTGTGGCTTAGTATGGCTGTTCCGGGAGGCTTTAACCTTGTTTGCTCCAGCAAAATATGGTATACTCATAACAATTCAATCATACAGGGGCGATTTTGATGAATATTCAGATTTTCGGAAAAAGCAAGTGCTTCGACACCAAAAAGGCGGAGCGGTGGTTCAAGGAGCGGCGGGTGAAATTCCAGGCGGTGGACCTGAAAAAACAGGGCATGAGCCTGGGCGAGCTGACCAGCGTGAAAAACGCCGTGGGCCTGGAGGCCATGGTGGACCCCAAGCACCCCGACGCGGTGCTGGTCTCCTACCTGGCCAGCGACCAGGCCAAGCTGGAAAAGCTCTTCGACGACCCCTCCCTCCTCCGCACCCCCATCGTCCGCAACGGGAGACAGGCCACGGTGGGCTACTGCCCGGAGGTGTGGGAGAGGTGGGAATGACGCGCATCCCGCCCCCGCAGGCCCTGCACCCGGCGCCCCCCGAAAAGTCCGTTTTAATGGACATCCTCTCCGCTACACTGGGGCGTGAGATCTGGAAAGGAGGATCAAGCGATGGCAAGAAGCTCCAATCAAAAGACGAAGCTGCTTCATCTGTCCCGGATGCTGCTGCGGCAGAGCGACGAGGAGCACCCCCTCTCGGTGACACAGATTATCGAGGGACTGGCCCGGTATGACATCCGGGCCGAGCGGAAAAGTATCTATGACGACATGGAGGCCCTGCGCCTGTTCGGGCTGGATGTCCAGTGCCGGAAGGGCAAGTCCCCCGGCTGGTTCATCGGGTCCCGGGAGTTTGAGCTGCCCGAGGTGAAGCTGCTCATGGACGCGGTGCAGTCCTCCCGGTTCATCACCCAGAAGAAGAGCGACGCCCTCATCCGCAAGCTGGAGGGGCTGTCCAGTGTCCATGAGGCGGGCCAGCTCCAGCGGCAGGTCTATGTCTCGGGCCGCATCAAGGTAATGAACGAGAGCATCTACTACAACGTGGACAAGCTCCACACCGCCATCGCCGGGCAGCGGGCCATCACGTTTAAATATTTCGACTACGACATCGCCCGGCAGAAGGTCTTTCGCCAGGAGGGGAAGCGGTATGTGGTTTCCCCCTACGGCCTGATCTGGAACAGCGAGAACTACTACCTGGTAGCCTTTGACCACAGCCACCGGGAGCTGCGCCACTACCGGGTGGACAAGATGGCCGAGCTTGTAGTCACCAGCCTGGACCGGGAGGGGAAGGACCAGTATCCCGATTTTCAGCTGGCCCAGTACGGCCAGAAGCACTTTGGCATGTACAGCGGCCAGGAAATGAGGGTCACCCTCCGGGGCCGGCGGGACAAGGCCCATCTTGTCTGGGACCGCTTCGGTCAGGACATCATCATGGCCCCCGACGGGGAGGACCACTTTACCGTCACCCTGCCCGTTGTCATCAGCCCTCAGTTTTTCGGCTGGCTGCTGGGGCTGAACGGCAGCGTCACCCTGACCGGCCCCAAGGACGCGGTGGCCGCCTACCGCCGCCGCCTGTCCGCCGCCCTGGAGGAGCTTCCGTAAACTTCCTTTATTAAGATTCACTAAAAATCTCTTCGACACAGTGGTATTTTCTTTCGGGATGTGATATGATAGAAGAGACCCAATGGAACCATCGCCCTGAAAGGAGGAGTTTTGGTGGGATTCAAGGTTTTTTGGCTGGCCGCGTTTATCGCCCTGTGCGTGGGGGAGGCGGCCACGGTGGGCCTGGTGTGCATCTGGTTTGCCGCGGGGGCCCTGGGCGCCTTTCTGACGGCCATGCTGGGCGGGCCGTTCTGGCTTCAGCTCATCGTATTCGCGGCGGTATCCGCCCTGGCTCTGGCGCTGCTCCGTCCGGCGGTGTCGCGGAGGGTTAAGCTCCGGCGCTCCCCTACCAACGCCGACCGGGTTGTGGACCAGACCGCCCTGGTCACCGAGACGGTGGACAACGGCTCCGGCACCGGCCTGGTCAGCGTCCTGGGGCAGACCTGGACCGCCCGCAGCGAGCTGGGCGTGGTCATCCCCGCCGGAACCCAGGTAAAGGTCCGGCGCATCGAGGGCGTCAAGGTTTTTGTAGAAACGGTGTAGCACTACATATTGTATAAAAAGGAGAGATTATTATGGGCCCTATGGAAATTTTAAAGGTCGTATTCCCCGTTGTAGGTCTGATTATCGTCCTGCTGATCATCTTCGGCTCCTGCGTGAAGATCGTACCCCAGTCCCGCGCCTATGTCATCACCCGCCTGGGCGTGTTCTACACCGTCTGGAACGAGGGCCTGAAGTTTAAGCTGCCCTTCGTTGACCGGGTGGTAAAAAACGTGTCCCTAAAGGAGCAGGTGGTGGACTTCGCCCCTCAGCCCGTCATCACCAAGGACAACGTGACCATGCAGATTGACTCGGTGGTCTATTTCCAGATCACCGACCCCAAGCTCTATACCTATGGCATTGAGAACCCCATGTCCGCCATTGAGAATCTCACCGCCACCACCCTGCGGAACATCATCGGCGACCTGGAGCTGGACCAGACCCTCACCAGCCGGGATCACATCAACACCAAGATGCGGGCCCTCCTGGACGAGGCCACCGATCCCTGGGGCATCAAGGTCAACCGGGTGGAGCTGAAAAACATCATGCCCCCCCGGGACATTCAGGAGTCCATGGAGAAGCAGATGCGGGCCGAGCGGGAGCGCCGGGAATCCATCCTTCAGGCTGAGGGACAGAAGCAGTCCCAGATTCTGGTGGCCGAGGGCGAGAAGCAGTCCGCCATCCTCCGGGCCGACGCGGCCAAGCAGGCGGCCATCCTTCAGGCCGAAGGCGCCAAGCAGGCCAAGATTCTGGAAGCCGAGGCAGAGGCTGAGGCTATTTTGAAGGTCCAGCAGGCCACCGCCGACGCCATCCGCCTCATCAACCAGGCCGCCCCCGGCCAGGGCGTGCTGACCATCAAGGCTTTGGAGGCCTTCCAGGCCGCCGCCAACGGCAAGGCCACCAAGATCATTATCCCCAGCGAGCTCCAGGGCATCGCCGGTCTGGCCGCCGCCGCCAAGACCGTATTCGACACCGAGGACCCCAAGGCCGTCCCCGCTAAGACGCCGCCAAGACCGTAAGAGGAGGTTTCGTATGAATATGACTGAAAATGCCAGACTGGCCCTGGGCCTTCGCGCTCTGGGTATGAATGACACTGATATTGTAAACTTCCTCCTCTGGATCGAGACCGGCGAGGAGCAGTACAAACCCAAAAGCAAAGACGAATAACCAACAGGGGCCGGGGAATTTTTCCCCGGCCCCAGCCTGTCGAAAAAGTCTGCCCCTCGGCAGACTTTTTCGACAGGCTGGGTAATACCGACTTTTGTCAATGTCGGTATTACCGATATCATAATATTTTCTCGGGTGATACTGTGCTGTTTCCAAGGATTCGAGATCTGCGTGAGGATCGGGACATTAAGCAGTTTGAGCTTGCGAATTATCTGCATATCAGGCGGAACACGTATTCAGACTATGAATGTGGAAAAATCAACATCCCCATTGACGCATTGATTAAAATTGCGGACTTCTATCATGTCAGTCTGGATTATCTGGTTGGTCGGGATGACATTCCCAACCGAAAATAGAGAAATTTTCAAGGCAACATTTCTGCCCCCCGGCGCATACTGACAGCAAAAGCGTCAAGGAGGCGGCAGGCTTGCGGGGAAAAAAATTCGCGGCATTGTTGTGTATTCTGGGGCTGGTGTGCGCTCTGCCCCCGCCGGAGCCGGTCCGGACGGCGGGCGCGCCCCTGGAGGTGGAGCTGGACTCCCCGCCCCTGGTGGCTCTCACCTTTGACGACGGCCCCCGGTCCTCCACCACCGGCCCCCTGCTGGACGGACTGGAGCTGCGGGAGGCCCCGGCCACCTTTTTCCTGGTGGGCAGCCGTATCCCAGGCAACGAGGACCTGGTCCGGCGTATGGCGGCGGAGGGGCATCAGATCGGCGTCCACACCTATGACCATGTGAGCCTCCAGGGCCTGTCCCGGAAGGACTTCGACCTCCAGGTGGGCAAGACCCGGGCCCTGATCTCCGGACTGCTGGGCGAGGGGAGCTACTGGCTTCGCCCGCCCTACGGTCAGATCGACCGGGCGGCAAAGGGCTGGTGCGGCGGGCCTGTTGTCCTCTGGTCGGTGGACCCGGAGGACTGGAAGGACGACGACGTGAACCGGGTTGTGTCCGCCGTGGTGGAGCATGTGTCCGATGGGGATATTATTCTGATGCATGACCTGTTCGCCAGCTCCGGCCAGGCCGCGCTTCAAATCGTGGACGCCTTGCAGGCCAAGGGCTTCTGCTTTGTCACCGTAGAACAGCTGATGGAGGCCCGGGGCGTGCGCCCGGAGCCGGGCGTCTGCTACCGGAGGTGCCCGCCTGGGGAAAATCAATAAAAATTTTTGAAAACGATTGTATTTTCTCCCGCCATCGTGTAAACTGATAGCAACAGCTTTGCATGGGAGGTTATCAAAATGAAAGTTGCCCGCTTTGTGCTGAAAATCGTGGCCCTGTCGCTGGCGGCGGCGGCGGCGGTGTGCGCAGTCATCGCCTACTGGGACGGCATCACCGAGATGTGCTGCTGTGTGAAGGGAAAGATTCAGCGCTCCGCCCACACCGACGAGTACGACGACTACGACGATTACGAGGAGTAAGCCAACCAAGCCCCGCCGAAAGCCCACGATCGTGACAGTCGTGGGCTTTTTAACGTCCAAAGGAGGAAACCGCCGTGGAGAGAGACCTGACCACCGGGAGTGTATTTCAAAATATTTTGTACTTTTCCCTGCCCTATCTGCTGTCCTACTTTTTGCAGACCCTGTACGGCATGGCCGACCTGTTCATCATCGGCCAGTTCAACGGCATCGACAGCACCACCGCCGTCTCCATCGGCAGTCAGGTGATGCACATGCTCACCGTGATGATCGTGGGGCTGGCTATGGGGTCCACCGTCACCATTGGCCGGGCGGTGGGGGCGAAGGACCGGGAGAAGGCCTCCCTCATCATCGGCAACACGGCCACGCTGTTTATGGCTGTGGCGGCGGGAATCACCCTCCTGCTGCTGGTCCTGGTGGAGCCCATCGTCTCGATGATGTCCACCCCCGCCGAGGCGGCGGAGGGAACCGTCCGGTATCTGACGGTCTGCTTTGCCGGCATTCCCTTTATCACCGCCTATAACATCATCAGCGCCGTATTCCGGGGGCTTGGGGACTCCAAAAGCCCCATGTATTTTATCGCGGCGGCCTGCGCGGCCAATATCGCCCTGGACTATCTCTTCATCGGACTGCTGGGGCTGGGCCCCACCGGGGCGGCGCTGGGGACCACCCTGGCCCAGACCATCAGCGTAGTCATCGCTCTGTCCGTCATCCGCCGGAGGAAAACCGGGCTGTCCCTCAGCCGGGACGCCCTACGGCCCCGGCGAGAGATCATGGGCCCCGTGCTGAAAATCGGCGTCCCCGTTGCCCTTCAGGACGGCTTCATTCAAATTGCCTTCATCGTTATCACCATCATCGCCAACCGCCGGGGACTGGCCGACGCGGCGGCGGTGGGCATTGTGGAGAAGTTTATCGGCATGGTATTTCTGGTCCCCTCCTCCATGCTGTCCGCCGTCTCCGCCCTGTCCGCCCAGAACATCGGGGCGGGGAAGGACCGCCGGGCCTCCCTCACCCTCTGGTACGCCACCGCCATCGCGGTGGGCTTCGGCGTGGTGGCATCCATCGCGGTCCAGCTCTGGGCCGAGCCCATTGTGGGCCTGTTTACCCGGGAGAAGGACCCGGCGGTGATCCTGCTGGGGGGACAGTATCTCCGCAGCTACATATGGGACTGCCCCCTGGCCGGAATCCACTTCTGCTTCAGCGGTTACTTCTGCGCCTACGGCCTGTCGGGCATCTCCTTTCTCCACAACTCGGCGTCCATCGTCTGCGCCCGCGTCCCCATCGCCTATCTGACGTCAAAGCGGTTTGCCGATACCCTATACCCCATGGGGATGGCCGCTCCCGCCGGGTCGCTGCTGTCGGTGATCATCTGCGTCGCGGCCTACCTCTGGATGAGGCGGCGGACCGCCGGTAACCCGTCCGGCGCTATCGCCGCAGACAGGTGATATCCCCCGTCCGCCGCAGAAGGACGGCGGTTAGCAGACCGTCGGCCAGCACACAGGTCAGGGCGGACCAGCCCACCGGTTGAGGGAGCCGGGCCAGCCAGGGAGCCAGGGCGGGATGGATCCAGTACCGCAGTCCCAGAGACAGCGCCCCCCAGGCCAGGGAGAAGGGCAGGCACACCCGCCCGCGGAAATTTCCGGACAGGCCGTCATAGCTCCAAAAGGACACCCCCAGGACCTTCTCATGGTACAGGGCGGCGCAGTATTCCGCCGCCGTGGCCGTCAGGCCGCCCAGAAAAAACACCGCCGGAGGCCAGACGGCCACCCGGTCCGTTACAAAGAGGATGAGGCAGGCCCCCGCCCCATACACCGGACACAGCGGCAGCACCCGCAGCCCCTTCCGCCCGGGCCGTCCCCCTGTCGCCGCAGCGTAGGCCTCCTCCAGCAAACAGCCCAAAAAGCTGTACGTCAGAAAGCTCCAAAACCAGATCACAGCGCCCCGCTCCTTTTTGTCTGAAAAATTCCCCTTTCGGGGTCCTTTTTAGGATATGGAGCGGGGGATTTTTCATACAAAACTTTTTGTTGTATTTGTCAGCAAAAAGTAGTATAATGGGGGGGCACCCAAATACAGGAAAGGAGCGCTCAGCCTTGAGCAAGGAACCGGCAAATCAATCGGAAAAGCAGAGCCCGATGGAGCGCGTGTCCGCGTTTATCGTGGATAAGCGCAAGGCCTTTTACCTGCTGTACATCGGCGTGGCCATATTCTGCGTCTTTTCCAGCGGGTGGACGGCGGTCAACGACGACCTGACCAGCTATCTGCCCGACACCACCGAGACCCGTCAGGGTCTGACCATCATGGACGAGGAGTTTGTCACCTTCGGAACCAGCCGGATCATGGTGGACAACATCTCCTGGCGGCAGGCCGAACGGCTGGCCGAACAGGCTCGGGCCATCCCCGGGGTCAAGGCCGTGGAGTTCGACAACACTCCGGACCACTACCAGAGCGGCGGCGCCCTGCTGTCCATCACCTACAAGGGGGCCGCCGCCGACCCGGTGAGCCTCAAGGCCCTGGACAGCGTTGAGGCCCTGCTGGAGGGCTATGATGTCTACGTCACCGGCGACACCGGCGGCTCCGCCTCCGACAGTCTGGCCGCCGAGATGCAGGTGGTCATGGTCATCGCCGTGGTCATCATCCTTCTGGTGCTGCTGTTCACCTCCCATACCTATATGGAGATCCCCGTGCTGCTCATGACCTTCGGCCTGGCGGCTCTCATGAACAAGGGAACCAACTTTATTTTTGGAGAGATCTCCTTTGTCTCCGACTCGGTGGCGGTAGTGCTCCAGCTGGCCCTGGCCATCGACTACGCCATCATCCTGTGCCACCGGTACACCGAGGAGCGGGAGCGGCTGGAGCCCCGGGAGGCGGTAGTGATCGCCCTGAGCAAGGCCATCCCGGAAATTTCCGGCTCCTCCATGACCACCTTGTCCGGCCTGGGGGCCATGTGCTTCATGCAGTTCGGAATCGGCCGGGACCTGGGCCTGGTGCTGATGAAATCCATCGTCCTCAGCCTGCTTTCGGTGTTCACCCTGATGCCCGGCCTGCTGATGAGCTTCAGCGGGCTCATCGACCGCACCCACCACAGAAGCTTCGTGCCCAAGATCACCGCCTGGGGCAGGCTGGCCGTCAAGACCCGGTACATCATGCCCCCGCTGTTTGTGGTTCTGCTGATTGGCGGCTTTGTCTTTGCCAACCGCTGCCCCTACGCCTATGGCCAGACCGGCCTGACCACCATCCGCCAGAACGAGAGCCAAATCGCCCAGGCCAAGGTGGACAGCACCTTTGGCCTGGTCAACACCCTGGCCGTCCTGGTTCCCCAGGGGGACTATGAGAAGGAGGGCAAGCTGCTCCGGGAGCTGGAGAAGCTGCCCGAGACGGATACCGTTCTGGGTCTGGCCAACGTGGACGCCATGGACGGCTATGTCCTCACCGACAAGCTCACCCCCCGCCAGTTTGCCGAGATGACCGACCTGGACATTGAGGTGGCCCGCCTGCTCTACTCCGCCTACGCGGTGGACCAGGAGAAATACGGGCAGGTTGTCTCCGGCCTGGACAGCTACGGTGTGCCCCTCATCGACATGTTCCTCTATGTCTACGACATGATGGAGGAGGGCTATGTCTCCCTGGACGCCGGCATGACCGAAACCATTGAGGACCTCCACGCGCAGCTCACCGACGCCCAGCTCCAGCTCAAGGGGGAGAACTACAGCCGCATGGTCCTCCAGCTCAACCTTCCGGAGGAGGGGGCGGAGACCTTCGCCTTCCTGGACAGCCTCCACGGCCTGCTGAGCCGGTACTACCAGGAGGACGCCCTCCTTGTGGGCAACTCCACCAGCGACCTCGACCTGTCCACCTCCTTTGGCAACGACAACCTGCTCATCAGCATCCTCACCATCGTCTTTGTCATTCTGGTGCTGGTGTTCACCTTCCAGTCCGCCGGACTGCCCGTCCTGCTGATTTTGGTGATCCAGGGCAGTGTGTGGATTAACTTCTCCTTCCCCTACCTACAGAATGAGCCCCTGTTTTTCCTCAGCTATCTGGTGGTCAGCTCCATTCAGATGGGGGCCAATATCGACTACGCTATCGTTATCGCCAACCGCTATGTGGAGCTGAAGCAGACCATGCCCCTGAAGGACGCGGTGATCCAGTCGCTGAACGAGGCCTTCCCCACCATCGTCACCTCGGGGACCATCCTGGCCTCGGCGGGTATTTTGATCGGATTTCTGTCCACCAACCCGTCCATCGCCTCCATCGGCGTGTGCCTGGGCCGGGGCACCCTGATCTCCATCTTTCTGGTCATGGGCATCCTGCCCCAGATCCTCCTGCTGGGCGACATCATCATTGAAAAGACCGCCTTCACCATCAAAGCCCACCTGCCCCTCCAGAGCCATACCGGTGCGCTGCGGGTGGAGGGCCACGTCCGGGGCTATGTCTCCGGCATGGTGGACGCCGATTTCAGCGGCACCCTTCACGGGTCCATCAACGCCTCGGTGGCGTCGGGGACCATAGAGCCGGAGGAGGAGCCGTTCCCCCTGGAGCCGGCCCGGAACGAGGAGGTGGAGACCCGTGCGTAGACCTTTGACGAATAGGGTACTGGCCCTGCTGCTGGCGGGGTGGATGGTATGCTCCCTCCCCGCAGCTCTGGCCAGCGAGCCGGATCACATTATCATTTCCAGTGTGGAGGACCTTCGGGATCTCTCCAAACGCTGTACGCTGGACGCCTGGTCCCAGGGCAAGACCGTCACCCTCGCCGCCGACCTGGACCTGGGGGAGGCGGAGTTCACCCCCATCCCCACCTTCGGCGGCACCTTCCTGGGTCAGGGGCACACCATCTCCGGCCTGCGGATCACCTCCGCCGGGTCCAATATGGGCCTGTTCCGATACGTTCAGCCTGGGGCGGTGATTCAGAACCTGACCGTCAAGGGGACGGTGGCCCCCGAGGGCTCCCGTTCCGCCGTGGGCGGCATCGCGGGGGAGAACGCCGGAACCCTGCTCGACTGCGCCTTTCACGGGGCGGTCCTGGGGGAGAATGCCGTGGGCGGTATCGCGGGGCGCAACAGCGTCAGCGGCCAGATCATCGGCTGTACCGCCTCCGGGGCGGTCACCGGAGAGGGCGCCGCCGGCGGCATCGCGGGCCGAAGCTCCGGCCTGCTGCTGAACTGCGAGAACACCGCCGGGATCAATCTGACCCGGACCGAGTCCGAGCTGGACCTGATGGCTGAGGACGCCGGGGCCGCTCTGGCCGAGCTGGCCGCCGCCGGAGACGAGGCCTATTACCTCCTCAACAGCTGCTCCGACACCGGCGGCATTGTGGGCTGGACCGCCGGCGTGGTCCAGGGCTGTGTCAACAGCGGCGACGTGGGCTACCCCCATGTGGGCTACAACACCGGCGGCGTAGCCGGACGGCAGAGCGGCTATATGAGCGGCTGTGTCAACCATGGCACTGTCCATGGCCGGAAGGACGTGGGCGGTATCGTGGGTCAGGCCGAGCCCTATCTGCTGATGGACCCGGGCCGGGACAGCTTGGAGCAGCTGAAAAAGGAGCTGGACACCCTGGAGGCCCTCATTAACCGGGCTTTGGACGACGCCCAGCGCACCGGGGACGACGTTTCCGCCCGCCTGTCCGTGATGGGGGACTACGCCAGCGCCGCGCAGGACAGCTCCCGCCGCCTGCTGGACCAGGTTGTGGACTTTGCCGACGGGACGGTGGGCACCGTCAACCTCATCCTGGCCGACACTGCCAAGGCCCTGGACCAGCTCTCCCCCGCCTTAAAGGACCTGTCTGAGGTGGGCGGCCGCCTGGAGGAGATGTCCGGCAGTCTGGGCGACGCCATGGACGCCCTGGGCGACGGGCTGGACATCGGGGACCAGGCGGTATCCAGTCTCCACGCCGCCGCCGGAGCCCTGCGTCAGGCGGGGCCCAGCCTGGAAAACGCCCTGGACGGGGTGGAGGGCTCCCTGGACGCCCTCACCCGGGGCCTGCTGTCCGATGACAGCGACTCCATCTACGCCGCCCTGACCCGGCTCCACCGCTCGGTGGGCCAGCTGGGGGACGCCTTCTCCTCCATCGCCCAGGCGGCGGACGCCCTGGGGGACTTTCTCACCGGCTCAGGGGAATTTCCCGACCTGATCGCTCCCGTGCGGGAGCTGGGTCAGGCCCTGCGGAGCATTTCCTCCGCCATGGATCGGGTAAACCGGGCCGTTCCTCAGCTTCGGGAGGACTGGAAGGAGGCCAGCTCCGACATGAAAGGGGCCTTCGATGAGCTCCGGGACGCCGGGGACAGCGTGGACCAAGCGCTGGCCTCCCTCCAGCTGGCCCTGGATCAGACAGGCCAGCTCTCCGGCCCCATGGGGGAGGCCCTGGACCGGCTGAAGGATATGTCCGGCTCCTCCTCCCAGGCGGGCCAGCTGCTGAGCAGCGCCTTTTCCACCATGTCCGAGGTGACGGACACCCTCACCGAGGACGGCCCCCGGACATTCACCCCCCTGGGCGACAAGGCCCGGGAGTCCACCGACAGCCTGTACGGCTCCCTCAACAGCCTGTCCGGCGAGCTGGAGGCCCTGAACCGGGACCTGAGCGGCGGCGGCGACCTCCTGGCCGACGACATGCGGGCCATAAACCGTCAGTTCAACGTGGTATTCGATGTCCTCCTCAACGCCCTCACCGATCTGCGGGACAATGTGGAGGCCGGTCCGGAGGCCATCATTCAGGATACCTCCGACGAGGACATCTCCGCCACCCGGGAGGGCAAGGTGGACAGCTGCACCAACACCGGCACGGTGGAGGGAGATAAAAATGTGGGCGGCATCGTGGGCGCAATGGCCGTGGAGGCCGACCTGGACCCGGAGGACGACATCTCCCTGTCCTTCGGCGCCACCTTTGAGACCAAGGCGGTCCTCCAGGACTGCGTGAACCGGGGGCCCGTCACCGCCAAAAAGGACTGCGCCGGGGGCCTGGCCGGCCGGATGGACCTGGGCACCGCCCTGGGCTGTCAGAGCTACGGCGCTGTCACCAGCACCAGCGGCGACTATGTAGGCGGCGCGGCCGGCTGGGCCGACGCCTCCATTCGAAGCTGCTTCTGCAAAAACACCCTGTCCGGGGGCAGCTATGTGGGCGGCGTGGCCGGCCGGGCCAGCCGGGTGAAGGACTGCCGGTCCATCGCCGTCATCGACGGGGGAGCCGAGTGTCTGGGCGCGGTAGCCGGAGAAATGGAGGCCGGCGGCGTCCTGTCCGGCAACCTCTTTGTGGACACCGGCTGGGGCGGTGTGGACGGCGTGAGCTATGCGGGCCGGGCCGAGCCCGTCCCCTTTGAGGCCCTGGCCGGCCTGCCCGATCTGCCCCAGGAGTTCACCGCCTTCACCCTCACCCTGATGGCGGACGAGACCCTGGTGGCTCAGCTTCCCTTCCTCTACGGCGACGATCTGTCCCGCCTCGCCCTGCCCGATGTCCCGGAGAAGGAGGGCTGCTACGGTTTTTGGCCGAACTTTGACACCGACGGTACCGGCTCCGACCTCACCCTGGAGGCGGTCTACACCCCCTGGGTCACCCTGGTCTCCAGCGTGGAGCAAGAGGGCAAGCTGGCCCGCGCTCTGGCGGAGGGCCAGTTTACCGAGGAGGCCGTCCTCCATGTGACCGACAGCACCCAAACACCCCCCGCCTCCGGCGGCGAGGAGGCCCGCGTCTGGGATATTTCCCTCACCGGCGCGCAAACGCCCGGCGGCGCTTCCATTCCCCTCCGCCTGCTGAACACCGGCGAAGGCTCCGCCGAGGTCTGGCGGCTGGAGGACGGGCAGTGGCGGCCCGTAGAGGCCGGTCAGAACGGGCAGTACCTCCTCCTGACCATGGAGGGGACCCAGGGCACCTTCTGCGTGGTCCCCCAGGCGTCCCAACTCCCCTGGCCCCTGATCGGCGGCGGCGCGGCCCTGGCCGCGCTCCTGGTTTGGGCTGGCAGGCACGTCAAAAATCGCCGCTCCGCTAAAACCAGCGCCCCAGCCGTCCAGCCCCAGGAGGATACCGAGCCCTCCGCAAAATAACCCCGCAGGCCGCCCAACCGGGTGGCCTGTTTTGTGTATCAGTATAAATTCACCCGCTCCTCCGGCGGGCTCTTTTCATGCCAAAAATGGGCGCAATGAGGCCTGACTTCCATTAAATGTATGGAAACGTGCAATTTTTCAAGGAGTCCCGCCAGGGTTGGAGGGGCGCTGGTCTTCGTAGGGGCGGATATGATCCGCCCGGAGTACCCGATGACTTGGCACGCGCCCACACATCTTAAAAAATGGAGGTAACACGATGAATCGCACGAACAACTACAATCTCTGCCAATTCGAGGAGAGCGACCGGGTACGGCGCACCGACTTCAACGAAGACAACGCGAAGATCGACGGCGCGTTGGCTGGCATACGGTCGGCGCTGACGGAGGAGGTCAGTGCCCGGGGGGCGCTGGACGCGGCGCTGAGGCCCAAGGCCGGGGTACAGACGATTGCCAGTTTCACGCTGTCGCGGGAGCAGTCCTCCGCCTATGTGATTTCGACGGCGGGCATCGACTGGAACGACTGGCTGGCGATTTTTATTTCTGTGGAGCTGCTGGTCCCCAACGGGTCCTACGGCGACACCAGGCTTTATATCAACGATTTCCAGGCCGGGGACCTGTTTCTAAACAACGTAAGCAGTAAGCCAGAGGAACGGACCGCTATGACCTTTATGATCACACCGCTTTATGACAAGCGGAACTGGGTGCGGGTGTGGCCCATGACCATCACCGACCCCACCTTTCCCACCTACTGGCTGTCGCTTCGCTTTAAGGATATTACAAAGTTCAAAATCAGCTCGGGAGGCGCTCTCGCTGCGGGGACGTCCTATATTATTCGGGGCATTCGATAGGTAAAAAGGGCCCCCGGGCTTGCGCCCGGGGGTTGGGTCAGCTTAATAGCCAGTGGGCCATGTAAGCTTAGAGAAGTCGATGGTATAGGTGCCGCGCAGGTCACTGCTACTGAGGGAATAGTTGCTGCTGGGAGTCGCACCACGCACAGGAATAATGCTCAGATGGTCCTCAATATAGACAGCGATAAACGCCGTGTGCGCAACTCCGCCCCCATAGAAGTTATCCAGGGTGTCAAGCATGTCGGCCACAGATGTCTTCCACTCATCCTTACGATCATTACCGAACCAGAAGGTGTTCAAGGCCTTCAGGACCTCCTCGTCCTCCTGGGTCACGTCCTTCTTGAAGGCCTTCATCTTGGCCGCATCAAAAGTGATCTTCCCGTCGTCGTCAACCTTATAGGTCAGATCCGTAGAGATGATAGCCTCGACGCCCTCAAACTTAGTGCCAGCGACGAGGGCAGTCAGGTCCTCCTTGGTGAAGGACTCGGGTACGTTGCCCTTCTTATCGAGCTCGACCGCGACCTCCACAGCCAAGGTACCGACGGTATTCTTGTCAACCTCCTTGGGGAAGTCATTAAAGGCACTGTCGGTAAACTTGTAGAACTCAGGAGCTGTGAGCATATCCTCAGTCAGCTCGCCGAAGCCAGCGATGTCCACAGGAACAGCGACGCTCTCAGCGCCGACCTTGCTGCTACCTGCTTTATAGGTCACGCGCACGCCAACCTCACCAGCGTAAGACTTGCCGGTGGTGATCTTGCCGCTGACGACAAGCGTCTCGGTCTCGCTCTTGCCATTGACCTTCTCGTTGGTGTTGGTCACGACGCAGTAGTAATAGAACTCGTCGCCCTCGGTCTCGCCCTTGACGGTGAGCTCCTTGCCGGTCTCGCCGGCCAGTTTGGTCGCGGTGCTGATGTTATCCAGCGTCAGGGTATTGGTGGTGTGCTTGTACCACTGATAGCTCAGCTCACCCTTGTCGCTCACGCTCATGGCGGCGGTCAGCTTCAGCTCGCCGCCCTTGGCGACGGTCTGAGCCCCGGCGGGGGTGATGGAGCCGGTGGGGGCAGCGGCGTCGTCAGTGGGGTTGACCTCCTGGATGAACAGGTGCTTCACCAGCCAGTCCTGAACAACAGCGTACACCTTGTCGTCGCTGTCCTTGGAGATGGCGCGGTAGGTGCTCTCGGTGATCTTGCCGTCCTCATCCACAGCGTAGATGTTGGCCTTCTCGTCCACGGTGACGGTGTAGGACTTGTTGGCGGTATCCATGATAACAGTGTAGTCAGCGGAGCGCTTGTCAATACCGGTGCCGCCGTCCAGCGCCTGCTTGGCGTCGGTGGAGTTGTTGAAAGCGGTATACTTGGTCAGGCCGGTAATAATGTCGTTCTTGTCCACGGTGTAAGAGGCAAACAGGCCGTTCAGCTTGTTGGCCTTCACGCCGTTAACGGTCACGTCGTCGGCCACCTTCACGGTGGTAACCTCGTCATTCACAACGGCGTTGTACTCGAAGTAGTCGCCCTGCTTAGTGTGGATCAGGTCAGAGACAGAAGCGCCGGCCAGGAAGAGCAGGTTCTTGCTGTCGTCCTTGATGGCGGAGCCGTCCTTCACGAAGATGAACATGATCTGAGCCATGGTGGAGTTGGGCTTGCTGTAGCTGTAAGCGACAACCTCCTTGTTGGAGGCAGCCTCGATGGTGGGCACGTTCTTGATGCCGGTGTAAACGGAATACACATCGTCGGTGTCGTTGAACACCACGAAGATGGTGCTGCTGTTGGCGTTCACCACCAGAGCGCTGCTGTCAGTGATTTTCTCCGCGGTGGTCTTAGCGGTGCTATTCCCGGGGTCGTCATAGACATAGTGGCTCTTGTTAGCACCACTGCTGTGGAAGGTAACGCCGGCCTTGCTGTTCTCCAGCTTGAACTCAGTAGTCACGCCACCACCGCTGGTGTACTGGGGCGCGCCGTTTGCGATGAGGTCGCTGCCGATGTTCTGCTGGACGGGCTTCAGGGTGTAAACGCCGTCGTCCTCGCGGTAGGTCACGATGGTGCCGGGCTCAATGGCATTCTTGTTGCTGCCGCCCTTTTTGTAGTTCTTGTCAGTGCTGACGACCTTCTCGGTGCCGTCGGCAAAGACCAGAAGCGCGCGGTTGCCGGAGAAGTCGGACTTGTCCTGGGCGTTCAGAACCAGGGCGTAGTCGCCGATCTCATCGATCTCGTTGACGTAGATGACGTAGCCGTACTGATCCAGGTACAGGTCATAGCCGTTGCCCACGCTGACCTCGCCCAGCTGTACGCCGGTGGACTTCTTGGAGAACTTGTAGGGGGTCTCCTCGATATAGATGGCCTTGTTCTCGTCCAGGTTGGTGGCCTTGTTGTCCACGCGGGTGGCGTCGCCCGAGAGGGTCTCGGCCACGGCCAGGGACTTCATCTCCTCGCTGTCGCGGGAGTAGGTGTACAGCACACGGGTCTCGTCGTCGAACTTCACGTCGGTCTCGAAGTTCAGGCTGCCGCCCACGCCGGCGGGCTTCTCGCTCTCCAGAGCGACGACCACATAGGCGTCCTTCTTGTCGGTGGCGGCCACAGTCTTGGAGATCTCGCCGGTGTAGGTGTTGATCTCGGTGATCACGATGCGGTTATCCTCGTCGGCGCGGTTGCTCTTGATGTAGAAGACCTCAGTCAGCACGCCGTTGGCGCCGTAGCTGTTGCTGGTGTCGTTCTTGCGGATGGAGCGGGCGGGCTGAGCGGCGTCCTCAACGCCGTCCACATAGACGGTAACGTTCTTGGCCTCGACAGTGCTGCCCAGGCCCAGGTCCTTGTAGATGTCGCTGATCTTCACGGACTTGGTGTAGGAGAGGTCGGCCTCATGGGCGTAGGTGCCGATGTCCTTGCCGTCATAGCGCCAAGTGGTGGCGGGACGGCCGAAGTCGTCGGGATTGCCGGTGCCGGTGCGCTTGGTCAGCTTGCCGTCGTACAGCTCCTCGCCCAGCTGGATGTAGTACCGGCCCTGAGCGCCGCTGCCCTCCACGCTGGTGGTGTCGCCCAGGCTGCTCAGCGCGGCGTACTTCTTCTCGGTACCGGTGCGCACGGTGTACTCGGAGCGGTAGCCGATGGAGATGCCGTTGGCCTCAAAGCCCATATCGCCGGTGAAGTCAACCATGTTGGCCTCCAGGGCGTTCAGGGTCAGCTTGGCAACCTGATTGCGGTTCAGGGCGTCCTTGGCGTTGCCGCCGATGCCGCTGAACAGGCTGATCTGGCTGGCCTGCTTCACAGTGGCGGCCTCAAAGCCGCCCTTGTAATCTTCACTGTTCTGGAAGTAGCCCAGCGCCCGCATCATCATGCTGGCGGCCTCAACGGCGGTCACGGTGGCGTTGGGGTCGTACACGCCCTCGCCCCGGC
>CANSDP010000036.1 GCA_947645675.1 uncultured Bacillota bacterium
ATCCGGTCGGGGCGGCCTGTGGCCGCCCGCCATAGTAAATTTCGTTCATGGGGGCGCCCACAGGCCGCCCCTACACAATCATCCCTCGTCCTCCGGGGCGCCGTCGTCAAAGTCGTCGGCGGAGACATCCACCGCCCTCCCGGCGGCCTTGGCGGCGGTCTGGGACTGCTTGCTCATCAGCTTGAAGGAGTTGGACCGGACCTGCTCCTCCACCTCGGCGGCTACATCGGGGTTGTCCTTCAAAAACTGCTTGGCGGCGTCCCGGCCCTGGCCGATGCGGGTCTCGCCCATGGAGAACCAGGAGCCTGACTTCTGGATAATGTCCAGCTTGACGGCCAGGTCCACCATCTCGCCCCACTTGGAGATGCCCTCGCCGTAGAGAATTTCAAACTCCGCCTCCCGGAAGGGGGGGGCCACCTTGTTCTTCACGATCTTGGCCCGGGTGCGGTTGCCGATCAGCTCGGTGCCCACCTTGATGGCCTCGATCTTCCGCACGTCGATGCGGACGGAGGCGTAGAATTTCAGCGCCCGGCCTCCGGTGGTCACCTCCGGGTTGCCGTACATCACGCCCACCTTTTCTCGGAGCTGGTTGATAAAGATAACAATGCAGTTGGTCTTGGCGATGGAGCCGGCCAGCTTCCGCAGGGCCTGGCTCATCAGCCGGGCCAGCAGACCCACATGGCTGTCGCCCATGTCGCCCTCGATCTCCGCCCGGGGGGTGAGGGCGGCCACCGAGTCCACCACCACCACGTCGATGGCCCCGGAGCGGACCAGGGCCTCACAGATCTCCAAGCCCTGCTCGCCGGTGTCGGGCTGGGAGATCAGCATGGAGTCGATGTCCACACCCAGAGCCCGGGCGTAGCTGGGGTCCAGGGCGTGCTCGGCGTCGATGAAAGCCACCTCGCCCCCCCGCTTCTGGGCCTCGGCCACGATATGGAGGGCCAGAGTGGTCTTGCCGGAGGACTCAGGGCCGTAGACCTCGATGATGCGGCCCTTGGGCACGCCGCCGATGCCCAGAGCGATGTCCAGAGACAGGGAGCCGGTGGGGATGGCGTCCACCACCACGCCGGTGTTCTCCCCCAGACGCATGACGGTGCCCTTGCCGTAGGTCTTGTCCAGCTGGGCCAGGCAGGTTTCCAGCGCCTTCTTCTTGTCCGCGGCCGGCGCGGCCGACTCAATCATGGGTTTCTTCTGTGCCATCTCGATCATCCTTTCCCGCCGGCGGCTCAGGTCCCCCGGCCTCTTGCTGTCCCAAATATTACTCTTTTCAATGTCCGATAAAACGGACTATTCCCGGTGACGCTCTCCCGTCCCGCCTGTAGGGCGCGACGACCCCGGCGCGCCGTTCTCCCGAGGGCACCTGCTATCCGTGGGCAGCGGGCCGAGTCGTCCCGCCCTACAGAGTCCTGCGGGGGTGCATTTCTGTAGGGGCGGATATCATCCGCCCGTCAGGCTTAGGCGATGTCGGCGGGCGGATGATATCCGCCCCTACATAAGGTTCTAAGACCTCGTTTGCTCCGCACATTTCGCCTGCGGCGAAATCAATCCTCCGCCCCAGTTTACGAACTGGGGCACCTCCTTTCGAAAGGAGGCTTTCGGGCGGCCGCAGGCCGCCCCTACTCCTCCACCCACTCCTGCCAGCTTTTCATCCAGGGAATGCCATCCCACAGCTTGCCGGTGTGGATGAAGTACTCAATAGCGGTCATCACCGCCTCCTTGTCGGCGGTGGTGGTCTCCCGGAAGATGATGGACTGTCCGTCAGAATGAGGGATATCGGTCTCTTCATCGGAGTCTATGTATTCCGGGTCGTAGGTGGACCACCAGATTTGTCCCATATCCTCTCCATAACTCAGGTTGTAGAGGGTTCCGTCCGTTTCCAGGTCCAGGTAGTCCCCCTCCTCGTCGTCCTTGTGATAAAGATAAATGTCCATCCAATCTCCGCCGCGCAGATTCTTCATGATTCGTTTTATATTGTCCTGGGTGATCTCATGGAAATTTCCAGGCCAGCGCACATAATATTTCGCGGCGATGCCTTCTGGAATCTCCGCTGGAACCTCAGCCACGGGGATAAACTCTCTATGCTCAATACATTTACTCATAGCAAAAGTACTCCTGTTCTAATTATTGACCGTCCCCTCCACCACCCGCAGGATGCCCTGGGTGTCGGGGAGGATCTTCACGTCCTCATAGCCGTTTTGGTACAGAATGTCCTCCACGGAGGGGGCCTGACCCAGGCCCACCTCAAAGATGAGGGCGCCGCCCAGGCGCAGGGCGGGCTTCCATTTGGCCGCGATGGCTCGGTAAAAGTCCAGTCCATCCTCGCCGCCGTCCAGGGCCATATGGGGCTCATAGTCCTTCACGGAGATGTCCAGCCCATGGATATCCCCGCTGGGGATATAGGGCGGGTTGCACACAATGGCGTCGAAGTCCCACAGGCTGGAGCTGGGGGACTCCAGAGCGTTGATCCCCAGGCAGGTGACCCGGGCGTTGAGCTCGGTGCGGCGGACGTTCTGCTTGCACACCCGGAGAGCGCCCTCGGACAGCTCGCCCAGCACCACCCGGCACTCCGGGGCGTTGGCCGCGATAGCCAGTCCCACACAGCCGCTCCCGGCGCACAGGTCCAGGATTCGGGCTCCCTCCCCCGATTCCCGTGCCTTGAGAATCCCCCGCTCCGCCAGCAGCTCGGTGTCCATCCGGGGAATGAGCACCTCCCGGGAGATATCCAGGGGCAGGCCGTAGAACTCCCACTCCCCGATGATGTAGGCCACCGGCTCCCCCGACAGGCGGCGCTGGACCAGCTCCTCCACCCGCCGCTCCATCTCCCCCGAGGCATAGAGCATCATATCCCGGTAGAACTGCTCCCGTGTCTTGTCCGCCGCGAAGCAGATGATCTCCCGGGCCTCCAGCTGGGCGGACTCCACCCCCGCCCGCTTCAAACGGGCCCGGATGTCCAGAAATAGATTGTTATAGGTGGTGGCCATGAAATTTCACCTTCCATAAATTTTGATAGGCAGGTCATGCGGGGTAAGGGCTCTCATCACCACGCGTCCGCGCCCTTCTCCTCGGGCAGGACCAGCTCCAGCGCCTTGATACCCACCTCGATCATGGAGTCGTCGGGCTCGAAGGTGGTAAAGTTCTGGAGCCACAGGCCAGGGGCGATGAAGAAGCGGGTTATGGGCCCGTCGTGGCGGCCTGCCCAGCGGTTGAACTCATAGCTGACCCCCACAATCACCGGCAGCATAGCCAGGTGGGCCAAAAAGCGCAGGAACGGGTTGTGGAGCGGCCAGATGGCAAAGACGATGGTGGAGACGATAATGGAAATGGCGATCACCATAAAGAGGAAGCTGGTCCCGCACCGGGGATGGTGCCGGGGCTGCTTTCGGACGTTCTCCACCGTCAGGGGCAGGCCGGCCTCATAGCAGAAGATGGTCTTGTGCTCCGCGCCGTGGTAGGAGAATACCCGCTTCATCTCTCCCATCCGGGAGCATAGGGCCAGATAGGCCACGAAGATCAGCAGCTTCAGCAGGCTCTCCGCCAAATTCCGGACCAGCATGGAGTCGGTGAGAACGGTCACCGCCGTCCCCAGCAGGGTGGGCAGGAGGAAAAACAGTCCGATGGACATGCCGATGCCCAGAATCACCGCCAGGGTGGTGATCAGAACGGTGAATTTTTCACTGCCCAGCTTGTCGTTCAGCCAGGCTTCCAGCTTGGAGGGCTCCTCCTCTTCTCCGTCCTCCGGGAAGAACTCGGCGGAAAACATCAGGGCGGTGACGCCGCTGTACATGGAGTCAGCAAAATTCACCACCCCCCGGATAAGGGGCCAGCCCAGGATGGGATATTTATCCTTGATGAATTTCAGGTCCTTCTCCTGGATTTCCAGCTCGCCGTCCGGCTTGCGGACCACGATGGACTGCTTCTTGGGGCCGCGCATCATGATGCCCTCGATGAGGGCCTGACCGCCGCACATGGTTTTAAACTTGGGACACGCGCAATCTTGCTTGGACATTTGGGTTCTCCTTTGGTTGGTCATTCTATTTGTCCGCTTTGTAGGGGCGGATATTATCCGCCCGCGGAAATGGTTTGAGGTACGCGGGCGGATGATATCCGCCCCTACACATTTGTGTCAGTTCTCCAGGGGCAGGCGGATGGTGACCAGGAAGCCGCCGCCCTCGGCGTTGCCCACGTCCATCCGGCCCTCATGGCGGGTGACGATCTCCTCGCACACAGCCAGGCCGATGCCGGAGCCCCGGGCCTTGGAGCTGCCCTTGTAAAATTTGTTTTTCAGGTACGGGAGCTCCTCCTCCGGCGCGCCGGGGCCATAGTCCCGGATGCGGATGACCGCCTCCGCCCCCTCCTGGAACAGGGTGACGTGGATGCGCTTGCCGGCCCCGCCGTGCTTGGCGGCGTTGTCCAGCAGGTTGCAGAACACCTGGCGCAGCCGCTCCGGGTCGCCGGAGATCGGGAGCTCCTCCTCCGGGCCGTCGGTGTACTCCAGGGTAATGCCCTCCTTGCGGAAGAATTCGGTATAGGTATACACCGCGTCCTCCAGCTCCGCCTTCAGGTCCAGGGGCTCCACCGACAGGGTGAAGCGACCGTCCTCAATGCGGGAGAACTCCAGCAGCTCCTCCACCATGTTGCTCAGCCGCTTGGCCTCGGACACGATGATGCCCATTCCCTTGCGGATGTCCGCCCCGGAGCGGAGCTCTCCGCTCTGGATGGTCTCCGCCCAGCCGGTGATGGCGGTGAGGGGGGTGCGCAGCTCATGAGAGACGGAGGAGATAAATTCGCTCTGGGTCTTCTCCGCCTGACGAATTTTCAGGGACATGTTGTTGATGGCGTCGGTGAGCTCACCAATCTCATCGTCATACTTCTTCTCGATCTGAACACCGTAGCTGCCATCGGCAATGACCTGGGCAATCTCGGTGATTCCGGCCAGGGGCTCCACGATGGAGCGGACGAAATAGAGGTTGGAGAAATACACCATGGCGAAGATGCCCAGGGCGATGGCTGTGATTACCGTCATGGCAAAGATAAACTGGCGGTCGATGCTGGACAGGGAGGTAACATAGCGGATAACGCCCACGATCTCCCCCTGATAAATCACCGGGCTGGAGGCGGCCAGGATGCGTTCTCCGGTGCCCGGGTCCCGCCCCTTCCAGGGGCTGGCGGTCCGCTCGTTCAGGGCCTTTTGGATATCCGGCGTGCCGGGGGTGCTGCCGGCGGTCAGGTCGTTGCCCGAGTACAGCACCGCCCCGGCGGTGTCCAGAAATTGCAGCTCCAGCTGCCCCTTCTCCTCATAGCTGTTCACCGTCTGCTGGGCCGCCGCCCGGTAGTCGGTGCGGGTGTACATCCGAAAGCCGTTGGCTGACGCGCTGGCCTTCCGAAGCAGGTCGTCCTCCGTGCCGGTGTAGTAATAGCTCCACAGCATGGCGGCAAAGGCCCCGATGGCCAGAGCCAGGATCAGCAGCACAATGGCCACGCTGTTCAGAAGCCACCTTCGCCGGATGCCTCGGATCTTCACCTGGTCCTCTAATCTTGTGGGTTTGGCCATTGTGTTCACCTGCCTTCCTGTTCCGACTTTGCCGAGGGTCCTTTGTAGGGCGCGACGACCCCGGCGCGCCGTTCTTCAGGGATACGTCCCTGTAGGGGCGGATATGATCCGCCCGCCGGACATCGCCCGAACCTGACGGGCGGATGATATCCGCCCCTACACAGCCCTCAATCGTCTCGCACATTTCGCCCGTGAAGAGCTCTAGCTCCCCCACTTATACCCATACCCCCACACCGTATTGACAAAGGTGGGCTTCTGGGCGTTGTCCTCGATTTTGATGCGCAGGCGGCGAATGTTCACATCCACAATCTTCAGCTCACCGAAGTAGTCCTTGCCCCACACGGTGTCTAAAATCTCCTCACGGGACAGGGCCTTGCCCGGGTTCTCCATAAACAGCTTGACGATGGAATATTCCACCTGGGTCAGCTTGACCCGCTGGCCGTTTTTCTCCAGGGTGCGGTTGCGGGTGTTGAGGAGGAAGGGCGGGTCGCTGATCTCGTCAGGGGAGATGGGGGCCTCATCCCCGCCGGCCCGGCGGTAGAGGGCGTCCACCCGGGCGGTGAGCTCAGCGGGGGAGAAGGGCTTGGTCACATAGTCGTCCGCTCCGGTCATCAGTCCGGTCACCTTGTCCATCTCCTGGGTCCGGGCGGTGAGCATGATGATGCCAATTTTATTGTCCATCGCCCGCAGGCGGCGGCAGACCTCAAAGCCGTCGATGCCCGGCAGCATGATATCCAGAAGGGCTACCTTGATATCCGGGTTGGCCCGGACGGCCTCCAGGGCTTCCTCGCCGGTTCCGGCCTCCACGGTCTGATAGCCCGCCCGCTTCAAATTGATAACCACAAAGCTGCGGATGTTCTCCTCGTCCTCCAGGACCAGTATTTTGCGCATGGATTTCCTCCTTTCCCTCCAAGGGCTCCCTCTCCGAGGGAGCTGTCAGCCCGCGGGGCTGACTGAGGGAGTTTTCTGCCGGCGGACTCCGGCCGCACCGATTTTCATAGGCCAGTGCGCTCCGCACAGGCTTTTACTCGTTATACCAGCTTCTCTGGATGGTGTTGAACCGCTCCAGGAGGTCCAGCTCGTCCAGGCCGCAGTCCCAGCCGCTTCGGTGGAAGCTGGCGGCGTAGGCGATGTTCTCCTCCTCCCGGAGGATGATCCAGCCGTCCTCCTCCAGGCCGGTGCTGCGGCTGCTTGCTATGCGGTAAATGGACAGGAAGGGCACCGGCTCCTGGTTCTCTCCCCGCCAGCGGGAAAATACAACCTCCCGCCGGCCTGTAACCTGATCGTTCCGGGAGATGGTGATCTGGTCCCGCCAGCTCTCCGGGATAATCAGATACCAGCCGTCGCTGACATTGTGGTAGGTGGTAATCACATGGTTGCGGTTGCCCCGCTCGTCATACTGGGCCCAGTCAATCAGCCAGAAGTTGCTGGACGCGCTCTCCCCATAGCTGGGCAGGGCGTAGGGGGAGGGCAGCTCCACCACCTTGTCCCGGTTGACGTCGGCGGGGTTTATGTCGGTATACCCCTGAAGCAGCTCCCGGCTCAGGCCGGTCTCATCCAGCGCCGCGTTGGTGAAGGTCCCGTTTACATAGGACAGAATGTCGATCACCCGGCTTCCGTCGGCCAGGGTGCTGGTGACGTAGAGGGCGGGCTGGTCATACTCCCCGGCCAGGTAGTTGGTGCGGACCCGGTTGATGGCGGTGATGCCCGCCGACAGGTCCGCCGAGGCGATGGAGGCCAGCGCCCCGTCCTGCCAGCCGAACAGCTCCACCTGGCTGGTCGCTCCCCCGGAATCCATCCGGGTCACCAGAACTTCGGTCCGGGTGTCCCGGTCCATGTCCAGCAGTCGGCTGCCGCTGGAGCCATCGCTGGCCACGCTGCACCGGGTCAAAAGCAGCTCATCCCCCATCAGGTCGGCCCGGCTCAGGGCGCGGATGGCGGTCAGCTGGTCTTCCTCCTCCCCCTCCAGGCCTTGCAGGGGGATGTCGTCCAGGGTATACACCCCCAGCTGATAGGCCCCGGTGTTGATCTGCCAGTTGACGGCCAGCTCCTTCCGGCCTCCGCCGTTGATCTGGGCGCAGTCGATGGCATGGATGGCGGTGCCCTCCCCCTCCACAACGCCGGTGACCACATACTCCTCCCCAATCTGAGAGAAGATGTAGATTTTGATGGGCTTCTCGATGCCCGGCACCCGCAGGAAGGTGACCGCGCTCTCCCGCACTCCGTCCCCGTCCAGGTCCTGGAGCTGGATGCTGGCCGTGTTGTCCCCGGCCACGATGGTGACATCCTCTACCTGGGTGCCAAACTCCGCCTCCAGCCCCGTGCGCACCATGCGGATGGCGGCGTTCAGCTTCTCATACCCCGCTGATTTCTCCGGCTGGCGGTACAGGTCGTCCGGCGGGCGGAACAGACAGCCGCCGAGCAGCAAAAGCATCGTCAGCGCCAGCCCTGACAGGAGCCCTTTTTTCCTCACCGCGTCCACCCTCCCTCCGGAATAATATCTACCTCATAATAGTGGTATTTATCATCATACCACAAATTCAGAAAAAAGCCATAGGTTTTTTAATTTTTCCGAGGAGCAAAAAAACCACCCGCCTGGAGCGGGTGGTCAGGGGACGCGTTTAATTGGCCTGGGGCAGGGTGACGGTCGCCTTGAACAGGTCGCCGTCCACCGCCAGTCCGAAAGCGCCGCCCTGGAGCTCGGTGAGGCTCCGGGCGATGGAGAGGCCTAAACCGGAGCCCTCGGTGGACCGGGACTCCTCCCCCCGGACAAAGCGCTCCATGAGCCGCTCGGCGGGGACGTTCAGGGGCTCCCGGGAGATGTTCTTCACCGACAGGGCCACCTGCCCCTTCCCCCGCTCCAGGTCCAGATAGACCCGGGTGCCCTCCATGGCGTATTTGGCGCAGTTGGACAGCAGGTTGTCAATAACCCGCCACAGGTGCCGGCCGTCGGCGTAGACCCAGGTCTCCCCCTCGGGCAGGTTGGCCACCAGGGTGAGCTTCTTGTCTGTCAGCTTCTCCTCCCACTCCCCCAGGGCCTGGTCGATGAGCTGGCTCATGCCGATTTTCTCCCGGGTCACCGACAGCACCCCTGTGGAGGCTTTCGACGCCTCCACCAGGTCCTCGGTGAGCTTTTTCAGCCGCTGGGACTTCCGGTCCAGCACCTCGATATACTCCGCCGCCTTGGGGTCGGTCTGCTGGGTGGATTTCAGCAGGTTGACGTAGTTGATAATGGAGGTCAGCGGCGTTTTCAGGTCGTGGGACACGTTGGTGATGAGCTCCGCCTTGAAGCGCTCGCTCTTCATCTTCTCGTCCACCGCCGCGGAAAGCCCGGCGGAGATGTTATTCAGGTCCTCGGCCTGGAGGCGCAGGTCATAGGGCATGCGGCGGGTATCAATCTGGTACTCCAGGTCGCCTCCGGCGATGGTCTTGGTGCCCTGGCGCAGGCGGTAGTAGCCATAGGCCCACCAGGCCAGAAACAGTACCAGGGTCAGCTGCAAGCAGAGATACATGAGCATAAACGCGCCGTTATGGACTCCCTCCGTAACCAGAAAGAAGGTGACGATCACATAGACCAGGAAGCCCAGCACCATCTTCCATGTGAAGGGCAGGAACTGAACAAAGTCATGGACGGTCCTGACCGTCCATCCAGTCACCCTGCACAGCAGGGTGGTTCGGACCAGGCAGCGGGCCTTGAGCCGGACGGCCAGGGTGCGCAGGAGAAGGGCCCCGCACCCTACTCCGGCGGCGAAGAGGGCGGCCGCCCCCATGAAGCCAAGCTTGTAAAAGGGGTCGAAGCTCTCATTCATAAGGTCGTAAATATTGTCGGTACTCCAATACAGCTGCTCCGCCGTCCAGATAAAGCAGGCAGCCAGACAGACCACGGCGGCAATCACAGCCGCGGCGTACAGGTCAAAGAATATCCGCTCCTGCCAGGTGGTGACGGTCCCCTCCGCCCCCGCCCTGTGTCCGGCGGTCCAGAGTACCCAGACCAGGGCCAGCAGGGTGAGCGCCCCCAGGCTCAAAAAGCCGGTGAGATACTGGTCGAAGGAGGCCCGGTCCATGTCCCACAGCCTCCACATTTGGCTGAACTCGTCCTGGATGGAATCGTCAACCTTCTCAGGCACGCCGTACTCCAGCACCAGCTTCAGTGGTGCAGCTTCGGCATCCGGGTTTAATCCCGCCGTTTCCGGGTCATAGTAGTGTCCATTCCCATAGACGCCCCCCTCCCAGAGCTCAAAGGAGAAGTAGTGCATCTCCTTCACCGCCCGGCTTATGGCCTCGTCGTCTTTGAGGTTGGTCCCCAGCAGGGTCTGCCCGTCGTCGGTGAGCAGCCGGAAGCGAAACCAGGTGTTTTGCCGGGAAAAACGCTCCTCCACCTGGGCCTTCTCCTCCCGCAGGGCTTCCACATCAGCGTAGGCCAGGGGACTGCCGGTTCCCTCCTCGATCTGCTGTTCCAGCCGCTCCAGCGTCTGGGACAGCTCAATCCCCTGTATCAGCTCCTCACGGCGTCCGTCAATGGCTCCGTAGAAGCGGGAGGTGTTCTGCCAGCTGCTTCTGGTTACGGAAACAGAGCTGAGCAGCGCCCGCACCCCGAACACCCCCGCCCCGAAGGCGGCGGACAGCAGCAGAACCCAGGCGCACGCCTTGGCGGCGGCATTGCCTTGCAGCTTTTTCACGGCTAAGCCCCCTTCTCAATCTTATAGCCCAGTCCCCAGACCACCTTTAAATACCGGGGCTCGGCGGGGTTGATCTCGATCTTCTCCCGCAGATGACGGATGTGGACGGCCACCGTATTCTCCGAGCCGTAGGCCGGGTCGTTCCACACCTGCTCATAGATCTGGGCGGAGGAAAAGACCTGTCCCGGGTGAGACAGCAGCAGCTTGAGGATGTTGTACTCGATGGGGGTCAGGCTGATGGGCTCGCCGTCCACGGTGACCACCTTGGCCCCGTCGTCCATGGCGATGGGCCCGGCGGTGATGAGGCCGGGGCCCTTCTCCGCCCCGCCCAGGGCGGTGTACCGCCGCAGCTGGCTCTTCACCCGGGCAATGACCTCCAGGGGGTTAAAGGGCTTGGTGATATAGTCGTCCGCCCCGATGTTCAGGCCCAGAATCTTGTCGGTGTCCTCGCTCTTGGCGGTGAGCAGAATGATGGGCACGTTGCTCCCCTCCCGCAGCTTGGCGGTGGCCCGGATGCCGTCCAGCTCGGGCATCATGATGTCCATGAGAATCAGATGAATCTCATGGGTCTCCGCCGCCCGGAGGGCCTCCCGGCCGTCGTATGCCTTGACGGTCTGATAGCCCTCGCTGGTGAGGTAGATATCCAGCGCGGACACAATGTCCCGGTCGTCGTCGCAGATCAGAATGGTATACATAGACTTCCCTCTCCTCCATTTCTGAACATAGCATAGCACAGACAATTTAAATCGCAAGTGGGAAAATATTAAGAAGCACTTAAATTTTCCCCCGGACCTGGAAAGGCCCCGGGCGCGGACCGCGTTCCGGGGCTTTTTCTAGGCTTCCAGGCCAAATTCTGTTTTGAAATAGTGGGCCATCACGCCGGCGGACAGGAGGAAGGCCAGCAGGTCGGCACAGGCCTGAGACCGCTCCAGACCGGCCAAACCCGCCCGGCTGGTCAGCAGATAGACCAACGGGATGTACAGCCCCTGGCGGCAGACCGCCAAAATCACCGCCCGCCAGGACTTGCCCAGCGACTGGAAAAACATGTTGGCGAACACCAGCACCGCCCCCAGGGGCAGGGTCAAACACTGCCAGCGGAAGGCCCGGGTGCCGATGTCGATGACCATAGCGTCATCCCGGCGGAAGAGCGTGATGATGTGGGGGGACAGGATAAAGCCCGCCGCCGCCGCGCAGGTGAGAATCACCGTGCAGGTCTTTACCGAGAACCACACCGCCTGCTTCACCCGGTCCAGCCGCCCGGCGCCGTAGTTGTAGCCCAGCACCGGCTGAAAGCCCTGTCCGAAGCCGATGACCACCGACTGAATGACCATAAACACCTTGCCCACGATGGACAGGGCGGCCACCGCCGCGTCGCCGAAGAGCTTGGCGTTGTAGTTCAGCGCCATGGTGGACACCGACAGCACCCCCTGGCGGAAGAAGGAGGGCATCCCCTGCTTCAAAATAGCCAGATAAATCCCGGGGGACCGGGATACCTGGGCAAGCGTCACCCGCAGCCCGCCCTTTTTCAGCAGGAAGAAGGAGGTGAGGATGGTCAGGCCAACGCACTGGCTGAGCAGAGTGGCCGCTCCGGCCCCGCCGATTCCCATTTGAAAGCCATAGATAAAGATGGGGTCCAGGATCATGTTCAAAATCCCGCCGGTGGCCAGACCGAACACGGCCAGGCTGGCCTTCCCCTGCCAGCGCAGCAGATTGTTCAGCGTGAAGGACAGAATCATCACCGGCGTGCCCAGGATGATGTAAAAGGCATAATCCCGGGCGTAGGGAAAGATGGTGGGGGTGCTGCCCAGCCGCCAGATCAGCTCGTCCTGGCAGAGCAGTCCCGCTCCCGCCATCACCAGACCCAGCACCAGCGCCGCCGCCACCCCGGAGGAGGCGTACACGCCGGCCTCCTCCCCCTTGTCCCGCCCCAGCAGCCGGGAGGCGATGGACCCGGAGCCCATGCCCACCGTAAAGCCCGCCGCCTGGATGATAGCCATGAGGGAGAATACCACCCCCACCGCCCCCGAGGCGCTGGTATTCAGCTGGGAGACAAAGTAGGTGTCCGCCATATTAATAGATGGCGGTGACCAGCATACTGGTGATGGTAGGCGCGGCCAGCGAGGGGATCAGCCTGGGGATGGGAGTCTCCAGCATCCGCTCCCGCTGTCCGGACGGCTCCTGGGTATGGGACATGGGTCCCGCCTCCTTTTTCTTTATCTGCTCAGCAGGGCCAGATTTTCGTCACTGGCGAAGTTGGGGAAGCTGTAGAGGACGATCACCGCATCAATGCCGTGCTCCTCCACATATTTGCTGACGCTGCTCAGGTTGTAGCGCAGGTCAAACAGATGGATTTCCGAAAAGCGCTCGGTCAGGAAGGGGGCCAGGGAATCGGAGTAGGAGTCCCGGATGACGAGTACCTTGGGGGCGCCGGTCCGCTCCGTCTCGATGACGCACAGGGGCTGGTTGCCCCCCAGGAAGTAGGCGTATTTGTCCTTGACCTCCAGCTTGCTGTCCACATACAGGCTGCCCTCCTCAGGGCTCCCGTTGAAATAGGAGGTCACCTTGACGCCGTCATCCGGGACATAGGTGTCAATGGAATCCGGAGGCAGCCAGCGCACTCCGGAGGTGGAGAAGCTGGTGCCGTAAAACTGGTCGGAAACAGTGGTTTTGGTGTAGTCCTCCAGCCGGATGGGCTCCAGGCCCATGGCCTCAAAGACAGCGTTGGCCCCGTAGAAGGCCCCCAGGCTGGTCCAGTGGTGGTCGGTGCGGTAGTAGATGTCCTCCCCGCTGTGGGCCTCCAGCGCCCCGTACAGGTCGATGGTAGAGGCCCCGGTGGAGAAGTACAGCTTATCAATGATGGCCTCTTCGTCCGCCGTGGGCGCCCCGGCAGGGAGCCGGTCCCTCCAAATCTCGGCGGCGGAGGGGATCAGGCCGAAATACACCGGGACGGACGCGTTGCCCACCAGGGCGTCCACATAGCCCATCTTTTTGTCCAATTCCGCCGGGTCGGGCTCGTCCACCCGGTTGATCAGGGTATCCTGCTTCCCAAAGTAGACCCCGTTGTTCTCCTTTTTGCCGCTGAGACGTTCGCTCCAGGCCTTGGCGGCCACCCAGAAGTCCCGGCCCACGATGTGGTCGGAGACGTAGTCCTCGGCGGCCTCCATAAACTTGCCGTTACTCAGGCTCTCCCCCGTCAGCTTAGGCGGCTTTTTCAGATAGCGGTTCTCCAGGGGGGAGAAGTCCTTGTCGGGCAGGAGCAGACTGATGACGCACACGCCCCCGATGAAGGCGCAGAACAGAGCGCTCAGGAAAACATTGAATTTTTTCGACATATCCGCGCCTCCTTAGAAGTTAAAGTACAGGAAGGGGTTGTAGGTCCCCGCCACCAGGTAGGCGGTGCAGACCAGCAGCCCCCCGGCCACCAGGACGGTACACAGGGCGTACTGGGCCTTCTGTCCCAGGCGGCGGTAGATGGACGCCCCCAGGGGGGTGGAGGCCAGAGCCGCCAGGCACAGGACGGGCAGATAGCTGGTCAGATAGTAGCCGAACCAGCTATTGGTGAGGGGGACGCCCCCCAGACCGAACATGACCTTCAGGTATCCGGCCAGGTGGCCCAGGTCCTCAATGGCGAAGATGGCCCAGCTGACCATGACGAAGAACATGGTGTAGACGTGGCCCACAACGGCGGGGGCCTTCTCCAGGGGCTTGAGCAGGAAAAATTTCTCCAGCATCAGCAGGGCGAAGAAGTACAGCCCCCAGAACAGGAAGGTCCAGTTGGCCCCGTGCCAGATTCCGGTGGCGGCCCAGACCACAAAGAGGTTGAACATCCACCGGGGCTTGGAGCACCGGTTGCCACCCAGCGGGATATAGAGGTACTCCCGGAACCATGTGCTCAAGGAGATGTGCCACCGCCGCCAGAACTCGGTGATGCTTTTGGAGATATAGGGGTAGTTGAAGTTGGGCAAAAACTCAAAGCCCAGCATCCGCCCCAGGCCAACGGCCATATCGGAATAGCCGGAGAAATCAAAATAAATCTGGAAGGTAAAGGCCAGCACCCCCAGCCAGGCCCCGGCCACCGTCAGGTCGGACAGGGCCATCGCCTTATAGCTGTCCCACAGCGCCCCCACGTTGTTGGCGATGAGCAGCTTTTTCCCCAGACCCACCATGAAGATCTGCACTCCGGAGGCAAATTTGCCGGCGGAGCAGGTCCGCTCATTGATCTGGTCCCCCAGGTCCTTGTACTTGATGATGGGACCGGCGATCAGCTGGGGGAAGAGGGTGACGAAGGTGCCGAAGTTGAGGATGGAGCGCTGAGCCCGGGCGTCTCCCCGGTATACGTCGATGGTGTAGCTCATGGTCTGGAAGGTGTAGAAGGAGATACCGATGGGCAGATGGACATCCAGCACCGGCATGAAGGTCAGGCCCACGGCCTGGAGGGAGCCGGCGATGAAGTCCCAGTACTTGAAGAAGCACAGCAGGGCCAGATTGAAGATGATGGAGGAGGCCACCGCCAGCTTTGCCCCTCTGTCATTTCCCTTCGCCTTGCAACGCTCTACCAACAGTCCATGGGTGAAGTCGATGGCGGTGGACAGGAACATGATCGCGACATAGACCCGCTCCCCCCAGAAGTAGAAAAACAGAGAGGAGATCAGCAGCACCACATTGCGTCCCCGGCGGGGGACAACGTAGTACAGCAGCAGGGTGAAGACCAGGAAATAGAACATGAAAATAGGGGTGGAAAAGACCATGGCAGACACCTCGTTATCTGTGGATGGAATGTAGGGGCGGCCTGTGGCCGCCCGTGGAGACGCGCAAGTAACAGCGGGCGGCCACAGGCCGCCCCTACAGGAAAACAAGAGGCCCGCCCAGAGGGGCGGGCCCCACAGAATGTTAGGATGCCTTAAAACAGAGCGTTAAATTCCTTCACGATATCGTCGCAGTTCTCATGGACGATCATCATCACATAGTTGCCGTTGGAGACAATACGGGAGTTATTCTCCCACTGGTCCATAGCCATAGGGTACTGCGCGCCACCGGGGCCGTTGCCGTCGCCCACCATGTAGTCGATACGGGCCTGGAAGGCGGCCTTGACCGCGTCTACATCCTTGCTGTCCTTCACCTGGACCAGACCGAACTCGCCGTTGTTCATGGAGATCATGCAGACATAGACCAGCATTTGCTCGGCGCTGATGCCGGACAGGCCGGGGTAGACATTGTCCAGAATGGAACTGTCGGCCAGCTCCAGGAAGCCGAACTCATACTTGCCGGTGATGGTGCTGTAGAAGGCGGACAGGTCCACATTCTTAGCGGGCTTGCTGCCGGCGCCGCTGGCGGTCCAGGAGCAGGTGACGGGCACGGTGGCGGTGGCGTCGCCGCAGGTAATGGTGATGACCGCGCTGCCGGGGGCCACGCCGGTGACGGTGCCGTCGTTGGACACGATGGCCACCTGGGTGTTGTCAGAGCTGTAGGAGAGCTTCTGGCTGGACTTGGGCTCCACAGTGCAGGTGATCCGGGCGGTAGCGCCAGCTGTGGTCAGGGTGACAGACGCGGGCTTCGGGGTGATCTTGGCGGCGGTCTCCTCCTTCCAGTCGCACTCCACAGAAACGAGAACGGACTCAGCGCCGTCGCACTTCGCCGTAATACCCGCCTTGCCGGGGGCCACAGCGGTAATCACGCCCTTGCTGTTCACGGTGGCGACCTTCTCGTCGCTGGAGGTAAAGGTGACCTTGGCGTCAGTCTTGGGCTCGATGGTGTAGCGGAGGTTAAAGGTGGCCCCCGCCTTGTTCAGCGTGACCTTGTTCTTGTTCAGGGTGAGGGTGACGTCCCCGGGCTTGGAGCTGTCCCCGGAGCTGCTGGAGCTGCCCGCGCCCTCGGAGGAGGAGCCGCTGGCACTGCCGTCGGGGGCAGAGGCATCGGGAGTGGAAGCGTCGGGAGTGGAAGCGTCGGGAGCAGAAGCGTCGGGGCTGGAGCCGTCCGGGTTGGACGCGTCAGGAGCAGAGCCGTCAGGAGTAGAGGCGTCAGGGTTGGAGGCGTCGGGCTGGCTGGAGCTGACGCCGGAGGAGGAGCTGCCAGGGTTGGAGGAAGAGCTCCCCCCGCCGCCGCCGCAGGCGGCCAGGGACAGAATCATTGCGGCAGAGAGCACCGCTGCAAAAATACGTCTTTTCATACTTAAGTAAACTCCTTTTCTGTTGGGGTTTTATCAGACCCTTTTTTCGGGTTCTGTGGGCTTTGACGACGGCAAAGCAAAAAGGTTCCCACATCCCCTGAAAATTTTTTCGAGGGCTATGATATCCCCACTCCCCCGCTCTGTCAAGCCCCAGCCAGCAGCGCCAGCGCCTCCTCCATAGGGACGCACCGGGCGTACCGGCCGGGCCACACATATTCGTTAAAGAAGCGCCAGGCCGTCCCCTGGTCCAGATAGGCGTTGTCAAAGGTAGAGTTGGTCCCCTCGGGCACGATCATCTCATAGCCCAGGTCGAAGCCGCTCTTGATGGTGGCGTCGATACAGAAATCGGTTTGCAGCCCCACCACCATCAGCCGCTTCTCCCCCTTCTCCGCCAGACAGGCGGACAGCCCCACCGAGGGGTGGAGGGCGCTGTTCACCCTCTTGTCAAAGATCCGCTCCCCCTCCAGAGGGGCGAACTCCTCAAAGATCTGGAACTCGTCGTCCCCCACCGAGAAGCCGGTGCCGGGGCCGTCGTCGTGGCGGACATAGATCACCTCTGCGCCGCTCTCCCGGGCCCGGGCGATCAGCGCCTTGATGTTGGCCCGCAGGGTCTCAAAGCCGTAGAGGCGGCTGTCAGTAATGCCCTTCTGGGTGTCAATTACCAGTAATGTCATGGGATGGTACCCCCTTATTTCGTTTTTCCTATCTTATCACGAAATTTTCCTCTTGACAAGCGGGGGGTTATCCGTTAAAATACCCAACAAGTAAATGCGATGAAGGGGAAAAAGACAGCTTCCTCCCAGTCAGAGAGCCGGCGGGCGGTGCGAGCCGGTGTGGGGCGGGCTGTGGATAACTGGCCCCCGAGCAGTCCGCCTGAAGGCTCAGTAGGGCGGGACGTGCGGCCCCGTTACCGGCCAGAGCCTTGCTGGAGGCTGTGAGGGCGGATGGGCGACCATTCGCTGAACCAGGGTGGTACCGCGTAGTATGTTACGCCCCTGACTTGAAAAAGTCGGGGGCGTTTTTCTGTTCCCCGAGGGGGAAGGGAGGCCAAAATGCTAAAAAATCGAATGGTAGACCAGCCCTATGGGACCTACAGCGTCTACTCCGCCCTGAAAACGGGGCTGTGCGTCACCTGCCCCTACTGCGGCGGGATGGGGCTGGTCACCTACCGGGAGGGGCAGCACCGCTTCCAGTGCGCCGCCTGCGGCCGCGCCCGGGCAAAGTTGCTGAGCGGATACCGCTTCCGGGTGCAAAACCTGTGCCAGTCCTGCGGCCGGTACTACAACGTCCCCATCCAGGACCCGCGCCGGCAGACCTTCCCCGTGCTCCGGGTGCCCTGCCCCTACTGCGGCTTTGTGATGCCGGGAAGGGTGGAAAAAACCGGGCAGGCGGTGTGGTACGGCGGGGACGGCGTGCTCCGGAGGGGGCAGGACCCCATTTTCGGCTTTGACTTGTGGTTTCTGACCAGCTTCGACGGCAAACCGGTCTGGGCCCTGAACCGGGAGCACCTGGCCTATCTCATCGGTTACCTAAGCGCCCGCCTGCGGGAAAAGCCTCCGGACAACCCCGGTCTGCGAACTCAGGCCGACATGCTGCCAGCCTTTATGAAAACGGCAAAAAATCGTGAGCGGCTGGTCAGGCGGCTGACGGAGCTACAAAAAAAGTGATTGTATTTTTGAAGGAGGACACACAAAATGAAGCCCGGATATGAAAAGTATATTCCCTTTACCCCTCAGCCCATTCAAGGCCGCACCTGGCCCGACCGGGTGATTACCAAGGCCCCCACCTGGTGCTCCGTGGACCTGCGGGACGGCAACCAGGCCCTGGTGGACCCCATGAATCTGGCCGAAAAGCTGGAGTACTTCCACACCCTCGTCGATATCGGGGTGAAGGAGATTGAGATCGGCTTCCCCTCCGCCAGCGAGACGGAGTATGAGATTTGCCGGGAGCTCATCGAGGGAGGTCACATCCCCGACGACGTGACCATCCAGGTGCTGGTCCAGGCCCGGGAGCACCTGATTAAAAAGACCTTCGAGGCCATCCAGGGGGCCAAGAACGTCATTCTCCATTTCTATAACTCCACCTCCACCCTCCAGCGGAAGGTGGTCTTCCACATGGACTGCGACGGCATCACTAAAATCGCCACCGACGCCGCTGATCTGATCTATGAGATGTCCCAGCCCATGATTGAATCCGGTATGAATCTCCGCTTTGAATACTCTCCGGAGTCGTTTATGGGCACCGAGATGGACTACGCCGTGGAAATTTGCCAGGCCGTCCTGGACCACCTCCACGCCACGCCGGAGAACAAGGTCATTTTGAACCTGCCCACCACGGTGGAGAACTGTATGCCCAACCAGTTCGCCGACATGCTGGAGTATTTCTGCCGCAAAATCCCCGGCCGGGACAGCGCCATCATCTCCCTCCACCCCCACAACGACCGGGGCTGTGGGGTCGCCACCACCGAGATGGGCCTGCTGGCCGGGGCCGACCGGGTGGAGGCCACCCTCTTCGGCAACGGCGAGCGCACCGGCAACGTGGACATGGTCACCTTGGCCATGAACATGTACACCCAGGGGGTGGACCCGGAACTGGACTTCTCCAACATCAACAAAATCAAAGAGATGTTCGAGCGGTGCACCAAGATGCCGGTGGGCGACCGACAGCCCTACGCCGGCAAGCTGGTCTTTACCGCTTTCTCGGGCAGCCACCAGGACGCCATCAACAAGGGCGTGCAGTATATGAAGTCCTCCGGGACGGAGTACTGGGAGATCCCCTATCTGCCCATCGACCCCGCCGACGTGGGCCGGGAGTACGAGCCCATCATCCGCATCAACTCCCAGTCGGGCAAGGGGGGCGCAGCCTATATTATGGAGCACGACTTCGGCTTCGATCTGCCCAAGTCCATGCACCCGGAATTCGGCCACATCGTTCAGGTGGAGACCGACAAGGTGGGCAAGGAGATCGCCCCCGAGCGCATCCTGGAGCTGTTCCGCCAGGAGTACGTGGACGTGAAGGAGCCCTATCATCTGCTCAAGCACGCCTTCCAGGAGACGGTAGACGGGGAAGGGCACTCCCATGTGGCGTTTACCGGCACCCTGCGGCACACCGACACCGTGTTTGAGGTGTCCGGCGAGGGCAACGGCCCCATCGACGCCTTTTTCAACGCCATCCAGGGGGAGAAAATTTCCCGGTTCACCTTCCTGGACTACGCCTCCCACGCCATTACCGACGGCTCCGACTCCCAGGGCGTGGCCTATATCCTCCTCCAGGACAAGCGCACCGGAAAACAGTACTGGGGCGTGGGCCTCAGCCATAACATCAATCTGGCCCCCCTCCGGGCCATCCTGTCCGCTGTCAACCGGGCAAAGAAAGCATAATAACAAACACAGGACCGGACCTTGCTACAGGTCCGGTCCTATCCGTCTTCGCAGTCCTTGCAGGTCCACGGCGCGTTGGGAGAGATACCCGCACAGGCGGTGGAAAACGTATGGGAAACAGTCTGTCCGTTCACCCCTTGTGAACTCCCCGCCGCTGAACAAGTACATAGACAACGCGTCCAGCAGGAAAGCATCCTCTAAAATGTCTTGACAGGTTTCGTCAAAATTATCTAACCAGCCGGCTTTTTTGATTACCATGTAAATCACCCCTATATATCTCCGAAAGCGATTATAGCACGACAGACCCAGAAAATCAATCGCTGAAAGCTATATATTTTCCTGGGGATAGCTCTGAGCTATAATAGCTATGGGTGATAAAAATGGAAGATTACCGCAAGGTCATTCGGAATAAGCGAGAAAAAATTGGCTGGAGTCAGTATAAATTGGCAAAGGTCATTGGTATTACGCAATCCTTTATGAACGAGATAGAGAGCGGAAAAAAAGCCCCTCTATTGAGGTCTTTTTCCGCATCTGTGAGGCGCTGGAGATCAAAGTATTCCCCGATGAGATGTGATAAACAGCAGTAACGGGGTCCAAAAGCCTCCCTCCCCGAGGGAGGTGGCACGGCGAAGCCGTGACGGAGG
>CANSDP010000037.1 GCA_947645675.1 uncultured Bacillota bacterium
GTATTTCATACCCCCGCATTTTTATTGTGGCTTTTGGCTTTTTCAGTAGACCCTACTTATCATGATCCGATCATACAGGTGTATTTTTCACGGCTGCCCGCCACACTGAGCCTGGCCTTTTGGGGGATCATCATTGCGATTTTAATTGCGATCCCCTTTGGCATACTGGCCGCGCAGAAGCAAAACACCTGGGTTGACAGCTCCAGCATGGTGTTTGGCCTGCTCGGCCTGTCGGTTCCAAATTTCTGGCTGGGGCTGATGCTGATTATCATCTTCGCCCTCAACCTGAAGCTGCTCCCCTCCTACGGGGGCGACACGTGGCAGAGCATCATCCTGCCGGCCATCACGGTGGGGACAAGCCAGTCCGCGCTTTTGATCCGAACCACCCGCTCGGCGATGCTGGAGGTAATCCGTCAGGACTATCTGCGCACAGCCAGGGCGAAGGGCGTACGGGAGCGCGTGGTGATTTACAAGCACGCCCTGCGCAACGCCCTGATCCCCATCGTTACGGCGGTGGGCAGCCAGTTCAGCGTTTCGCTGGGCGGGGCCGTGGTCACAGAGACGGTGTTCGCTTGGCCCGGCATAGGACGGTTGATTGTCGATTCCATCAACACCCGGGATGACCCCACCGCGGTCGGCGCGATTATGCTTACCACAATGCTGTCCAGCCTGGTGATTCTGGCGGTTGACATCATATACGCGTTTGTCGACCCCAGAGTGAAAGCCCGCTACTCCAGGTAACTTTTCATGCTTGTTCAGAAAGTCAGGTGCTTTGTATGGAAAAAAATCAGAATACGCCGGCCGAAGTCCAGCGCGTCAGCTTTTGGGCTGAGCTATGGCGTGACTTCAAAAAGAACCGAGGGGCTGTTCTGGGTATGGTTCTCCTGTTCCTCATTGTGATTGTCGCCGTTGCGGCGCATTTTCTCATCGACTATGAGGAACAGATCATTGCCATGAATATCTCCGAGATCTTCCAAAAGCCGTCCCGGGAACACCTTTTCGGTACGGACAGCTATGGCCGTGACATTTTCCTGCGGCTTTTGTACGGCGCGCAGTACTCCCTGGTGATCGGCACCTGCTCAGTCCTGGTCTCTCTGGTGGTTGGATCGGGGCTCGGTGTGATCGCCGGCTACTTTGGCGGCGCGGTGGAGATGGTCATCATGCGGATCATGGACGTGTTCAGCCCCATTCCCGGGATGCTGCTGGCGATCTGCCTGACCACCGCCTTCGGACGGAAAATCTACATTCTGATGCTGGCCATCGGAATCACGGCTGTCCCCGCCTTCGCCCAGGTGGCGCGGGCCTCGGTTATGACCATTCGCGACCAGGAATTTATCGAAGCGGCCCGTACATCCGGCGCCCGCGAGTATCAGATTATTTTTTCCCACGTTCTCCCCAACGCCTTCGCGCCGCAATGGACCCCAGGCTCAAGAGATGAGGAATTGAGATTATGAGCAATAAAAATCAGTGTATCGCGGAAATCAAGGATCTGGTTGTCCACTACGACACGGAAAACGGGCTGGTCCAGGCGGTCAATGGCCTGAACCTGTCGCTGAGACGGCGTGAGGCCCTTGGGCTGGTCGGTGAGACGGGAGCGGGAAAGACCACAGCCGCCCTAGCCATCATGCGCATGGTGCCCGACCCGCCTGGAAAAATTGTAAGCGGCTCTATCCTTCTGGATGGAAAAAGCATCATGGAGCTGACAGAGGAGCAGCTGGCCGATATACGGGGCAAGGATGTATCCATGATCTTCCAGGACCCTATGACAGCGCTGAACCCGGTGCTGACTGTGGGAGAGCAGATTGCGGAGAGCATCCAGATTCATGAGCGCGTCAGCGCCGGCGAGGCGATGGAGCGGGCCAAGGAAATTTTGGAGATTGTGGGTATCCACCGCAGCCGCGCGAACGACTATCCCCACTAGCTGTCAGGAGGCATGAAGCAGCGCGTCGTCATCGCGATTGCCCTGGCCTGCCACACCAAGCTTCTGATTGCGGATGAGCCGACTACCGCCCTTGATGTCACAATTCAGGCGCAGGTACTGGAGCTCATTAAAAAATACCGCGAGAAATATGAGACGGCCATGCTGATGATTACCCATGACCTGGGCATTGTGGCGGAGGTTTGCGACCGGGTGGCTGTGATGTACGCAGGCAGCATTGTGGAATGCGGCACACTGGAGGATGTGTTCAACTGCACCCTCCACCCCTACACGGAGGGACTGTTTTCCTCCCTGCCCAACATCAATCAGCGGGCGGCCCGCCTTACCCCGATTCCCGGGGCGATGCCCGACCCTACGCGTCTGCCCAAGGGGTGCAGCTTCGCCCCGCGCTGTGCCTATGCCACCGAGGCATGCGTCCAGGCGGAACAGTCCGATTATATGGTCAGTGACACCCATATGGTCCGCTGTTCCAGATATCAGGAGCCCAATTTCAGGATCAAGAGGAGGGTCGCGCCGTGAACACTCCCATTTTGGAGGTCAAGGATCTCTGTAAATCGTTCAAAACCAAAAAGGGCGTCCTTCAGGCGGTGGACCATGTCAGCTTCACGCTGGACCGGGGGCGCACGTTGGGCGTTGTGGGTGAGTCCGGCTGCGGAAAGTCCACCCTGGGCCGCACAATTCTGCGGCTTGTGGAGCCCACCTCGGGACAGGTGCTCTTTGACGGAAGGGATATCGCAAGGCTAGGCCGTCCAGCGCTGCGCAAATGCCGGCGGGACATTCAGATGATCTTTCAGGACCCCTTTGCTTCGCTTGACCCGCGGAAAACCGTCAGCCAGATCATCAGCGAGCCCCTGCTGATTCATAAGCTCGTCCGCAAGGGCCCCGAATGCGAAAAACGGGTGCTGGAGCTGATGGATATTGTGGGCCTGGCCCACCGCTGGTACAACACCTACCCCCACCAGCTGGACGGCGGACGGCGTCAGCGCATCGGTATTGCCCGGGCGCTGGCGGTGGACCCGAAGCTGATGATCTGCGACGAGCCCGTTTCCGCACTGGACGTATCGATTCAGGCCCAAATTCTCAATCTGCTCAAGGACCTCCAGGAGGAGCGAAACCTGACCTGTATTTTTATTACCCATGACCTGTCTGTTGTACACCATTTTTCCGATGAGATTGCGGTGATGTACCTGGGCCATGTGGTGGAAAAGGCGCCGGCGGAGGAGCTGTTCCGGCGTCCCCTGCACCCCTACACCCGGGCCCTCCTCTCGGCCATCCCCATTCCGGACCTCTCTGTGCGCAAGAGCCGTATTATCCTGAAGGGGGAGGTCAGCTCGCCCATCGGCCTGCCGGATGAGTGCCGGTTCAAAAGCCGCTGCTATGAATACAGCCAGGCATGCGAGGGCCGGGAGCCCGAGCTGGTCGAGGTCTCCCCCAATCATTTTGCGGCCTGCCGGTGCCGCGCCAAATAGGATAAGGATGGTAAGGGGGCTGCGCAATTGCTGACGAACCCGGTATTGGTCTCTGTGTTGGTGCTGTGTCTTCTCTGTCTGCTCAAGCTCAATGTTTTATTCTCAATGCTAATCGCGGCTTTGATTGCCGCCGTTATGGGACATATCCCGATTCCGCAGGCGATGGAGCTGTTTACCGCCGGCTTCCGCGTCAACGCGAATTCCGCGCTGGCCGACCTGCTGCTGGGGGCGTTCGCCTCCTCCATCGCGTACACAGGGCTGTCCGATCTCTTTGCGCAAAGGCTCTCAGGAGCCGTGGGCGGCCGCCGTATTTTCCTGTTAATGGGACTGGCCGGGGCGGCCTGCCTGTCGCAGAATTTAATTCCGGTCCACATTGCGTTTATCCCAATCATGATACCGCCGCTGCTTAAATTGATGGATCGGGCAAAAATTGACCGCCGGGCAGCCTCCTGTGCGCTGCACTTCGGCCTGAAAGCGCCGTGCATCATGATCCCCTTTGGATTTGGCGGGATTTTTGTCCGGCTCCTGGCGGACAATCTGACCGCGAATGGACTGCCGGTGGAGGTATCCGATATCACGCGGTGCGGCTGGATGCTGGGCGCGTCCATGCTGGCGGGACTGCTGGTGGCGGTTTTTATAACATACCGCAGACCGCGTGAGTATGAGGCTCGGGCAGCAGCTATCCCAGAGCCCCGGGCCGAATCCAATCAGAACCCCAAGGCCTTCGCCGTGGCCGGCCTGGCCATCGCGGTGGTATTGGCCGTACAGATTGTCATAAACGACCTGTCAATATCCGCCCTCTGCGGACTGATTGTTCTGTTTGGCTTCGGCGCAGTGCGGAGGGAGGACATTGAGGACCAGTTCGCGAACGGCATGAGGATGATGGGGATGATCGTGTTCATCATGCTCGCCGCTGGAGGCTACGCTGAGGTGCTCAAGGCCGCGGGCGGAGTGCGGGAGCTGTCCGAGGCGGTAGCCGGCCTCATTGGAGACAGCAGGCTTGCCGCCGCCGTTGTGATTAACCTGATCGGCTTTCTGGTCACGGTCGGGATTGGCAGCTCATTCAGCGCGATTCCGGTTGTCACGGTGCTCTATGTCCCGCTGTGCCAGCAAATGAGCTTTTCAAAATCCGCCGTCATCGCGCTGATCTCCGCGGCGGTGCTGTTCGGAGGGATTGCCTCTCCTGCCTCCGATACTGCGCTGGGCAGTACGGCAGGTCTCAACGCCGACGGCCAGCATGACCACATTCGTGACACCTGCATCCCGGCGTTTTTCCACCTCAGCCTGCCGCTGATGCTGTTCTCAGTACTGTTGTCTCAAATCATTTGACCATTTAAGACCTGAAGCCTCTGCGGAAAGGAGGAATTTGCCTTGGGCACCTATTCCTTGGACAGCTCATAAGCCCGGACCGGCTGCGGCAGAAAAGGAAGAAATAAATTTTTTAAGAGGAGTTGTATTATGGCTAGAAAAGTAAATGTAAATTTCCCGGAATTTGGTATCAGCGTCGTTGCCACGCTGCAGGACGAAAGTGAACCCGAGCTGAGCGAGCTGCTGTGGAACAGCCTGCCGCTGCGCAGCGCTTGCTGCAACACCCTGTCCACCGGCGACCTGTTTATTTCCCGCTGCCGTCCGCCCCGGAAGGCGGTCTGCCCCGGCACCCAGGACAACCCTGCCGGCCGGAACAGCATCATGTACTGCGACCGCCAGCCCGGCGACATCGGCTTTACCGGCGTTGACTTTGTGGTCAACTACGGGCCGGATGTCACCGAGCCTCTGGCAGGGCACGGCGCGATCGCCGCCAAGGTGGACCCGGAATACCTGGACGATTTTTACAAGGCCGGCAAAGCGGTGTGGAACAACCATGTGACAACCCATACACTGGTGACGATGGTCATGGAAAGGAAGGAGAGCTGATTATGGCGAAGCATTGGAGCGAGGTAAAAGAGGAAATCGAGCAGGAGCTGGACAAGATTTTCTGGGACAAGCCCATTGAGTTCCAGATGTCCGAAAAGGGATGGTTCCCCAGCGGCGCTGGAACGGACGGCTCGGCCGTGGGCAACCTGTACTTTCTCATTGCGGATACATCCAACATTGGCCGTCATGTGACCGAGCCTGCTATTTGGGCCGCGCTGAATGACGACAGCATCGACCTGGAGACCATCAAAAAGTTCTGGAACTACCTGACCGGCGGCACCTGCCGCCTTCTGGGCTCGGAGGCAAAGCCCAACTGCCCCGCCCCCTGGCTGAATCAGCCCAACATGTGGAAGTTCTACAACGATATTCTGGAGTCCTTCCCCACGATCAAGACAAAGGAGGATTTCCAGGAGGTCTACTTCAGTTGGGCGAACTATCTGACCACCCTGAACCGCTGGGCCATGATCTGTTTCCCCTGGGAGTACGTCTGGGACAAGGTGCCTAAGACCAAGACCGACCCCGCCAAGGCCTGACCGGGCTCAGAAGCCCGCTAAGCTTCAGAGATAATATTCCCCCTCTTTCATGTATCCCCTCTCATCCATCAATTGCCGTGCAGGAAGCTTAGCCGTTCTGCATGGCTTTTTTTGATCCCCTAATGAGGAAAACAGACAGCACCGCCCGTTCCGTACAGGAACGGCTCAACGCTGTCTGGAGTTTGGTTTTGATTTGCCGGTCTGCCGGAGTCCGTGAAGTTTCCACGGCGGGCTATTTCAGCGTGACCTCCGGCATCAGCTCCTGACCGACGATCTGCAGCACCCGGTCCATTTGGGCCACCTCCTCCGGGGTAAAGTGCTCCCGTACCCGGTCCATGACCTCCTGAACGTAAGCACTGCTTAGATCATAGTAGTCGCGAAACTTCTGAGTGGGCCGCAGGCGGTACTCCCGGCGGTCACTGGAGGACTGGACCTTCTCCACATAGCCCTTACGGACCAGGCTGCTTACCTTATAGGCGGCGTTGGGGGAGGAAAGGTTGGCAAAGGAGGCAAACTCATTGATGGTCGGCTCGTCCAGCGCCCGGATGATCTCCATGCAGAAAGTCTCCACCGCTGTCAGACTGGCCTCCCGGTTTTCAAATTTGGAAAAAACCGTCTGATAAAAGTGCAGCTTAAACTTGGTGTATATCCGGTCAAAGCTCTCCTCCAGCATCCTTTTTCTTCCCCTTTTCTTTCGAATTGAGGTCATTATACCAGAAGACCGGCCCTTTCGCAAGAAGAATCCGGCCGGTCGGTGAGGGCGAAGGTAAGCTCCGCCTTGCAGGCCAGCTTGCCCTCCACCCGGGCCTCCGCGGCGCCGAACCCCACCGGCCCCTTCCGGGCTGTCAGCTCACATGTCAGCTCCAATACATCGCCGGGGCGGACCTGCCGCTTGAAGCGGGCGTTTTTGATGCCGCCGAAGAGGGCCAGCTTCCCTTTGTTCTCCTCCTCGGTGAGAATTGCTGCCGCGCCTACCTGGGCCAGCGCCTCAATGATCAACACCCCGGGCATCACCTTGAAGCCGGGAAAGTGGCCCTGAAAAAAGGGCTCGTTGGCGGTGACACATTTGAGGCCCTTTGCCCTCTCCCCGGGGGTGCACTCGGTGATCTTGTCCACCAGCAGGAAGGGGTAGCGGTGGGGCAGGATGGCCTCGATCTGGTCGATATTCAGCTCCATATCAGGAAACCTCCCTCTTTTTTGTAGGGGCGGCTATCAGCCGCCCGCACGATAATGAGATGGGTATTGTTAAAACGGGCGGATGATATCGCCCCTGCATGGAATCAATTCCACTTTTTCAGCACAAGGGCCGCGTTGTGCCCCCCGAAGCCCAGGGAGTTGGACAGGGCGATGCGGAGATTTGCGTTCCGTCCCGTATTGGGCACAATGTCCAAGTCGCAGGCCGGGTCGGGAACCTGATAGCCAATGGTGGCGGGGACAAATCCCTCCTTCAGGGCCAGGGCGGTGAAAATGGCCTCCACCGCCCCCGCGGCCCCCAGCAGGTGACCGGTCATGGACTTGGTGGAACTGACCATCAGCTCCGCCGCCCGATTACCGAACACTGTATGGATGGCCGCCGTCTCGCTGGCGTCATTCAAGGGGGTGGAGGTGCCGTGGGCGTTGATGTAGTCCACCGCCTCCGGCATTATGTCCCCGTCCGCCAGGGCCAGGGCTATGCAGGCGGCCCCGCCCGCCCCGCCGGGGGCGGGGGCGGTGATGTGGTGGGCGTCGCAGTTGGCCCCGTAGCCCGCCACCTCGGCGTAGATCCTGGCCCCCCGGGCCAGGGCGTGGTCCAGCTCCTCCAGCAGCAGGGCGCCCGCCCCCTCCCCCATGACAAAGCCGGAGCGCTCCGCGTCGAAGGGGATGGAGGCCCGCCGGGGGTCGGTACCCTCATACAGGGCCTTCATGGCGGTAAAGCCGCCCATAGCCAGAGGCGTAATCGCCGCCTCGCCGCCGCCGCACAGCATCACCTCGGCGTAGCCGTCCCGGATGTGGCGGAAGGCGTCGCCCACAGCGTTGGTTCCCCCGGCGCAGGCGGTCACCACGCAGGAGCACATCCCGCGAAAGCCATAGCGGATGGCCATGTGGCCCGCCGCCATGTTGGAGATAATCATAGGGATTACGAAGGGGGAGACCGTGTCATAGCCCCGCTCCTCGCCCCGTTTATGGGCCTGGCCCACCGTCTCAAAGCCGCCGATGCCGCTGGAGAAAATGACCCCGCAGCGGTCCGGATGTTCCGTTTCCCGGTCCAGTCCCGCGTCCCGCACCGCCTCGTCGGCGGCCGCCAGAGACAGCTGGGTAAAGCGGTCCATCTTCTTGGCCTCCCGCTTCCCCAGAAGGGCGTCCAGGTCCAGATTTTTCACCTCACCGGCCAGCTTCACCTTCATGCCGGAGGTGTCGTACCGGGTAATGGGCCCAATTCCACAGGTCCCGGCCTTCACCGCCGCCCAGCTCTCAGACACGGAGTTCCCCACCGGGTTCACCGTGCCCATGCCGGTAATTACCACTCTGCGCTTATCCATCTCGTTCACCTCATCAAACGGCCATGCCGCCGTCTACGCACAGCACCTGTCCGGTGATATAGGCACACTCTGGCGCGGTGAAGAAGGCCACCGCCCGGGCGACCTCCTCCGGGGAGCCGGGGCGGCCCTTGGGGATGGTGGTCAGCATGGCCTGTTTGGCCTTGTCGGGCAGGGCGGCGGTCATGTCGGTCTCGATAAAGCCGGGGGCCACCGCGTTTACCGTGATGTCCCGTCCGGCCAGCTCCTTGGCGGCGGCTTTTACCAGGCCGATTACCCCCGCCTTGCTGGCGGCGTAGGCGGTCTGGCCCGGGTTGCCCCGCAGGCCCACCACGCTGGACAGACAGACAATCCGTCCGTACTTCTGGCGCAGCATCACCTTTGCCGCCGCCTTGGTGCAGAAGTAGGCCCCCTTCAGGTTGATGTCCAGGGTTTTGGTAAAGTCCTCCTCCTTGGCGGTCATAAGCAGGCCGTCCCGGGAGATCCCGGCGTTGTTCACCAGAATGTCCAGCCGGCCGAAGCGCTCCTTCACTGCTACCACCAGCCCCTCGCAGGCGGCGGGGACGGCCACGTCGGCCTGAAAGGCCTCCGCCTCCACCCCCAGCGCCCGGCACAGCTGTACCGTCTCCTCCGCCGCCTCGGCGCTGCCCCCGTAGTTGACGGCCACCACCGCTCCCCGCCGGGCCAGCTCCACACAGACAGCCCGTCCAATCCCCCGGCTGCCGCCGGTGACCAGGGCCACGTTTTCCCGTAAGCTCATGCCGTTTCTCCTTTCAAGGCCGACACCACGCTGTGGAAGTCCGCCGCTGTGTCGATGTAATAGGTCTTGATACTGGGTGCGGTCTTCTTAAAAAAGCCGCACAGGGCTTTCCCTGGCCCGATCTCCACCACCGTGTCGACACCGTCCGCCTCCATGCGGCGGATGGTGTCCTCCCAGTAGACGGAGGACTGGACCTGGTTCTCCAGCAGGGCGGGGATGGTGTCCCCGCTCTCCATAGGCCCGCCCTTGCAGTTGAAGTAGACGGGCAGGGCCATGGGCTGGAAGTTGATGGTCTTAAAGTGAGCGGCCAGAATATCCCCGGCGGGCTTCATCAATCGGGTATGGAAGGGGCCGCTCACCTTCAGGGGCATGCACCGCTTGGCCCCCAGCTCCTTCGCCAGCTCCCCGGCCCGGTCCACGGCGGCTTTTTCGCCTCCAATGACCAGCTGGCCGGGACAGTTGTAGTTGCAAATTTGAACGGTTCCCAGCTCCGCCGCCCCCTCGCAGGCCTCCTGGAGCTTCTCCCGGTCCAGGCCCAGCACGGCAGCCATGGAGCAGTCCAGTCCCTGGGCGGCCTCCTCCATAGCCCAGCCTCGGAGGGCTACCGTAGAGATAACCGTCCCCCGGCTGAACACCCCGGCGGCGTAGAGGGCGGAATACTCCCCCAGAGACAGCCCCGCCGCGATTTGGGGACGAATCCCCTCCTGATACAGCAAATCGGTCACCCCCACGGCAAAGGCCGCCATGCAGGGCTGGGTGTACCGAGTCTGGGCCAGCTGCTCCTCCGGGCCCTCAAAGCACAGCTGTTTCAGGTCGAAATCCACCGGGGCGTGGTCAAAAAGTTCAGCAAACTGGGGGAACTGCTGGTAGAAGTCCTTCCCCATACCCACATGCTGGCTGCCCTGTCCGGCGTACACAAAGGCTAATTTCATGTTAAACCTCCTCCGCCAGGCGGCGGACCGTATCCCGACAGCCGGTACACAGCTCCTCCAGAATGGCCCGCAGGGGGCGTATCTCATGGAGCAGTCCGGCATTCTGGCCGCACATGAGGGAGCCGGTTTTCACGTCGCCGTCGAAGACCGCCCGGCGCAGAGAGCCCAGGGTGAACTTCTCCAGCTCCATCCGCTCGGCCCCGGCCCGCTCCAGCTTCAAATACTCTCGGGACATCTGATTCTTTAAAATACGCACCGGAGCGTTCACCGACCGGCCGGTGACGGTGGTGTCGCTGTCCTTGGCCTTTAAAATGGCCTGCTTGTAGTTGTCGTGGACGGGGCACTCCTGGCTCACCAGCAGGCAGGTGCCCACCTGGGCCCCGCAGGCCCCCAGGGCGAGGGCGGCGGCCAGCTGTTTCCCGCTGGCGATTCCCCCGGCGGCAATCACTGGCAGGTCGGTGATCTCACAGACCTGGGGCACCAGGGCCATGGTGGTCAGCTCGCCCACGTGGCCGCCGGACTCGGTGCCCTCGGCGATGAAGCCGTCCACCCCCAGGGGCTCCAGGCGGCGGACCAGGGTGGTGGCGGGGACCACGGGGAATACCTTGACCCCCGCTTCCTTCCAGGCGGGGACAAACTGGCTGGGCACCCCGGCGCCGGTGGTGACCACCCTCACGCCCTCCTCGATAACCACCTGGGCCATCTCGGCGGCGGCGGGGTTCATCAGCATAATGTTCACGCCGAAGGGCTTACTTGTGAGGGATTTACAGATGCGGATGTGCTCCCGCAGGGTGTCCGCGTTCATCCCTCCAGCGCCGATGAGGCCAAGAGCTCCGGCGTTGGACACGGCGGCGGCAAACTCGCCGGTGGCGATGTTGGCCATGCCGCCCTGGATAATGGGGAACTCGGTCCCTAAAATTTCGTTGAGTTTCATATTACCTCTCCTTGTCTGCTCTCCCGTCCCCCCGCAGGGACGAGGGCTTTACCACCGCAGCAGCGCCCCGGCCCAGGTCAGGCCCCCGCCGAAGCCTACGGTGACGATCCGCATCCCAGGCCGCAGGAGCCCCGCCTCGGTCAGCTCGTCCAGGGCGATGGGGATGCTGGCGGCGGAGGTGTTGCCGTAGCGGTCCATGTTCTTAAAAAACAGGCCCTCCCGGGCCCCCAGCCGCTTGGCCACAAAGTCGATGATCCGGGCGTTGGCCTGATGGCAGACCACCAGGTCCAGGTCGTTGACGGATGCCAGCCCCTCCTGCTCCAGCAGCTGGCGGATGGACTGCTCCACCACCTCCACGGCGAAACGGAACACCGTTTTGCCGTCCATGTGGATGGCGGAGGGAACAGGCCCCGGCCCCTGGACCCGGATGCTGTTCGGGTCTCCCCGAGAGCCGAAAACGGTGTGCCAGCCGCGGGACTCGTCCCGCCGGACTACCGTCGCCCCCGCACCGTCTCCGAAGAGAACACAGGTATTTCGGTCGGTGTGGTCCATCACCCGGCTGATGACCTCCGCTCCCACCACCAAGGCGCAGGGCCGGGAGGCATCAGAGAGCAGAGCGTGGGCAGTTTTCAGACCGTACAAAAAACCGGCGCAGGCGGCGTTCAGGTCGAAGCAGAGGGTGTCCTCCTCCAGCCTCAGCTCCCGCTGGAGCAGGCAGGCGGTGGAGGGGCTGGCGTGGTCGGGGGTGAAGGTGCCCACCAGACACACTCCGACGTCCGCCGCCGTAACCCCCGCCCGGTCCATTGCCTGACGGGCGGCACTCACCGCTAAATCCAGGCCGGTTTCCGACGTGCAGAAGTGCCGCTGGTGTATTCCGGTGCGGCTGAACACCCACTCGTCGTTGGTGTCCACCGTCCGGCTCAAATCCTCGTTGGTGACCACTCGCTCCGGAAGACACCGGCCGGTGGCTAAAATATGGGGCGCGCTCATGGCTCCTCCCTCCCCGCAGGAGGCAGGCCCTGCCCCATGGCGCGGAACATCTCATATCTCTGCCGGGCCAGGGCGGGGCCCTTCAGCTTATCCAAAGCGGCCAGCTCGTGGGTCAAAGCGGCGTCCACCGTGCGGAAAGCGGCCTCCCAGTTGGTGTGGGCACCCTCCTCGGGCTCCCGCAGGACGCCCTGAACGATGCCGCCCCGGCGCAGGTCCTGGGCGGTGAGCTTCATCACGCCGCAGGCCTCGCCCGCCCGGCTGGCGTCCTTCCACAAAATGGAGGCGAAGCCCTCGGGGGAGAGGACGGAGTACACCGCGTGCTCCAGCATAAGCACCCGGTTGGCCACGGCCAGTGCCAGAGCACCGCCGCTGCCGCCCTCGCCGGTGACGATGGCAATGGTGGGCACCTCCAGGGCGCTCATCAGGGCCAAGGTCTGGGCAATGGCCTCCCCCTGGCCCCGTTCCTCCGCCTCCTTCCCCGGGTAGGCCCCCGGGGTGTCCACAAAGGTGATGACGGGCCGGCCAAATTTCTCTGCCTGGCGCATCAGCCGCTGGGCCTTCCGGTAGCCCTCCGGGGAGGGCATACCAAAGTTGCAGCGGAGGTTTTCCTCCAGGTCCTTCCCTTTCCGGTGGCCGATTACCGTGACGGGCCGGCCGTGGAACCGGGCGATTCCGCCCAGGATACTGGGGTCCTCACCGCAGAGGCGGTCCCCCCGCTGCTCAAAAAAGTCGATAAACAGGGCGGCGATGAAGTCCGATGTCCCTGGCCGTCCCGGGTCCCGGGCAATTTTGACCTTTTCCTCTGGTGTATAGCGGCTCATGGGCGTCCCCCCTTCTCATGGAGGGCCAGCAGCTGGGACAGCACCGCCCGCCACTCATTCCGGAGGACGATCCGATCCAGAAAGCCGTGGTCCAGCAGATACTCGGCCCGCTGAAAGCCCTCGGGCAGCTGCTCCTTAATGGTCTGCTCAATGACCCGTGGCCCGGCAAAGCCAATGAGGGCCCCAGGCTCGGAGAGCATGATGTCCCCCAGGGAGGCGAAGCTGGCCGTCACCCCGCCGGTAGTAGGGTGGGTAAAACAGGAGATGTACAGCCCGCCCCCGCTCTGGAACCGCTGAACTGCGGCGGCGGTTTTGGCCATCTGCATCAGGGAGAAAATGCCCTCCTGCATCCGGGCCCCGCCGCTGGCGGAGAAAATCACCAGGGGCAGTTTCTTCTTTCCGGCGTATTCGGCGGCGCGGGTGATTTTCTCCCCTACCGCCGTGCCCATACTGCCCATTAAAAAGCGGCTGTCCAGCACGGCGAACACCGCCTTATGTCCATCCACCCTTCCGAGGGCAGCCACGGCGGCATCCTTCAGGCCGGTGGACTGCTCCAGCTCAGACAGCTTGGCCGGATAGCCGGGGAAGGCCAGAGGATCGGCGGGGGACAGCTTATCCTCCAGCTCCTGAAAGGAGCCGGGGTCCAGTATGTTGGACAGCCGGTAGTAGGCCCCGACGGGGGCGTGGAAGCCGCACCTGGGGCAGACCTGAAAATTGCGGTCCCACTCCAGCTGGGGGCTCTCCTCCCCGCAGGCGGAGCACCTGGTCCGCCGGGAGGAGGTGATTTTCCCCTCCCGCATGGCCTGGTAGGTGAGGAGTCTGTCCCGGCGGCGGGAAAATGTTTGATTCACGGTGTTTCATCTCCATCCATCAGGCGGTCACAGGTCCGAGCCAGCTCCAGCAGCCGTTCCAGATTTTTGTCCAGAAAGCCGGTGTCATACCGGCCCCGGACAAACTCCGGGTCGTGCATAATCAGGTGGGCCAGGAGGGCGTTGGTGGGGTAGCCCTCGATGATGAGCTCCTCCAGAGCCCGGCGCATCCGGCGGATAGCCTCCAGCCGGGTGGAGCCGTGGGCCAGCACCTTGGCTACCAGGGAGTCGTAGTAGGGGGGCACCTCATAGCCGGTGTACAGGGCGGTGTCCACCCGCACCCCCGGCCCGCCGGGCAGGTGCAAAAACGTGGTGGTCCCCGGACAGGGCACAAACTCCCGCTCTGGGTCCTCGGCGTTGATCCGGCACTCGATGGCGTGACCCGTGACCTTGACGTCCTCCTGGGTGAAGGACAGGGGCAGGCCGGAGGCCACCCGGAGCTGTTCCTTCACCAGGTCGATGCCGGTGACCAGCTCGGTGACCGGGTGCTCCACCTGGATACGGGTGTTCATCTCAATAAAGTAAAACTGTCCCTCGGGGGACAGGACAAATTCCACCGTCCCCGCGCCCACGTAGCCTGCCGCCTTGGCGGCGGCCACGGCGGCCCGGCCCATCTCCTCCCGCAGGGCGGGGGTGAGGACTTTGGAGGGGGACTCCTCCACCAGCTTTTGCCGGCGGCGCTGGATGGAGCAGTCCCGCTCCCCCAGGTGGACCACATGGCCCTGGGTGTCGGCCATAATCTGGAACTCGATGTGCCGGGGGTTGACCACCAGCTTTTCCATATACAGCTCCCCGTCGCCGAAGCAGGCCACCGCCTCGCTCCGGGCCTCCTGAAAGGCCTTGTCAATGTCCTGGGGGCCGTCCGCCTGACGCATTCCCCGGCCTCCGCCCCCAGCGGAGGCCTTCAGCAGAACGGGGCAGCCCACCTCCTCCGCCAGAGCTTTGGCCTGTCGGGCATTTTTTAAAGCACCGTCCGAGCCGGGCACCACCGGTACCCCGGCGCTTTGGGCCAGGGTCCGGGCGGCGGATTTACTGCCCAGCCTCCGGATCACGTCCCCGGAGGGGCCGATGTACTTTAGCCCCTCCCGGACACACCGGTCGGCGAAGTCGGGATTTTCGGACAGGAAGCCGTAGCCGGGGTGGATGGTGTCACAGCGGGTAGCCAGGGCGGCTGAGAGGATGGCCTCCTGGTTCAGGTAGCTGTCCGCCGCCCTGGCCGGTCCGATACACAGGGACCGGGTGGCAAGCTGGGCGGCCAGGGAGCTCTCGTCGGCCTCGGAATACACCGCCACCGTCTCAATGTCCAGCTCCCGGCAGGCCCGGATAATCCGCAGGGCGATCTCCCCGCGGTTGGCGATCAACACACGCTTTACCATAGCCTCACAACCTCCGGACGCGGAACAGGGGAGCGCCCACTCCCACCGCCTCGCCGTCCCGGGCCAGGACCTCTTCCACCACGCAGTCGGCGGGGGCGGGGACCTCGCTCATCATTTTCATGGCCTCGATGAGACAGAGGGTGTCCCCCTTTTTCACCTGGGCCCCGGCTGTGACGTAAGGGGGCTCCTCGGGAGCGGGGGCGGCATAAAACACCCCCACCAGCGGGGCGGTCACCACCTCGCCCTCCTCCTGCTCCTCCGGGACGGAGGAAACAGGGACCGGAGCGGGGGCGGCCATAGTCAGGGAAGTGGTCCCCTCCCGGCGCAGGCTGATTTTTTCCTCTCCGCGCTCCCATTCCAGGGCTGTCAGCCCGGAGGCGGCAAAGCGGTCCATCAGGCCGTAAAGCTCCTGTAATTCCATTGCGCGCTCCCCTTAGCCCTGCTTGCTCTTGATGTAATCCAGGATGTCCTGGACGGTGTGGATCTTCTCCAGGTCCTCGTCCTCGATGCCCACGCCCAACTTCTCCTGGAGGGCCATGGACAGCTCCACAATCTCCAGGGAGTCGGCCTCCAGGTCCTCGATCAGGTTGGTCTCCGGCTTAATGTCTCCGGCGTCGCAGCTCAGGGTCTCCACAATAATATCACGTACATTTTCCAAAGTAATTTCCATGATGGTATACTGTCCTTTCAGGCGCGGCCCGCAGGGCCGCTGAATTCAAGTATTTTATCTAAAAAAATTTAACTAAAATACTTGAGTATCATTATATCGAACGGCCCCTGAAAGTCAAGAAAAATTTTCCGGGAAGGGATTTTTCTCGTTTTCCCACAAAGTCAGACCCGCCCGCTCCAAGTGTTTCCGCCATTTCTACGGTGCCGGCCATCTGGTCTATCGTCTCCGGCTGTGGCCTGATCGGCCACCGGTGAGACAGCTGCTGGACTTCTGCGGGAAGCGGGGTATTACCTTGCGGACAAAAAGAATTTCCCGCCGCTGGTGTTCCTGATACCAACAGCGGGAAATTTATTTTGTGGCGGGAGGATATTATGTATCTTCAGCGGCGGAACTCCGCCCAGGCCTCTTCCAACACAGAGGGCTCCTTCAACAACGTCAGGGCCGTCAGAGCCAGCACTCGGGCCGCGATAAGCATTCCGGCCTCACCGATGCCGCCGCCGGCCTGAGAAACCATCTGCCAGCTGTGACCAGGGATGCCGCAGGCACAGCTGGCGGTGTATATCTGGAGGGTGGGGATGAGATGGCTTACATTGCCCACGTCAGTGCTTGCTGGCAGATAGCCCCCTACGCCGGTGTAGGAGATCAGATACAGCACGGTGCACACGGTGAACGCCACCAGGGTGACGATGCGGAAGGCGGTGAGTTTGGGGGTGGTCATGGGAACACCAGCCGCCAAAACAACGGTTTTTTTATTATCCGTTATCAGCGGCTATAAAAAATCTTATTGAAATTGACTGATTGTGAAAAGTGTTCCTCTTCCAACTTCACTAGATACAGATATACTCCAGCCGTGGCGCTCGATAATTGATTTCACAATGGACAGTCCTAATCCGCTTCCAGCAGTTTTGCGGGGACGAGGTGTGTTTACACGATAAAAAGGGTCAAAAATCTGGGGCAGATGTTCGGCTGAAATACCGCAGCCAGTATCAGAAACAATAATTTTTCCTCTACCGGCATCAATTGCAGAGGTAATGTGAACTTCTCCGTTTGGTATATTATACTTTATGGCATTTTCAATCAAATTGTAGAGCGCCCGATAGAGCAAGTCATAATTTCCTATTACGGAGGGAAACCCAGTACAATCGACTGCGGCGGTAATATTCTGCTCCTGCATTTTAGGGGAAATTTCTTCTAATATATTGGATAACATCTCGTCTAATTGAATGTGCTTACATTCAAACTCTATTTGTCCATCGTATAAGTGAAAAAGATTTTCTATAATTAACTGGAGACGTTTTGCATTTCGTTCAATCGCATCTAAAGTCTGCAAATATTCCTCAGCAGACAACGGCCCCAACTTTGCCACCTGTGCATTTGCGATGATCGTTGCAAGTGGATTTTTTAGCTCATGCGCAACCTTTGCCGAAAAATTTTTTTGCATGGAGAAAGAGCGGTTCAGCCGCTCCATCATGGTGTTGAATGATCGGTATAATAATTCTGTTTCACTGGAGGAACCGGCGTGTTCCTGAATTGGTATATCCAAATCATTTTCTGTAATAGTGGATACTGTATGACTGAATGTGCGGATAGGCGTAAGGGCTTTTTTTGCTGCAGCATAGGCAAGCCCTGTTCCAAACGCAGTAATCAAAAGCATCGCCGCAATCCCCGCCAAATTGAATTGCATTTTTGCCTCTGAAACAATAGACGTATTGGTGATAAGGGGGGCTGGGATGTCCGAACCAGTCATTTCGGGGCTGCCGATATTTACGCTGGACGGGAGTTCGGCCATTTTGACAACAACGGCGGAAAGCTGCATCCCGGCATGATAAACTGAAAATAAGTCAGAGCTACCGAACACAGGAATAAAATCAATGCGGTTGCCAGCGTGATTTGAAAACACAAAGATTTTTTATGCATCATTCATCCACCACCATATAGCCAACGCCGCGCACATTTTTGATAAGATTTTCTGAGCCGCCAGCTTCTGCCGGCTTTTTCTTGATTGCGTGAATGTGGTATTTCAGTGTATCTGGAAAAAAGTCCACGCTGCTGTCCCACGCATGATCCAAAATCTGTTTGGCATCGACAACTTGATTTTTATGAAGCATCATATACTCCAGGATTGCGTACTCCTTTTTAGTAAGCGAAATTTTGACCGCTCCGCAGGCAGCTTCTTTCGCTGCCGTATTGAGCGTTAATTCCCGGCAGGTCAAGGTATTGACAGTTTGGATGTAAGCGATACGGCTTAGTGTGCGAATACGGGTCTCCAATTCTAAGAAATCAAATGGTTTGGTCAAGTAATCATTTGCGCCCATATCCAAACCTTTGACCCGGTCATCCACCGCGCTTTTGGCGGACAAGATCAAGATTTTTGTTTAGGAATCTCCCTGCCTGATTTGACGCAGGGCATCCAGACCGTCAATATCTGGGAGGTTCAAATCCAGAACGATAACATCATATTCATAGGTATGGTAGTAATCCAATGCCTCGCGGCCATCAAAGACCGCGTCCACTGCATAGCTGCATTTGCGAAGCCCGGCACATACGGCTGATGACAGCTCCCGCTCATCTTCTACATATAAAATACGCATATTCCAAACGCACCTCATTATCATTTGCAAAAGGCCGTGGGGAGCTGGATGCCTCCCACGGCCTCTGCGTTTACTCCTGAATCAGTTCGATATTGTCTGCGGCCCTGACAATCACATTGTCCATCTTTTCGGCAAAGACAATTTTAATTGGGGCGTCGGGGTTGTTATTTTCCCCGGCAAAGACCAGATCAGCGTTTACGCCGTCCGCCTTGGCAAGCAGGACCGTGCCGTCATTGGTGATAGTGTCAGTGGCAATCACCACATCAGCATCTACGCCGTTCTTCACAACGAACGTGGAGGTGTTGGCGTTTCGATCAATCACTGCCGTATCATCGGCGCTGACAAGCTTGGCGTCACCCAGGTCGGATGCGAACGAAACAACGGGCGTCCCGGTGACGTGGAGCCAGTTGATACCCTCCATAGCGGGGCCGTCAATCACGGCGGCCGATGTCGGAATTGCGGCACTCGCGGCAATCTCCGGTACAGTGGAGGCCGCAGAAGCGGTCAGTGCAAGGGCAGCGGTCATAGCAGCGGCAGCAGCCACAGATGCGATCATTTTTCCATGTTTCCTGAACATACGAAAAACTCCTTTGAAATGTTTTTTTGACAGTGTTGCAACCTGTAAGCTTAATATACCTGATGGATGGTTGAGGAATAGTTAGTTTTTTGAGCAAAGAAAAAATTTTTCAATCGTCCACCCAAAATATATGAACAGTGCAGAAGTCACGGGCTTTTAGTTCCTTGGCGGCTCCGGTTCCTTTTCCATTCCTGGCATCATGTTGTTCAGCAGGTCTTGTGCGGTGTCCTCCACTTTCACATAGTCCAGTTCGTTTTTCACTGCGCTGCCCTTTTTCCCTCACGGATCATCGTCCGGCACAAGCGCAATCACATCGGCAATGTCGCAGTTCAGTGTTTCACAAATCTTGATAAGGGTCGGCATGGAGATATGCTCCCCCTTGCCCATGTTGGCGA
>CANSDP010000038.1 GCA_947645675.1 uncultured Bacillota bacterium
AAAAACTACAAAATTTCTTCGGCGTTTTCTTACAATTTCATATCGGCGTTGACATGACAGCAGCGAGAGCAACGAACTGATGCCGTTCAAAAATTTGTTCAACGAATGGTATGTACGGGACTCCAGCCGCAAGGTTCGGGCCGTCCTCCGTGCCAAAGCGGAGCGCGGGGAACGGCTTGGAACCAGGGCTCCCTATGGTTACAGGAAAGACGAAAATGACAGCAAAAAGCTGGTTGTGGACGAGGAAGCCGCCGCCATTGTCCGCCGGATATTCGCCATGTGCGCCGCTGGCAGCGGGCCGAGCCAGATCGCCCGTAAGCTGCGGGAGGAACAAATCCTCTGCCCCACCACCTATGCCTATCAGAAGTTCGGGATCAGTCACACCTCGCTGAACACAGAAAAGCCTTATCACTGGAGCGACAGCACGATTGCCAATATGCTGGAAAACGAACTGTACTTGGGCAACACCATCAATATGAGGTTCAGCAGCAAATCTTACAAGGACAAGCGGAAGGTGGAACACCCCAGAGAAGAATGTCTGGTGTTTGAGGGGACCCACCCCGCCCTGGTCACCCAGGAGGTCTGGGACATCGTCCAGCGGGTGAGGCAGAACAGGCGCCGCCCCACCAAGATGGACGAACTGAACAAGTATTCCGGGCTGGTGGTGTGCGCAGACTGCGGCTCAACGATGGTGCTGCACCGGGCACATACGATGAAGCCCACCTGGAACAACTTCACCTGCCGCACCTACAAGAAAGATGGTTCGGAGGTCTGCACCGCCCACTACATCCGGGAGTGTGTGCTGGACGAGGTGATCCTGGAGGATCTGCGGCGGGTGACGGCGATGGCCAGAGAGCAAACCAGGGAGTTCGCCGAGTACATCGGCGGCAGGCAGTCCGCTGAGATCCAGAGGGAAATCCGCAGGCTGGAGCGGGAACTGACCGCCATGCGAAAGCGCGGTACGGAGCTGGATGCCATTTTCAAAAGGCTTTACGAGGATCGGGTTCTTGGACATATTTCGGTGGAGCAGTTTCAGACGCTGTCCGGCGGCTACACGGAGGAGCAGGAGAAACTGGCGGTGGAAATCCCAGCGAAAGAAGCAGCCATCCAGAAGCTGCGGGATACGGTTTCCGGCACCGACGGCTTCATCGCCAAGGCCAAGCGTTACACCGACATCACGGAGCTGACCCCGGAGCTGCTGCGTCTGTTCATTCAGAAGATCGTGGTGCATGAGAAAAATACCAAGTGGTCCAAGAAGGCCATGCAGACCATCGAGATCTACTACAGCGATATCGGCTTTATTGGCGGGGATATTCCGCAGGACAAGGAAAGCCCCCGGCAGGAAATCTCAGCGTGATTCCTGCCGGGGTACTTCCCCGAATTGTAGATACCCCTGTCAGGGGGAGGCCAAACCGGCCCGCCGCTTTTGTTCTTACGCCGCGTTGTCCTTCCGCATAAAGAGAAGTCCGAAGGACTCCGGGCCGCAGTTGCTTGTGACGGCGGCGGAGGCCTTTTGGAGGTAGACCCGCTCGAAGGGGCAGTATTGCTGGACCAGGCTCTGAATATACTGGAGCTTCTGTTCATCCAGTCCGGAATAGGTGAGGATCAAAACGCGCCGGTCGATGCTTCTGGAGTCCTGGAGCATCTTCCGGACATATTTTTTCGCTGTGCGGGCGAAGCCGCCGATCTCCATGCTGCCCACCACCATCCTGCTCTTTTTCAATACAAGGACCGGGTGAAGCAGCAGCGCGTCGCAGAGAATCTGTATGCGCCGGGAGAGATGGCCGGTCTGACGCATCATGTGGGTGGTGTTCAGCAGATAGGAGGTGGAGATGTACCGCTCCACCCGCTTGACCGCCTCTACAATCTCCGCCTTCCCGGCGTGGTGCTCCGCCAGGTGGGCGGCCCGCAGCACCGCCAGCCCCATACCGCTGGACAGATGGCCCGAGTCCAGCACCGTGACATTTTCAAAGGACTTTGCCGCCTCCAGGGCGTTCTGATACCCGTCGCTGACGTGGCGCGCCATGGTGATGTGAATCACGTTCTGGGCTTCGGTCAGCTTCTCGGCGAAGAAGCGCTCATAGTCCTCCACGCCGGGGGGCTGAGAGATCCCCTTCTTCCCCTGGGCGATGTGGGCCAGCAGCTCGTCTGGCATCAGCTCCTGGCCATCCAGGAACCGGCCCTCCTCGGTGAGGACGTAGTAGGGGCAGACCGAAATGCCGAACATTTGAAGCAGCTCCTCCGGAAGGTCGCACACGCTGTCCGTCGTCACCAGGACGGAGCGCCGTTTGACCGGCTCGAAGATCAGCACGTCCTTGTCCAGCTCCGACTGTCCGGCCTCCTCGCAGAGGCGCACCAGCTCCTTGGGCAGGATGCTCAGCACCGCCGCCTCCAAAAGCGCGCCGCTGACCGGCTTGGCCAGATAGCCGCTGAAGCCCTCCTTCCGGTAGAGCAGCTGATTGTCACTGCCCGCATTGGCGGTGAGGGCCACCACCGGCGCTGTCTGGCACAGGCCGCCCGGCTGGGCCCGCAGGGCGTGGAGGCATTCGATTCCGTCCATCTCGGGCATCATGTGGTCCATCAAAATACAGTCATAGTGGTGGTTCTGGGTCAGCCTCAGGCACTCCGCCCCGCTGGAGGCGGTGTCAATCTGAATTTTTGTCTCGGCCAACAGCTTGGTGACCACCATCAGATTCATATCATTGTCGTCCACCACCAGGATGTGAGCGTCGGGGGCCTCGAAGCTCTGCCGATAGGCTCCGCCATCGTGGATCTTGGCCCGGGAGGCCAGAGTGAAGGTCCCCAGCTCCTTTTCGTCCACAATGTCCTGCTCCAGAGCGACGATGAACTTGGAGCCCTTGGTATAGACGCTGTTGACGCTGATCTCGCCGCCCATCAGATCCACCAGCTGCTTGACGATGCTCAGCCCCAGGCCGGTGCCCTCGATGTGGCGGTTTTTCTCCTCGTCCACCCGGCGGAAGGCGTTGAACAGATAAGGGATGTTCTCCTTCTTCACGCCCTGGCCGGTGTCCTCCACCGAATACCAGACCGTTACCCGGTTGAGCCCCTGGCGCTCACAGCGGACGGAGAGGGTGACCGAACCCTCGCTGGTGTATTTCACCGCGTTGTTCAGAAGATTGATTAAAATCTGCTTGATGCGCACCTCGTCGCCGCAGAGCATGCTGGGGATAGACGGGTCCACATGGAGCTTGAACTCCAGCCCCTTCTCCTTGGCCTTGACCCAGATGATGTTGACGATCTCGGAAAAGAGGGTGCCCGTCTCATAGGCCGCGCTGATGACCTCCATCTTTCCCGACTTGATCTTGGAGATGTCCAAAATGTCGTTAATCAGGGTGAGGAGCAGCTTGCTGGCCCCCTGGATGTTTCTGGCGTTCTCCGCCACCTCCGGCGGGATATCCCCCCGGAGGGTGATCTCGTTCAGGCCGATAATGGTGTTGATGGGGGTTCGGATCTCATGGCTCATGCTGGAGAAAAAGTGGTTTTCCGCCTGGTTCAGCTCCTCGATCTCCTTTTTTTGCTGTTGGGTCAGGGCGTTCTCCTCCTCATACATCCGATTCAGGAACATGAGCAGCACGCTGGTCAGAAGGCCCACCATGACCATGGAGAAGGCGGAGTCGAAGAAGGAGCGCTGCTGGCTGCTTCCGGCGGCCAGCTCGGGGAAGTAGAAGGCGATACCGTAGCACAGAAGGGTCTCCGCCGCGCAGAGTACAAAAAATGCCGCCATTCGTTTCCCGTGGAGGGTGATGCAGACATAGATAAAGCAGAGGACAAACCACTCCGGCACCCCGCTGTAAAACCCGCCTGCCGTGAAGAAGGTAAAGGGGAACAGGGAAAGCAGCAGCACCACGATGGCCGTGGCCCCCGCCTGAAGCTGCTCCTTTTGGATACTGAACCGGGCAATCTCCGAGATTGCCGCCAGGCTCAGGACCAGTATGAAGATATTCAGCACACTCCTGCCCATGGGCAGGGTAAAGATCAGCGCCACCATGCAGATTGCCGTGGAGATGCGGAACATACGCTCACGCAGGCTGATCCTGTGGTCAAGGATGATATCAAACCATTTTTTAATCACACAAAGCTCCGCTCCTTTTCACATGGGTCCTATATTCCGCCGATCTGTCCGCACAATCCGTCATACGCCTCCAGAAGGGCGGCGTGGTTGGCTCGGATAAATTCCACGTCTCCCCGCTTGCCCGCCAGCTCCAGCTCCTTCGCCTGGGCGGAGAGGGCCTCCGCGCCGATGGTCAGGGCGGTGCTCTTGAGGGCGTGGACCTTGATGGCATAGTCCGCCCAGTTCCCGGCCTCATACAGAGAGACAATCTCCCCCCGCTTGCCCTCGCTTTGGGCAAGGAACATGGAGAGCATTTTTTGGAAAAATTTCTCGTCTCCGCCGCAGTAATTCAGCCCAAGCTCCACATTGATGCCCGCCTGGGACAGCCGGTCGTAGGGGCTGGCCGCTTCTTCCGGGGCCTCCTCCTTCGCGGCTGTCTTGGGTTCCGCCTTCCCGGCCGCCTCGGGCGGCGTCCGGGCGGGGGCCGCCTCTTCCGCCTCGGGCGCTTCCGCCGGGCCCTCCCCATACTGGATGAACCGCTTGGGAAGCACCCTTCTCAGCACCCGCTCCAAAACAGTCCGCTCGATGGGCTTGGGGACAAACTCGGTAAAGCCCTCGCTGCGGAACATCTCCCGGGCCCCGCTGACGGTGTTTGCCGTGAGGGCGATCACCGGCAGGTCCTGGAGGGCGCCGTCCTGGAGCTCCCGGATTTTTTTCAGGGTCTGCACCCCGTCGAAGCCGGGCATCATGTGGTCCAGGAATACCACGTCGTAGGCGGTGCTGGCGCACCGCTCCACCGCCTCTCTTCCGCTCAGGCAGATGTCCACCTCAATGCCATAGCTGCCCAGCACGCCCTTGGCCACCACAAGGTTCATCTCCTCGTCGTCCACCGCAAGCGCCCGGACGCCGGGACAGGTAAAGGGCTTTCGTCCGGCGGCCTGGGCCTCGGCAAAGCCCCGGGCCCCCAGGTCCCCGTTGAGGAGATTGGCCACCGACAGGGCGGAGAAGGGCTTGTGCATGACGTACAGCTTGCTCCCGCTGTCCACGGCAAACTCCCTCTCGGCGATGACCACCACCCGGAGGGCGCCGGCCAGGTCCTCATAGTACTCCCGGTTCTCCTCATACTCCGGCTGGGAGACAAACACATGGGTCAGCGGGTGGCCGCGCCGCAATTTCACCAGTCCCTCAAAGCTGTGGGTCTGATAGCCGTTGATGCCCAGGCCCTCCATCAGATTGCGGATCAGGCCGTCGTAGTATCCCCGGACCTCGTCGCAGCTGTACCGGTCCGGCCTGAAATAGCAGGCCACGCACACCTGGTCGGCGTGGTTGAGGACAATGCAGGGCTGGCCGTCCGCCATGCCCTGGGGGATCACAATATGGGCGTGCAGGCCGTCCTGGCCCCGGCTCTCAAAGTGGATAAAGCCCCCCATCGCGTTGAGCAGTCCCCGGGCGATGGGCAGGCCCAGGCCCAGCCCCCCGGCGAGGCGGCTGCTTCCCGAGTCGGCCTGGTAAAAGTCCTCATACATCTGGTTCATCTGGGAGTCCGTCATCCCGATGCCTGTGTCCTGAATGTCGATAAGCAGGTTGACGCCGTAGCTCTCCGGCCGGAAGCCGATGCGGACGTTGACACCGCCCTCCTCGGTGAACTTGATGGAGTTCTCCACCAAAATTTTCAGCACGTGAGAAATTTTTTCCGCGTCTCCCTCCAGCACCGCCGGCACCTTGGGATCGATGTCAAAGACGATCTCCAGGTGCTGGCGGTTGCTTTGAAGGGCGGTCATGGTGATCACGTCGTTGAGCACCGAGGTAATCATATACTCCTCCCTGGCCGGGGTGAGGGTACCCTCGATGATCTCGGTGTAATCCAGCATATTGTTGATCTGGTTGGACAGCCGCTTGCCCGCCAGCTTGATGGAATTCATGTCCTCCCGGATGTCCGGGGCGAGCCGCTTGCCCAGGGCAACCTCGCTGATGCCGATGACCATGTTGATGGGGGTGCGCAGCTCATGGGACACGTTGGACAGAAAGCTGGCGTTCTGTCTCCCCGCCGTCTCCAGCTCGGTGAGCATTTGGTCATACCACTTCTTCTGGATACTGCGCAGCTTGATCCAATAGACCGCCAGCGCCGCTCCGCCCAGGGTCACCGCCGCTCCCAGCGCCAGCCGCAGTCCCTCCTGAAAGCCGAGCCGCCAGGAGATGGTCCTCAGCACCAGGGCGTGGTACAGCAGCAGCAGGATGTAGAGCCCCACCAACGCATACAGAACCCATTTTTTGTTCAGCATAAACAGGGCCAGAATAATGATACAGGCCACGGCGGGTATGTCAAACAGGCTGCCCTCATGGACGCCGAAGAAAAAGAACTCCAGCAGCATCAGCCCGGCGCAGAGGGCCTCATAGGCGGTGTCGGAGCCTATCTTTCCAATGTGAAGCAGCCACACGCTGAGACAGCCCGCCCCGATCAAAGGAACCATCCACAGCTCCCATGACATTGCCAGGGTGATCAGTCCCAGGCCCCCGCTGAACGCGGTGGTAATAATCGCCAGCAGCAGGTGCCTGCTTGTCTGCTCCCCCACCTTCATCGCTTCTCCAGCTCCTGAGCCACCCGCTTCCGCAGCTCCTGAGGCGGGCAGGGCTTGCGCAGGTAGTTCACCGCCCCCAGCAGCAGGGCCTCCACCACGTCGCCCACCTCGCCCGACGCCGTCAGAAAAATGACGGGGATGCTGCCGGCAAATTCCTTCATGTGCTGAAAGGTCTCGATCCCGTTCATCACGGGCATATCAATGTCCAGCAGAACCAAATCTATCTTCTGATTCCGGAGGATATGCAGGGCCCGTACCCCGGAATCCGCCAGCAGAACCTCATAGTCCTCCTCCAGAATCATCTCCGTCCGCATCAGATTCATATCATCGTCGTCTACTACCAAGATGCGTTTTGCCATTATGGATGCGCCTCCCGTTCTGTATTCCAGTCGTTCCGACCTATGCTCTCTATTCTAATGGAAGGGCAGGAGAAAATCAAGCGCAATTCAAAAATCCGGCCCGCCAAAACCGGCCCGCGCTGGTCTCCTGAATTTTGGAAATCTAAATGCAGAGCCGCGGCATTTCCCGCCGCAATTTAAGAAGGCCCCCTCAGAGAGGGGGCCTTGAGCGGATCAACAGGGACAGTTCCTTATCCTGTCTATGCCATTGGCGTCACCGTGACGCCCTTGGGGGGCTGGGTCTGGGGGGTCTTGGCGGTGGGGAGGCAGTTCAGGTCCATGTGGAAGATGATGTCCGCCTGGTCGCCGCTCACAGTCATATCCATCGCGATGTCCACCTTGTCGGGGGAGGCGTGCTCGGTCATGGCAATATCCATCTTCATCCCCTCCTCCTCGGCGGAGGCGGTCATCTTAAGGTCCACGGATACTACGTCGTCCCCCTTCTTGGTGAGGGTGGTCTCCAGCTCCACCAGGCCGTCCAGCACCGTCTTGGCGGTGTATTTACTGCCGTTTCGGGTGAAGGCCTGATCGCTGAGCATATCGGTGTAAAGCTGTGCCATTTCCTTCAGCACCGCATAGCTGTTGGCGCTGTTGTCCAGGGGCAGGCTCCGCATGACCATCACCAGGGCCTCCCGGATGGAGGCCTCCTCCGCCTGGGCCAGCTGGTTCATGTCCAGACCGGCCAGAAGCTGGGCCTGGTAGGCCCCCAGGTCGACGGAGTACCAGGTGTTCCCAGTCCCCCCGGTCATCACATTGGGAGCGGAGACATAGAGCATCATGCTGTCCAGATCAAGCCGCAGCTCGGCGGAGACATCGGAAAGCAGTCTCACCCAGACAGGCACATTTGCCAGCTTGTCCAGTCCTGCCGCGTTCAGCTTGCCGGTCAGCTGAACGCCCTTCTCGCCCATAACGCCGTCCACACTGCCCTTGATCTTCAAGGGCTCGGGCGGAAACTGGCCGCTCTTGCCGGTCATGTCCAGAGACAGATTCCCGGTCACGGACATATTCTGCCCCGACTCCTTTTTGGCGCAGTAGGCGGCGAAGCCGTCCAACAGCTCAAAGGTGGCGTCGCCAAAGAGGGCGTCCACATCCGCCAGAATGACCGTCCGGCTGGAGCTGTCCCAGCCCACGTTATAGCCAAAGGCCTCGGCGGCGTAGCGGACGGGCACATAGGTGCGGTTGTTGCTGGGGTTGATGTAGGGGGCCGCGTCCATCTCCTGGGTGCGGGTCTCGCCGTCCTCGGTGATGGTCAGGCCGGTCTGACCAAGCGTCATAGCCAGCTCCACACCGTCCCGCTTGGCGGACACCGTACTGGCCGCCTCGTCATAGCTCACCTCGGCCCCCATGGCCTCCAGCACCGCCCGAAAGGGGAGGAAGGTGCGGTCATCCGTAATCTCGGGGGCGGCGTCGGTGAAGGACAGGGCCTTCCCGTCCATCTGTACGGCGATGCCTGGGGACCGCTCCGGCTCCGCCGCCAGCACCGGGCCGGTGAGGGTAGCCGTCAGGGTCAGCGCCGCCAGAAGGGCCGCGCCAAATCGTTTCCATCGCTTCATGTTTATAAACCTCCCTGTGTAAAATGTTCAGCCTCGCTGACGCACTTTATTATACTACAGTCCCGAAGAAAATTCAAGGACCCCGGTCTTGGCCGGGGTCCCTAATTCTTTACTCCACCTCAATGATGGTGATCTGGTCGGCGGTAAAGCCGGCGGTCTGATACACCGCGTCCACGATTTTGGCGGTGTCCGCGTCGGTCAGCCCGCCCTCGGGGGCGGAGACGGCCAGGGACAGGGTGTTCTCCCCAATGAAGGCCACGCAGTCGGTATAGCCCTTGGCCACCACCAGGTTCTCGATCTGAGCCTCGGTGACGGTGTAGTCGGCCATGGTCTGGATGTTGTCGCTGAGCTGGGTCTTCACCGCGTCGTCGGCGTCCTCCCGGGCGGCGGCGTCCTGGAGCAGGGAGAGGGCGCTGTCCCGGGCCTGCTGGCGGTTGAGGCGGGCGGTGGCGAAGTAGGCCCCGCCCGTCTCACCGGGGGTCTGGACATCCCCCGCCTCGCCGGCGGCGCTGGTGTCCCCCGCGTCCTCCCCGGAGGTCCCGGAGGCGGGAGCGGAGCTGCCGCCGCTCACCAGAGGGTCCTGGGTTTTGCCCCCCACCATGGTGGACTGCCCCAGCGTCTTGCCCGCGTCGGCGGTCCCCTCCTTGCCGTAATTCCAGTTGAGATAGACCGCCGCGCACACAAACAGGGCGATTGCCGCCACCACCGCGTTCCGCTTCCACAGCTGGGACCAATCGGACCCCTTCTTGCTCGTTCTCATGAAAATTCCTCCTTATTTTTGATTTCAGTCTCCCTCGCTGAGGGAGCTATCCCCCCTGGCACACCGAAATTTTGTCGGCCCCCAGGCCGGTGAGGGCGGACACCGCCTCGATGAGCTTCAGGCGGACCTGGGCGTCTCCGCCGCCGGGGCAGACCACCAGAGCGCCCCGGAATTGGGGGGCCACCGTCTGAATGGGGACGGCCTCCTGCTGTCCGGAACCCTTTCCCACGGTGACCACCGTGTTGGAGACGCCGCCGTCCCCCTCCCGGTCCTGGTTGCGGGCCAGCACCTGGCGGCTTCCCCCGTCCAGGGTGAGCACCACCTGGGCCTGCCCCGCGCCCTCCACCTGGGACAGCGTCCGGGCCAGCTTCTCCTCAAAGGCCTCCAGGTCGAAGGCCGTCCCCTCCGTCTGGGCCGGGACCGCCTCCTCAGCGCCTTCCCGGCCCCCCGCAGGCAGAAGGAGCAGCACCACCCCCACCGCTATGACCAACAACGCATATTGATATCTCCCCAGCGCCTCCTTCCATTTCTGAGCCGCTCCGGGCCATGTTCTGTTCACGGCGCGTCCTCCTCTCCTATGTAACGCTGTTCCGGCTCCGGGACCCCCAGGTCCTCTCCGATGATTTGGACCAGCTGGGCCCGTTCGCCCTCCCCCAACGCCCCGGACACCTCCGTCCGGACCGGGAGATACAGGCCCTCCTCCGATCTGACGCACTCCACCCGTGCAGAGCAGGTCAGGCCCAGCTGCGCCGCCTTGTCCACAATATATGCGGCGTATTCCCCTTCTATGATACCTTTCATTTGACTGTTTACCGTCTCCTCCAGCTCCGCTGTCCGGCCGTCCAGGGAGGCCAGGTAGTCCTCCAGCCATTGCCGCCCACCGTCCAGATCCAGACTGGCCAGGGGGGACAGGACGGCGGACAGCAGGGCAAGTCCGCACACCAGCTTGCCCACCCGGCGGCCCAGTCCCGGCGGCATGAGGGCCTCCGCCGCCGCGCACATCAGAGACACGGCGATGACCGCCAGCAGCCAGCTCCGCACCGCCGTCATGGGACCACCGCCTTCACCGCCGACACAATGCCCACCAGCAGCACCAGCGCCCCTGCCCCCGTCATCCCCAGCACCAGCCCGAAGGCGGAGCCGATGGCGTCGATGAGGTCGGACAGCCGGGGCTGGGCCACCGTGGCGCACAGGGCGGACGCCCCCTTGTACACCAGGTATTGCAGGGCCAGCCGGAGAAAGGGCGTCAGGCAGATGGCCAGCACGGCCAGCATCCCCGCCGCCCCCACCGCCCCCCGCAGAGCGCCCGCCCCCGCCAGCACCGATTCGGAGGCGTCGGCCAAAATCCCCCCCACCACCGGGATGGCCCGGGAGATGGCCATACGCGCCGCCTTGACGGCGGCGGCGTCCACACTGCCCGCGATGGCCCCGCTGGCGGTGAGGTAGCCCACAAAGGCCAGCAGAAGGGCGGTGAGGAAAAAGGTAATCGCTCCCTTCAGCAGTCCGGCCACCCGCTTCAGCCCCGGATTGCCCACGGCGGCGTAGGCACAGCTCACCGCCACATAGGCGTACACCAGCGGCACCAGCAGCCGGTCCATCGCGGTGATGAGCAGTTGGGAGAAGAGCACCGTGGCCCCCTGGCGGACGGCGGCGGCGGTAACTCCGCCGGTGGCCGCCGTCAGCACCGCCATAGCGGGCAGGAGCACCGAGGAGAAATCCTCCATCCGCCCCAGGGTGTCCCGGCCCAGGCCGATCATCACCGCCATATCCGTCATGGTCAGGGCGGTAATCGCCAGCGCCCCGGCCACCGTCACCGCCTGGAGGCCCCCCTCCTCCCCCGCCTTGACACTGTGGGCCAGGGAGCACAGCAGTACCACGACAATCAGCTTCATGGCCGTGGAAAGGCCTGTCCGGAAGAGCCCGCCGATCTGGCCCGCGGCATCGGCCAGCAGGCCGGACAGACCGGCGTCCAGCGGCTCCCCGGGCGTGACCCCATAGCCCTCCGCCTCCTCCCACACCTGGTCCAGGCCGGGGACCTCTAGCTCCGCCCCCAGGGCGGGGATTGTGCACAAAATTGCCAGCAGGCAGAAAACCGTCACACGTCTCATGTCAGCAGCTCCCCCATCAGCTGGGCCACCGCCCGCACCAGGGGCAGGGCCGCCATCAGGGACAGTGCGGACCCCGCCGTCTCCACAAAAGCGGCCACGCCCCCCTCCCCCGCCGACCGGCAGATCTCCGCCGTCAGCCGGGTGAGGATGGACAGGGCCACCGCCTTGACCACCGGCTCCAGCAGGGCCTCGGACAGGCCGGCCTGTCCCGCCAGCTCCCGCATCAGGGCCACCGCCGCCCCCAGACCCTCCGCCGCCAGGGCCAGCATCCACAGCCCGGCACACAGAGCCAGCAGCATAGCCAGCTCCGGCGTGTTCCGTTTCAGCACCGCACTCAGCACCGCCGCCGTCACCCCCACGGCGGTCAGCTTCATCATGGCCTCCATCATAGGGCGAACAGGTCCTTCACCAGGTCGAAGAGGCTGGCAATCTCCTGGACCACCATCATCAGCACCACCACCAGCCCCGCCAGAGTGGTCATCATCGCCTGCTCGTCCCGCCCCGCGCGGCTGAGCACCTGGTTCAGCACCGCCACCAGAATTCCGATGGCCGCAATTTTAAAGATCAGATCGACTTCCATATACATACCCGCTTTCTTTTGTGGTTCGGCTTACAGCAGTAAAATCACTAAAAACGCCCCGCCGGACAGGCCGAGGGCCTGATAGACCCGGCCCTGACGGCGGCCGTCGGCCTCCAGGCGGGCGGAGAGGGCCTCCAGACGCCGCCGGGCGGAGGAGAGGGCCTCCAGCTGGCGGTCCGCGCCGCAGCGGCCCAAGGTCTCGCCCAGAGGGAGGAGGACGGCCTGTCCCTCGGCCCCCAGCTCGGTCCGCTCCGCCGTCAGCCGCCGCCAAAGGGAGGGGAAGTCCTCCCGGTCCAGGCGGGTCAGCCCCTGGGCACAGTCCTGAAACAGCGTCCGGGCCGGACCCTGGCTCCGGGCCGCCCCCCGGGCCATCAGCTGGGACAGGGGCGGGGCGCTCAGCTCCAGCTCCCCCTCCAGCAGGGCCAGCCCTCCGGCCATCTGCCCCACGGCTTGGACCCGGGCCCGAAGACCCGCCGCCGCCCGATAGCCCAGAACGGCGCATCCCCCCGCGATGAGCGCGGCCCCCATCAGCCGGACCATTGGCTCAGCTCCTCCACCGCATAGGCCCGCCCCGCCCCCTCCCGGCGGATACGGACCAGAAATCGAAACAACCCCTCCTCCAGCAGAGGGCGGTACAGGGGGCGGCGCTCCAGGCCGGCCCTCCCCTCCCCGTGGGCGGTGGCCAGCAGGGTGACCCCGCAGCCCGCCGCCGCCGTCAGGGCGCGCACATCCTCAGGGGCGGTGATCTCGTCCACCGCCAGCACCTGGGGGTTCATGGCCCGGAGCAGAAGCATCAGCCCCTGGGCCTTGGGACAGCCCTCCATCACGTCGGTGCGCCGGCCCACCTCCAGCTGGGGCCGTCCGCCGTACATCGCCGCCACCTCCCCCCGCTCGTCGGCCAGGGACACCCGAAGGGGAGTACAGCCCTCCCCCTCGGACACCGCCCGGACCAGGTCCCGGAGGAGGGTGGTCTTGCCCAGCCCTGGCGGGGCCAAAATCAGCGTGCTGGCCAGCCGCCCCCCGGAACACAGCCCGTCCACCACCGGGGCGGACGCCCCCAGCACCTGCCGGGCGACCCGGATATTGGCCGAGGACAGTCCCCTCAGGCTGTGGACCTCCCCCTCCCGGAGGACCGCCGTGCCGCACAGGCCAACCCGGTGGCCCCCCTCTATCGTGAGGTAGCCCCGGCGCAGCTGGTCCAGCACCGCGTGGAGGGAGGCCCCGCTGGCGATCTCCACCAGCCGCTCCAGCTCCTCCCCCTCCACGGGGGGGCCGCCCAGGGGGCGCTCCCCGCCGTCCGCCAGCACCGTCATTGGCCAGCCCGCCCGCAGGCGCACCTCCTCCGCCCGGGCCCGGTCCGCCAGGGACAGGGACAGGGCCTCCTCCCTCAGCCGGGGAGGCAGGGGACGGACCGCCTGAACGAAGCTGTCCGCCGCCGTCATTTGTGTCATATTGCTCACCGCCTTTTCCATTCGCTTAACTGTATGAGGACAAGCCGGAGGTTATGACAAAAAGAAAACCAGAGGCCTCAGCCTCTGGTCAGATCAGGATATCAGCTCCCACTGGAAGCTCTCCAGCTTCAGCCGGCTCCCCAGGGTGGCGCCCTCGGGCAGCAGGAACATGGTGATGGAGTGCTCCCGCCCGTCGTCGGACACCAGACTGGCGTAGTCGCCGTTGATGGAGCGGACGGTGTAAAAAATAGGGTCCAAGCAAATTCCCTCCTTGTTATAAAAGTCCGTTTTATGGGACCGCTCCTCTTGTATACTGGGGTCACAATACAGGAAAGGAGCAAAACGCTATGGATTACAGCATCGTATGGGTAAGGGGACACGTGGAGGTTTACGACTGGGCAGGGCGTTTCTGCTTCTCCGCCGACAACGAGCGGGAGGCGCGCGAGGAGCTGGACCTCTCCGCCGCCTAAGCCTTCAGGCGGCCGAAATACCAGCCGGTGGCCCCGTCCTTCTTACACAGGGCTCCCCCCTTGGTCCTCCGCACCACAGTCAGGATATCCCCGGGGGAGACAGGCAGGCGGTAGTCGGTGGAGTCCTCGCACCACAGGCCCCGGGAGGGGTCCCGGCGGAGAAACTCATTCAAAACGTACAGCGTCCGCCCTGTCTCCAGGTGGCGGCACAGGGACAGCTCCTCCCCCTCCTCCAGCAGCTCCAGGGCGGACCGGCCCCAGCGGATGTTCAGGGGGTCCCCGTTGGCCTCCTGGGGGTCCACGGCTTCGGCGGTGGGCAGTCCGTCCCAGGCGGTCCAGGAAAAGTCCTCGCTGTCCTCCGAGGGGAGGATCAGGGCGTTGAGCTGGCCGTCCAGCTTGAGGACACAGCCGCCGTCGATGGAGATGATCCGCCGGTCCGGCAGAAAAATGGGGGCGGCGGATGGGATGTGCTCGTCATAGAGGGTGACGGGCCAGTGACCCACGATAACCCACTTGTCAAAGGACAGGCCCTGCCCCAGGAAGTTGTCGTTTTTCATGCACCGCCACCGCTCCAGCTCCTCCATCCCCTCCAGGGAGGGGACGCCGCCGTGGACAAAGACCAGGTGCTCCGTCTCCACCACGGTGGGCATGGCCCGCAGCCAGGCCCACTCCTCCGGGAAGGCGGCGCGCAGGTCCCGGCGCAGCCGGGGCAGATCCTCCCACTGCTCAAAGCCCCCCTCCCGGGCCATCTGACGGAGGGTTGACTCCGGGTGGGCGGGCAGGTAGGAGGCAAAAAACCGTTCGTCCATCCGGCCGGTCTCGAAGAAGTTGAGGACCAGGCCGTCGCAGTTGCCGCAGACGGGGCAGATGGTGTGGGTCCGGGACAGGGCCATCAGGTGGCGCAGAAGGGGCAGGCTGTCCCGGCCCTTCTCCAGAATGTCCCCTACCAGGATCAGAATATCGCTGGGGGTCAGGGCCACCCGCTCCATCAAGGCCCGGAAGAAGGGGAGGTTTCCGTGAATGTCGCTGACCGCGACGATCCGCCGCCCCGGCTCAAAAACCGGGCGGACTACCACCGCTTTTTCCACTGCGATACCCCCTTTTTCTCAATGCCCGCCAGTCTATATGGAGAAGCCCCGGCCCGTATCCGGCGGGCCGGGGCGCTATGGGGCTACTCCACCGTCTCCTCCGGCGCCGGGGCCAGCCGCTCCACCAGGGCCCACTCCACCCGGCGGTCGCACAGCTCCTCCACCTGGATGTGGAGGCCCAGGGCGTCCACGGCGGGGCGGCTGCCGTCCTCGGGAATGACGGACAGCTGGGAGAACACCAGACCGCCCAGGGTGTCGTAGTCGATCTCCCCGTCCTTGGGCAGCTCAAAGCCCATGGTCTCGGCCATCTCCTCCAGGTCGGCGGAGCCGGATACCCGCCAGCGGCCGTCGTCCAGGGCGATGATCTCCTGCTCCTCCTGGGGGTCAAACTCGTCGTAGATATTACCCACCAGCTCCTCCAGGAGGTCCTCCAGGGTGACCAGGCCGCTGGTGCCGCCGTACTCGTCCACTACCAGGGCCAGGTGGGTCTTTTTCCCCTGCATATCCCGGAAGAGCACGTCGGCGGGCACCGTCTCCGGGACAAAGTAGGCCGGCCAGAGCAGCTCCTTCAGGGGCTTGGGGCTGGGCTGGTGGAAGTTGAGCAAATAGTCCCGGGTGGACAGAACGCCCACGATATCGTCCACATCGTCCCCATAGACGGGGAAGCGGGACAGGCCGGACTGGCGGATAACCTCCAGAATGGTGTCCTCCTCCGCGCCGGCGGGGAGGGTGACCATGTCGGTGCGGTGGACCATCACGTCCTTGGCGGTGCTGTTGTCGAACTCCAGGACGTTTTCGATAAATTCCTTCTCATTGGTCTGGATAGCTCCCGACTCCTCGCCCTCCTCCACCATGGCCATGATATTGTCCTCCGACACCTCGTCCTTCCGGTGGATCAGATTTAAAATGGGCCGCCAGAGCAGCTGGATCGCGTTGATACACAGGCTGATTCCCAACAGGATCAGCCATATTTGGCCCTCAGGCACGAAAATGACCTCCTTTAAAGGCTGAAAATACTTGTCAACGCCTGCATAATATCATAAAACTCCGGGCCTTGCAAGGGGTCGGGGGTTTTTTCATTGGAGAAAGCGATTTTGGGGTGGAAATTTTCCCGGAGTATGGTATACTTTTATGCCTGAAAGGGGAATCAACACCATGTCATTTCTGTCCGAGCGGGTGCGCGGGCACCTGAACGAATACAGGTCGCTGGCCAAATGGCTGGTCTATTCCTGCTTCATCGGCGCGCTGGTGGGGCTGGTGGCGGCGGCCTTTCACTACGGCATCCACTGGGCCTCTCTGGTCCGGGACCAAAACCCCTGGATCATTCTTTTTCTGCCCCTGGGCGGGGTGGCAATCATTCTGCTGTACCGCTGGTGCGGCATGGAGAAGGACCGGGGCACCAATCTGGTGCTGGTGGCGGTGCGGGACGCGGAGCGGCTCAAGCTGCGCACCGCGCCGCTGATCTTCCTGTCCACCATCATCACCCATCTGGTGGGGGGCTCCGCCGGCCGGGAGGGGGCCGCGCTCCAGCTGGGGGCCTCCCTGTCCGCCTACGCCGGCCAGAAGCTGCGGCTGGACGAGAAGGACGAGCGCATCGTGGTCATGTGCGGCATGGCCGCCGCCTTCTCCGCCCTGTTCGGCACCCCCCTCACGGCGGCTGTATTCGCTATGGAGGTGGTCACGGTAGGGCGGATGTACTACGCCGCCCTGGTCCCCTGTCTGGCCTCCTCTCTGGTGGGCTATCTCACCTCCCAGAGCCTGGGCCTGCATATGCAGGACGGCTACCCCGTGTCCGACTCCCTGGATCTGGCCGTCCTGCCCATCCTTCAGGCGGCGGCGCTGGGGGCGCTGTGCGCCGCCCTGTCTATCCTCTTCTGCAAGGCGATGCACACCGCCCCCCGGCTCTATGCCAAATATCTGCCCGACCCGCTGCTCCGGGCGGCGGTGGGGGGCGCGCTGGTGCTGGGTCTCACCCTGCTGGCGGGGGATCAGACCTACAACGGCGCCGGGGATGGGGTCATCCGCCGGATGCTGGCGGGGGATACCATTCCAGAGGCCTTCCTGCTCAAAATCCTGTTCACCGCCCTCACCCTGGGGGCCGGGTTCCGGGGCGGCGAGATCGTCCCCGTGCTGTTCACCGGCTGTGCCTTCGGCGTCTGGGCCGGGCCCCTGCTGGGCCTGCCCCACGGTTTCTCCGGGGCGCTGGGCATGGCCGCCACCTTCTGCGGCGCCACCAACTGCCCCCTCACCTCCATTCTCCTGGCCTATGAGCTCTTCGGCGGCCACGGCCTGACCCTCTACGCCCTGTGCATCGGCGTGTCCTACATGCTGTCCGGCTACCACGGACTCTACAGCGAGCAGAAGATCATCTACTCCAAATTCCGGCCCGAGTGGGTTGACATGAAGGCGAAGTGAGGAACATAAACCAAGGCCCGGAACCGAAGCGGTTCCGGGCCTCACTGTCTGTCTACAGGGCCGTTTTCAGGGCCTGTGCCAGCTGGTCGGGGCAGGAGGTAGGCTTGGGGCCGCAGCGGATGCCCTCCATGCGGGAGATGGCCTCCTCCACCTTCATTCCCTTCAGGAGGGAGGAGATGCCCTTCAGGTTACCGTCGCAGCCTCCCACCACCTGGACGGACTGAATCACACCCTCCTCAACCTCCACCTGGATGGCCCGGGAGCAGGTGCCCCGGGGTGTGTATTGAATGGTCATATACATCGCGCCTCTCTTTCTCTCGTTTCGTCCAGCCGAGCTGTCAGGCTCCAACTATAGCAGATTTTTGCCGGAAAGGCAAGAGGCTCCTTCATTTCCCTTACTCCGCGCTGCCCCGGCGTTGTAAGCGGATGCGGTCGGCGATCATGGCGATAAACTCGCTGTTGGTGGGCTTGCCCTTGGCGTTGGAGACGGTATAGCCGAAATACTTCTGCAAGGTTTCCAGGTCGCCCCGGTCCCAGGCCACCTCGATGGCGTGGCGGATGGCCCGCTCCACCCGGCTGGCGGTGGTTCCAAAGCGCTTGGCTACCGCCGGATAGAGCACCTTTGTCACCGCGTTGATGACATCCATGTCCTTCACGGCGATGATGATGGCCTCCCGCAGATACTGATAGCCCTTAATGTGGGCCGGGACGCCCACCTCATGAATGATGGCGGTCACCTGGCTCTCCAGGCTGGGTCCGCTGTCCCCCTCCGGCTCGGCGCCGCCGGCGGTCATTACCTGCCTCAGCCGCTCCCCCACCGCCGACAGGCGGCAGGGCTTGGTCATGAAGAAGTCGGCCCCCTTGGCCGCCGCCTCGTCCACCATGCTGCCCTTCATATAGCTGGACAGCACCAGCACCCGGGGCCGGCTCTTCAGCTTGGACATCTCGTCCAGAACGTCGATTCCGTCCATGCCGGTAAGGACCATCTCCATCACGATGCCCTCCGGCTTCAGCTCCCGTACCATACGGAGGAGCTCCGTGCCGTCTCCCGTCTCTCCCACCACCTGAAAGCTGGACTCCTCTGTCAGGGAGCGGATCATATTTCGACGGAATTCAACGCCCATGTCTGCCACTACGATTCGTTTTGTTTCCATTGTCAATTACCCTTTCTTTCCCCAAAAATAGTACGTAACGGCCGGCAAAAGTTCCCGACTTTCTCTTTCCCGGTCCATTTCGACCAGCCGCCTACAATTTATCACAAGTTGGCTGGATATGCAAGCCATTTTTGGAAAATTTTGGGAATTTCGAGTTGAATTTTTCACTTTTTCTCGCCTTTATTCGACAAAATTCCCATATTTTAGGTAATTGAGGCCGTAAAAAGCCGGAGACGGCTCCAAATGGGGCTCCGTCTCCGGCTCGCTTCTTCTGGTAATTTTCCTTTTTACAGGGCGGCCTTCAGGGCGTCCGCCCGACCGGTCTTCTCCCAGGGCAGATCCAGATCGTCCCGGCCAAAATGGCCGTAGGCGGCCAGCTGGCGGTAGATGGGACGGCGCA
>CANSDP010000039.1 GCA_947645675.1 uncultured Bacillota bacterium
CCTCCGCGGCCTTTGATTTCCGCGCCATTCCCGTCCGCACCTCCGTTCGCTCCGGTCAGGTTGTATACAACCTGGCCGCGCTTTTATTGCTGTTTCACTATTACATATCGGCAGTCTTTTTCAATACTTTAGCCCAAAAGTGAAAAATTTTAAACCGGCCGCATTCCATTTTTCGACGGTCAGGTTGTATACAACCTGGCCGCGCTTTTTCCTCTATTTAGCGTAATAAATATATCAAAGCGATTGTTTTATCGACTTTTTTCCGTAAAAAAGGGGCCTCCCGCCTTCGGGCTTCGTCCGGAGGCCCTCCCCGCTGAATTATCTTCCCTTGCAAAAACCGGTAAATCGTAGTATAATAGGGCACACTCATCAGAACAAAAGGAGTATATATGGTATTTATTTCCTGGAATGTAAATGGCCTGCGGGCCTGCATGAAAAAGGGGTTTTCCGACTTTTATCAGGCCCAGCGGCCTGACTTTCTCTGCCTCCAGGAGACCAAAATGGAGCGGGGACAGGCGGACATCCCTCTAGGGGAGGGCGTTTTGGAGTTCTGGAGCTCCGCCGAGAAGAAGGGCTATTCCGGCACCGCCGTCTTTACCCCCCACGCCCCCATTGACGCCGCTTACGGCATGGACATCGACCAGCACGACCATGAGGGGCGGCTCATTACGCTGGAGTATGAAGCGTTCTATCTGGTGTGCTGCTACACCCCCAACGCCCAGAACGAATTGAAGCGGATCGACTACCGCATGAGCTGGGAGGACGACCTGCGGGACTACCTGATATCCCTGGACAAGACCAAGCCGGTGATCTACTGCGGCGACCTGAACGTGGCCCATGAGGAGATCGACCTGAAAAACCCAAAAACCAACCGGGGCAGCGCCGGCTTCTCCGACCAGGAGCGGGAGAAGATGACCGCCCTGCTCTCCTCCGGCTTTACTGACACCTTCCGGTTCCTCTACCCCAACCGGGAGGGGGCCTATTCCTGGTGGTCCTACCGTTTCAACGCCCGGAAAAACAACGCCGGGTGGCGAATTGACTACTTCATCGTCTCCGACCGCCTGCGGGACAAGATCCTCCGGGCGGAGATCCTGGCGGATGTGGAGGGCAGCGACCACTGCCCAGTGCTGCTGGAGCTGGATATTTAACAGAAAGAAGAGATTTTTGTGAAACTGTGTGAATTGTTCGGCAAGGGCCGGACCGTATTCTCCTGCGAGGTGTTCCCCCCAAAACGGAACGACCCCGTCGATAGCATCTATCAGACTCTGGACGGGTTAAAGGACATCCGCCCCGACTTTATCAGCGTCACCTTCGGGGCGGGGGGCTCCCAGGTCAACCAGACCACCCGGGACATCGCCGCCCTCATTGAGAACCGGTACCACATCCCCGCTATGGCCCACCTGACCTGCGTGGCCGCCGGGAAGGAGGATGTGGACCGCCTGCTGGCCGACCTGAAATCGGACGGCGTGGAGAATGTCCTGGCCCTGCGGGGGGACGTAAACCCGGACTATCCCCCGAAACCCGACTTCAAATACGCCAGCGACCTGGTCAGCTACATACGGGCCCGGGGGGATTTTGGCGTCTCCGCCGCCTGCTACCCCGAGGGGCATTTGGAGAGCCCCGACCTGGTCAGCGACCTGCGGCATTTGAGGGAAAAGGTGGACGCCGGGGCCCAGCACCTGGTAAGCCAGCTCTTTTTCGACAACGACGACTTCTTCCGCTTTCTGGAACGGGCCCGCATTGCGGGGATCAACGTGCCCATTGAGGCGGGCATCATGCCGGTGCTGTCCAAAAACTCCATCCAGCGAATGGTGTCCATGTGCGGCGCCAGCCTGCCCAGCAAGCTGACCCGCATCCTGGCCCGGTACGGCGACCACCCAGACGCCCTGCGTGAGGCGGGCATCGCCTATGCCATCGACCAGATCTCAGACCTCATCGCCGGAGGGGTGGAGGGCATCCACCTGTACACCATGAACAACCCCGACGTGGCCCGGCAGATCGCCGGGAGCATCAACTCCATCCGAAAGGTATAAGCGGGGCCCCCGTCCGATGGACGGGGGCCGTTCGTTACTTTAGCTTCCGCACAGCCCAAGCCTTAAGGGCGTCGCGGGCGATGGGTAGAGAACCATGCGGGGGCGCAATCCTGTAGAATGACGGGAAGGGTCCTCTCTGTAGGGGCGGATATCATCCGCCCTCAGGACGCCGGTCTTACAATGCCGGCGGGCGGGTAATACCCGCCCCTACAGGCGCGGTTTCAGAGAGCCGACCGCCTCCCGGAGCTGTTGGACGGAGGCGCTGAGGGCGGAGCGCTCCGCCTCGCCCAGGGGGATTTCCAAAACCTTCTCCAGGCCGTTCTTTCCCACAACGGCCGGAACGCTGAGAGCCACCCCGTCCAGGCCGTATTCCCCCTCCAGCGTCACCGAGATGGGCAGGATGGCGTGCTCGTCCTTGACGATGCACTCGGCGATGCGGCCCACGGCCATGGCGATGCCGTAGTAGGTGGCCCCCTTGCGCTTGATAATCTCGTTGGCGCTGTCCCGGACCTCCCGATACAGCCGGTCCATGTCCCCGGCGCTCAGCGCCTTGCCCCGGAGGCGGCAGAAGTCGTCCAGGTCCAGGCCGGAGACATTGGCTCCGCTCCACACCGCCAGCTCACTGTCCCCGTGCTCGCCGACGATGAAGGCGTGGACGTTCCGGCTGTCCACCCCCAGCTCCTCCCCCAGCAGCTGCTTGAGCCGGGCGGTGTCCAGCACGGTGCCCGAGCCGATCACCCGCTCCCGGGAGTAGCCGGACAGCGTCCGGGCGGCGTAAGTCAGCACGTCCACCGGGTTGGAGACGATGAGCAGGATGCCCCCGAAGGGCCGGGCGGTGATCTCCCCGATGATGCTCTTCAGAATGGCGGCGTTCCGACCGATGAGCTCCAGGCGGGTCTCCCCGGGCTTCTGGTTCACCCCGGCGGTGATAACCACCAGCCCGCAGTCCGCCAGATCATCGTAGGTCCCGGCGGTAATTTCCATGGAGGCCCCGTAGGGCAGGCCGTCGCTCAGGTCCATGGCCTCCCCCTCCGCCTTCTCCCGGTTGGCGTCCAGAAGGACCAGATGGGAGAACAGTCCCTGCTGTAAAAACCGGAAGGCGATGGAGGCCCCCACAAAACCGCAGCCGATCACAGCGGCCTTTCTGTAATTCGTCGTCATAGAAATCGCTCCTTTCTTCTATCCTCATTGTGCCGCGTTCCCTGTCCGTTATGCAGGCTTTTTCAATCATATGGCCTGGTTTGTCCCAGGAAGAAGCTGGATTTTTCGTCTATTTTTCCCTTGCGCGGGCATATTCCCTATGGTATACTGCAAGCCTGACGGAGTAATTCCGGACCCTGATCCTGCATTTTGCGGAGGTGACGTTTATGTTTTTAGAGGATTATCGCAAGGCGCGCCAGATGGGCCAGAAGGAGGCCAAGGTCTGCCAGTCCAGGGGCGGCTCCCCAAGCCTGCCAGTGCTGGACGAGATCCTGTCCGAGGAAGAGACCTGCGGAGAGGTGGACCTGGGACTGGTGGACATTCCCATGGAGCTGATCGTGGGCACCCGGTCCGCCGGACGCAGCCAGGCCTTTTCCCGGAGCTTCTACCCCCTGATGGCGGAGGACTCGGAGTTTGCCCACAAGTGGGTTACCCTGTGCAAGGCCCACATGGAGGAGGGCATCACCGACCCCATCAAGGTCTATGAGTATATGCACACCTTCTACGTGGCCGAAGGACACAAACGCGTCAGCGTCCTGCGCTATTTCGGCGCGGTGAACATCCCCGCCGAGGTCACGCGCATCCTTCCCGCCAGGGACGGCTCCAAGGCCAGCCAGATTTATTATGAATATGTGGACTTCTACAAGCTGTCCGGGGTAAATTATCTCTGGTTCAGCGCGGTGGGCCGCTTCGCGCGGCTCCAGGCGGCCCTGGGCAAGGCCCCCGACGAGGTCTGGAGCGACGACGACCGCCGGAAGTTTTTCAGCTTTTATGCCCGCTTCTCCGCCCTGTACGGCGACAAGAGCGCCCAGGACCTGGCGGGGCGGATGACCACCGGAGACGCGATCCTGCTGTTCCTGGACATCTATGGCTACGACCAGGTGAAGAACTACACCCAGACGGAGCTGAAAAACGGTTTTCTCCAGCTCCATCAGGCATTTTCCGTGAAAAAGGGGAGCAATCCGCTGAAGGAGCTCAACCCGCTGAAAGGATTGCTGGGCCGATGAAAATTCTGGCGTTGTCTGACCAGGAGAACCCGATGCTCTGGGACTATTTCAACCCCCGCCAGCTGGAGGGGATCGACCTGATCCTCTCCTGCGGCGACCTGGACCCCAAATATCTGTCCTTTATCGCCACCTTTGCCCACGGACCGGTGCTCTACGTCCACGGCAACCATGACGACCGCTACCGGACTACCCCGCCGGAGGGCTGCCTGTGTGTGGAGGACACAATTTACACCTATCAGGGGGTCCGGGTGCTGGGACTGGGAGGCTCCGCCCGCTATAAACAGCACGGCGAGCACCAGTATACCCAGAGGCAGATGGGCCGGCGGGCTTTCCGGCGCAAGCTGGACCTGTTCCGCCAGGGGGGCTTTGATATCCTCCTCACTCACGCTCCGGCCTACGGGCTGAACGATGGGGACGACCTTGCCCACACCGGGTTCGACGCCTTTAACACCCTGATGGACCGCTACAGCCCCAAGTACTTTATCCACGGCCACATCCATATGAACTACGGCGCGGATATCCCCAGGCTGTCGTCCTATCATAACACCCAGGTCATCAACGCCTATCAGAGCTATACCTTTGAATATTGACAAAGAAGGACCGGGCTTGCGCCCGGTCCTTCTTTGCTAATTATGAAAGCTCGATCTCCACAGGGGGGTCCAGAACCACGGGGCCGCCGATATAGGCGGAGGTGATCTGGCCGTTCTGACGGACGACCTCGGCCTGGACAATGCCGGCGGGCTGGATGTAGTCCCGGACGAAGGGGCCGTCGGGAGCCTTCAGGCTCTGTGCCACGGCGGCGGCTAGGGAGCCGGAGCCGCAGCTACCCTCCCAGACCAGACTGCCGGCGGCGGGGACCTTGACCAGGGGGGTCATGGTCCCCTTGACCGTATCCAGGAAGATGACTCCGTAGGCGTCCAGCCCGGGGATGTCCTGGAAGAGGGGCTCGGCCTTTTGGAAAAACTCCAGGCAGGGGGCGGCGCCCTCCACCACAAAGTGGGCGATGCCGCCCAGGTCCACCAGGGTACCGGCCTGACCGTCCGCCTCGGCGGGGGCGACAGACCGGGGGAGGGGCATCTGAGAGCGGGCGGTGTGCTTGCTCCAGTCCACGTCTACGGTAATCAGGGTGTCACAGCCGCTGACCTCCACCTGAACGCGGTTGGGCCGGCCCAGGCCGTCGGCGGTGAACATCCCAAAGGCCCGGGTGGCGTTGCCGCAGAACTCCCCGCCGGCCATCTCCATCCGGGCCGCCCCGCCGTGGGAGGGGGGGCAGATGAAGCCGACCTGCTCAATGTCGGAGCCGGCCATCAGACGGGCGGAAAGTCCGGCCCGGTCCCCTGAGGGGACCGGGTCCAGGACAAAGAGCGTGATGTTGCCCGCCGGGTTGGCACGCAGTACATTCAGCTTCATGGTTTACTGGAAGTCGGGGACAAGCTCCCGGACGATGTCCAGCAGCTCACCGCTGCGGACCATCTTCTCCACCTCCACGATGTCGGGCCAGATCTCCCGGTCGATCTCGTAGAAGGCCACCTTCTCACGGACATGCTTCAGAATGGCCTCATGGACGGGGGCGATGCCCTGGCCGTGGGTGTTCAGGTTCCGGCGGATGTCGATGGCCTGACAGGCGGTGAGCAGCTCGTCGGCCAGCACCGAGTAGGTGTTCTGGACGATCATGCCCGCCTTGCGGCCGGCGGTGGTGCCCATGGACACGATGTCCTCCTGGTTGGCGGAGGAGGGGATGGAGTCCACGCTGGCGGGGTGGGCCAGCACCTTGTTCTCGGACACCATGGAGGCGGCGGAGTACTGCACAATCATAAAGCCGGAGTTGACGCCGGGCTTGGTGGTGAGGAAGGGGGTCAGGCCGTTGGACAGGGCGGCGTTGACCATGCGCTCGGTGCGGCGCTCAGAGGCGTTGGCGATCTCGGAGCAGGCAATGCCCAGGGTGTCGAAGGGGATGGCCATGGGCTCGCCGTGGAAGTTGCCGCCGGAGATGACAGCCTCGTCCTCCAGGAAGATCAGGGGGTTGTCGGTGACGGCGTTGAGCTCGATCTCCACCTTGTCCAGCACGTAGTCCAGCGCGTCGCGGACAGCGCCGTGGAGCTGCGGGATGCAGCGCAGGGCGTAGGCATCCTGCACCCGGTCCTTCTGGCAGTTGTCCAGAATCTCGGAGCCCTCCAGCAGCTTGCGCATATTGGCGGCCACCAGCATCTGGCCCTTCTGGCCGCGGACCTGATGGATGCGGGGGTCAAAGGCGTTGCGCAGGCCGGTGAGGCCCTCGAAGTCCATGGAGCCGATGATATCGCCCAGCTGAGCGGCGCAGATGGTGTCGTACAGAGCCAGGGAGCCCACGGAGGTCATGGCGCAGGTGCCGTTGGTCATGCCAAGGCCCTCCTTGCACACCAGGGTCTCCAGGGTGGCGATGCCGGCCTTGGACATAGCCTCGGCGCCGGACATCAGCTCGCCCTTGTAGTAGGCCTGTCCTCTGCCCAGCAGGGGCAGGGTCATGTGGGCCAGGGGAGCCAGGTCGCCGGAGGAGCCCAGGGAGCCCTTCTGGGGGACCCAGGGGTGGACGCCCTTGTTGAGCATCTCGATCATCATTTCCACCAGGATGGGGCGCACGCCGGACACGCCGCCGCACAGGGCGTTTGCCCGGAGAAGGAGCATGCCTCGGGAGACCTCCTCAGTGTAGGGGTCGCCGGTGGCGGTGCAGTGGCTGAGGATCAGGTTGGTGGACAGCTGGTTGCTCATCTCCTCGGGGACGGCCACCTTCTGGAAATCGCCGAAGCCGGTGGTGATGCCGTAGGCCACCCGGCCCTCCTCGGCAATCTTCTCGGCCAGGGCCCGGGACTTCTTCATGGCCTCCAGGGCGGAACCGGCCAGCTCCACGGTGGCGTTGTACCGGGCCACGGCGACGAAGCTCTCCAGGGTCAGGCTATGGCCGTCCAGAACGATATGCTTGATTTCCTTGGGATTCATCATGATGTTCAGTCTCCTTCTTTAAAATAATTTGGCAGATGTATTTGGTCCGGCCGTCTTGGATTGGGCCGGGAGTTGACAAAATCAAAGGGCGGCCCCCAAGGGGGAGGGTCCCTCTGGGGGCCGCGGGGCAGATCGATGCAGTCTTAGGGGACTGCGCTTGCGGTCATCCAGAGCAGGCTGCTAGCGCCTGTCTGAATAAGGGGAATCAGATGAACTGGGAGCAGATGATTGCGGCCAGCATCAAGGGAATATTGAAGTGGATGAAGGTGGGCACGCAGGTGTCCCAGATGTGATTGTGCTGTCCGTCGGCGTTCAGGCCGGCCGTGGGGCCCAGGGTGGAGTCGGAAGCGGGGGAACCGGCGTCGCCCAGAGCGGCGGCGGCGGACATCAGCAGGATGGTGGCGGGAAGGGAGAAGCCCATGCGCTGGCACAGAGGCACGTACAGAAGGGCCAGGATGGGGATGGTGCTGAAGGAGGAGCCGATGCCTATGGTGACCAGCAGGCCGATCAGGGTAATCATGGTGGCGGCGACGATCTTGTTGCCGCCCATCACACCGATGGCCGCCTCAACCAGTGCGTCTACCGCGCCGGTGGCGGCAATAACCTCGGCAAAGCCGCCGGCCACCAGCATCACGATGGCGACCATACCCATAATCTTGATGCCGCCGGTGAACTGATCGTCAATCTGATTCCACTTGACAGCCTGGCCGACGAACATGACCAGCAGACCGGCCAGGGTGGACAGAGGCAGGGACTCCCACTGGATCTGAACCACTACGACCACCAGAATGGCCACGATGGTAACGGCGTGGGCGGCGGTGAACTTGTCGGACACGGCGTCAGAGGCGCTGGTGTCGGCGGCAACGTTCTTATACTCGCGGGGTCTGCCATAGGTGACAAAGATGGCCAGCAGCAGGCCGATGAGCATAGCCAGGGCCAGAATCCAGTTGACCTTGGCCACGTCGCCCACTTCGGCGGCCCAGCCGTTGTCGGTCAGGTTCTGGGAGATCAGACCCATGAAGATGGAGCCGAAGCCGAAGGGGATGGCGATGTAGGGGGCCTTGACGCTGAAGCACAGCGAGCAGGCGGCGGCCCGGCGGTCAATCTTCAATTCGTTGAACAGGGACAGCAGGGGGGGAATCAGGATGGGGATGAAAGCGATGTGAACGGGCACCAGATTCTGAGAGAAGCAGCCGATGAAGGCGATGATGAGCAGCACGATCTTGCCGTTGCGGCCCATAACCTTAGACAGCTTCCGAGAGAACATGTCCGCCAGACCGCTGGTAGCGATGGCGGTGGCAAAGGTGCCCAGCAGCACATAAGCCAAGGCGGTTTCCGCGTTCCGGCTGAAACCGGAGCACAGCAGCTTCATGGCATCAGGGATGCTGATGCCGCCGATCAAGGCACCGACCAGAGCGGAGATGATCAGGGACATCAGCACGTTCAGCTTTAACAGACACAGAACGCACAGGACGACCACGGCCACCAATACTGGGTTAGTAAGGATTTCCATAGAATAATGTACCCCTCTTTCTTAATTCTGTATTCCTCTTCCATCGGTTCGGGACCGCTCCGGCCCCTCCCGCGTGAGAGTGTGTACCGCTCCAGAACGCGTTCCGCCGCGGAGGACTCCTCCGCGGCCCTCAAAAGTACGCTTTTGAGGGCGGAGCGCTTCGTACCGGACGGGCTAGCACCGCCGGGAGCGGGAACTGACGTGCGGGAGAGCCCCTCTCCGTCGGGGCCCCGAGACGCATCTATCATAGCATACTTAATCGTTAAAATCAACAAAAATCTTGGCGAAAGTGAAAAGTTGGTTGTACGGTATTATGGTTAATCGCTAACGCATCAGCGATACGCCGCGTTAGGGCGGAAAAGAACCCTTGCGGCAGAAGGGCTTCCGGGCGGGGTGAAATAGCTTTTTTGTAAAAAAGGGCTTTTACTTTCAAAAAAAAAGTGTTTGTCCTGATGTGAGAAAAAAATATAGTTTACGGATTGAGAGTTGTGCGTTATAATGGGTGACAGTGAACGCCCGGGTGAGCCCGGGAACAAACAAAAATATTTTATGAAAGCAGGAGGCCCACTATCATGACTGACATTGAAATCGCCCAGCAGTCCACTATGCTTCCCATCGAAGAGATCGCCGCCAAGATCGGCATCGGTTCCGAAAACCTGGAGCACTATGGCCACTATAAAGCTAAGGTGGACATCCATGCTTTGAAGGACCTGCCCCGGAAGTCCAAGCTGGTCCTGGTGACCGCCATCAGCCCCACCCCCGCCGGCGAGGGCAAGACCACCACCTCCGTGGGTCTGGCCGACGCGCTGAACAAGATCGGCAAGAAAACCATCGTCTGCCTGCGCGAGCCCTCTCTGGGCCCCGTGTTCGGCGTGAAGGGCGGCGCGGCCGGCGGCGGCTATGCCCAGGTCGTCCCCATGGAGGACATCAACCTCCACTTCACCGGCGACTTCAACGCCATCGGCATCGCCAACAACCTGCTGGCCGCCCTCATTGACAACCACATCCAGCAGGGCAACGCCCTGGACATCGACACCCGCCAGATCACCTGGAAGCGGGTGGTGGACATGAATGACCGCCAGCTGCGCCATATCACCTGCGGCCTGGGCGGCAAGGCCTCCGGCGTGCCCCGTGAGGACGGCTTCGACATCGTCGTGGCCTCCGAGATTATGGCCGTGCTGTGCCTGTCCACCGGGCTGATGGACATGAAGGCCCGTCTGGCCAAGATGGTCGTGGGCTACAGCCGCTCCGGCAAGCCCATCACCGCCCACGATCTGAAGGCCGAGGGCGCCATGGCCGCCGTCCTGAAGGACGCCATCAAGCCCAACCTGGTCCAGACCCTGGAGCACACCCCCGCCTTCATCCACGGCGGTCCCTTCGCCAACATCGCCCACGGCTGCAACTCCATCCAGGCAACCGAGACCGCTATGAAGCTGGCCGACTACACCGTCACCGAGGCCGGCTTCGCCGCCGACCTGGGCGCTGAGAAGTTCCTGGACATCAAGTGCCGCGCCGGCGGCTTCCACCCCGACGCCGTGGTCATCGTAGCCACCGTCCGGGCCCTGAAGTACCACGGCGGCGTGCCCAAGGCCGAGCTGAACAACGAGAACCTGGAGGCCCTGGAGAAGGGTCTGCCCAACCTGCTCCAGCACGTGGACAACGTGAAGAACGTCTACGGCCTGCCCTGCGTGGTGGCCATCAACGCTTTCCCCACCGACACCAAGGCCGAGCTGGACCTGGTGGAGGCCAAGTGCAAGGAGCTGGGGGTCAACGTCCGCCTGTCCGAGGTCTGGGCCAAGGGCGGCGAGGGGGGCAAGGCCCTGGCCGAGGAAGTCGTCCGTCTGGCCGAGGACAAGAGCCTGGATCACTTCCAGTTCGTCTACGACGCCGAGGACACCATTGAGAACAAGCTCAACGCCATCGCCACCAAGGTCTACCGCGCCGACGGCGTGACCATCGTGCCCGCCGCCAAGAAGCAGATCCAGCAGCTCACCGAGCTGGGCTTCGACAAGATGCCCATCTGCATGGCCAAGACCCAGTTCTCCTTCTCCGACGATCAGAGCAAGATCGGCGCGCCCCGGGGCTTCAAGGTCACCATCCGCGAGGTCAAGGTCAACGCCGGCGCCGGCTTCCTGGTCGCCAAGACGGGCGATATCATGACCATGCCCGGTCTGCCCAAGGTGCCCGCCTCCGAGCGCATCGACATCGACGAGAACGGCATCATCTCCGGCCTGTTCTAAGCCCCATCCCGTCCCTCTTTAGGCTTTTGCCGCCCGTCCCCACACCGGGGACGGGCGGTTTTTTGCTGTTTTGGAATATCGCCCAAAAGAGGGCGATTTTTTGGGTATGCTCCCCCTGGGATTTGTCAAGAATGTGGGTTGACAGCAAAAGAAAAATCAAGTATATATTAAAATGAGGAAGAATAGACCATCAGCCGTGCATAAATAGAGAGGAGATTTTCTATGACCTTAGCGCAGCTTTCTCTGTTCCTGGTCAAGCTTCTGGCCGGTACCGGCGTCTTTCTGGTGGGGGTGCATCTGCTCACCTCCAACATTGAGCAGCTGGCCACCGGGAAGATCAAGGAGCTGTTTGGCAGGACCGCCGACAAGCGGCTGGTCAACGTGGGCATCGGCGCGGCGACCACCGCTCTGATTCAGAGCTCCGGCGTGACCACAGTGCTCATTGTAGGCTTCGTCAACGTCGGGGTCATCAGCCTCTATCAGGCGGCGGCTATGATTATGGGCGCCAACATCGGCACCACCGTCACCGCCCAGATCGCGGCCCTCAGCGCCTTTCCCATCACCACCTATATTCAGACCCTGGTCTTTGCGGGCATGATGATGAGCATGGTCTGCAAGCGGGACGACATGAAAAAGACCGGCCTGATTCTCTCGGGACTGGGGCTGGTCTTTGTGGGGCTGTCCCTCATGTCCGACTCTATGAAATCCAGTCAGGCGGCGGTCCAGGGCCTCTTTGAGACGGTGACCAACCCCTTCCTGCTCCTGCTGGCCGGCGTGCTGCTCACCGCCCTGGTGCAGTCCAGCTCGGCCACCACTTCCATCATCATCGCTATGTCGGTGGCCGGACTCACCGTGGGCACCGGGGGGAACGAGGTGCTGTTTATCATCCTGGGCACCAACATCGGTTCCTGTGTCACCGCCCTGATGTCCTCCGTCACCGCCGGGGCCAACGCCCGGCGGGCAGGACTGATTCACCTGATGTTCAACACGGTGGGCTCGGTGATCTTCTTCACCCTCCTGCTGTGCTGGCCCGACTTCATGGACCTCACCTTCCGCCGCTGGTTCCCCGCAGCGGCCACTCAGATCGCGATGTTCCACACCTTCTTCAACGTGACCTGCACCGTCCTCTTCCTGCCCTTCTGCGGCTGGTTCGTCAAGGCGTCCCAGAGACTGATCCCCGAGGAGGAGGTCCAGGCCCCGGAGAGCTATCTGGACGAGCGTATGCTGTATTCCCCGTCTCTGGCTGTCTCCCAGCTGGAGCGGGAGCTGCTCCGCCTGTCCGACACCGCTATGGAGGCCTTCCGCACCGCCTACCGCTCCTTTGACGAGAAGGACAAGTCCCTCATCGAGCCCACCCACCAGCTGATTGACGAGGCCAACGTTATCAGCCAGGGGATGGTCAGCTATCTGATCCGCCTGTCCGCCAGGAGCGAGCTGGCGGAGGAGCGGAGCATTTCCAACCTCCACGACAACCTGGGGGACATCATGCGTATCGCCGAGATCGCGGACAATTTTACCAAATACACCCAGAAGTGTATCAAGCAGAACCTGGACTTCTCCGACAGCGTGAAGGAGGAGCTGCGGGGCATGGTGGGCCGGGTGGAGGAGCTGTATATCCTCACCAAGGAGGCCATCGTGGAGAAGGACACCCGGCTCCTGCCCCGAATCGACCGGGTGGAGGACCAGGTGGACGGCCTGCGCAAGCGCCTCATCGACAGCCACATCCAGCGGCTGAATCAGGGGGCCTGCAAGGCCGAGTCCAGCGGCGTGTTCATCAACCTGGTGTCCAACCTGGAGCGTATGGGCGACCATCTGACCTATATCGCCCACACCATCGGGTGAAAAAAAGCGTCCGGCGGACCTGTGCCAGCCGGATGCTTTTTTCTGTGTGACCGGTTTAGTGATCGATGACCATCACAAGGAATTTGGTGCCGGACGTCATATCGCCCAGGCCGAACATAACCCCGCGGTTTCCTTTTTCAAAAACCATGGTCGTATATCCGTCGTCGCTGACGAAGTTATCCGTGTAGCGGTATCCGTTGGCTTCCAAAAGCGAAGCGTATCCCGAAACAAAATCCACGCCCTGGTCCAGCAGGGAGCCGATGTCATACGCGCCGTAAATATACGCGGTGCCCTTGTTGTAGAGCCCCCCGCCGTTGTAGTCCACATAGGAGTCCTCCAGGCGGATCCCGAAATAGGCCCCGAAGTCGGGAACGTCGGGGGCGTCCTGATAGTAGGCCAGCGTCCCGGCCGGGGGAGCCGCGGTCAGCTCAAAGACATAGATGGCAAAACGGACCTGATTGCTCAGCAGGCTGAGTCCGACCATGACCTGCCGGTTCTCCTTCTGGAATACCAGGGTGGTAAAGCCGTCAGAATCCTCAAAGCTGTCGGTAAGGGGGTATCCGCTGGCCTCCAGCAGATTGAGGTAGCCGTCGAGATTGCCCCCCTGGTTCAGGATGCTTTCCACCTGATCGGCATCATAGATGTAAATGATGGATTTTTCATAGTCGAACGAGCCCTCGTCATCCACAAAGGCCTCCAGAAGGGGGACGCCGTAGTACGCGCCGAAGTCGGGGAGATCGGGGTACTCCTGATAGTATGTCACGGTGGGCTTGGCGGGATCAACGGGCTGAGAGGCGCCGGCGGTTTCGATAAAGACGCCCCGGCCCTCGGCCCAGTCCACCTTAAAGCCCAGGGCCTCGCCCAGGTCCCGCAGCTTAAAATAGGTGTAGTCCCCGCCCTGGTCGTCGGTGAGGATAATTGCGTTCATCTGCCGGCCCGCGCCGTTGACCATGACGGTCTGGGCGCCGTCCCGATAGGCCCGGTCGCCGGAGTAGGGCGTTGTCATTTCGCTGCCGGTGTCCTGATAGGCCGTCCCGGTGGTGATGGTAATAGCGCCGTCCCAGCCTACATAGAATTTGGCGGGCGTGCTGTTGAGCACGTGGGCCACATCCCGCAGCTTCACGTAGTTGGTGGGGTTCCCGTTGGCGTCCTTGAGGGCGTACATCTGGAATTGGACCGGCTGGCCGTCTACCTCAACGTTCTGGGTGGAGGCAAAGGCCGTTCCGTCGCCGGCCGCCAGGGCCGTAACGGGAAGCAGGGACAGGACCATCAGCAGAGACAGCGCCAGAGACAATGCTTTCTTTTTCATGTTGTTTTCTCCTCTCAAGATTTTTCGCCCAACAGCAGGCCTGGAGGCCCGCGGCAAAGGTATTTCCATTGTAGCGCACAAAACCTCGAAGCGCAAGGGAAATATTGATAAGGATAGGCAAAGGGCAGAGCCGCCCCGATTGGGGCGGCCCTAATTACGTTCTATAATCCTCGCGGTATGCTTCACCTTGCCCAGCTCGGAATTGCGGCGGTTGAGCTTGTCCACCAGGGCGGAAATTTCGCCCCTGGCCTGCTCCACCTCGGCCTTGAAGGACCGGGCGGACAGGCGCAGAGCGCCGTGGCCCAGGATAATGAGCTGTTCCAGGCCGTCGGAGGTGGCCACCCGGACCCGGTGGTTTTTCCCCAGGTCGTAGGTGGCCTTTTCGATATAGGCGTCGGCGGTCTCGGCCTCCTTGGTGTATACCACATAGATGCCCCCCCGCTTCTCCACCGAGCCGGGGTTCCCCTTCACCTTGTAGGCGTCGAACACCAGGATTACCACGCACTTACGAAAGCCCTGGTAGTCGGACAAAATGCCCTCCAGAGCCGCCCGGGCGGCGGATACGTCTACCCGGGCCAGGGCGGTGAGCTCCTCCCAGGCAAAAATGATGTTATAGCCGTCCACCAGCAGATATTCCGGCCCGGACTTTTGATTTTTGATGCTGTATTTTCCCTCGTCCAGACTGGTGCGGGCGGGCTTTTTCCGGGGCTGGAAGGCGGTCTCCCGCTCCACCTTCCCATAGGTGCGCTCAAAGACGGCCAGCAGTTCCTTGTCCTGCTCCAGACTTCCCCCGCGGCGGGAGCGCTCACCGGCCGCGGGGGCGGGTGGTTCCGGCGGGGATGCCTCCCGGTTCAGGCGCAGGCCGCTGTCCACGTGCATATGCTCCCGGACCTGGTCCCATTTAACAGTGAACCCCGCCCCATGGGAGCAGAACACCGAGTCGGGCGGGTTGTCGATGTCCCGCTCCGGGTCGTAGGCAAAGCGGGCAACAACCTCCTTTTGACCGGCGCAGGGCTCATAGCCCCGCAGGGCGCAGGACAGCCGCCCCCGCCCACGGGTGTAGGCGGTGACCTCCCGCCAGTAGTCCCGCAGGCCGGCCACCGGGGCGTGGCCTGTCAGAACGGACAGCTCCCCGTCCTGTTCCGGCCCCTCCACCGTCCCTCCCATGGACTGGATGTCGGTCATAGCCCGGCCCACGCAGTCGGGGGGGAGCTCCAGGGTAAAGCTGTAGTGGGGCTCCAGGAGGATGCTGTCCGCCTGCATCAGCCCCTGGCGCACCGCCCGGTAGGTGGCCTGACGGAAGTCGCCCCCCTCGGTGTGCTTCACGTGGGCCCGGCCCGCCACAAGGGTAATCTTCATGTCGGTGATGGGCGAGCCGGTGAGCACCCCCCGGTGGCGCTTCTCCATCAGGTGGGTGAAGATGAGCCTCTGCCAGTTCAGGTCCAGCTGGTCGGTGGAGCAGGCGGAGGCGATGCGCAGTCCGCTGCCCCGCTCCCCCGGCTCCAGCAGCAGATGGACCTCAGCGTAGTGCCGCAGGGGCTCGAAGTGGCCCACCCCCTCCACCGGGCCGGTGATGGTCTCCCGATAGACGATGCTCCCCGCCCCAAAGGAGACCTCCGTTCCAAAGCGCTCCCGGATGAGGCGGGTGAGGACCTCCAGCTGGACCTCTCCCATGAGCTGTAGATGAATCTCCCCCAGCACCTCGTTCCACACCACCCGGAGCTGGGGGTCCTCCTCCTCCAGCTGGCGGAGATTGCGGAGCATGGTGTGAACGTCGCAGGCGGGGGGGAGGATGACCTGATAGTTCAGCACCGGCTCCAGCTCCGGCTCCCGGGCGGGGGGCTCCGCCCCGAATACGTCGCCGGGCCGGGTCTTTGTCAGGCCGGTGAGGGCGCACACCGTCCCCGCCGGGGCCTCGTCTATGGTCTGGTACTTGGTCCCGGAGTATATCCTGATCTGATTGACCTTCTCCTCCCGCAGGAGGGTACGGACCTTGAGGGTCCCGCCGGTGACCTTCACATAGGTGAGCCGGTCGGTCCCGTCCCGGGCGATTTTGAAGACCTTGGCCCCGAAGTCCGAGGGATAGGAGGGGGGCAGGGTGTACTGGGACAGGCCGTCCAGCAGCGCCTCCACCCCCTCCAGCTTCAGCGCCGAGCCGAAGAAGCAGGGGAAGACCAGCCGCCGGGCGATAAGGCCGGCGGCGTCCGCCTGGGTGACCTCGCCGCCCTCCAGGTACTGGTCCATCAGCCCCTCGTCCAAGGAGGCCAGGTCCTCCTGAATGGGGGCCAGTCCGGCGGAGAAGTCCAGACAGCCGCCGTCAAGCCTGCTCTGGAGCTGGGCCAGCAGGGCGGCCTTGTCCGCCCCCGCCAGGTCCATCTTGTTGATGAACAGGAAGGTGGGGACGCTGCGGCCCTCCAGCAGCCTCCACAGGGTCCGGGTGTGGCCCTGGATGCCGTCGGTGCCGCTGACCACCAGCACGGCGCAGTCCGGCACCCCCAGGGTGCGCTCCATCTCGGCGGAGAAGTCCACATGCCCCGGAGTGTCCAGCAGGGTAAAAGAAGTCTCCCCCCAGGTGAGCTCCGCCTGCTTGGCGAAGATGGTGATGCCCCGCTCCCGCTCCTGGGCGTCGGTGTCCAGGAAGGCGTCCCGGTGGTCCACCCTTCCCAGCTTCCGCACCGCGCCGCTGAGATATAAAAGCCCCTCGGACAGCGTGGTTTTCCCCGCGTCCACATGGGCCAGCAGGCCCACGCATATTCTGCCCATGTTGTGTTCCTCCCGGCTTTGATACAGCTAGTATACCATAAAAACAGCCCGAAGCGCAAGCTTCGGGCTTTGTGCTCCGTTAGGCCGTTTTCAGGCAGTCGCTCAGCCGTTCCTGAAATTCCTTGTTGGCGTCGGACAGGTAATCCCAGATGGCGTGAAACGCGCCGGTATACTCGCTTCCTGCCCCCTCCAGGCCAATGACCATGATCCGGATCGCCGCCAGCCCGTCAGAGACGCGCTGAGCGGCTTCCTCTAATTCCAACAGATTTTTTTGCATATCCATAGCTCACTCCTTGATTTTCACCAGGAGTTGTGGCATAATCAGATTTGCCATATCTCCTTGGTGTGGTAAATAGGGTGTTGGCGGCTTTAGAGGGGTGCCAGCACTCTATTTTTTGTTCAGGTCTGCCCTCACCAGCTTGACCCCTTTGACGATAACCTCTGTCCTTGTCGTGTTTAAGGAATCTGCACATTCTTGAATCAAATCTGCTTCTTCCCTGGTTAAACGGAGATTGAGGTTGACGTTGCGGGGATTTTCTTTTGGAGGACGCCCCATCCGTGGGCTCATTTCACCACCTGCTTTCTGCCCTCGCAATAACTATAATACAGCGCGCGCAAAAAGTCAAGAGAAAGTTTCAAGCCCCCTTGCTAAAGGGGGGAGGGCCACGAAGTGGCGGGGGGATTCCGTTCTCATGATGTGCTTCCGTAAGACGGAATCCCTCCACCCCCACCTTCGGTGGCGGTCCCCCTCCCTTTAGCAAGGGAGGCTTTATGGTCATACCTATATCAGGATGGTTGTTGCATCCTGTCGAGAGCTGTGATAAAATGACGACAGGAAAGAATCATCTTTCAGCGCTGCTTGTAACGGTACGCGGTTGGCCCTCTTACAACAGGGGGCAGCTTCTGCCCTCTGAATCAATAGATAAGGGGGGCTGCCCAATGGTCACATACAGTGAACTGTTTCAGTACACGCTTGTTATCATCGGCATTATCGGCCTCGTCATTGCGGCCAATAAAAAGAAGTAACCGCCCCTCTGTCCCCACAGTCGGCGGTTACTTCTGTAATCTAAGCTAGGGGGCTAACCGCTTACCAGCAGCGCCCTTTCTATATACAGTATAACTGAAAAGCTTATCCTTGTCAATCCCCCCGCGGCCCAAAGGCCGCGGGGGGCGTTTTCTTAATACATGCCCATGTCGGGAGCGGGGGCGGCGGCGGGAGCGGGGGGCTGGGGCTTGTCGGCCACCAGGGACTCGGTGGTCAGCAGGACGGAGGCGATGGAGGCGGCATTCTCCAGGGCGGAGCGGGTGACCTTGGTGGGGTCCACGATACCGGCGGGGATCATGTCGCAGTACTCCTCCTTGTAGGCGTCGAAGCCGTAGCCAACCTTGCCGGACTCCTGGATCTTGGCCAGCACCACAGCGCCGTCGATGCCGGCGTTGGCGGCGATCTGCTTCACGGGCGCGGTGAGGGCCCTGGCGATGATCTGCACGCCGGTCTTTTCGTCGCCCTCAGTCTTGGACAGCAGAGCCTCCACGGCGGGGATGGCATTGAGGTAGGCGGTGCCGCCGCCGGCCACGATGCCCTCCTCCACAGCGGCGCGGGTGGCGTTCAGGGCGTCCTCAATGCGCAGCTTCTTCTCCTTCATCTCCACCTCGGTGGCGGCGCCGACTTTGATGACGGCCACGCCGCCGGCCAGCTTGGCCAGCCGCTCCTGGAGCTTCTCCTTGTCGTAGTCGGAGGTGGTGGTCTCAATCTGGCTCTTGATCTGGCCGATACGGGCCTTGATCTCCTCGGAGGAGCCCGCGCCGTTGACGATGGTGGTGTTCTCCTTGGTGATCTTCACCTGGCGGGCGGAGCCCAGCATGTTCATCTGAGCCTCCTTCAGCTCCAGGCCAACGTCGGCGGAGATGACCTCGCCGCCGGTGAGGATGGCGATATCCTGGAGCATCTCCTTGCGGCGGTCGCCGAAG
>CANSDP010000040.1 GCA_947645675.1 uncultured Bacillota bacterium
AAAAAGTATATTTTTCAAGAAAGTTTTACTGCTTATTTAACCTTTTCTCATATATTTTTGCTTGATATCGGAAAGTGGACAGCGGCATTCCGCACTCCGCCGCCGCCGCCGTGCCGGTGATTGCCCCGGCCTTCCAGCGGCGGTAGACACTGAGATAGTTTTCCGGGAGCGGTTTGGCCGGCCGGCCGAAGCGGACGCCCTTCGCCTTTGCCGCGGCGATGCCCTCCGCCTGACGCTGGCGAATGCTGCTCCGCTCGCTTTCCGCCACAAAGGACAGCACCTGCAAAACAATGTCGCTGAGGAAAGTTCCCATCAGGTCTTTGCCCCGCCGGGTGTCCAGGATCGGCATATCCAGCACCACAATGTCCACCCCCTTCTCCTTGGTGAGGACGCGCCACTGATCCTGAATCTCCTTATAATTGCGCCCGAGCCGGTCGATGCTCTTGACATAGAGCAGATCGTCCGGCTTGAGCCTGCGGATCAGCTTTTTATACTGTGGCCGGTCAAAATCCTTGCCAGACTGCTTGTCCATAAAAATATTCTGCTCCGGGACGGACACCTCCCGCAGCGCGATCAGCTGCCGGTCCTCGTTCTGTTCCCTGCTGCTGACCCGTATGTAGCCGTATTCCTTGTTCAATATTGCCACCTCCCGCTTAATAATACGAGAGAAGCACAATGGGACGCAAGGTATTTACCCTGCGTCCCGCTTTTTTGTCATCATGACCGGCGGCGCGGGGAACAGCGCCCTGCCGGTCAGCTCCGCCCCAGCACAGTTTTGTGTGGTACATCGTGAACGAGCCAATTTCCGCAATCCCTCAGGCAAATCACAAAAGCCAATTACCCGCTTGGAAATGTTAGGCTTCGGATTCGGCGGGCTGATGTCCGCCATAACATACATCCTGCTGTTCACCGCCGTCCCCTTGCCCAACACGGCCCGGGCCGAAGCTCCGGGCGTGGCTCAGGGCCCGCTCTCCCCGCTCCCGGCCCCTTATCCCCAGTAATGTCCAGCCGCTGGACGTTTCAGGCGAGCCGGACACTTGAAAGAATAGTTCAAATATAAAAGGAGCGCAAGGTCATCCGGCCTTGCGCTCCTCTATTCACAGCGATAAAGATGGCAATATAAAAATCGCCGGAGCAAGGTAAACCTTGCTCCGGCGTGGAGGCGCCACCCAGACTTGAACTGGGGGTGGAGCTTTTGCAGAGCTCTGCCTTACCACTTGGCTATGGCGCCGTATGCCACATATTATGCGGCTGCGCTGAGGGATATACACTTTAGGAAAAAACGGGGCAAATTTCTTTGCCCCGTTTTGGAGCGAGTGACGAGGCTCGAACTCGCTACCTCCACCTTGGCAAGGTGGCGCTCTACCAGATGAGCTACACTCGCGTTTGTTCTCCCCGCAAGGGATGCCTGCGGGGAGATGGTGCCTCCGGTCGGAATCGAACCAACGACACGAGGATTTTCAGTCCTCTGCTCTACCAACTGAGCTACAGAGGCGAATGACAAAACGGAAGGGGCCTTTGCCTCATCCGACAGCGAGACAAGCACGCCGACCGGATGAAAAAAAGTGGCGACGCAGAAGGGGCCTTTGCCTCATCTGACAGCGGGACAAACACGCCAGTCAGATGAAAAAAGGTGGCGACGCGGAAGGGACTTGAACCCTCGACCTCCGGCGTGACAGGCCGGCGTTCTAACCAACTGAACTACCGCGCCAGGTAGTTTTGGGAAATAAGTGGTGGGAACAACAGGGCTCGAACCTGTGACCCCATGCTTGTAAGGCATGTGCTCTACCAGCTGAGCTATGCTCCCTTATTTTCCGTCCCACTTGCGACGGCTTGCTTATTATACAAGACCCTGCCTCACTTGTCAACAGGAAAATGAAAATTTCCGCAAATTTTTTCCTGCGGCCATTTTCGGGCCGCTGAAGCCCTCCAGCGCGCCAGTCCGGGCCCCGGGGGAAAGCTCCCGAGGCCCGGCGCGGATGTAATAATCAGCCGTTGGACATGGCGCACAGCTCGGCCAGCATCTTGGGCAGCTCCTGGTCCATGGTCTCATTGCTGAACTGGCAGGTGCCCACCTTCTTGTGGCCGCCGCCGTTATACTTCAGCATGAGACTGCCCACATCCAGGGTGGCGGTCCGGTTCAGGATGCTGTAGCCCACCGCCGCGGAGCACCCCTGGCCCTCGCGGCCGCTGACGATCCAGGCGGAGATATTCTGCTCGGGGTACATGCTGTAAATCATGAAGCGGTTCCCGGTGTAGATGGGAGATACGCCCCGCAGGTCGGTGATGATCACGCTGCCCTCCACCCTGGTGTGGGCGGAGACCATCTCTTTAAACTTCTCGGTCTGCTCATTGTAGACGGCGATGCGCTCCTGCACGTCGGGCAGTGCCAGAATATCCTCGGTGCTCATGGCGTGGCAGGCCTCCAGCAGCTTCTCCATCAGCTGATAATTGGAGATGGAGAACTCACGCCAGCGGCCCAGGCCGGTCCGGGGGTCCATCAGGAAGCCCACCAGAATCCATCCCTGGGGGTTCATTACCTCATCGATGGTCAGGCTGCCCGAGTCCACCTTGTCCACCGCCTCCATCAGCTCGCCGAACTGGGGGAAGCGCTCCGCGCCGCCGTAGTACTCATAGATGATCCGGGCGCAGGAGGGGGCGGGCCGGCTCTCGCCCTTATACCTGCCCTCCAGCTCCAGCCTCTCATGCTCGCTGGAGTGGTGGTCGAACCACAGACCGCAGCCCTCCACAAAGGGCACGTTCGCCAGACAGTCATCCTCGGTGACCTCCACCAGACCGTCCTGAATGTCCTTGGGGTGGGCGAATTTCCAGTTGTCGATGACACCCGCCTCCAGCAGCAGCGCGCCGCAGGCCAGGCCGTCGAAATCAGATCGGGTTACCAGTCTCATAGAATGTTCCTCCTCACTTTGTTCAAGCCTATCAGGCTTACCGGGGTCGTTTGAAACGCTCTGTGCCCCTTAGTATATCTGAACCAAATCAAAATTGCAAGTCAAAAGCGGGCTTTCTCCATGGGCGTGGCGTCCCTTATTTAAAGTATTCCGCGCCGCTCTCGAACAGGGGCTGGTGCTTATCTCCGGGGATATTGACCGCCACATAGGGCCCCCGGCGCTCGGTGTGGGTCATCTTGCCCAGGACCCGGCCGTCGGGGGAGAAAATGCCCTCGATGGCCTCCATGGAGCCGTTGGGGTTGACCGAGATGTCCATGGAGGGCCGGCCCTCCAGGTCCACGTACTGAGTGGCCACCTGGCCGTGGGCGATGAGGTCTGCAATCACGGTCTCAGGGGCCACGAAGCGGCCCTCGCCGTGGGAGATGGGAATGGAGTGCAGGTCGCCCACCTGAGACTTGAGCATCCAGGGGGAATTCACAGAGGCAATCCGGGTGGTGGAGTAGCCCGACTGGTGCCGCCCGATGAGGTTGTAGGTCAGGGTGGGGCAGCTCTCGTCCATGGGCCGGATCTCGCCGTAGGGCACCAGGCCCAGCTTGATGAGGGCCTGGAAGCCGTTGCAGATGCCCAGCATCAGGCCGTCCCGGCGCTTGAGCAGGTCGTGAACCGCGTCGGTGAGCCGGCCGTTGCGGAGGAAGGAGCAGATGAACTTGGCCGAGCCGTCGGGCTCGTCGCCGCCGGAGAAGCCGCCGGGCAGGAACAGGATCTGGGCCGCGCGGATGGCCTTTTCCAGGGCCAGGGCCGACTCCTCCAGGGCGGAGGCGGTCAGGTTGCGCACCACCACGATCTCCGGCTCCAGCCCCGCCCGCAGGCAGGCCCGGGCGGAGTCGTACTCGCAGTTGGTGCCGGGGAACACGGGGATGGCCACCCTGGGGCGGGCGGTTTTGGACTTGCACACCGCCGGGGAACGCCTGTCCCAGGAGAGGGTGCGCGCCGGGGCGGACTCCCCCGCCCGGGTGGGGTACACGTCCTCCAGCACCCCCTCGTTGAGGGCGAGCAGCTCGTCAATGGGGGCGGAGTCGCCGCCGATGGTGATCACCGGCTCGGCGGTGGTGGCGCCCAGCCTGATCGCCAGGGGGAAGTCGATCTCCTCGGTCAGCTCCGCCACAATGGAGCGGGGCCAGGGAGTGTACCAGTTCGTGTCCACATCGGAACCCATGGCAAAGCCGATCTTGTTGCCGAAGGACATGTTCATGACCGCCTCGGCAAAGCCGTGCTCCACCGCCCACGCGGACTTCACTTTCCCGGCCTTGTGCAGTTCACGGAGCTTGTCCCAGGCCGCCAGAGGGTGCTCGGCCAGAGCGTCGCCTACGAACAGGTACACCGGGTGCCCCGCCTCCTTGAACTCGGGGGAGAGCACCTCACCCGCCTGGATGGGGGCGATGGCGAAGGAGATCAGCGTGGGGGGCACGTCCAGATCGTGGAAGGTGCCCGACATGGAGTCCTTGCCGCCGATGGCGGCGCAGCCCAGCTCCAACTGGGCGTCCAGGGCCCCCAGCAGGGCGGCGAAGGGCTTGCCCCAGCGGGCGGGCTCGTCCCGCAGCTTCTCAAAGAACTCCTGGAGGGTCAGATAGGCCTTCCGGTAGTCCGCGCCGGCGGCCACCAGCTTGGCCACGGAGGCGTAGACCGCGTCCCTTGCCCCCTGGTAGGGGTCGGCGGACAGGGCCTCGGGGTCGCAGCCCCAGGCCATGACGCTGGCCTGATCGGTCTCCTGCTCCGGCTCCACGGGGAAGAGGGCGGCCATGACCTGGGCCGGGGTGCGCTGGGTCTTGCCACCGAAGGGCATGAGCACGCTGCCCGCGCCGATGGAGCCGTCAAACCGCTCGGTGAGGCCGCGGCGGGAGGCGCACTTCAGGCTGGCGGCCATCTCTCGCAGGGTGGAGCAGGCCGCCCTCTCCGGGGCGGCGTCCGCCTGGGGCACGGACACCCGGGCGTGCTTGGCCGCGCCGTTGGTGTTGAGGAAGGCCCGGGACAGGCTGGCCACGGTCTGGCCCCGCCAGGTCATGACCATGCGGGGCTCCGCCGTGACCGAGGCCACCGGGTAGGCCTCCAGGTTCTCCCTGGCGGCGGCGGCCAGCAGGGCGTCCACGTCCGCCGGGGCCACCACCACGGCCATGCGCTCCTGGGACTCGGAGATGGCCAGCTCGGTGCCGTCCAGGCCGTCGTACTTCTTGCGCACCGCGTCCAGGTCGATGGACAGGCCGTCGGCCAGCTCGCCGATAGCCACGCTCACGCCGCCGGCGCCGAAGTCGTTGCACCGCTTGATGAGGCGGGTGACGGCGGGGTCGCGGAAGAGACGCTGGAGCTTGCGCTCCTCCGGGGCGTTGCCCTTCTGCACCTCGCTGGCCATGGTGTCCAGGCTGGCCTTGTTGTGGCTCTTGGAGGAGCCGGTGGCGCCGCCGATGCCGTCCCGGCCGGTGCGGCCGCCCAGGAGGATCACCACGTCGCCGGGGGCGGGCCGCTCCCGGCGGACGTTGGACGCCGGGGCCGCGCCCACCACCGCGCCGCACTCCAGGTGCTTAGCCACATAGCCCTCGTGGTAGAGCTCCGCCACGTGGCCGGTGGCCAGGCCGATCTGGTTGCCGTAGGAGGAGTAGCCCGCCGCCGCCGTCTGGCACAGCTTTTTCTGGGGCAGCTTGCCCTCCAGGGTCTGGTCAAAGGGGACCCGGGGGTCCCCCGCCCCGGTGAAGCGCATGGCCTGATGGACATACACCCGGCCCGACAGGGGGTCGCGGATGCAGCCGCCGATGCAGGTGGCCGCGCCGCCGAAGGGCTCGATCTCGGTGGGATGGTTGTGGGTCTCGTTCTTGAACATGAGCAGCCAGTCTTGCTCCTGGCCGTCCACCTGGGCGGGGATCTTGATGGAGCAGGCGTTGATCTCCTCGCTCTCGTCCAGCTCGGGGAGAAGGCCCCGCTTTTTCAGCACCTTCGCGCCAATGGTGGCGATATCCATCAGGGTCTGGGGCCGCTGAGCGGCCTTCTCCTCGCCGTAGACCTCCACCCGGGCGGCTAAATACCGCTCATAGGCGGCCTTTACGGCGGGGTCATCAATCTGAATCTCGTCAAGGTGGGTGGAGAAGGTGGTGTGGCGGCAGTGGTCGGACCAGTAGGTGTCCACCACCCGCACCTCGGTGATGGTGGGGTCCCGCTTCTCCTCGTCCCGGAAGTAGGTCTGGAGGAATTTCAGGTCGTCCAGGTCCATGGCCAGCCCCAGCTTGTCCAGCAAGCTGGACAGGGCGGCCTCGTCCATAGCGGTGAAGCCGGCCACCGTGTCCACGCGGTCGGGGGCGGCGTGAGAGCGCGCCAGGGTCTCGGGCTTTTCCAGCGACGCCTCCCGGCTCTCCACCGGGTTGATGAGGAAGCCCTTGATCTTGTCCAGCTCCTCCTGAGAGATACAGCCCTCCAGGAAATAGACCTTAGCGTAGGCCACCAGGGGCCGCTCCACCCCGGCCATCAGCTGGATGCACTGGGCCGCTGAGTCGGCCCGCTGGTCAAACTGGCCGGGCAGGGCCTCCACGGCAAAAAAGACTCCCGCCATCCGTGGCATGGGATAGTCCTCGTCATAGACCACGTCCACCTGGGGCTCGGAGAACACGATGCCCTTGGCCTGCTCATAGACCGCCTGGTCAATCCGCTCCACGTCGTACCGGTTCAGGATGGTCACGGCAAAGAGGTTCTCTATGCCCAGCTGCTCCCGCAGCTGCCTGCACAGACCCTGAGCCTCTACGTCAAAGCCCTCTTTCTTCTTGGAATAGCAGCGGTATACACTCATGCTTTTCTCTCCTCTATTTTAATGTTGTGTATTTTAGGCAGGGACGCTTCACAAAGCGTCCGTGGTGGGTGATTGGGGGAGCCTGCGGACGCATTGTGGCGCGCCCCTATGCGATGGTCCAGTTCTCCAGCCCGTTAAACGCGTTCCCCCGCACCGGGGACAGCCCCGACACCCGGCCCCACTGGGTGAGCACGGAGCCGTTTTTAAAGGCGATGGGCACAATGGGGACCTGCTCCGCCAGCTGGGCGAAGAGGGTCCCGGCGGCGGCGGGCTTGCCCTCCGGGGAGGCGGCGTGCATAGCGTACAGCAGTCCGTCGGTCTCCCCATCCCCCCAGCCGCCGTAGTTCAGCGCCCCGGCGGAGGACAGCAGCGGAGCCAGGTCGAAGCCTGCGGTAAGCATCGTCTCCCCCAGGTATAAATCAAATTCCCCAGCGGACAGAGCGGCCGCATAGTCCTCAAAGGCCAGCTGACGCAGCTCCACCGTCAATCCGGCGGCCTCCATCTGATAGGCGATGCGCTGGGCGGCGGAGGATTTGGACACGTTCTCGCTGTTCACTAGAAAGACCAGGGTCTGGTTTTGCAGCCTCAGTCCCTCAATCTCTTCCCCCAGACCCTCCGGGTCGAAGGCGGGCATAGCGCTTGTCCGGCTGTACAGCCCGCTGTACGGATGGACGGGAAGCAGAGTGGCAACGGCGTGGTTGGCGTAGACCACGGCGGCAATGGTATCCCGGTCCACCGCCCGAGCCAGCGCCTGACGGACCTGGGGCGTATGGCAGGGCCCCCTCCGGGTGTTGAAGCCCAGATAGAGGAAGTCCAGGGACGGGTAGTCCCAGGCCTGATAATTTCCGCCGTATCCCATGGCGTTGGTGGCCATCAGATCCACGTCCACCAGGGACACCTCCCCGGCGTCGAAGGCGTAGATCAGCTCGTCGCTCTTGCTGACGGCGTGGAGAGGGATGGTCTGAACAGGCAGGGGCTTATCCCGCTGCCACCAGCCGCTCCGGGCGGTGAGGGACAGCGCGCTCCCCTCCCCCGACAGCACATAGGGTCCGGTGCCCGCCGGACGGTCCCCCCCGCCCAGGGCGATGGGGATATCCAGCAGAAGGGGCAGGGAACCGTCGGGCCGGTTCAGGGTGACACTCACCTGATTGGGGTTTTCCTCCGAGGCTGTGACCGACGCCACGCCGGCCAGCCGCTGGGCGTACCGCCCCTGGGGGGAGCGGGCCAGCTCCAGCGCCTCGGCGGCAGCCTGCCCGGTGAGGGGGGTTCCGTCGGAAAACGTGACGCCCGGCTGGAGGGTAAAGGTCCAGACCAGCTTGTCCTCGCTGACGGTATAGCTTTTGCACAGCACCGGCTGGGCCTGGAAGGAGCCGTCCAGGGCGAACAACCCCTCATACAGCAGAGGGGCCAGGGTCAGATTGGCCCGGTTAGCCGCCATGGTAGGGTGCAGGCTGAACTCCGGGTAGACGGCCAAGGTAAAGGGGACAGCTCTGGGAGGCGGGTCCTCCGCCTGACTGATATCTCCCGAAGCGGAGGCGGAGCCGGATGAGTCGGGAACAGGGCCCCCCGCGCAGGCGGACAGGGTTAGGATCAGGGCCAGAAAAAGCGGAATAATCTGGTGTCGTTTCATATTGGTTCCTTTGTGCAGCGTGATGTAGGGTGAGACTCCCTCTGTGAGGGAGGCATGGTTCAGGCCAAAAGCTGAATCACCGCCGCCATGCTCCCCCGCCGGGTCCCCTGGACCCGGTGGGACCAGAACATGCTTAAATCGCAGGCGGTGCAGGCGGGGCAGAGGGCGATATGCTCCGGTCGAAGTCCGGCCCGCTCCAGCCAGCGGGCGTTGGCCCCCTTCAGGTCAACGGAAAACTTTCCCTCTCGGGACAGGGGGCGGATGAAGGGGGCGGCGTCCTCCCCCAGACCGGAGCGCAGGCCGTCGGGGACATCGCCGTGGGTCTCGAAGCAGCAGGGGCCGATGCCCGGGCCGACAGCGGCCAAAATGTGCTCCGGGCGGCAGCCGTACTCCCGCGCCATCACCTCCGCCGCCCGGGCGGACGCGCCGATGGCGGTCCCCCGCCACCCGGCGTGGACAGCGGCGGCGCATCGGCGGACCGGGTCGTAGAGCAGGACGGGAATGCAGTCCCCGGAAAAGACAGTGAGGCACACCCCGGGCACGCCGGTGACCAGGCCGTCCCCGTCGAAGTTCCCGGGGGCGGCGGCGTCAGGCAGGATGTCCGCCCGGGTGACCCGCCGGATGACGTCGCCGTGGACCTGGTGGTTTTTCACCAGGGCGCCGGCATCGGTCCCCACGGCGGCACAGAAGCGGGCAAAGTTCTCCCGCACGTTGTCCGGCTTGTCCCCCAGAGAGACGCCCAGGTTCAGACTGTCCCAGGGCGGCGGGGAGACTCCCCCCAGCCGGGTGGAGAAGCCGTGGGCCGCTCCCTCCCAGCCGGAGCAGGCGTAAAAAGAGACGCCTCGGACGCTGCGTCGCGTAATCTCCATGACGTCTCCTCCTTTCATCGAATGATACCTTATTCTATCCTAAAGTCTGTCAAATGACAACCCAAAATTTTTAAGAAACCTTTGATTTTATCGGTTCTCACTGTTCTAAACCCTGAGTTTTCAGGTGTTTCCCCCGCCGGAGGCGGGGGAAACGCGAATAAATCAGAGGTTCCTTAAAGCTGTTCCAGCTCCTTTAAGGTATCCTGAATGGTCTTTTGGGGGATATAGACCGCCGCCATCTCCTGAAGCTGGGCCAGGGTGAGGGAACGGGCGGCCCCCACCATGGGGTGCTTCATAAATTTTCCAAAGCGGCGCTGAAACACCGCCTTGGACCGGGGATTATCCAGAAGCTCGCCGACGGTAATCTTCCTGCTGCGCAGATCCATGTAAATTCACCTCCAGGACAGTCTATGCCGCTGGAGCCGGGGTTTGACAACACAAAAGAGTTCTTTTTTTCTTCCTCCGGCTGTGGTATACTATTTCCCTGGAAATCAACCTGTCTTCGGAGGCGCTTATGCTGTTCAATTCCATCGACTTCCTGCTGTTCTTCCCCCTGGTAACGGCGGTTTGCTTCTTCCTGCCCTTCCGGGTGCGGTGGGTATGGCTCCTGGCGGCCAGTTATTATTTTTATATGTGCTGGAATGTCAAATATGCCCTGCTCATCGCCCTGTCCACCCTCATCACCTACGCCAGCGGCCTGCTCATCCACTGGAGGCGGAAAAGGCTATGGGTCCTGCTCAGCTTTGCCTCCAATCTGGCGATTTTGTTCTTTTTCAAATATTTCGATTTCTTTTTGGACAACCTCACCGCCGCTCTGGCCCTGGCGGGGATCGCCTTCAAGCGGCCCGCCTTCGACGTGCTCCTCCCGGTGGGCATCTCCTTCTACACCTTCCAGGCCCTGTCCTACACCATGGATGTCTACCGGGGGGAGGTGGAACCGGAGCGCAATCCCTTCCGATACGCCCTGTTCGTCTCCTTCTTCCCCCAACTGGTAGCCGGACCCATTGAACGGTCCAAAAACCTGCTGGGCCAACTCTATGAGCGCCATGACTTTGACCCAGACCGGGCCCGGGACGGGATGCTCCTCATGCTGTGGGGGATGTTTGAAAAAACCGTCATCGCCGACCGGCTGGCTCTGCTGGTGGACTATGTGTATGACCACTACGCCCAACTGCCCGGCGCCGCCACCGTGCTGGCCACGGTATTTTTCGCCTTTCAGATCTACTGTGACTTCGGCGGCTACTCCCACATCGCCATCGGCGCGGCCCAGGTGATGGGCTTCACTTTGATGGAGAATTTCCGCCGGCCCTACCTGGCTCAGTCGGCGGCGGAGTTCTGGCGGCGGTGGCACATCTCCCTGTCCACCTGGTTCCGGGACTATCTGTACATCCCCATGGGCGGGAGCCGGAAGGGGCCTTTGCGAAAATACCTCAACACCATGGTCACCTTCCTGGTCAGCGGCCTGTGGCATGGGGCCAACTGGTCCTTTGTGGTATGGGGCGGGCTGAACGGGGCCTATCAGGTGGCCGGAGCCCTGCTCCGGCCCGCCCGGGAGGGCCTCTCCCGGACCCTGGGCATCCGCCGGGAGCGGCCCCTCTGGGCCGCCCTGCGGACCCTGTTTACCTTCTGCCTGGTGGACTTCGCCTGGCTGTTCTTCCGGGCCCCCTCCTTTTCAGCGGCCCGGGGGATGCTCCTCCACGCGGTCCGTCATTTTGAGCTGTCCGCCCTGCCGGGGCAGCTCTTTGCCCTGGAGCTGGACGCCCCCAATTTCCTGGCCGCGCTGTTCTTCCTGGGGGTGCTTCTGGCCGCGGACCTGCTCCAGGAGCGGTACGGCCCTCTGCGGCCCTATATCACCCGCCGCTCCCTGCCGGTCCGCTGGACCCTTTATCTGTGCGCGGTGCTGACGGTGCTGATCTTTGGCATTTACGGTCCGGGGTACAACGCCAGGGCCTTCACCTATTTCCAGTTCTAGGAGGCGGAGAGATGAACAAGACAGCTAAATTTTTCTGCTCCGCCTTGGCCTTTCTGCTCCTGCTTGGGCTGATCCTGGTCCCCCTCCAGCGCGTCCTGGCCCGAAAATCTCTGTCCGGGGCCTGGGACATGACCAACAAGATCGCCGGCTTCTACAACGAGGAGCCCAATCAGTTCGAGGTGATGTTCTTCGGCCCCAGCCACGCCTACGCCGCGTTCAGCCCCCTGGAGCTGTGGGAGGAGACGGGGGTGAAGAGCTACGTTTTCGCCACCCAGCAGCAGCCCCTGTGGGCCACCTGCACATATATTAAGGAGGCGCTGAAAACCCAGTCCCCCGCCCTGGTGGTGGTGGAGTGCCGCATGGCCTTCGGGGACAAGGAGTATTACAACGAGAAGGATACCTTTCCGGTCACCTTCTCCTATATGGACGATCTGCCTCTGACCTGGAACAAGGTGGAGCTGGCCCTCCAGTCCGCCCCCGACCTGGAGGGCCGGGTATCTGCGCTGTTCAATTTTATGATGTATCATGACCGCTGGAGCGACCTGAACAAAAGCGACCTTACCTTCCGCCGCTCTCAGGCCCGGGACCCCTACAAGGGCTTCGTCATGCTGGAGCCTCAGGAGACCCCCCGCCCCCGGCCCACCATCGAGACGGTGACCCGGTCCGACCCCCTTTTGGAGAAAAACCAATACTGGCTGGAGGAGATTATCAGGCTGTGCCGGGAGGAGGGCGTCGCCCTGTGGCTGGTGAAGAGTCCCTCCAACCTGGAGCCGGAGGAGAAGGCCATGCTGAACACGGTGGAGGCCACGGCGGAACGGCACGGCGTCCCCTTCCACGATTTCAACGAGGACTACGCCGCCATCGGCCTGAATGAGGATACGTTTTATGATGAGCACCATCTGGACGCCCTGGGGGCCTCCCGCTTCACCCGGTACTTTGCCGGTATCCTGACCCAGCGCTGTCCCAGCCTGAAAACCGACCGGAATGACCCGGACTGGGCCGCCGATCTGGATGTCTATCACAGAGCGCTGGAGGCGCTGGGCGGATGAATTTCAGCCGATTCGACGGTTTTCCCAAAAACAGCGGGAGCCCTTCGGGGTTTCCCGCTGTTTTGCCCATTGACTTCCCCCATCACGGTGCTATAATACAGGGACGCCCGGAGAACCCGGGCTATTATTCTGGAGGGAGAATGAAATGGAATCCTATACATATCTCTTGCTGCTGGCAATTATTTTGCTGTCCACAAAGGTCTTCGGACTGCTCACCGAGCACGTCCACCTGCCCCAGGTGGTGGGCGCTCTGCTGGCGGGCATCATCATGGGTCCCAGCGGCCTCGGCGTGCTGGAGAGCACCGATTTTCTGATTAAGACGGCGGAAATCGGCGTCATTATGCTCATGTTCACCGCCGGTATCGACACCGACATGAAGGAGTTGAAGGAGACCGGCCTTCAGGCCAGCGTCATCGCCGTGCTGGGGGTGTTCGTCCCCTTATTCCTGTGCGGCGGGCTGTACCTCTTTTTCTTCTGCGGCGGGGAGTTTACTGCCTATAACCTGCTGAAATCCGCCTTTATGGGCTCGGTCTTCTCGGCTACCTCGGTTTCCATCACGGTGGAGACCCTCAACGAGATGGGCAAGCTGAAAACAAAGACGGGCACCACCCTGCTCAGCGCCGCCCTTATTGACGACATCATCGGCATCGTGGTCCTGTCCATTCTCAGCGCGTTCAGCTCCGGGGACTCCGATCCGGTGATGGTGATGGTCCATATTGTGCTGTTTTTCGTCTTTGTGCTGGGCGTGGGCCTGGTGGTCCGCCGGATCTTCACCTTTGTGGCCGAGGAGCACTGGCACAGCCGCCGGGTGGCGGTGTGGTCGCTGGCCTTCTGCCTGCTCATGGCCTACTGCTCCGAAGAGTGGTTCGGCGTGGCTGACATCACCGGCGCGTACTTTGCCGGACTGATCCTGTGCAACGTGACCAAGGCCCGGAAATTTGTGGCCAAGAAGTTCACCATCACCTCCTACATGGTGTTTACCCCGGTGTTCTTCGCCGGCGTGGGCATGAAGACCAATCTGCGGGACATGAACTCCAGCATTCTGGTTTTCGCCCTGCTTCTGGTGCTGGCCGCCGTGCTGTCCAAGGTGGTGGGCTGCGGCCTGGGCGGGCTGGTCTGCCGCATGACCCGTCATCAGTCCCTGGTGGTGGGCATCGGTATGGTGGCCCGGAGCGAGGTGGCCCTGATGGTGGCCCAGCGGGGCATCAGCGCGGGGATGATCGACCCCGCTATCCTCCCCGCCATCGTCCTGGCCGTCATTGCCTCCGCCCTTCTGACCCCCGTGCTCCTCAAGCTGTCCATCGCAAAAGGTCCCGAGCTGGTATGACAAACAGCGCCTGAGCTCCGTTTTCCGGGGCTCAGGCGCTGTTTTTTACAGGACGTTCACCACCGACGCCTGCTCCATCTCGGCCAGAAGCTCCAGCTGGGCAATGAGGTCGGCGTTGGCGGCGTTGTACTGGTCGGGCTCCTGGAGGCGCAGGTACTCCAGAACCTGGCGGAAGGCCCGGAGAACCTGGTCGGTGTCGCTGTGGCGCATGAGGGTGTGGAGATAGAAGTGGTGGTCCTGCCAGTCCTCATAGACCTGCCGGGTCACCGCCTCCGCCTGATCCCAGTTCTCCCCCTCCGCCAGCGACTGGGCCTGCCTCAGCCGGTCCGTCATATCCCCGGTGAGGGATTGGGAATACCAGGCGTTGGCAAGGCTGGCCCCCAGCAGAAACGCCAGCAGAGCCGCCGCGATCCAAAGTCGTTTCATGGCCTGAACCTCCTTGTGTAGGGGCGGATATCATCCGCCCGCTCTTAACAGGACACATCACGTTTACCGTTCGGGCGGATCATATCCGCCCCTACAGCTCCTTCTCCGCGAAATACACCGCGTCCCCCTCGTCCACCAGGAGGAGGAATACCTTGGACACATCCTTACAGCCCCGCTGGGCGAGCTGCCGGTCCAGCCAGGAGCGGTCATGGCCCAGGGCCTTCAGGCTGCGCTCCAGCAGCTTGCCGTCGCTGACCACCACCCGGGGCAGCCCCCCCTCCTCCACGCTCACCTTCATGTCCCGGGCCGTGGGAGGCTTCTGATTGGCATAGGGCAGAACGGACAGCTGTCCATTGGTCTCCAGAATGGCGTATTTCACCACGGACAGGTCGGTATAGCCCTGGATGCGCAGCTCCTCCAGCAGCTCGTCCACCGTGAGCCGGTTTTTGGCCATCTCCCGCTGGTCCACCGCCCCGTTCCGGACCACCACACTGGGCCTGCCGCACAGCAGCGCCCGAAACCGGACGCTCTTCATAGTCAGCACCGACAGAATCATGGTCACCGAAAGCAGCGTCAGAATGGGCACAATCCCCGTGAGCAGGGGGATACCGTAGTCCTGCATAGGCACTGAGGCCAGATCGGCGATAATGAGGGACAGCACCAGCTCCGAGGGCTCCAGCTCCCCCACCTGCCGCTTGCCCATCAGCCGCACCCCGGCGATGATGAGGATGTATAGGATAATCGTGCGCAAAAGGCCGGTAAACACGATAACCGCCTCCTTATAGGGGCCGACGACCTGGGCGGCCCGTGTTTTTGGACCCCGCAGCTCAAGAACGCGGCGCGCCGGGGTCGTCGCGCCCTACAAACAAACCATATCCTTCCCCGCAAATTGCTCAAATATCCCCCCGGATATTGTGACAGAAAAAGGGAAAACGCCATCTTGCAAAATGACGCTGTTTTCGATATAATAACTTGATTACACCGATTGAAGCAGAACCGGAAGGGAAAGTGAGTGAAGCAACGTGAAAGCAACCTTGATTTTAGCCAACGGAAGCATCTTCTCCGGCACCAGCATCGGCTCTACCGAGACGCGGGTGTGCGAGATGGTGTTCAACACCTCCATGGCCGGCTACCAGGAGATCCTGACCGACCCCTCCTACGCCGGGCAGGGCGTGGTCATGTCCTATCCCCTCATCGGCAACTACGGCGTCAATAGCGAGGACAACGAGTCCCGCCGGCCCTGGGTGGAGGCCTTCGTGGTCCGGCACCTGTCCCCCCGGGGGAGCAACTTCCGCTGTGAGGGCGACCTGGGCAGCTATTTGAAGGAACACAATATCACCGGCATCCAGGGTGTGGATACCCGGGCGCTGACCAAAATACTCCGCAGTCAGGGGAGCATGAACGGAATGCTCACCTGCGCGGAGCATTTTAATATCGCCCAGGTGCTGGAACAGCTGAAATCCTACAAGGTAGAGAACACCGTCCCCCAGGTCACCCGATCCGCGCCCGAGGTCTTCCCCGCCTGCGGCGAGGAGCGGTTCCATGTGGCCATGATGGACTACGGCGTGAAGCAGCATATGATCGAGTGCCTGCGCAAACGGGGCTGCAAGGTCACCGCCCTGCCCGCCTCTACCCGGGCTGAGTCAGTGCTGTCCGGGGGCTACGACGGCGTGATGCTGTCCAACGGCCCTGGCGACCCGGCTGAGAACACCGCCATCATCGCGGAGCTGAAAAAGCTCTACGACAGCGACATCCCCCTCTTCGGCGTCTGCCTGGGCCACCAGCTGCTCGCTCTGGCCACCGGAGCCAAAACCGGCAAGCTGGCCTATGGCCACAGGGGGGGCAACCACCCCGTCCGTGACCTGGAGAAGGGCCGGGTGTTCATCACCAGCCAGAACCACGGCTACATGGTGCTGGCCGATTCCGTAGACCCGGCGGTGGCCGAGGTGAGCCACGTCAATGTGAACGACGGCACCTGCGAGGGCCTGCGGTACAAGCGGCCCAACTGCTTCACCACCCAGTTCCACCCCGAGGCCAACGCAGGCCCCAGAGACACGGAATATCTGTTTAACCGCTTTATCGACAATATGGCCGTCAAAAAGGGAGGTGCCAAATAATGCCTAAATACACCGACGTAAAAAAGGTGCTGGTGCTGGGCTCCGGCCCCATCGTCATCGGCCAGGCCGCCGAGTTCGACTATGCCGGCACCCAGGCCTGCCGGGCCCTCAAGGAGGAGGGCCTGGAGGTGGTACTGGTCAACTCCAACCCCGCCACCATCATGACCGACAAGGACATCGCCGACCATGTGTATATCGAGCCGCTGAACATCCCCTCGGTGACCCAGGTGATTGAGATGGAGCGTCCCGACTCCATCCTGCCCACCCTGGGGGGCCAGACCGGCCTGAACCTGGCCATGGCCCTCCATGAGAACGGCACCCTGGAGAAATACGGCGTCCGCCTGCTGGGCACCTCCCCCGAGTCCATCCGCAAGGCGGAGGACCGCCAGGGCTTTAAGGACTGCATGGAGTCCATCAATCAGCCCTGCGTCACCTCCCTGGTGGTGGAGAGCGTGGAGGACGCGGTCTCCTTTGCCGAGAGCATCGGCTATCCGGTGATCGTCCGGCCCGCCTACACCCTGGGCGGCACCGGCGGCGGAATTGCCTACGACCGGGCCTCCCTGGAGGAAATCTCCGACCGGGGCATCACCCTGTCCCGGGTGGGTCAGGTGCTCATTGAGCGGTGCATCGCCGGCTGGAAAGAGATCGAGTTCGAGGTCATGCGGGACGGTGCCGGCAACGTCATCACCATCTGCTCCATGGAGAACATCGACCCCGTGGGCGTCCATACCGGCGACTCCATCGTGGTGGCCCCCACCCAGACCCTGGCAAACAAGGAGTTCCAGATGCTCCGCTCCGCCGCCCTGGAGATTATCTCCGCTCTGGAAATCGAGGGCGGGTGCAACGTGCAGTTCGCCCTGAACCCCGACTCCTTTGAGTACGCCGTCATCGAGGTCAACCCCCGGGTGTCCCGCTCCTCCGCCCTGGCTTCCAAGGCCACCGGCTATCCCATCGCCAAGGTGGCCGCCAAAGTCGCCCTGGGCTACACCCTGGACGAGATTCCCAACGCCGTCACTGGTAAGACCAAGGCCTGCTTCGAGCCCACCATTGACTACTGCGTGCTGAAAATCCCCCGTCTGCCCTTTGACAAGTTCACCACCGCCAGCCGCACCCTGGGCACCCAGATGAAGGCCACCGGCGAGGTCATGGCCATCGCCAACTCCTTCGAGGGGGCCGTCATGAAGGCCATCCGCTCCCTGGAGCTGAACGTCCGGGCCCTCAAGCTGGACAAGCTGGAGGGGCTGTACACCGACGAGATCGAGGAGCTGCTGGTGAACGTCACTGACGAGCGGCTGTTCGTGGTGGCCGAGGCCCTGCGCCGGGGCTTCTCCCCCCAGAAGATCTACTCCATCACCAAGATGGACATCTGGTTCCTGGACGCCTTCAAGCGGATCATCGACATGGAGGAGGAGCTGAAGCAGTGCAAGGGCGAGCCCGATGTGGACACCCTCAAGCGGGCCAAGGAGATGTGCTTCGCCGACAGCTACATCGGCGCGCTGTGCGGCATGGCTCAGGCCGACGTGAAAGCCCTGCGGGAGAAGTATCACATCATTCCCGCCTTTAAAATGGTGGACACCTGCGCCGCCGAGTTCGACGCCGAGACCCCCTATTACTACTCCACCTACGACGGGGAGAACGAGGCCCGGGACGACGGTTCAGGCCGGAAGAAGGTGCTGGTGCTGGGCTCCGGTCCCATCCGCATCGGCCAGGGCATCGAGTTTGACTACTGCTCTGTCCACTCGGTCTGGGCCCTGAAAAAGCTGGGCTGCGAGACCATTATTGTCAACAACAACCCTGAGACCGTCTCCACCGACTTCGACGTGGCCGACAAGCTGTACTTCGAACCCCTCACCGCCGAGGACGTACAGAACATCGTAGAACAGGAAAAGCCCTGGGGGGCGGTGGTCCAGTTCGGCGGACAGACCGCCATCAAGCTGGCCAAGGCCCTCACCGACATGGGGGTGCGCATCCTGGGCACCTCCTCCGACGGCGTGGACGCTGCCGAGGACCGGGAGCGGTTCGACGAGATTTTGTCCAAGTGCGGCATCCCCCGGGCCAAGGGAAGGACCGTCTTTACCACCCAGGAGGCGCTGGACGCCGCCCATGAGCTGGGCTACCCCGTGCTGGTCCGGCCCTCCTACGTGCTGGGCGGTCAGGGCATGGAGATCGCCTACACCGACCGGAACATTGAGGAGTTCATGAAGATCATCAACATGACCGTCCAGGAGCACCCCATTCTGGTGGACAAGTACCTCATGGGCCGGGAGCTGGAGGTGGACGGCGTGTTCGACGGGGAGGATATCCTCATCCCCGGCATCATGGAGCACGTGGAGCGGGCCGGGGTCCACTCCGGGGACTCCATCGCCGTCTATCCCCCCCTCCACCTGGAGGACAAGCACCGGGAGCTCATCCTCAAGCACACCAAGAACATGGCCAAGCACCTGGGGGTGGTGGGCCTCATCAACGCCCAGTATATCCTCTATGACGACGACATCTATGTTATTGAGGTCAATCCCCGGTCCTCCCGGACCATCCCCTATATCTCCAAGGTCACCGGCGTGCCCATCATCGACCTGGCC
>CANSDP010000041.1 GCA_947645675.1 uncultured Bacillota bacterium
ATCATCATCCCGTAGAACAGGATGAAGAAGGGGGCCATCAGGGGGTTGGGGTCCAGAGTGCCGTAAGCGGGCAGGGAGTACATGTCGGTGACCATGTTCAGCGGACTGGTAAACCAGTTGTTTTTCAGCCGCACCGGAACCTTGGGGTATTCCTCCGGGGCGGGGTCCTCCGCCTCGCAGGCGCAGGGGTACCGGTCCAGCTCCTGCTTCAGGGCGGGCCAGCTCTCCGCCGGGACCCAGCCCTCCAGCAGGAAGGTCTGGTCGGTGTCCAGCAGTCTGCCCCGGGATTCCTCCCGGCTGATGGCCGTCCCGGCCAGGTCGGACAGCCGCCGCAGGGGGGCGTTGTAGTCCGCCATACCGGACAGCTTCTCCTCAATGGAGGCGGCCTCCTCCATGAGGACTTTGGTCTCCCGCTCCAGGCGGGCGGTGTTCTCCGCCGCGGTGCCCGTCCAGTCCCGCAGATTGGCCCGGGACCAGCCCAGGCCCTTCACAGTCTCCAGGACCCCCTCCGCCTGACTGGCGTGACACACCAGCATGCAGTAGCGGGAATCCCGGTCGGCGGACACCTGGGTGAGCTGTGCCAGCTCTCCGGCGGCCCGGACCTCCGCCTCCGCCCGCTCCATGGGCAGGTTGGCGGGCAGGGTGCCCAGCTGAATGGTCACCTGCGGGGTGGAGCCCGTCTCCAGGGGCAGGTCCAGCCCCAGCCAGGGGGCCAGCAGTCCCCGCTGGGCGTCCAGCTTGGTCACCTCGGCGCGGATGGCGGCCAGCCGCCGGTCCAGACCGTTGACCTCCCTCTCCAGGACCCGCGCCTGCTCCGCCCCGGACTCGTCCAGGAGGTCTCCCTCGGACAGGCCGGGCTTGGGGGCCAGCATCCCGCTCTTGACGGGGGCGTACCGCTTGAGGACGCCCAGGGCCCGCTCGGCACCCGACTTCTCCTCATGGGCGGCGGTCAGTCCCGCCGTCTCCGGGTGGGTCAGGGCGGCCAGCAGCGGGTCGTCCGGGCCGGTCTCCGGCTCGGTCAGCTCCACACAGCCCAGGTGCTGGAGCTTCCGCAGGAGCTCCTCCCGGTCCCGGGACATGGCCACCATGCGCAGACGCTTCATTTTTACGATAGCCATTACCGTTCCACGACCCTTCCAACAATGAGCTGCGCGGCCTGCTCAAGCCGCCCCCGGGCATTTTGCTTCAGTACCTCGCAGTCCGCCCCGGCCCGTTCCAGTTCCTGCCGGGTCAGCTGCGCGGCCTTTTCCTCCGCCTCGGCCATCATTTTCCGGGCCTCCTCGTTCGCCTTCTGGCGGGCCGCTTCCACGGTCTGCTTGGCCTCCCGCTGAGCGTCGGACAACCGCTGCTTGACCTGAGCGGCGGCGGCTTCCCAGTCGGCCTTAGCCTTGGCCTCGGCCTGGGTCACCGTCTGAATCGCTTCTAATGCCATGTTTTCACCACCTTTAGCGTTTAAGAAAGTTAGGATATTGCTACCGTATTATTGTAGTAAATATTTCATAAAAAATCAAGGCTTTTTTCCAGGATTATTCATGGTCATTTCCTTTGAAATGACCAATTTTCTCAAACGTTTTCCATTTTAAGTAAAATAGCGCCCGGCCGCTGGGCTGCGGCCGGGCCTATCGCTGTCTTTACTGCGCCGGGAGTGGGACCGCCTGGACCACCTGGCTCCCCTCGGTACGGGCCGGGGTGATGGCCACCAGGCGGTCGGTCCCGCCGGTGATTCCCGCCTGCTCCAGCAGGTCCAGGGGAGCGGGCAGAAGGCCGTCCTCAGCCATCCAGACCCGGCCGGCGTACTGCTCCACCAAAGGGGCGGTGATACCGCTGCTGCTCTCCCCGCCGGTGAGGGTGTCCCGCTCCACCCGGAGGGAGATTTTAGTCCCGTAGGGCGCGGCCGCCTGTTGGACCTGAGTCAGGAAAGCGGTCACCTGCGCGGTCCGCTCCTCCGCCCCGGCGGGACGGCCCTTGCTGATTCGGTCCAGCTTCCCCTGGACGGGAAAGGCGTAGTGCTCCAGCACGATCTCGTCAAAGCCCAGCTCGGCCAGCTCGCCGCACAGACCGGCGATATAGGCCTGGGCCTTCTCGTCAGAGGGGCTGAGCCACCGCAGGCCCAGCTCGTCCTTCCAGTTGCCGTTGCCGCTGCGCAGGGCCAGGGGGTTGTGGTAGTAGGGCGCGGTGTTGTCCCGGAAGCAGCACACCCGGGCGATGGTATACACATCCCCGGCGTTCCACTGCCGCAGGGCATCGGTAATCTCCTGGGTCCCGTTCACCTTGGAGCGGCTGGCCTCCGCCCGGCCGGACAGCCAGGCCAGCTGGCCCTCCTGGTCCTTCATCTCCAGGATCAGCATGTCCGCCCCCGCCTCGGCCAGCCGTCCGGCGGCGGAGCCGTCGGCCACGGCGCTCACCGGGAGGGTCAGGGCAAAGCTGGCGGGCTCCTTCTGGACGGGGTCCGGCTCCTGGGGCTGGGAAACGCTTCCGGCGGGCTGGATGTCAATGCTCAGGTCCCCCGGCTCGGGCACGGAGGCGGCTGGCTCCTTCTCTCCCCGGAGCATCTGAAGGAAGGGGGGAAGCTCCAGCTTAACCCCCTCGTCGGTATAGACCATATAGCGCTGGAGATAGACCACTCCGGCCACTGCCAGCACCACCAGCACCACCAGAATGATGGCGATCATCTTCAAAACATCGGTCACGGTCCGCCGGCCCCGATAGCCGCCGACGTCGCGGTTGGAACTGCCCATAGCTCTCCTCCACGCAAATTGCTCACTCTGAACACTTTGATTTGGGGTTATTATAGCAAGCTCTGGCTCCGTTTACAACTACAAAATCCAGAATTGGTCTTAATTTTTCTTAAGTTACCATGCCGCCGTCCACCTGGAGCACCTGCCCGGTGATGAAGGAGGCCCGGTCCGAGGCCAGGAAAAAAATGGCCTCAGCCGCCTCCTCGGGCCGTCCCACCCGGCACAGGGGGGTCTCCTCCGCCAGCGCGGCCAGGTCCTCAGGGGTGAGGTGGCCGTTCATATCCGTGCGGATGACGCCGGGGGCCACACAGTTCACCCGGACCCGGGAGGGTCCCAGCTCCTTGGCCAGGGCCTTGGTCAGTCCGGCCACCCCCGCCTTGGCGGCGGAGTAGGGGGCCTCGCAGGAGCCGCCGGTCACCCCCCACATGGAGGACACCGTTACAATGGCTCCCCGCCGGCGGCGAACCATTCCGGGAATGACGGCCTTCAGCATGTAGAACATCCCGTCCAGGTCGACGCCCATGAGGGCGCGCCACTGGTCCGCCGTGGTGTCGGTGAGCAGCTGCTGGGGCAGGGCTGTCCCCGCGTTGCAGACCACGGCGTCCAGACCGCCCAGGGCCGCTTCCGCCGCCCGGACCAGCTCCTCCGCCTCCGCCGGGACCGAAATGTCCCCCTGAATGGGGACCGCTCTCACCCCCAGACCGGCCAGCTCCTCCGCCAGCGCCAGGGCCTCCCCTCGGCTGCGGTTGTAGTTGACGGCCACGTCCCACCCCTCCCGGGCAAACAGCCGCGCCGCGGCCGCGCCGATCCCCCGGGAGGCGCCGGTGATTAGTACGTTAGACACAAAATCTCGCTCCTTTACCCGAATACTCCCTGGACCAGGACCATATAGAATACGGTAGCACCGAAGATGGAGATCAGGTCGTTGCCCTTCCACAGGTGGAGGAGGACGGCGGCCAGTCCGGCGGCGAGGGCGGGCAGCCAGCCGGAGGGGGCGGCGAAGGAGACGCCCCGGAAGCAGTAGACGATGAGCATAGCGATGATGGCCGGGGGCAGGACCTTTCCCAGGTAGAGGACCAGCTTGGGGGGGTGGTCCCCGCGGTCAAAGAGGATAAAGGGCAGGGCCCGGGTGAGGAAGGTCACCACGGCCATCACGGCGATGGAGGCCAGCGTCTGTGCAGGAGTCAGGGGCATACCGTCCCCTCCTCTCTTCTGACGGATTTTTTGTCCAGCCTGGGCCGGAGCAGGGTCAGCGCGGCGACAATGATGCCCAGGGCGGGCAGGAGCATATCCTCCGCCCCCACCAGCAGCAGGCTGACCAGGGTGGCCGCGCCCCCCAGCAGGGCGGGCAGATGGCTCCCCGCCGATTTCCACTGGCCCACGGCGATGACCAGGAACAGGGCGGTCATGGCGAAGTCCACCCCGGTGGTGTCGAAGTCCAGGGCCGCTCCCAGCACCGCCCCCAGCACCGAGCCGGCAATCCAGTAGCTCTGGTCCAGCAGGGCCACCAGGAAGAAGAAATCGTGCTCTTCCACCCCCTCCGGGGCCTTGGCGGAGGAGAGCAGGGCATAGGTCTCGTCGGTGAGGGAAAAAATCATATAGAGCTTCCGCGCCCCCATGCCGTGGAACTTCTCCAGAAGAGACAGCCCGTAGACCAGGTGGCGGAAGTTGACCATCAGGGTCATAAAGGCCACGTGGGCCAGCGGAGCCCCCGCGGCCAGGAGGGCCACCCCCAGATACTGTCCGGAGCCGGCGTAGATGGTCAGGCTCATGAGCAGGGCCCACAGGGGGCCGTAGCCGATGGACTGGAGCATCAGCCCAAAGGCCATCCCAATGGCCAGATAGCCCATCAGCACAGGTATGGTCACCGGAAAGGCGGCGGCCAGGGTTTTTCGGTTCATAGCAGAATACACCCCAATAAAATTAGTTTCGCTATATTTTACTCGTTTTTTCCCGGCGGCGCAAGCCCTTTTCCGCGCTCCCGTTAAGATGGGATAAAGTTTTCCCTCTTGTCTTGATTTTTCCGGTTTCATACTATAATATGTATCATATTCCCAATAACCGCGGAGGATTTGATCCCTATGGACAGGCTTCTATTTATTTACAATCCTACCTCTGGAACCGGACAGGTGAAGGGGGCGCTGGCTCATATTTTAGACGTGTTTACCAAGGCGGGATGGATCACCACCGCCTACCCCACCCAGTGCGCCGGAGACGCCGCCCGGGCGGCCCGGGAGCTGGGGGGCCAGTTCGATCGGGTAATCTGCGCCGGCGGAGACGGCACCCTCAGCGAGGTGGCCGCCGGCCTTCTGGAGCTGGAGAACCCGCCCCACCTGGGCTATATCCCCTTTGGCTCCACCAACGACTGCGCCGCCACCCTCCATCTGCCCAAAAAGCCCCGGGAGGCCGCCCTGGTAGCCGCCGGCACCGGCGTGCCCGCCCCCATGGACATCGGCTTTCTCAACAACCGGCCCTTTGTCTATGTGGCCGCCTTCGGGGCCTTCACCAAGGTGGCCTACGACACCCCCCAGGATCTGAAAAACACCTTTGGGCACCTGGCCTACATTTTCGCCGGGATCGCTTCCCTGCCCACCATCGCCCCCTATCACATCCAGGTGGAGTACGACGGCCAGTCCCTGGAGGACGACTTCTACTTCGGCATGGTGAGCAACGCCCAGTCCATCGCCGGGCTCAAGCCCCCCAAGGTGGACCAGGTGGTGCTGGACGACGGGCTCTTCGAGGTGACTCTGGTGAAAAAGCCCCTCAGCCTGGCCGACCTGGCAGACGGCCTCCAGGCCCTCATCAACCTCTCCCCCGCCGACCGCTCCGGGGCCCTGGTCCAGTTTCAGGCCCGGGACCTCACCTTCTCCTGCCGGCAGCCCATCCCCTGGACGGTGGACGGGGAGTTTGGCGGAAGCCAGCCGGTCAGCCGGGTGGTCAACCGGCAGAAGGCCCTTCAAATTATACGCGGACAGTAAGAGAAACCCCGAGGACTGCTCAGCCCTCGGGGGTTTCTGTTTATCGGAAATACACCAGCGGGTCCTCCGGGGCCTGGGCCTTCTCCACGCTCTGGGCGTAGAGCACCACGCCCTCGTCCTCATACACGTCGGCGTGCTCCCACTTGATTTCAGCGGTGACGGTGATCCACTCCCCCTTTTTCAGGGAGCGGGCCCTGTCGTACTTGCAGAGAAAGCCGAAAAACCGGATGTCCTCCGCGCAGCAGGTCATGGCGTTGCGTCCCGGGACGAAGGAGCCCTTGGGCAGCTTCATCCCCGTCATGGCCTGGGCCTTGTAGGTGATGGTCTTGCCCACATAGCGCTCGGGGTGCTCCTGGATGTCCAGATACCAGATGCCGTAGTCGGCGTCCTCCAGGGTGATGTGGGGGTTCTCCAGGGAGTAGGGCAAGATGTCCTCCACCTCCAGCTCCTCGCCGTTGACGTCCTCAAAGACGATCTCACACATCCGGTTCACCGCCCGGACCGAACGCTTCCAGCCGGACAGAGGCATGTCGGGGGTGCAGCGGTTGAACAGAACCATGTCCGCGTTGGACACCATGTCGATGAACATGGACTGCATATTGTTCAGATACATCTCAAAGGTGGAGCCGTCCACCACATGGATGGCCTGATACAGCCCCCAGGTCTTGGGCAGGCGCAGCTCGGCCAGCAGCTGGCCGGGCCACATCCCGTTGTACTCCATCAGCACCCGCTCCGGCTGATAGCGGCGGTCGATCTCCTTCAAAAATTCGGTGGTCAGCTGCCCCTGGTCCTCCACAGGCACCAGGCGGCAGTTGCGCTTGGAGAGAAACTCCTGGTCGTACTCCTCCTCCCCGTCCTCGCACATGAGCAGGACGGTACGCTGGCCGTCGTTAAAATAGTCCATATTCAGCGTATCGCTGAGCAGGGTGGTCTTGCCGGCGTCCAGAAAGCCGGTGATGAGATAGAGAGGGATTCTTGAATCGGGCATGTTGTTTCACCTCACAGGGTTGTTGAATGCTCCAAAAGGCCCCTTTGGAAAGGGGCTGTCAGCCGTAGGCTGACTGAGGATTGCGTTCGGCGAAGCCGAACATACGGAGTAAACAAGGTTTGTGCAGACCTCGTATACTTCGTATGTTTTGCTCCGCAAAACGCAATCCTCCGCCCCAGTGTGCGCACTGGGGCACCTCCTTTCGAAAGGAGGCTTTCGTCCTAAACCAGCAAAAACAGCTTTTCCAGCTCCGCTTCCTTCAGCTCGGAGCCGATGACGCACAGCCGGCCGGTATAGTCGGGGGAGCCCTCCCGGATCTCGAATTCCTCGGGGGTGAGGTCGAAGTGGATCCAGGCGTCCCCGTCCTCGCAGGGGACCATGCCCTTGGCCCGAAGGACATAGCCGTAGTTCTCGGTCATAGCCAGGGCGGACAGGGCCTCCTGAAGGTCCTCGCGGCTGTATCTCCGGGCGGTCTCCCGGCCCCAGGCGGTAAAGACCTCGTCGGCGTCGTGGTGGTGATGGTCGTGGCCGCAGCAGGCGGTACAGGTGTCGCCGTGGTCATGGTGGTGTTCATGGCCGCAGTGATCATGGTCGTGGTGGTGCTCATGCTCACAGTGGTCATGGTCGTGGTGGTGCTCATGCTCACAGTGGCCGTGCTCATGGTCGCAGTGGGAGTGGTCCTCATGGTCGTGATGATGGTGGTGTCCCTCATGCTCAATCTCCTCCATCAGCTCATGGGCCAGGTCCTTGCCTCCCTCCATGGCGGAGAGGATCTGAGCCCCGGTGAGCTGGTCCCAGGGGGTGGTGAGGATAGCGGCCTTGGGATTTTTCTCCCGGAGGAGGGTCACCGCCCCGTCCAGCTTGTGCTGGTCGATCTTCTGTGTGCGGGACAGGATGATGGCGCAGGCGTGCTCCACCTGATCGTTGAAGAACTCGCCGAAGTTTTTCATATAGACCTTGGCCTTGGCGGCGTCCACCACGGTGACGAAGCTGTTCAGACGCAGGTCGGGGCTCTCGGCCTGGACCCGCTCCACAGCGGCCACCACGTCGGACAGCTTGCCCACGCCTGAAGGCTCGATGACGATGCGGTCGGGGGCGTAGTCGGCCAGCACCCGCTTCAGGGCCGCGCCGAAGTCACCCACCAGAGAACAGCAGATACAGCCCGAGTTCATCTCGGTGATCTCCACCCCGGCGTCCTTCAAAAAGCCGCCGTCAATACCGATCTCGCCGAACTCGTTCTCAATAAGGACAAGCTTCTCCCCCTTAAAGCTCTCGTCCAGCAGCTTTTTGATGAGGGTGGTCTTTCCGGCCCCTAAAAAGCCGGAGATAATGTCAATTTTGGTCATTTCTGTCAGGTCCTTTCCAAATTTAATCCCAGCCATGAGCAAAACTCCAAAAATGCAGTAGTACCAACGGTTTTCGGCCATGGCTGGAACCGAAAATCACTCCAATACTGTAGAAAGCGGGGCCCATTTCTTGGTAAAATAGACTTGAGAGAAAACCCAACCAGACTGGGGCTACAAAAACCATGTGCTGGTGGACTGCATCTCCGGGCTGCCCCTCTACGAATTGACCACCCCCGCCAATGTGGCGGATTCCACCGCTGCTCTGGCCGCTGCCCTGTCCGGCTCTCACTCCTACCGCTCTCTCATATCTCTTCGGCGTTCCGCTTGACAGATACGCGAATACTTCTTTGTTTGTACGGTTTCCTGCCGCGCCTGGTTTTCGTACTCTTTTTTCAAATCTGCCGTCTATTCTGCTCTGCGATCCCTTGTTGCTTTCTTGTTTCAGGCATGTTTTGCTCATCTCTCTGTAAATTTACAGATTCTTTATAGACTACCTTATTGTAACACCAACCGCCCCCCTTTGCAAGGGGGGCGGTTTCCAGTTTTTTGTATTATTCCCACTCCACCGCAGCGCTGGTTTTCACCACGTTGATATAGCTGGGCCCCACGGCCAGGGGGATGGGATTGCCCTGTTTGTCCAGGAAGGACAGGCAGGATTTTTCACTGTCCCGCCGCCAGGTAATCTCATAGAGCTGGCCGTTCCGGAGGAGAAGACCGTCGCCTGTGCCGGTGGTGCGGACGGCCATGCGGCCGGCTGAGTCTCCCTTAACCTGGCTCACATCGGTGTACAGCACCAGCACGTTGCTCACCGTCACCGACGAGCCGTCGGCGCCGTCCACATAGGGAACATCCTTCTTGTTGATGTGCTGTTCGATGAGGTACTGGCCGGAGGCCTCATCGTATGTAAAATGGCCGGTTTTATAGTTGGAGAAGGGCACCGTCAGCTTGCTGGCCGCCTGTCCCCCGGCGGGGGCCTCCTTGTCAAAGGTCCAGCCCACCTCGAAGCCGCTGTCGTGGGTGAGGGAGAATTTTTCGGGGAAATTCTCCAAAATCTTCTCGCTGGAGGTAAACAGGGAGTGTTCAAATCCGGCGCTCTTCTTGCGGTCCTGGTCCCGCCAGCACATACTCCCGTAGGGGCCGTTGACGAAGTCCAGATAGGGCATGCCGCCCCCCATCAGGAGGGAGTAGGCCTGGGGACTGCCTCCGGCGTGGACAAAGACGGCGTCGTGTCCAGCGGCGAGGCTGACATAGTAGTCCCGGGCGGAGCGGACGCAGCCGATATCCCCCGTGCCCTCCAGGTCCTGGAATACGGCCATCATCCGGGTGATGCCCCCCTCGGCCACGATCTCATAGATCACGTCCGCCTTAGACACCCCCACCTGGGGCAGGGCCTTGCTCAGGTTGTTAATCATCACGGCGAAGGGCCGCTTGGCGCTGAACCCCTCGTCCGCCTCCTCGCCGGTGAGCGGGTTGACGTGGATGGGCTCCGGGTCCTCCACCGGAGCGATGACCGAGACGCTGGGCCCCTCCGGCAGGGAGGCGCTGCCCGGTTCGCTGGAGGAGGCCGAGGACTTACCGCCTCCGCCGCAGGAGGCCAGCGGGACCATCAGCAGTCCGGCAAGCAGTAGTGTTCCCCAACGTTTTTTATTCATATCGTATCCCCTCTGTCCTTTTATTTTTGCGTCCGACAGCCAGCTGGCTGTCCCATATTCTGTCCCAGTATACGACATTCTTTGTTGAAAGTCAACAAAAAGAAACCTCCGTTTTTCCCGTTTAAAAGGGATATTTTGTAACTGCTTTGTAACTTGACTCCGATCTACGACAAGTGTAGTATAATATACAACTACAAACGAAGTGGATGTGCTGCAATGAAGAGACTGCCTGATACTGAGCTGGAGGTCATGAAGGCGCTGTGGGACACCGGGGCGGACACCCCCCGGTCGGTGCTGGAGGACCGGCTGGCCCCCTTTGGCTGGGCGGCCAACACCATCAATACCTACCTCGCCCGTCTGGCGGACAAGGGCTTTGTCTCTGTGCGCCGGGAGGGGAAGAGCAATCTGTACACCCCTCTGGTGGACCGGGAGGCCTACCAAGCTTTCGACAGCCGCTCGGTGCTGGACCGGCTGTACGGCTCCCCAAGGAATTTTGTGGCCGCTCTGGCCCGGGAGGGGATGGGCCGGGAGGGGATGGGCCGGGAGGAACTGGAGGACCTGCAGGACCTTCTGGACCAGCTGAGCGGAGGGCGGAGCACATGAGCCTTCTCACCCTGGGCGGCCTGACGCTGGGGGGCTCCGCCGCCGCCGTCCTTCTGGCGCTGGCTGGACGCACCACCTGGGGGCGCTACGGGTCCAAATGGCGGTGCTGGGCCTGGCTGGCCCTCTGTCTCCGGCTGGCCGTCCCCCTGCCCCTGATGCCTCAGTCCGAGCGCCGGGCCCCCATTCAGATGGACCTCCCTCCGGCCGCGGCGGTTCCCCCTGCTCCCGTCTTTCCGGGGGACGCTCCAGGGCCTGCGCCCATCCCGGAGCCGACCCCCTCTGTCAGCGCCCCGGAGGCCCCCTCCTGCCCGGATTACCAGCCTCCCGCTCCTGCGCGGAGGCCAAGCCTCAGCTCCGCTCAGATTGCCCTGGGGGTGTGGCTGCTGGGGGCGGCGGCATTTCTGGTGCGGACGGGCGCGGCCCACCTCCGATTCCTGCGCTGGCTGAAGCGGTGGGCCGCTCCGGTGACCGGCGGGGAGGCCATCGCCGCCTTTAACCAGCTGGGGGACAGGCTGGGCCTGGACCGGCGGCCCCGGCTGCTGGTGTGTCAGGGCCTGAAGGCCCCCATGCTGGCCGGACTGCTCCGGCCCGCCATCCTCCTGCCCCAGGAGGGGGTGTCCGGTGAGACTTTGGGCTTCTCCCTGCTCCATGAGCTCACCCACTACCGCCGCCGGGACGTGTGGCTCAAGACTCTGGCGCTGTGGGTCAACGCTCTGCACTGGTTCAACCCCCTCATGTGGTATATGGTGCGCCTGGTGGAGCGGGACATTGAGCTGGCCTGCGACGAGGACGCCCTGCGCTCCCTCCCAAAATCCGACTTCGCCGCCTACGGACAGACCATCCTGGACGCGGTGGCGCGCCTGCAGGGGAAGGACGGCATGTAGGGCGCGACGACCCCGGCGCGCCGTTTCACAAGGGGCGGTGACCTTGGTGCGACGCTCCACGAGGGGCGGCGGGCCGGGTCGTCCCGCCCTACAGAGGCTGCGAGGCTTCCCGTTTGTAGGGGCGGATATCATCCGCCCGCGGGTTGCCAGACGGTCTTACGATAAAAGGCGGGCGGGTAATACCCGCCCCTACAAAAATGGCCTCAGCATGTTAAGAATTGCCTTCATAGGAAAGGATGTGCCTCCATGAACAAGAACAATATGCCCCGCACGCCTTTTTCCACGCCCCTGTCCGGGTCGGCGAGGGAGGTGGAGCTGCGTTTGAAAAATATCTTCTCCGGACCCAAGAAGCGGCCCCCGGCGCTGTTTTTGGCGCTGGTCTTTGCCATGTGTATCTTCTGCGGAAATCTGGTGTCCTGCCAGGTGAAGGGGGCCGCCCCGGAGGCGGAGGCGTGGGTGGACTATTCCAGCACTGGGGAAATGCCCTGGGACGAGAGCGTCGAGCTCCAGATGGAGGAATATCCCGGCGTCACCTTCCGCTGGACGCCCTACGGCGTCACCGCCGGGGACGAAACAGGCGAAACCGCCCTGATTGGCGGGATGCCGGTCTGGAATGTGTTCCTCTGCGACCTCAACGGCGACGGCAAACGGGAGCTCTGCGCCACGGTCAGCTTCGGCTCCGGGATCATAGACGACCACATTGAGGTGTACGACTACGCTGCCGGACAGCGGTACCTCCTGTGGGATCGGGGGGAATATGACTATACTCTGTCCCTGGAGGATGGACAGCTCCAGGTCAGCCAATGGGAGTATCTGGGCGGCTATCCGGACCAGGGTGAGCCGGTCTCAGTGGGGAGACTGGCCCTCAGCGCGGACGACAGCCGGGAGGAGGACGGCACATGGTTCATCGCCTGGCCCGGGAGCATGTCTCCGTCGGAGCAAGAGGAGCCCGAATATCTGCCCGCCTCGGAGCTGAGCTTCGACCTGAACCAGAACGGCATCCCGGAGGAGGTCCGCCTGGAGAGCGAGTACGGCCGGGACGAGGTGCGGTTCTATGAGGATGGAGAGCTCATCGGCTGGGAGCAGCCGGGGGTCTGCATATACAGCTACCCCCTGGGCGGGCCGGACCACATCCTGCGCTGCCATGCATACAACGACTACCCCGGGTCCTACTTCTACGACTACAGCATCAGCGACTTTTCCGGGGAGTTTGAGGAGGTCATAAAGTCCAACAGCGTCAGCTTCGACCTCAACTTCAACGCCCCCTTCCACACTGGCTTCGCCCCGGCGGCCATCGCCGCATACGCCGAGGAGCTCAACGAGTTGTACGATCACTGCTGGCGGCTGTCCGCCGTGGACGGGGAGCTGGTGGCGGAGGAGCCGGAGCTGTCCCTTCCCTGGCTGGACCAGTTCCCGGAGATCTTCACACGGGACCCGTCGAGATCGCTGGAGGAAAATCTAAGAGACTACCAGGCGGCCATGACCGCCGCCTACCCCGCGCCCGAGCCCATAGGAGCGGTGGATACCCTGCCCTTTGACCAGCCCCTGGAGATGATCTTCCTCAGCGGGGCGGGAGCCTGGTGTACCGGCCTGGACCTGAACCCCGACGGTACCTTCACGGCGGACTACCACGACTCCGACGGCCCTATCCAGTATGTCTGCCAGTTCCACGGAAAGCTGGGGGATTTCGTCCAGCTCACCGAACACTCCTGGTCCCTCACCCTGAAGGAGCTGGTACTGGACACCAAATACCCTGTAGGCAAGGAGTGGGACGAGGGCGGCTTCCACAAAATCTCCAGCCAGCCCAACGGCTTCACCGACGGGGACGGAAACGCTCTGAAACCCGGGGCGCGGTTTATCCTCTACTCCCCCCAGGCCAGGGGCGACAAGCCGGGCGCCGAGCTGTATGGAGCACAGAGCCTCTGGGACTGGTGCCTCCTCCGACCCGATATCAGCGGCGGCGAGCCCCTGGGCTGCTGGGACCTGTACAACCCGGCCAGCGGCATCGGATTTTTCACCGATGATTGACAGACAGAAAGGAAATCGCTATGAAAGAGAAAATTCCCCGCACACCCTTTTCCACGCCCCTGTCCGGCTCAGCGAGGGAAGTAGAGCTTCGTTTGAAAAACATCTTCTCCGGGCCCAAGAAGCGGCCTCCGGCGCTGTTTTTGGCTTTGGTCTTTGCGATGTGTATTTTCTGCGGCAACCTGGTGTCCTGTCAGGTGGCCGAGGCGGAGCGGGAGACGCCTGATCCCGCCGCCAGCGGCTCCGAGCCTCCGGCGGCCTCTCAGCCAGAGGAAAATGTAAACCGGATTGAAGCGGGGCCGTCTCAGGCCTGGGCCCCGGTGGAGCTGTCCAACACCATTCAACCGGTTTGTCTGGTGGACGAGCCCTACGCCGGGTTTACCCGGGAGGAGACCGCCCTGCTGGAGGATATCCCGCCTGACGTGGCGGAGCAGCTGCCCCGTCAGGCGGTGGACCCCCACCGGGCCAGACGGCAGGACTACTGGCACGATATGCTCCTGCCGGTAGCCTATGACGAGGCAGAGGACGTTACCATCTACTTTGTGGTGGTCCCAAGCAGTATGCCCGACATTGAGCCGGGAGCCAGCCCCGACCTGTACGCCCTGGAGAAGAGAGGCATTGTGATACGCCGGGGCAGCTTCGCCTACTACGGCGACCTCGCCTGGTATACAAACGCCCATTACGGCTCCGCCCCGCTGTTCTATGCCGGCGACCTCGACGGCGAAGAGGGCGATACCGATCCCGAGGCGGCCCTCGCTCTGGCCTGGGGCAGTGGGACCGGGTGCTATGTGGAAAGCCTGTATGTGATTGATCTGGATTATTTCAATATGTGCTACATCACCCCGGATTACTCCTCTCTCCCCCTGGAGATCACCGTCAGCCCCGACGGGAAAACCGCCCGCCTCGTCAGCGGAGAAAAGGAGCTGGACGTGGACCTGACCCAGCTGGCGGAGCCCTTTAAGGGGACCGTGGAGGTGGGCAGCCAGGTTCGGTTTGAGGAAAAAGACGGCCAGATTTTCTGTGATCTGGAGCTGGATTTCTCCTGCATGACCCTGGAATATCTGGCCAGCGTCAGATTCCCCGTGATCTTTGAGGACGGCGTGTGTAAGCTGGGCCTGGCGGTACAGATGGACAGCTTTGTGTGAAACAGAAAGGAGCACATTTATGAACAACAAAACTCCCCGCACACCCTTTTCCACCCCCTTGTCCGGGTCGGTCAGGGAGACGGAAATCCGACTGCGCAATATCTTCTCCGGCCCCAAGAAGCGGCCCCCGGCGCTGTTTCTGGCCCTGGTCTTTGCCATGTGTATCTTCTGCGGCAATCTGGTGTCCTGTCAGGTGGCTGAGGTAAACGAGAGCGCCCCCGACCGGCTGAACGATTCCCAGACGCCCGATGTCTCCCTGGACCTGACGGAGCATGAGCCTGCCTGGGTCACCTACTTGCGGAAAGACCCGAACCTGAGCGGGGAAGAGCTGAAGCTGCTGGAGACCCTGTTCCGGACCGCGGAGCGGGTGAACGGCTACAAGTTCCAGACCCCCACCGCCCAGCTGATGGACTATGTACAGAAGGACGGCTGGGTTCTGGGGGCGGTCTTTGTGGAGGACCACCTGGAGAACACCCTGATTTTGGGCATCATGGACAAGGAGACCGGGGAGGTGCCCCACGCGATATTCCAGCGCTCCTGCCACGCCGGCGTCCCCCAGGTGGTCACCTTCCGGGGCGATGATGGATTATTCCGTCTGCTGTACACCTTCAACGGCCAGGAAAACGGCCAGCTTGACGGTCAGGCGGGGGTAATCCGCTTCGACGGGGAGTTCATGGCCTGGGAGTGGCCCGTAGAGGGGGACGCCCGCTACGGACATGAGCCTCCCGGAGCCTCCCTGGCGGCCTTCAGCGAGTACGAGGCCTATTGGGACAATCACCTGGCCCTGCTGGCCCCCGGCGGGCTGGACGTGTACACCGTCAACCCGGATTTTGCGTGGGGCAAGGCGGACGGCCCTGCTTCCATGTGGCAGCTGGACCACAACGAGACCTTTTATTACGACTCGAGCAGCGCCGAGGAGCTGCCTATGCCCATCTACTTTCAGTCCCTGAAATGGCTGAATGAAACGATGGAGCCCGAAGCCGGCTGGCGGATTACCTCCCTGATTCCCAACGAGGAGAAATGCGACGCCGGGAAGCGGATCGACTGCTACACCCTCTGGGCCCACACCGACAACGACCAGAACGAGCTGACCGTCGACCTGTACTTCCCCTACGAGCAGGAGGGAGCGCGGCGGAGCTATGGAAGCCTGGAACGGGCCGCGTTTTCTGACGGAGAGGACTTTCCCTCTAGAAACGAGGAAAAACAAGATTCAGCCCCCATCAGCAGCCAGGCAGACAAGACGGACAAAAAAGACGATGATTGGGATTGGGTAGATAAATGGGACGAGGAGTGGGAGAAGGAGCAGGAGGCCAAGCAGATCGCGGAGTACCAGTCGGTGGGGGTCACCATGGACGGAAAGGACTACTACTACCAAGGCCAGCTGGTGAAGATCTTCCTGGACCAGCGGCCAAACAAGTCGGTCTATACCCTGAACCAGAACCCGGCGGGGACGGTGAACGTGAAAATCCTCCGGGACGCCGGCGGCACAATCACCGGGGCCGCCTACCTCACCGCCGCCGAGGCGGCGGAGCTGGCCGAGCTGTTTGAGGATTAGCTCCTCCAAAAAATTCCCCGCCCCCTCTTGCGCTTTTGGAGAAAACCAGTTATACTAATGTGCAAGAGAGCGGGGCCGGGACACCGGCCAATCCCGCCGGAGCGCTCCGGCAATATTTATTTTAGGAGGAACACAGTTATGAAAGTAGCGATTTTCGGCGCCGGCACCATGGGCAGCGGCATTGCCCAGGTCTTTGCGGCCAAGGGCCACACCGCCCTGATGTACGCCAGCAGCGTGGCTTCCGCCCAGCGGCACAAGGACAATCTGGACAAATCCCTCCAGAAGCGGGTGGACAAGGGCAAGATGGACCAGGCCGCCAAGGACGCCCTGATGGCCAACGTGCTGGTGGAGGAGAAGTCCGCCGCCGCCGACGCCGATCTGATCATCGAGTGTGTGAAGGAGGACATGGCTACCAAGAAGGAGCTGCTCAATGAGCTGGACGCCATGTGCAAGGAGGGCACCATCTTTGCCTCCAACACCTCCTCCCTGTCCATCACCGAGATGGCCCTGGGCCTGAAGCACCCCGTGATCGGGATGCACTTCTTCAACCCCGTGCCCAACATGAAGCTGGTTGAGGTCATCCGCGGGGCCAACACCGACCAGGAGACCTTCGACTTTATCTTCAACCTGTCCAAGGAGATCGGCAAGGAGCCCGTCGAGGTGGCCGAGGCCCCCGGGTTTGTGGTCAACAAGATCCTCATCCCCATGATTAACGAGGCCGCCGACCTGCTGTACACCGGCGTGGCCTCCGCCGAGGGCATCGACACCGCCATGAAGCTGGGCGCCAACCACCCCATGGGCCCCCTGGCCCTGGGCGACCTGGTGGGTCTGGACGTGTGCCAGGCCATTATGGATACCCTGTACAACGAGACCGGCGACTCCAAGTACCGCTGCTCCCTGCTCATCCGCAAGATGGTCCGGGGCGGCCTGCTGGGCCGTAAGACCGGCAAGGGCTTCTACGACTACAGCAAGTAACGCTTACCAAAAATCCCGTCTCCAGCCGGAGACGGGATTTTTGCTATTTTAGCCGCATACTGTCACGGACTATAGCGCTCTTCAGAATTGCTACCACTGTTTCCACCCCCGGAGGGGGGTGGAAACAAAAGTAAACTCAGCATCCTATTGTCAGTATTTTTGAATACTGCTATAGTCTCAGGACTAAACGCAGTGTCAGCGACAGTGATAAGAAGGGTGACTCGCATTTTTCCCGGTACTACGACGGCATTTATATCCTGTTCAAGAGGGGACTTCGCATGAAGGCGCAGATGCCCCCACAAGTGTACTACCTGTTTACTACTTTTGAGGTCTGGACGATAACACCCGCCTCGGTACGATATGGATGATAAAGGGCAAGGCACAGATAGACGTGCCTTGCCCTTTTTGCGTTGTTGGCATTTCCGTTGTCGGATAATCCGACAACGGAAAAACCGACGTCGGATAATCCAACGCAATAAAATATAGATATAAATAACTAAAGGCAAAATCAAGTAAAGATTTATCAATTACCCATTCCTTTCCTATCCTTGGGGAACGAGCGGCAAAGCCGCCGGAAGGGAATGGAAAGGGCGGGAAGGGAGAAGCAGAGAGGTCAAATAGCAGCAGGGGTTATCGTGGCTGTTATCTGACCCGCAGAAACCATACAGACGCGAAGCGGGTGTACGGTTTCTGCGGGTGCCACAAGAGGGCCGCAGGCCAGAGACCCCATAAAAATCCGTGTAAACGACAAACTCTGACAGAATAAAAGAG
>CANSDP010000042.1 GCA_947645675.1 uncultured Bacillota bacterium
GCTCCATACTTGACTTTGTCGAATCTCGCTTACACAAGATTTTACGGAGGGCCATATTCCTCTATCTTTTTTGCGTTCTTTCCCACTGTATCCACATAATACCCTTTGCACCAAAACTCGCGGTTTCGATATTTGTACTTCAACTCGGGATATTTTTCGTAAATCATCAGCGAATTTTTCCCCTTCAAAAATCCCATAAAACTCGAAACCGCTACCTTGGGCGGTATCTCCAACAATATGTGGACGTGATCAGGACATATCTCTGCTTCTACTATGGTTACCTTTTTCCAGTCACACAACTGTCGTAAGATTTTCCCTATCTCGCTTTTTCTTTCCAAAGAAAACCGGCCGTCTGTGGGGCGGCCGGTTCCTGTTTATGTCATTCTGTCTCCAGCGCCTTGCCATAATCCTCCACCACCTTGCGGGCGGCCCGGAGGGGGTCCTCGTTTTTAGCCAGGCGGAGGGAGAAGCGCGGGGTGTCGCCGGGCATGAGGATCAGGCGCTTTTGATAGCCGTCCTGGGCGCACAGGATGGAGAAAGGCTCCAGGCGGAATTCCTCCAGGGTGAAGAGGAGCTTTCCGTCCTTCTGGGCGATGTCGGAGATACGGAGCCGGGCGGCGTCGGAGCGGAGGAGGGCCACCGAGATCAGGTTGTTCACCGGCCGGGGGGGCTCGCCGTAGCGGTCGATGAGCTCATCCACCAGCTCGTCGGCCTCCTCCTCGCTCTGCACCGCGGCGATACGGCGGTACAGGTCCATCCGCTGCTCCGGAGAGGGAATGTACTTGTCCGGGATGGAGGCGGCCACGCTTAAATTGGCGGCGCACTCGGTGCGGGTGGGCAGGGGCTGGCCCTGCTCCAGCAGAACGGCCTCCTCCAGCAGCTTTAAATACATGTCGTAGCCCACCGACAGCAGAAATCCGCTCTGTTCCGGCCCCAGCACGTTGCCAGCCCCCCGGATCTCCAGGTCCCGCATGGCGATTTTAAAGCCGGAGCCGAACTCGGCGAACTCCCGGATGGCCTCCATCCGCTTTGACGCCACCTCGGACAGCACCTTGCCCTTCCGGTAGGTGAGATAGGCGAAGGCCCGCCGGCTGGAGCGGCCCACCCGGCCCCGGATCTGGTGGAGCTGGGCCAGGCCCAGCCGGTCGGCGTCCTCCATGATAAGGGTGTTGGCGTTGGGCAGGTCGATGCCCGTCTCGATGATGGTGGTGCAGACCAAAACGTTCAGCTCCCCGTCGGTCATCCGGGCCATCACGTCGTCGATGGCCTCCTGGGTCATCCGGCCATGGGCCACCCCCACGGCGGCGTCCTCCCCCAGAAGCAACTGGATGCGGGCGGCGGTGCGGTCGATGGTCTCCACCCGGTTGTGGAGGTAAAACACCTGGCCGCCCCGCTCCAGCTCCCGGCGCATGGCGTCGGCCAGGAGGTTCCAGTCGTGCTCCAGCACATAGGTCTGCACCGGCTGGCGGCCGGTGGGGGGCTCCTCCAGGGTGGACATGTCCCGAATGCCGCTGAGGGCCATATTCAGCGTCCGGGGGATGGGGGTGGCGGACAGGGTGAGCACATCCACCTGCTTGAAGGTCTCCTTCAGCTTCTCCTTGTGCTGGACGCCGAAGCGCTGTTCCTCGTCCACCACCAGCAGGCCCAGGTCCTTAAAGCGGACATCCTTGTTGAACAGGCGGTGGGTGCCGATGAGGATATCCACCTGACCCGCCTCCACCCTGCGCAGGGTCTCCTTCATCTGGGCGGGGGTACGGAAGCGGGACACCACGTCGATATTCACCGGGTATTTCTGGAACCGGCGCAGGGCGCTGAGGTAGTGCTGCCGGGCCAGGACGGTGGTGGGCACCAGGATGGCGGTCTGCTTGCCGTCCAGCACGCACTTCATCATAGCCCGGAAGGCCACCTCCGTCTTGCCGTAGCCCACGTCGCCGCACAGCAGCCGGTCCATGGGGGTGGGCCGCTCCATGTCGGTCTTGATCTCCCCGATGCACCGCAGCTGGTCGTCGGTCTCGGTGTATTCAAACTGCTCCTCAAACTCCCGCTGCCAGGGGGAGTCGGGGGAGAAGGCGTAGCCCGGCTGGCGCTGGCGCTGGGCGTAGAGCTGAATGAGGCCCTTGGCCAGGTCCTGCACCGCCTTTTTGGCCTTGCGCTTGGCCTTTTCCCACTCCTGGCCCCCCAGGCGGTTCAGCTTTCGGGTCTCGTTGGCGTCCTCGCCGCCGCCGATGTACTTGCTCACCAGGTCCAGCTGGGTGGCGGGGACGTAGAGCACGTCGCTGCCGGCGTAAGCGATTTTGACATAGTCCTTCTCAATGCCGTCCACCGGCATCTTCACCATTCCGGCAAACCGGCCCACCCCGTGGTGCTCATGGACCACCAGGTCGCCGGGGGAGAGGTCGGCATAGGACTTCAGCTTCTGCCGGTTGGTGGCCTCCTTCCGGGGCCGGGGCTTTTTGGGGGTGGCCTTCTCCCCCTCGGTGAGGACGGCCAGCTTCATCTCCGGATACTCAAACCCGCTGGACAGCCCCCCCAGAGTGATGACCACCTGTCCCGGCTGGGGCAGGGACTTCATGTGGCAGTCCACGGCGGACTTGATCTTCTGCTCCCGGAGGAGGGTCTGGAGGTCGATGGCCCGCTGCTCCCCGGACACCAGCACCAGAGCGGCGAAGCCGCTGTTCTGGTAGTGGGCCAGGTCCTGTACCGCCGTCTCCAGGCTGGCCAGGAAGGGGGGCAGCTGCTTGGCGGTGACGGACAGCAGCTCCCTGGGGGGGAGGGGGTAGCTGGCGGTGGTGAAGGAGTCCAGATAGACCAGGGGGAAATCCTCCAGACGGCTGAGGAGCTGGGGGAAGGTCCGGGCCAGCTCGGTGCAGGAGGGGTCCAGCTCCCCCTGCTCCAGAAGGGTTTTTCCGTCCTCCTCCAGCTGCCACTGGTAGGATTTTGCCCGGTCAGCCGCCCGGGGGACCTGGTCAAAAATTACGCAGGCGTCCGGGGGCAGATAGTCCGCCGCCGTGGCCAGCTCCGGGTAGATGAGGGGGAGGTAGCGGTCAATGGCGGGGAATACGCGGCCCTGAGCGATAGCCTCGCTGTCCTGCTCCAGGGTGGCGGCCAGCTCCTTATTTCCGTTTTGCAGGGCCTTGGCCGCCAGCTTGAACAGCTTTTTGCTCAGTCCCGCCGCCCCGCCGGGGGCCAGCCGGGGCAGGACCTCGGCGGCGGGGAGGAGGAGGGCGGTCTCGATGTTCTCGGTGCGGCGCTGGGTGGCCGGGTCGAAGAGGCCCATGGCGTCCACCTCGTCCCCGAAGAACTCCGCCCGGACGGGCTGCTCCATACCGGGGGCGAACACGTCCAAAATGCCCCCCCGCAGGGCAAACTGACCCACGCCCTCCACCTGCTCGCACCGGACATACCCGGCAGCGGACAGGTCCCCGGCCAGCTGGTTCAGGTCGTAGGAGCCGCCGGTTTTCAGCTCCCGACAGCAGCCCTCCAGCGTCTGAGGGGGCACGGTCCGCTGGAGGAGGCCCTCCACCGTGGCCACCAGGAAGGGGTGCTTCCCCTGGGCCAGCCCCGTCATCAGGGCCAGCCGCCGGTGCTCCCACTGGCGGGAGAGGGCGGCGGCGTTGTGAAAGGTGAAATCCCTGGGGCCCAACACCGGGACGGGCGCCCCGGTAAAGGCTCCCAGGTCCCGGGCCAGCCTCTGCCCCTCCCCCTCGTCGGCACACACCACCACCACGGGCCGGCCGGTGGTCAGGCCGATATAGGCGGCGGCGTGGACCCGATGGATGGCCGCCGCCCCGGACAGGGCCGCGGGGGAGCGCCCCCCCTCCAGGGCGGCAAGGAGCTCTTCAAATTCAGGCAGGCGGCTCAGGGCGGCGGTGAGCAGCTTCATGATAAACACCTCATTTTTGGAAAATACACCGGTTTCGGGCAACGCCGAAAGGCCCCTGCCCCCGGATGGGGGAGGGGTGTTGGTTCAGCGAAATTCAACAATTAGAGAAGGGTCATCGCCGCCGCAACAATGGTAACGGCAATTCCCACAGCGCCAATGATAAAAGAGGCAACCGCAAGGCGGTCCCGCCGCGTTGCTTTATGCTTTAGAAAAACGGCACTGTGCTCCACCGAATTGAGCCTTTCGGCCAAGGAGGCAAATAGGTTGTATGCCTTTTGGAATAAATTGAACAACGATTCCTCCGATATATTGGAGGTTTCCGCCTGTTTTGCCTCAAAATAAGCATCCTTCGCTTTGTTATAATGGGCGTGAATCTCGGGCAGGAACCGCCCATCTTCAAGATAAGAGAGGTCTACGCCTTCATAGCGCTTGAAGAAGTCCGTATAGCTGTCAGAAAAAATAACACAGCTGTATTTGAAACAGTCCAGCAGGGCCCGTTTGGTGTGGGATTTGATTTTTTGAATATTTCTCTCCGCCTGTTCCGGTGTTTCCGCAATGGCGGCGCGGGCCAGATGACCATACATCGCTCGGATCTCGTTTTGGAGCTCCAAGGGAAATTCATTCCGCTGAGCCTCGAACAGAACAATAAATGGATTGATATCCTCCAGATACGCTCTAAATATCTCATCAAGATCCTGCTTGTACTGAGTCAAAAAAGAGCTGTCCGTCTTGATTTTCGTATCCAATTATTTCAACTCCGACATTTTTTTATCTACGTCCTGCATGGTCATAACCCTTCTGCGAACCAGAAGGGGATTTCCCCGCCCATTGATGCGGGGGTCCACAATTTTTGAAAAAGTTAGCTTCTTCTTCGTTTTTTCCTCCACAAAACGAACTTCTTCGTCAAAATCCATTGCCGAAATCTCTTCAAGAGACTTGCCCAAAATGCGTTCCAGCGAAGCCTTTGTTTCTGCGTTCATATACATTTCGTAATACCTCCACATAAGCTGTCATGGCTGGAAAACTCCATTGAAAGCCATTTCCAGGCATACTGTTTCTATCTCATTCTATGCGGAGCAGTGAGAAAACACCACGCAGGAGGCCGTCAGGTAATCTCATAGTCCCGGCCAAACTGGAGGGAGCCGAAGTCAATGCGGCCTCCGCCGGAGCGCCGGCCCTCGCCGCCATCCTCCCGGTCCTCCTCATAGGCCTGGGCGCCCTCCTGGTCATAGTCCTCCTCGGGGACCGCGCCGGGGGTGAACTCAGCGGTGTCGGACAGGTCCTTTTCCTCCTCCTCCGCCCGGCTGCGCATATTTTCAGCGGTGGCGGCCTCCATTGCCTGGGCAAGCAGGCGCTGAACATTGTCATCAATCTCAGACGCTTTCTCGTCCAGCGACTCCTGGTGGGGCTTGGTCTCGGGAGGGTAGAGGTCCTCCAGGCGGGCGAGGTACTCCGCCTCCTTGGCGTGTAGGGCACGGACCTGCTCCACGAAAGAGGCGGTCTCCTGCTGGGCCTGCTTCAGGCGGTACTCCTCCGCCTGGATGTCCTGTTCAATGGCGGCAACCCGCTCCTGGGACTCCCGCTCCACCTGAGCCAGCATATCCGCCTTCTTCCGCTCGGCCTCCTTCACCAGGTCGTCAGCCATCCGCTGGGCGGCCATCAGGGCCTTGCGCATGGCCTCCTCGGTGGAGCGGTACTCCTCCACCTTGTCCACCAGCACCTTCATCTTGTTTTTCAGTACCGCGTTCTCGTTGTACAGCGCGGAGTAGTCCCCGGTAAGAATATCCAGAAATTCATCCACCTGGGCCATATTATAGCCGCCGAAGTTGGCCTTCTGAAAGGCGCGTTCGGATACCTCCTGTGGCGTGAGCATCGCAAAACCTCCCCACTCTATCTTTCCTTAATAATACCATTCAAATTCCTGTTTCAGCACGACAGGCTGGCCGCCCTCCCAGCTCAGAGTAGTCACCAAATCCCCCATACCGTCCATGTGGGCGGTGCCGTAGAGATACTGCCGCAGGACGATCCCCTCCTCGGCTGACTCCGCGTAGTGGAAGTCGTCGATCTGGCCGGGAGCGGCGGGCCATTCCAAGGTCCCGTCCTCGCTGTAGATAGGCCCGGGGGTGGCGTCCGGGTTCCACTCCTTCATCTGCTTATCGTAATTTGTCAGCCACCGGTTCAGGTCCAGCGTCTCGGTGTATCCCGTCTCCGGGACGGTGACCTGGGTCAGCATGGTCTCCTCGTCCAGCACGGCTTCGACCCCGTACTCCGGGACGGGCAGAAGGACGGGCTCATTCCCCTGGAACGCGGCGGCGTAGACCTCAATCCGCCCCGCGCCCCCGGCGGAAATGGTGTCAAACCACAGGGCCAGCACTGAGTTCCCGGACCGGTCCGTGGTCCAGCAGGCTCCGGTGCGCTCCGAGTCCTCTGGAGAAAAGTAATAAGGGTTCGAGATATAGTCGCCGCTGTCCTCCCAGCCCAGGGGCAGCTCATAGACAGTCTCCCCCTTCGTCACCACCAAGGTGTAGGGGCGTATCCCGTTAATCCCCTCGAACAGCTTCTCCGGCTCGGATTCGTTGCCGAAGTAGGCTTTCTCCGCCCGCAGCTCCACCAGCTCGTCCTCGCCGTCGCCGTCCATGTCCAGGGTCCAGCTCTCCACCGCCATAGGGTAGGGGGAATCCGGGTCGTCCACCAGAAAAGACTCCACGGGGGCGTCCGGCCCCGAGGCGGCGGCGGACTGAGCCGGGGGCGGCGGGGACTGATCTGGAGCGGGCTGACTGCCGCTCTCGGTGGGCGCTCCAGCGCAGCCGGCCAGCAGGGCGGCTGTGAGGAGCAAAACGCAAGGCAATTTCAGTCCCATAGGTAATATTCCTCTTTAGAAATACAGTCCGTTGTTCTCCAGCTCGTCGATGAGGTCGCCCAGGATGTCCACGTTGTAGGGCGTGATGATGTAGGTGGAGATGGCCACCTTTTTGATCTTGCCCTCCTGGGCGTAGGACACCCCGGCCAGGAAGTCCAGCAGGCGGCGGGCGATCTCGCCGTTGGTGGACTCCAGGTTGAGGACCACGGTGCGCTTCTCCCGCAGGTGGTCGGCGATGGAGGAGGCGTCCTCAAACCGCTCGGGCTTGACCAGCACCACCTGGAGCTGGGTCGCTGCCCGGATGTTGACCACCTTGTTGGACCGCCGGTCCTCCTCGGGGGCGGGGGCGGAGTAACCGCCCCCGTAGCCGCCGCCATAGCCGGACTCCCGGCCCCCCCGGTCCCGGTCGCCCCGCTCAGGGCGCTCCCGCTCCCGGCGCTCTACCGGACGGGGGGAGATGTCGAAATCATCATAGCCGTCATCGTCCTCGTCCTCATACGGGTGAGCCAGCCGCTTAAATTCATCAAAAATTCCCATTCGTTAATCCTCTTTTCTCCGAAGTACATGGTTACTGCATATATAATGGCCATTATTGGGCGGGGCTCATAGGGGGCCGCGGACCAAAAAGGGCGGTGCCTACTCGGACCAGGGTAGCACCCTCGGCGACAGCGTCCTCATAGTCGGCGCTCATGCCCATTGACAGACAGTCCATATTATATTGATTATCCGACATTTTGCTCATTATGTCAACAAAAAGATTTCGAATTTGAGAAAAATATTTCCTGTTTGCGCCAGAAACCGTTGATACAGGCGGGATTGCCATCAATCCCCGCAGACGAATATGAGGGCAGGCCAGGGCCAGTTCCGCCAGCCGGGGCAGCTCCTCGGGGGAGACGCCCCCCTTGCTGGCCTCCCCGGCCACGTTCACCTCCAGGAGGATATCCTGCCGCAGGCCAAGCTTGTCCGCCTGGGTCTCGATGGCCTGGAGGAGGCGGGCTGAGTCCACCGAGTGAATCAAAGACACCCGCCCCACCACCTGCCTGACCTTGTTGGTCTGGAGGTGGCCGATGAAGTGGACATCCGCGCCGGCGTAGGCGTTGGCCTCCAAATGGGCGGTGAGCTCCTGCACCCGGTTCTCCCCGCACAGGCGGATGCCGGCGGCAATAGCGGCGCGGATGGTGTCGTCCGTCTGCACCTTGGTGGCGGCGCACAGGGCGATCTCTCCCGGGTCCCGACCCGCCGCCCGGGCGGCGGCGGCGATTTTTTCCTCCACAGCTTTGACATTTTGGGACAGATCCATAATATCTCTTCTTTCTCTATAGAAATCAAACCGCTTGCTTGAGACGCCGTCCTCTCTAGCCCTCCACCAGCATTCCGTCCTGAAGGTTGGTGCCGTGGATGATGACCGAGTCCCCCGCCCGGAGGAGTTTTTTATCCGAGCCCGCCGGGCGGACCACATAGAAGTCGCTGCCCTCGGTAACGATCTCCGCCTCCCGGAACTCGGCCCGGCCGTTGACCAGGGCGTATACCCCGATCTTGCTCACCGTGGCCGGCGGCGCGCCGGAGGAGGCGTTGGGGTCCTGCACGGTAAATTCCTCCAGGCGCAGGGCCTCCTTGGGAATGCGCAGGCCGGAGAAGCTCTCAAAAATCAGCTCCGCCGTCTGGTGGCGCAGGAGGGTGGTGAGGGTGAGGTAGCGGTTGGAGGAGAAGACCACCAGGGTCCTGCCCTCCTGGGTGGAGCCGATACGGCTCACCGTCATCTCCACGTCCCGGTTCAGCTCCCCGGAAAAGCGCAGGGTGGCGCTCCGTCCCTGAACCAGCCGGTCTGCCGCCTCCTTGGGGAGGTTGGCGGCGAAATACCAGGTGTTGGAGGTAATCAGCTTGCCCATGGAGTCGCTGTCCTCCCCGGCGGGGCTCTCAATGAGCTCCTGAAGCAGAGCGGGGGTAAGCTGGTTCAGGGTGCCCGGAGTAAGGCGGGACTCATAGCCGTCCACCAGGTTGGAGAACACCCCGGGGGCCGGGGCGGTGACCCTGGTGGTAGCCTGGGCGGACTGGCGGGTAAGGACGGCCAGCTGCTCATTCAGCACCCGGAGACGGTCCGACAGCTCGGCGGAGGTCAGTCCCTCGCCGTACGTATAGCCCCGCTTGAGTACGCTGCTCTTCACCCCCAGCACCTGCTCCCGCAGCTGGGTGTAGTCCCCCAGGGCGTAGGATGCCCGCAGGTCCACCACCGCCCGCAAAATGTCCTCGTCCAGCCGGGCGGAGGACTCCAGGTCTCCCGTCTGGGCCACGGCGTCCTCCAGAAGCTCAATCTCCATCTGGAGCTCCTCAATGACAGCCTGGTCAGACTGGGCCTGGCGGTCGCGATAGACCAGGGCGATCTGCTGGCCCTTGCCTACCCGCTCTCCCTCCGCCCGGGTGACCTCCAGAATGCCGTTCTGAGCCGGAAGCACCTGGGCCTCCCGGATGACAAGCCCCTCCGCCGCCACGCTGTCGTGGGCGGTGTAGGCGTAGACCTGGGCGGTGCGGAATGGCTCGTCCAGGGCGTTGAATATGTAGTAGCCGAAATAGATCACGATCACGGCGGCCAGTGCGAAAATTGTAAAGGTGATAACCGGTTTTCCTTGTTTCATGGGGGTTCTCTCTTTCTGGGCCCGGGGTCAACAGTCGGGCAATTGGCGGGCGCAGGCTACGCGCCCCTACGCGTCCCTCTCCTCCTGGCCGGTCAGCGGCACGGGCCGCTCGGGAACGATGGTGGAGATGGCGTGCTTGTAAATAATCTGCTGCTTTCCGTCGCTGGTGAGGACGACGGTAAAGGCGTCGAAGCCGGTGATGTAGCCCCGCATCTGGAAGCCATTCATCAGGAACATGGTGACCATCCGCCGGTCCCGGCGGGCCTGGGTGAGGAAAATTTCCTGTAAATTGTTGCTGTTGTTTGACATATGTAGCACTCCTTTTTCTTTACGGCGGTCTGTTTTTCCGCCTGAGTGCCGATATCATATACCAAATTCTTCCAAATATGCTGTCGAACGCTGGAGGACCTCCGTAAAATTTGGAGCGGCGCTCCACAGCAGCCGCTTGGCCTCCGGGTTACGGCGGAACCAGGTGCGCTGGCGCTTGGCGTACTGCCGGGAGCGCAGCTTGATCTGGGCGGCGCCCTCCGCCACCCCCAGCTCCCCGGATACGACAGGGACCAGCTCCTTATACCCGATGGCCTGCATGGCGGTGCACCGCCGGGGCACCCCGCTGTCCAGCAGGGCCCGGACCTCCGCCTCCAGCCCGTCCGCCATCATCCGGTCCACCCGGCGGTCGATGCGGTCCCACATGTCCTCCCGGCGCTCAAAGTCCAGGGTGAGGGTGAGGGCATCGTACCGGGGCGGAAGGGCGCGGGTCTCCTCGTTGTGCCGGGTGATGGTCTTCCCGGTGGTCAGCCAGACCTCCAGGGCCCGGACAATGCGCTTGCCGTCATTGGGGTGGAGGCGGGCGGCGGTCTCCGGGTCGATCCCCGCCAGCTCGTTCAGGAGGGCCTGGCCCCCCTCTCGGGCGTACCGCTCCTCCAGCTCCCCCCGGATGGGGCTGGAGCCGTCAAAGGCGGCGAAGGTCCGGCCCGACAGCAGGGAGTCAATATACAGCCCCGTCCCCCCCGCCAGAATGGGCAGCTTTCCCCGGGAGAGCACATCCTCCACGCAGTCAGCCGCCATCTCCACATACCGGGCCACCGAGAAGTCCTCCTCCGGCTCGGCCACATCCAGCATATGGTGGGGGACGCCCTGCTTTTCCGTCTCGGTGGGCTTGGCCGTGCCGATGTCCATGCGGCGGTAGATCTGCATGGAATCCGCCGACACCACCTCACCGTTGTGCCGCTTCGCCAGCTCCACCGCCAGCGCCGTCTTCCCCGACGCCGTGGGACCGGTGATGACTAATATTTTGGGGGGCATTGCCTCGCCTCCTTGCGGATACTGTCGAAATGTGCTATGATTGCTTTGCCGTCTTTCGTCCTTGTCCTCGTGTAAGAGGAAAGGAGGTGAGACCTCTTGGACATACTGATTAATCTTATCGTGTCCGTCCTGGCCAATGTTATTGGCTCCTGTGTGAGCAAATGGATTGACGGACACACCGGAAGACGGTAGGCGTAAAGAACCCCCGGAGAGTGACAGCTCTCCGGGGGTTCGCCTTGTGATACCTCATGGACATACTTATGTTATTGGCAAGTGCCATTATAACACAGCGTGCCCGGATATGCAAGCCCCCCAGGGAGGTTTTTTCATTCAATTTTCAAACGCCAGAGGCCTCCGCAGGGCAAGCCTCCCTCTCCGAGGGAGGTGGCGCGGCGAAGCCGTGTCGGAGGGAGTCCTCCGGAGGTCTGCGGGGGTGACTCCCTCAGTCAGCTTCGCTGACAGCTCCCTCGGGGAGGGAGCCTTTGTCCGCGCGGCGGGGACGGGGGTCTCCTTCGTAGGGCGGGACGACCCGGCCCGCCCTCCACGGGGAACGGGGTGACCTCGGGAGGACGGCGCGCCGAGGTCGTCGCGCCCTACACGCGTTTCCGCCTCTTGTACGGCTTCGGCTCATCGGTGAGCCCTAACAGATAATCGGCGGAGACGTTGTAGTGCTCGCAGATCAGGGTAAGCTTCGGCAAGGTAGTTCCTTTTTTCCCGTTTTCCATTTCGCTAATTTGTGTAACGGACACATCCAGAACTTCAGCAAGGTCTGGCTGCTTTTCTCCGCTGGCAGTCCGGATTTCCAACAGCCGCGTTCCAAAAGATTTTTGGTCAAACATAGTACTCCCCCTTGACAACTTTGCTATTAGCGGATATAATATACTTTGCGAATAGCAAAGTATACCTGGAGGTGTTCATATGGAAGGTCTGCTCTATCATCTATACACCGGCAACTATGATTTTACCCCAAAGCCGGACAAAGCACAGCGGGAATTGGAGCAAAAGCTATTCACCGAGTGGGACAGGGTCCAGGAGAAGCTTGGCCTAGAGTTTGTCAACCGGATGTTTCAACTGGAGGCGGAGCGAGAGGACATCCGGGAATTTCTCGCCTTTCGGGAGGGCTTCCGTCTGGGCATCCGGCTGACGCTGGAGGGCGTCACGCCCGCCTGAACTGCTTTTCCAGCTCCTTTTTGCTCAGCTCGATGGCTACGGGCCGGCCGTGGGGGCAGTACTTTACCTGCCCGGACATGACGGCCCCGGCCACCCGCTCCAGCTCCTGGGGACTGGTATGCCACCCGCCCTTAATGGCCGCCTTGCAGGCCATGGTGTGGAGCAGCTCGTCCCGGGCGGCGGCGGGGTCGGCGGAGCCGTTCCGGAGCAGCTTTTGTGCCAGCTCCTCCAGCGCGCCGGGGATGTCCCCGGCATCCACGTCAAAGGGGGCCTGACGCACCGCCAGGTCGGCCCCCAGCTCGTCCACCTCAAAGCCGAATTCCTCCAGCAGCTCCCGGCGGGCCATCAGCGCCTCCCGCTCCTGGGGCGCCAGCCGGCACAGCACCGGCTCCAAAAGCGCCTGCGACATGGGGTCGTAGCCCTCCGCCTTCATCCGGTCGAAGTTCATCCGCTCATGGGCGGCGTGCTTGTCGATGAAGTAGACCGTCTCCCCCCGCTCCACGATGATGTAGGTATTGAGAACCTCACCGGCCAGCCGCCAGGGGAGGTCCGGGGGGGCTTTCTCCGTCACTGCCTGCGGCGGCGGCACCTCCCTCGAAGAAGGAGGCCGCGGGGGCGCCTCATCCGCCCCGGTTTGCGAGCTGGGGCACCTTCCCCTGAGGGGGAAGGCTTTTGGGTCTGCGGCCTCTTTGCCTTCCTCCAAAGGGGAAGGCGGCATCGCCGGAGGCGATGACGGATGAGGCGGCGTATAGCTGCTGTCGTGGACCCGGACCACGGTGGGGAGAGCGGCCTTAGCTCCCCCTCTGGGGGAGCTGCCAGCCGCAGGCTGACTGTGAGGGCCCTCTCCGGCCGTAAAGCGGCTGCCTCTCCCGGCGGGAGAGGCAAGGGCCGCGCCGATCCGCAGTTGATTTTCCGTTACCGTATCCTGCTTTCGCACCCCGGGAATTTCCATGTCCTTCAGCACCGCCTGGGGGTGGGAGGAGTCCCCCTCCAGGGCGGAGAGGACGGCGTGGTACACAGCGGAGAATACCGCCCGCTCGCCGCCGAACTTGACCTCGGTCTTGGCGGGGTGGACGTTCACGTCCACAGCGTTGAGCTTGGTCTGCAAATGGAGGACGCAGCCGGGGAATTTGCCCACCATTTTTTGGTTCTTATAGGCCTCCTCCATGGCGGCCATCATCAGGGGGGACTTGACCTGACGGCCATTGACGAAGAAGAACTGCCAGCTCCGGCTGTTCCGGCAGCAGGCGGGCATGGAGACAAAGCCGGTCACGGTCATGTCCTCGCCGGAGGCCTTGATCTCCCGGAAGCCCAGGGCCAGCTCCCGGCCCAGCACGGCGTAGGCGGCGCTTTTCAGCTGGCCGTCCCCGGGGGTAAGCAGCTCCTGCTTGCCGTCCCGGATGAATTTTACGCTGACCTCCGGGTGGGACAGAGCCACCCGCTGGACCACAGCAAAGACGGCGGCGCCCTCGGCGGCGTCTTTTTTCATGAATTTCAGCCGGGCGGGGGTGTTGAAAAACAGGTCCCGGACCACCAGGGTGGTGCCCAGGGGACAGCCCGCCTCCTCCACCGCGCCGGGGGTCCCGCCCTCCAGGGAGAGAGAGGCTCCCAGGTCCCCGTCCGCCGTCCGGGTGAGCACCTCAATGCGGGAGACGGCGGCGATGGCGGCCAGGGCCTCCCCCCGGAAGCCCAGGGTTCCGATGGCCTCCAGGTCGTATTCGGTGCGCAGCTTGCTGGTGGCGTGGCGGAGAAAGGCGGTTTTCAGCTCCGGGGCCGGGATGCCCTTCCCGTCGTCGGTCACCCGGAGGAAGGTGAGCCCGCCGTGACTGATCTCCACTGTCACGGTGGAGGCCCCGGCGTCGATGGCGTTCTCCATCAGCTCCTTGGCCACAGAGGCGGGCCGCTCCACCACCTCGCCGGCGGCAATCAGGTCGGCTACATGGGGGTCTAATACTTGGATGTTTGGCATGGACACGCTCACTTTCTCTTTGGTTTTAAACGGGCTGTGGGGTCGTCCACCAGGCCCAGAAGATAGTCGGAGGATACCTGGTAGTGCTCACAGATCAGGGCGATTTTTTCCGCCGTGGTGGTGCGGTTGCCCCGCTCAATCTCGCTGATATGGCCTTTCCCTACATCCAGCAATTCAGCCAAGTCCTTTTGCGTCTCGTTATGCTGTTTGCGCAGCTGTAAGATACGCTGACCAAAAAGTTCTTTTGAAAACATAGCATACTCCCCTTGACAGGTCATCTATAAAGGGACTATAATATCTCCGTAAGTACTCTTAAAGGGTACTAATGCGGAGGTGCAAAATGAAAAACATCTTACGCGAAATATATGATGGAGAATACGATATTACCCCGAAACAAGACAAAACGCAACAGGAATTGGGCAAAAAGCTTTGCGCTGAATGGGATAAAATACAAACAATGTTCGGGGACGATTTTATAAACCGCCTCTTTGACTTGGAGTCCGAACAGGAGGATTGGCGGGACTTCCATTTCTTTCGGGAGGGGTTCTGCTTCGGCGTCCGCCTGATGCTGGAGGCCCTGGGGGATTAACCCCCGTCCCGCCCGCAGGCGGCAAGGCCCCTTTTGAAAGGGGCTGTCAGCCGTAAGGCTGACTGAGGATTGTGTTCGCGAAGCGAACATACGAAGTAAACAAGGTTTGCAATGACGGATTTACTTCGTACATTTCGCCTCCGGCGAAATACAATCCTCCGCCCCAGTGCGCGCACTGGGGCACCTCCTTTCAAAAGGAGGCTTTTCGCCGCGGCGGGACGGGGCTCATCCCCCGTTCAAATCCTGCTTCAGCTCGGCCAGCAGGTTCAGGGCCTCGATGGGGGAGAGGATGTTCACGTCGGTCATGCGCAGCTTTTTCAAGACGGTCTCCCCGCCCAGGTCCATCAGGGACACCTGGTCCTCAGCGGGGGCTGAGGCGGCGGGAGCGGGACGCCAGTCCTGGCTCTCCAGCTCCTCTAAAATCTCCCGGGCCCGGCGGACCACCCGGTCGGGCACCCCGGCCAGCTTGGCCACCTCCACGCCGTAGCTCTGGTCGGCCCCGCCCCGGACGATCTTCCGCAGGAAAATCACGTCGCCGCCCCGCTTTTTGGCGGCGATGTTGTAGTTTTTCACCCCGGGAATCTCCCCCTCCAGGGCGGTGAGCTCGTGGTAGTGGGTGGCGAAGAGGGTCTTGGCCCCCAGGCGCTTTTTGTCGGCGCAGTGCTCCAGCACTGCCCGGGCGATGGCCATGCCGTCGTAGGTGGAGGTCCCCCGCCCAATCTCGTCCAGGATGAGCAGGGACTGCCGGGTGGCGTTCTGGAGCAGGGCGGCCACCTCGGTCATCTCCACCATAAAGGTGGACTGGCCGGAGGCCAAATCGTCGCTGGCCCCGATGCGGGTGAACACCCGGTCCACCACTCCCACCCGGGCCGACTTGGCGGGGACAAAGGAGCCCATCTGGGCCATCAGGACAATCAGGGCCACCTGACGCATATAGGTGGACTTGCCAGCCATGTTGGGGCCGGTGATGATGGCGGCTAAGTCGTCCCCGCCGTCCATGTGGGTGTCGTTGGGGACGAAGGGAGCCCCTTTCAGCATTTTTTCCACTACCGGATGCCGGCCCTCCACAATGGTGAGGGTGTCGGAGCCGTCCACCTGGGGCATACAGTAGCCGTTGGCGGCGGCCACGGAGGCCAGAGAGTTGAGCGCGTCCACCTGGGCCACGGCGGCGGCGGCGGACTGAATCTGAGCGGTCTGGGCGCAGACCGCCTCCTTCAGCTCGCAGAAGAGCTGATACTCCAGGGCGGTGATCTGCTCCCGGGCGGAGAGAATGGCGTGCTCCAGCTCCTTTAACTCCTGGGAAATATACCGCTCGGCATTTACGGTGGTCTGCTTGCGCACCCAGTCCTCGGGCACCAGCCCGGTCTGGGACTTGGCGACCTCTATGTAGTAGCCAAAGACCTTGTTGGAGGATATTTTCATATTTTTGATGCCGGTCTGCTCCTTGGTCCGCACCTCCATCGCCACGATGTGGCCGCTGGCGTTGGTGAGCAGGTCCCGCAGCTCGTCCACCTTGGCGTTGTAGCCGGGGCGGATGAAGTCCCCCTCCCGGACGGAGAAGGGCAGGGCCTTTTCACTGTCGTCCCGAATAGCCCGGTCCAGCAGGTCCCGCAGCTGGGGCAGGTCGTCCAGCTCCACGCGCAGGGACTGGAGCAGGGGAGAGGGGCAGTGCTCCAGCAATGCCCGAACGCGGGGCAGACGTCCCAGTCCGGCGGACAGCGCCGCCAGGTCCCGGCTCCCGGCCGAGCCGTAGACCACCCGGCCCGCCAGCCGCTCCAGATCGGTGATCTCCCGCAGGGCCAGGGACAGCTCCTCCCGGGTGATGGCGTCCTCTACAAGGTCGGCCACCCCCTGCTGCCGCCGGGCGATGCGGGCGGGGGAGAGGAGGGGCCGCTCCATCCAGGCCCGGAGGAGCCGGCCTCCCATGGCGGTTTTGGTCTTGTCCAGCACCCAAAGGAGGGAGCCCCGCTTCTCCTTGCCCCGCATGGTGGCGGTGAGCTCCAGGGTCTGCCGGGCGGTGAGGTCCAGCTCCATGAACTGGCCCACGGTGTAGTAGCTGAAGTGGGAGATATGGCTCAGGTCGGTTTTCTGGGTCTCATAGAGATAGGCCAGCAGCCCCCCCGCCGCCTGAATGGCCGCCTGGTCCTGGGAGGGGACGGCCTCCAGCCCGGTTTTGAACTGTTTCTCCGCCAGGGGCCGCGCGGTGCCGGCGCGGAACCGGGCCTCGCCGCCGTTCTCACACAGACAGCTCAGCCGCTCCTTGAGGAAGGGGACCAGCCCGTCAGTGCTCCAGGCCCCCGAGGACAGCACCGCCTCGGCGGGGTGGAACCGGGCCAGCTCGTTCTGGAGGTGACCCAGCCCCTCCTCCCCGGCGGGAAAGGAGGCGCCGTAGACCTCGCCGGTGGAGATGTCGCACAGGCACAGGGCGAAGGCGGCGGAATCGGCGTAAACGGCGCAGATGTAGTTGTTTTTGCCCTCCTCCAGCATGGAGGGGGAGATAGCCGTCCCCGGGGTCACCACCCGGATGATGTCCCGGTCCACCAGACCCTTGGCCTGAGCCGGGTCCTCGGTCTGCTCGCAGATGGCGATCTTATAGCCCTTGGCGATGAGCCGGGCGATGTAGCTGTCAGCGGAGTGATAGGGCACCCCGCACATGGGGGTGCGCTCCTCCGGCGGCTTGTTCCGGTCCCGGGTGGTCAGGG
>CANSDP010000043.1 GCA_947645675.1 uncultured Bacillota bacterium
TTCTCTTTTATTCTGTCAGAGTTTGTCGTTTACACGGATTTTTATGGGGTCTCATTGTCGGTAGTTTTGAATACTGCTATCGTTTTCTGCGCCAACAAATCCAGGTCCTTTGCCAGTTCATTCGTCAAAGAAGATGCGAACCTCGTTCGATTTACCAACACAGCTTCCGGCATTCCACACACTCCCTTGCACTATTTGGCACTATAATAGTGTATCTATTAAAGGGGCAGAATGTCAATGGATTTTAATTTCTGTTACAGTATAATAATGTAAAAGGAAGAAGTATCCCCGCTTTTCAAGGGAAAATCATAACAGCGCAAAGCCCCTGACGCGGTAATTTCTGCGTCAGGGGCTCTTATGCTGTTATCTCACGATGATAACCCGGACTCTTCCGCCGGAGGATTCGGCTTTATCGTACCAGGCGGTGAGGGTACCCTCGCTCTGTTGGGCGCGGGCCAGGGAGGACAGGTAGTACTGGCCGTTCCGGCGCTCATAGACGGCCACATTGTCAGACAGGGTATATTTGCGCCCGTCGGCGACAAAGGAGCCGTTGACCAGCTCTCCGGTCTTGGTGGCGGTGAGGGGCCGCAGGCGCTCCGGGTTGGCGAGGTCTCCCACGATCTGGATGGGGCCGGGGGAGACGGGGAACCGGGTGCTGGAGCCAGGCAGGGCGTAGGCAGAGCCGTCCACGACGTACTCATAGCTATAGACGGCGGACATGCCCTCTCCTAGGGTCTCCATCTGGGTGAGGATGCCGTAGCGCTGGGCGTCTCCGGTGACATCCTTCAGAATCAGGACCTCGATCTCATTGCGGCTGTTCAGGGTGCAGCAGCGGACCTGGTCCCGGCTCAGGCTCAGTCCGGCCAGCCGCTTCGGGGTGATGACCGCGCCGCGGCTTCCGCTCACGTCCAGAATTTCCACGTTCTCGGCGAAGGGATAGCTGTCCAGCCGGGTTCCATTCCGGTCCACCGTGCCGGAGACCTTGGTGGAGGAGAGGGTGCGCAGGACCACCTCGCCGGTCTGGGCGTCGGCGCTGGCCCGGAGGAGGCTGCCCTCCTTCACGCTGTTCCCCTTGGCCTGATACTCATAGGTCTGGCCGTCGCTGGCCAGGAGGGTGACAGTCTGGGCGGTGTAGGTCCCGCCGGCTCCGTCGGGGTAGGCGCTGGTGGACACCGAGATAGCCACGCCCACCCGCTCCCCGGCGCTCTCTCCCAGGCCCACCACGGCGGCCACGCCGCCGCTCCGGCCCAGCAGAAGGGTCACGCTGTCCCCCTTGCGGTACTGGCCCAGGTCGGACAGGGCGTAGGCGGCGGAGGAGGTCTCAATGGCGTAGGGCCGTCCCGCCACCGTGACGGAGGTGGGATTGGCTCCAGCGGGCTCGATGGCCTGGATCATGCCGCTGGCCCGCTGGGAGTAGGCCCAGACCGTCCCGGTGGACGCGTTCCAGTAGAGCACGTCATAGTCCTGTACCGCCTGCGCCGGGGCGGAGGCCCCGTTGCGATACACCTGGACGGGGGTAAAATCCAGCTGGGACCGCCAGCTGCCCCGGGCCACGATGGGCCCTTCCATGTCCCGGTTGAGAATGGAGACCAGGTCCGGCTTGCCGGAGGCGTCCAGGCTGTAGCCCAGGGACTGAATATAGGGACTGCCCGCCTTGGTCTGGGTGAGCAGCAGATTGTAGAACAGATAGACCGCGTCCTGCCGGGTGAGGGGGTCGGCGGCTCCGGCGGCGGTGAGGCCCCGGTCCAGCCGCAGGCTGTGATACAGGGCCATCTGTCCGCTGGGGTAGGCCCCGGAGAAGTCCTCCGCCCCGTAGCCCAGCAAAGCCAATACGATTGCGGCCCCTTCGGCCAGCTTGATGTCCTGACCGGGGCGGAAGGTGCCGTCACTGTAGCCGGAGATCAGCCCCCGGGCCACCCCGGCCTCCACATAGCCGCTGGCCCAGTGGCTCCTGGGCACGTCAGGGTAGGGGGAGTAGGCCGCCTGTCCCACCCCGTCCCCGCCGGGGGAGGCCTTGATAGCCAGGGTAATAAACTCCGCCCGGGTCACCCGCCGGTCCAGCCCCAGGTCCCCGGAGCCGTCCCCGGACAGAATGCCCAGCGTGGTCACCGCTTGAACGGCCTCGTCCAGAGTTGCGCCCCCCGCCCCCGCCGCAGAGGCGGCGGCGCGGGGCAGCGCCAGAGAGAGGGAGAGGCAGGCCGTCAGGATTGCTGCGGTCAAGCGTTTTGTCTTCATAAAAGGTGTTCTCCTTCCGTTTAGTCGTATCTCAACGCGTCAATCGGATTCAGCTTTGCGGCCTTATTGGCAGGCAGGTAGCCAAACAGGACACCGATACCCACCGACACGCTGAAGCTGAGGAGGATGGCCCCCATGGTGGGGGTGGCGTCAAAGACGCCGCCGCCCATGTTTTCAGAAAGCATTCCCCCCAGCACCGCGCCGATGCCCTTGGCCAGCATCCAGCCGAAGCCGATGCCCAGGATGCCGCCGATGGCGGAGGTGGTGCCCGCCTCAATGACAAACTGGCTGCGGATGTCCTTTCGCTTGGCCCCCAGAGACTTGCGCACACCGATCTCCCGGGTGCGCTCGGTGACGGACACCAGCATAATGTTCATGATTCCGATACCGCCCACCAGGAGGCTGATGGCGGCGATGGCCACCAGGACCCCCATGGCCACCCCCATCATGGCGTTGATCTGGTTGGCCTGCTCGGCCATGGTCATGATGTAGAAGTAATTATACATCCCGTCGTCGGTACGGAAAAAGTCGTTGAGATAGGCCTCGATGACCCTTTTGCCGGCGTCCGCGGTCTCGCCGGAGGTGCTGGTGAAGATGTACAAATTGACCCACCGGCTGCCCATAATCTCCAGGGCGGTGGTGTAGGGGATGTAGATCTGGTCGTCCTGGCTGCCGGGGAGCATCTCCAGCTCGGCGTTGCGCTTGAGCACCCCCACCACTGTGAGGGGCCGGCCGTCGATGGAAAGCTGTTTCCCCAGGGCGTCTCCGTCAAAGGCCTCCTGTTCCAGATAGGCCCCGATGATGCAGACGTTTTCCCGCCGCTCCACGTCCATGTAGCTGATGAAGCGGCCCTTGGCCAGCTGCTCGCCGTCGATGGTGTAGCCGGTGGCGGCGTTGTACATGATCTCGCTGACGCCGTAGAGGCTGGTACGGTCGAATTTGTCGCTGCCGTGGCGGACCACGGCATTGACCCCCAGATAGGGGGATACGCCGGTGAGGATATCCGCGTTTGCCTCCACCAGGTCATACATATCCTCCGGGTCGGGCAGCATATCCGCTGTGCCGCCGAAGAACTGGGCCTGGATCATGTTGATGCCCAGCTTATCCACCTGCTGCTGGACCATGCCGGTCAGGCCGTTGCCCAGGGACAGGATGACGATGACCGCCCCCACGCCGATGATGATGCCCAGCATGGTGAGCAAAGCCCGCATCTTGCTGGTGGTGAGGGACTTGATGGCCAGACGGAAGGACTGGGTAAAATTCACGCGCCCACCTCCTCTTCCTCGTCCTCCCCGTGGGGCTGGACCACCGCCCGGGGGTCGCGGGAATCGCCGTCGTAGATAATCCTGCCGTCCTGGAGGCGGACAATCCGCTCGGCCTTCACGGCGATGGAGTTGTCGTGGGTGATGAGGACCACCGTATTCCCCTCCTGGTGCAGCTGCTTGAGAAAGCCCAGCACCTCCCGGCCCGTGCGGGAGTCCAGGGCGCCGGTGGGCTCGTCGGCCAGGATCAGGCTGGGGTCCCCGGCCAGCGCCCGGGCGATGGACACCCGCTGCTGCTGGCCGCCGGACAGCTGGGAGGGCAGGTTCTTCCCCTTGTCCCGCAGGCCCACCCGCTCCAGGGAGTTCAGGGCCCGCTCCCGGCGCTCGTCCCCGGGCACCCCGGCGTAGAGAAGAGGGAGCTCTACATTCTCCAGCACGGTGAGCTTGGGAATCAGGTTGTACTGCTGAAAGATGAAGCCCAGCATCTTATTCCGAATCTCCGCCTGCTGGTCGTCGTCCATGGTGGACACATCCACGCCCCCCAGGTGGTAGGAGCCGGAGGTGGGCACGTCCAGACAGCCGATGATGTTCATGGCGGTGGATTTGCCCGACCCGGAGGAGCCCACGATGGCCACAAACTCCCCCCGGTCAATGGTCAGGTCGATGCCGTCCAGGGCGTGGACGGTCTCGGAGCCCATCTGGTATATCTTGAAAACATTTTTTAACTCAATGAGGTGTTCCAAATTTAACTGCCTCCCTTGTTGGCCGGTTTGGGCATGCAGGGGCGGCCTGTGGCCGCCCGCGGGCGCGCGCCAGACATTACCCGTTTACGACACGGACACGGCCATTCCGCTCATGCCTCCGGCGGCTCCGTCCTGGGCTTGCAGGGGCACCAGAACGGTCTCCCCCTCGCTGAGACCGGAGACGATCTCCACATTGTCCCCGTCGCCGCCGCCCAGGGTGACGGCCCGCTCCTCCACCTTGGTGGGGTCGGCAACGGTGACACCGTCCTCGGCCAAACAGCCCTCCAGGGGGACCAGCACCGTGTCACCCCTCTGAACCGCCGGGGCGGGAATGGACAGGACGCTTTCCGACCGCTCCACAATGATGTCGGCGGACACATTCATGCCCGGGTTCAGCCCGCCGTACTCCTCCAGGAGGATGGTGACGGGGTAGGTGGTAAAGCCGTTGGTGGTGGTGCCGTTGATGCTAACCCGGTCCACCCGCCCGATGAAGGTCTGTCCGGGGAGGGCGTCGGCGGTGATCTCCACCTCCTGGCCGGGCTGGATCTTGTTCAGGTCCAGCTCGCTGATGTTCATCTCCAGCTTTAAGTAGCTCAGGTCATAAATGACGGCCAGGGAGCCCGAATCAATACCGTCCACCTTGTCTCCCGCCTTCACATTTTTCTCAATGACGGTGCCCGAAATGGGGGAGGTCACGGTGTAGTTCTCCAGCGCGTCCTGTGCGCTCTGAAGGGTAAGCTGGGCGTTTTCCAGGGAGAGCCGGGCATTTTTCAGGGTAATCTCGGCGTTCTCCAGCCCCTCCTGGGCGGACGCTACCCCGTCCTTGGCAGTGGCTACTCCGTCCTGCGCGTTGGTCACGCCGTCCTTGGCGGTGTCCTGAGCCCGGTCCAGGTCATCCTGGCCGTTCTGGACGGACTCGCCTCCCAGGACAGCCAGGGTAGTCCCTTTAAAGACCAGACTGCCCACCATGATAGGCAGCTGCTCCACCTGGCCGCTGGACTGGGCGGTGACGGTTCTGCGCAGATTCTCCTGGAAGGTCCCGCTGCCGGCGCAGGAGACCTCCCCCACCGAGGCGGTGGCCGAGTTGGACGGGGTGAGCACCCCCGGGTTATCCAGACGCAGGGTCACCTGACGCACCAGGGTGCCGCCGGCCCCGGTCATGTCGGCGGGGGCCACCGACTCCACTGTGGCGGGGAGGGTCTCCATGGTCCCGGAAATGGTCACAAGGGCGCTCTGGCCGGCGGAGATGCCCTTCGCGTCGGCGGAGTGGAAGGGCAGGGTCAGCTTCAGCACCGAGGTGTCGGCGATCTCGGCGATGGGGGTGCCGGGGGAGACCATGTCCCCCTTCTGGACCAGCACCTTCTGGACCACGCCTCCCTCCGTGGCCTGGATGGTGAGGCTGCGGACGTATTTGTCCCGGTCCTGCCCGGCCTGCTCCACGCCCCGCTGGGCCTGCTCCACGCCCCGCTGGGCCTGCTCCACGTTCCGCTGGGCTTGCTCCACGCCCCGGCGGGCCTGTTCCTCGCCCAGCTTGGCCTGCTCCACGTTCAGTCTGGCCTGCTCCACGCCCTGCTGGGCCTGCTTGATGGCCGTCTCGGCGTTGTCCGCGTCCAGGCGGTAGAGCAGCGCCCCCTTCTCCACCTGGTCGCCCACCTCAAAGGGGGACTCCAGCACCTCCCCGCTGGTGAGGGCCCGGACCTGGTAGGAGTCGATGGGGGCCACGGTGCCCGTTCCGGACACCTTGCTCACCAGGTCCCGGCGCTGCACGGTATCGGCGAGATACTGCCCCGCCGCAGGTCCCTGGCTCTGGGGAGCCCGGTGGGTAAACCAGTACACCCCCGCCCCCGCCAGGACCAGGACGGCCCCGATTTTCAGCCATTTCTTGCCCTTTTTGGGCAGCTTGAAGGAAAAACCCCGCTTCTTTTTCCCCATGGGGGGCAGGGATTGCGGGCTGTCATTCGTATCCTGTCTGTTGGGTATCTGGGTGGTTTCCATGTCGCTCCTCCTTGATTTGGTCTCGGTCTGTTCCTGGGGGTATTGTAGCGGATGTTCCTTACGTTTTCCAGAAGAAAAGATGAAATTTTTATTAAAATTTTCAAACCAGCTTTGACCGCGGTGCTACTGTACACCTTCCATCCACTGGAATGTCAAGGGGAAATTTGGCTCCTGCCCAAAAAATTCAGCGGGAGGACAACCCTCCCGCCGCTGGAACCTATCGCACTACACAGACCGCGTGACCGCGCGGGCGGATGATTTCCGCCTCTACACGGCGTCATGCGTTCTGGCAATTGCTGCCGTTTAATCCCAGGCATCCATAGTAGACCGCCCCCACCGCCTGGGCGAACTGAGCCACCGTCAGGCCGGGCCAGCGGGCCAGCTGCTTCATCAGGGGGGTGTTGGCCAGCGTACCGTCCGCCGCCAGCAGGCGCAGCCCCGGCTCCCGCCGGGCCGCCCCCTCCTGGATGAGCCGGAAGCAGGCCGGACGGGTCACCAGCCGGCCGAAGAGGGTCCGGTCCTCCGCCTCCGGCCGGAGGATATAGCCGGTCTCCCGCCAGGTGACGGCCAGATACTCCCCAATTTCCCGGAAAATATCCTGGCAGGCCTCCTCTCCCGGCTGGGAGGCCCGATCCATGAAAAACTCCAGGCAGTCCTTCCGCATGTCCCGGGGGGCGGTGGGGACGGTGAGCCGGTCCCCCTCCCACCGGAACAGCCCCCGGTCCAGGGCCTCCTGAAAAACCTGGGGGGCCTCCCGGGGCAGGCGCTCCGCCGCCAGACGGAAAACGGCGGACTGCCCCCCGTATTTTTGCAGGGCCCCGGGCAGGCCGGTGTTGAGACTGCGCACGCTGCGGACATCCTCCGGGGGGAAGGTTCGCCCCGGCCAGCTGCCCAGGTCAATAATAAAGTTATAGACCTCCAGAGGGATGTCCGGGATGGAGCCGTCGGGCCGGGCCCAGCCGGAGCCCAGGTCGGTGCCCAGGGTGTGGACAAAGAAGCCCTTGGACAGGTCCGCCCCCGCCGCCCCCTGCTCCACAGCGGCGGTAAAGGCGGCCATAGGCCCGTCGTTGACGCACAGCACCGGCCCGCCGGGGCGGACAAAGGCGGCAAGGGCCTCGTTCAGCCCGGTGATTTTGGCGAACTGGGCCTCGTAGTCCAATTCCGGATGGCTCCGCAGGCCCTGGGTCTTGGGGGTCTCGCCCCCCACAATGCGGTTTTGGATGACCACGTCGGGGAAGGACAGGCCGATGGCGTCCAAGGGCCGCAGGTCCGCCCCGGCGGCCCGCTCCATCCGCTCCGCCGCCCCCTCCATCTCCGCCAGGGTAGCGGAGCGCTCCAGGGCCCGCAGGTTCACCTCCCCCGCCCGGTCCGCCATGTGCAGACTGCTCGCCGCCCGAAGCAGGCGGGTGAGGAGGAGCAGGGGGCCGGTGAGCTCCTCCGCCCGAGTGCAGGCGGAGGGGAGCCAGTCAAATTCCTTGCACAGGACCAGCTGGCCGTCCGCGCTCACCGCCAGCTTTACGTCGGTGCCCCCCACGTCCATCCCCAGAACCATCCGCCCCCGCAGGCGCTGGGGGAGCCGGGAGAAGATGGGCGCGGACCCGGTGAGGGCGGGGGCTTCTGATACGACGGGTTCATCTTCGATGCCAAAAATACGAATTGTAAACTTTTCCCCGCCGCCGGAGAGGGCGGCGAGCACCCGCTCGTTGACATTGAGGCACCGGCCAAAGCCCGTCCGGTCCTCCTTGGCGGCATGGACCTGAAAGACCTCCTCCAGTCCCTCCCCCAGGCGCTTCAGAGCCGGGTCGCTCCAGTCCAAATAGACGTCCACCCCCGCCGCCCCCAGGGCGGACAGGATATTGTACAGCTGGGCGTGGACGTATCCGGCCAGAAATTCCGCCTCGTCCTCCCCCACGGCCCGGGGCAGGGCCAGGGGGAACACACGGACGGTTCCATCATACAGGGTCACATGGAGATGGAAGGGCCGGGCGCCGCAGGCCTGAAAGGCCTCCCGGACATCGGTGAGATAGACGGGCCGGCCCGCCGCCGCCTGTTTGAAAAAGCTCTGAATCATAAGGCTCCTCCCTGTCAGTTCCGGCAAAAAAGCCGGCGGGATTTTGGAAAAAAACAGCGGATTATCAATAGCATATCCGTCTTGGATACCCTATCATTATAACACTTTACATTTTAGAGGCAAGAGGTGTTTTTCATGTCCCTGCTCCTGGCCATTATCTATCTGGCCTTCATCAGCCTGGGCCTGCCCGACTCCCTCCTGGGCTCGGCCTGGCCCTCCATGTACGGACAGCTGAACGTCCCCATGTCCTATGCGGGCGTCATCTCCATGCTGATCTCCGCCGGAACCATTGTCTCCAGCTTAATGAGCGACCGGCTGACCAAGCGGCTGGGGGCGGGCAGGGTGACCGCCGTCAGCGTGGGCCTGACGGCGGTAGCTCTGGCGGGCTTCTCGGCCAGCTCCGCCTTCTGGACGCTCTGCCTGTGGGCCATCCCCTACGGACTGGGAGCGGGCAGCGTGGATGCCGCCCTGAACAACTATGTGGCCCTCCACTACGCCAGCCGGCACATGAGCTGGCTGCATTGCATGTGGGGCCTGGGGGCCACCCTGGGGCCCTACATCATGGGGCTCGCCCTCACCGGCGGAGCCGGGTGGCAGGGCGGCTACCGCTGTATCGCCATCCTTCAGCTCGGCCTCACACTCCTCATTATCCTGACCCTCTCCCAGTGGAGAACCGGTGTCCAGGAGGCGGGAGACGACCCGGCCCCCCAGGCCCTCTCTCTCAGGGAGATCGTCCGCATCCCCGGGGCCAAGGCGGTCATGCTCACCTTTTTCAGCTACTGCGCCGTGGAGCAGACCGCCGGCCTGTGGGCCAGCAGCTATCTGGTGCTGGTGAAGGGGGTGCCCGCCCAGACGGCGGCCAGCTTCGCCGGACTGTTTTTCATCGGTATCACCGCGGGCCGGGGGCTGAACGGTTTTTTGACCCTCAAGCTCAGCGACCGGCAGCTGGTGCGGCTGGGGCAGGCAATCATCGCCGTGGGAATCGCCGCCTTTCTCCTCCCCCTGGGGGCGGGGGCCTCTCTGGCGGGACTGATTCTCATCGGGCTGGGTTGCGCCCCCATCTACCCCTGCGTCATCCACTCCACCCCCGACCACTTCGGGCCGGAGCGCTCCCAGGCCCTCATCGGGGTGCAGATGGCCAGCGCCTACGTTGGGGTGTGCGTTATGCCGCCGCTGTTCGGGGTGATCGCCTCCCGGTTCTCCGCCGCCCTGCTTCCCCCCTACCTCCTGGCCGTCCTGGCCCTGATGGTCCTCACCCATGAGCGCCTGCTCCGGGTGAGCCGGTCCACGTAAAGCTGTCCGGAGCCGCTTCCGCCGCGGCTCCGGACAGTTTCATTTCTCCGGGCGGGGAATGTTGGCGGTGAGCCGCTCCAGGGCGGGCTCCATGGCGTCCGCCCACATCTGAAAGCCACCCTGTTGGGCCAGCAGATCCTTGACCAGGAAATTGATGCCCCCCGGGGTGGCGGTGCCTGCCATACGGGACAGCCCCGCCCCGTCCAGGTGCGCGGCCTCCTGGCACACCGCGCCGAAGAAGCCGGACACGTAGCGGGCGGCCAGGTCGGGGGGGACCCCCTGGGCAGCGGACCACTGGCTCAGGGTGTCCAGCAGGGTGAAGAAGGGAGCCACACAGCCGGTGACAGCGGCCAGCACGGCGGCGTGATACCGCTCCTCCAGCTGGACCACCTGGCCGATGTGGCCAAAAATCTCCGCCGCCTCGGCGTTGGGGGGCGACAGGACGATGGGCCCGTCGCAGAAGGCGTTGAAGGTGAGGGGGACCATGTGGACCAGGGCAGCGGTGGGGCCGATCCACTCCCGGACCTGGGGCAGGGCCTTGTCCGACATGAAGTTGACCACCTTCTGCTCAGGCCGGAAGCGCAGGGAGGTGCAGACCTCCTCCCCGGCCTTGGGCAGGACGGCCAGGATCACCCAGTCGGACCGGTCCACCACCTCCTGCATGCTTTCGGCCACCGTAATCCGGTCGGGCCAGGCCGCCTTCAGCCGGGCGGCGTTGTCCCGGCTCCGGGGGGAGAGGACGATGGGGTAGGGGGTCTCGGGAGCCCGGGCGCAGAAGCCGGTGACCAGGGCGGAGGCCAGCGTTCCCGTCCCAATAAAGCCCAGGGTGGGCAGCTTGTGTTCCATAGCTTATCCTCCAAATTGTGATTTTGTTTTCGCCTGGTGTCATTATACAATAGAGGGACCGCTGAATCAACGGGTGATTCAGCGGTCAGAGTGTTCTATTGCGTATTTTATCGCAATCAGAAGAATTGTTGTGGTTTGCAGGGGCGGCCTGTGGCCGCCCCTATAAAAGTGAATTCTTATTTGCGGGCTACCGCCAGGGCGCGGTACACGTCCAGGATGCGGCCGAAGAGGGGCTCCCCGGCCGTCAGGCCGGTGTACTGCTCCAGGGCCTTCTCCACGCCCTGGGTCTGGATGGTGTTCATCAGCTCCACGCTCTGCTCGTCCTCGGGGCAGTTGAAATGGAGGGCGGCGGCAGCGCCGAAGATCAGGTGGTCCACATTCAGTCCGTAGCCGTAGGCGGTGGTCAGGGGCTTAATCAGCCGGTCGGTGGGGGCCAGCTTGCGCAGGGGCTCCCGGGCCACCCGCTGGGCCTCGTCCTCCAGATAGGGGTTCTGGAAGCGGGCGAAGATGCGGTCGATATAGGCGTGGTGGGCGTCCGGGTCGAAGCCGAATTTCTTAATCAGGCCCTCGCCGCTCTCCTGCATGGCCTGGTACACCACGCTGCCGATGGCGGGGTCGGCGATGCTCTCCACAATGGTTTTGTAGCCCTTCAGGGTACCCAGATAGGCACAGATGGCGTGGCCGCTGTTCAGGGTGAACAGCTTGCGCTCGATATAGGCGGACAGGTCGTCCACAAAGCTGCACCCCTGGATGTCGGGCAGCTCACCCTTCCAGCCGCCCTTCTCCACGTCCCATTCGGTGTACTGCTCCACCGCCACGTCCAGGGGGTTCTCAAAGGAGGCCTTGGGAACAATGCGGTCCACGGCGCAGTCGGCGAAGCCCACATACTCCTTTGCGTAGGCGGCCTCGTCCTCACTCAGGCAGGCGAAGACGGCCTCCCGCAGCTGGCTGGTGCCCCGGACGGCGTTTTCACAGGCCACCACGTTGAGCAGCCGCGCGCTCCCCGCCGCCTTACGGGCCCGGATGCCGGCGGCGATGGGCTTGGCCACGATGGGCAGGATGCGCAGGCCCACGGCGGTGGTGATGATGTCGCAGTCCCCGGCGATGGCGTCCACCAGCTCCTGGTTGGCGGAGGAGATGCCGCTGATGTTGGTCACGGTGAACTGGGCGCACTCCCGGTCCTGGACGTGGACGGTGTAGCTCCCGCGCTCGTTGATGGCGGATATCAGGTTTTCCGCCACGTCGGCGAAGATAACATGGTAGCCGCTCTTCTCCAGCAGGGCCCCGATAAAGCCCCGGCCAATGTTGCCCGCGCCGATCATAATTGCCTGTTTCATGTGCGTTTCGCTCCTTTATTATGATAGTTTTGAATGGTTCCGGGTCTCGTTGGACATAGTATAGCATCCCCGTCCGCCTGTCGCAAGCCTGTAAAGCACCGAAAATTTCCGTGAAATTACAATCAAAAACCGTCAAATGAGCGATTGTGATTGTTTTGCGTCTGTCCCCCATTTTTCCTCATGGGTCCGCCGGGGCAAGCCAGCCTTGCCGCGGGTTGAATTTCCCTGCAATCAAGAGATTTTGGCAGAGTGAACAAAAACAAAGGCTAGAATTTGGTGAGAAAGCGAATGAAATTTTGATTGACTTTGATTGCGCCCTGTGGTAATATTTTGTCAGTCAAAAACAATCAATAAATCAAAAACAATCAGCATGAGAGGAGGGTCCCCTATGCTGGCTGAGCAGCGCGCGCGGGCGATTTTGCAGCAGGTCTCCCAGCGGCAGACCGTCAGCGTCACCGACCTGTGTCAGATCACGGGGGCGTCGGAGGCCACCATCCGCCGGGATCTGAACACGCTGGCCCGGCAGGGACGTCTGGTGAAGGTCCACGGCGGGGCCACCAGCCTGGAGGAGGAGGAATTTCTCGCCCGGGAGCCCGACCTGGCCACCAAGCAGCGCTACGCCCGGGAGAAGGAGCGCATCGCCCGGTACGCCGCCGGACTGGTGAGCGGCGACGACGTGGTTTTTCTGGACACGGGCACCACGGTGCTCCACATGGCCGATCACCTGAAGGACTCCAAGGCCCTGTTCATCACCAGCAGCATCGACCTGGCCGGAATGCTCTCCGCCCATGAGCGGCGGGTGTATATCCTGGGCGGGGCGCTGAAGCCGGGGACGGTGGACATCGTGGGGGCCGAGGCCCTGGAGACCCTGCGGCGGTATAATTTCACAAAGGTGTTTCTGGGCGCCAGCGGCGTCAGCGTCAGCCAGGGCTTCACCACCCCGGACCCGGAGGCGGCGGCCCTCAAATCCCTGGCGGCCTCCCGGGCTCAGACGGCCTATATGCTGGTCGATTCCAGCAAGTTCGGCCGGGTCACCGCCGCCTCCATTCTCCCCTTGGGGCGCGCCGGCATCATCACCGACCGCGTTCCTGACGAGAAATATCTGGACTGCACCGAGATCGTGGAGGTATAACCTTGTTCTCTATAATACTGTGGCACACAGTATGAGATAATAAACAATTCAGAAAGGATGTATTCACTATGGTATCCAAAAAAGTAAAGGTCATCAATCCCCAGGGGCTGCACATGCGTCCCGCCCAGCTGTTTGTCGCCGAAATGGCCAAGTATGACAGCACCGTCACCATCCTCTTCGGCGAGAAGACCATCAACGCCAAGAGCATCATGAACCTGATGGCCTCCTGCATCAAGATGGACAGCGAGATTGAGATCCGCTGCGAGGGCGCCCAGGAGGCCGAGGCGCTGGACGCTGCCGTCAAGCTGGTGGAGTCCGGCCTGGGCGACCTGTAAGGGAGGCGGGGCGCTATGGTTCTGAAGGGAATCAACGCGTCAGACGGCGTCGGCTTAGGCCGCGCCGTCTGCCTGCGGGAGGAGAGCCTGGACTACTCCGACGTCCCCTACTCCGGCAAGGAGGCGGAAAAGGCCCGCCTGCAACACGCCATTGAGGAATTTAACGCCCGCACCGCCGCCATGGCCGACCGCATCCGGGAGCAGACCGGCCCCAAGGAGGCCGAGATCCTCACCGGGCAGATCACCATGCTGGCCGACCCCTTCATGCAGTCCCAGATACAGGAGGCCATTGACGGCGGTTCCTGTGCCGAGGGGGCCGCCGACGCCGTGTGCACCATGTACGCCGACATGTTCGCCGGCGTGGACGACGAGCTGATGCGCCAGCGGGCCACCGACGTGCGGGACATCCGCTCCCGGCTGCTGTCCATCCTGCTGGGTGTGGCGGGCGCCGACCTGAGCAAGCTGCCCGCCGGCACCATCCTGGTGGCCCGGGACCTGACCCCCTCCATGACGGTGGGGCTGAACAAGGAGAACGTGGCCGGCATCGTCACCGAGACCGGCGGCCGCACCAGCCACTCCGCCATTCTGGCCCGGGCTCTCCAGCTGCCCGCCGTTTTGTCCATCCCCAAGGCCCTGGAGCTGGTGAAGGACGGAGACGGCCTCATTGTGGACGGCGGCGAGGGCGTGGTGGTTCTCAACCCCGACGCCCGCACCAGGGGGGAGTACCTGTCCAAGCAGAAGGACTATCAGGAAAAGGCCGCCGCCCTGGAGGTCTATCGGGATAAGCCCACCGCCGACGCCGACGGGAAATACTACCACCTCTACGCAAACATCGGCTCCGCTGCCGAGGCGGAGGCCGCCGCCCAGTCCGGAGCGGAGGGCATCGGCCTGTTCCGTACCGAGTTCCTCTTCATGGACCGCGCCAGCCTGCCCGACGAGACGGTGCAGTATGAGGCCTACCACGCCGTGTCCAAGACCATGGCGGGGAAGGAGGTCATCATCCGCACCCTGGACGTGGGCGGCGACAAGGCCATTGACTACCTGGGCCTGGAGAAGGAGGAGAACCCCTTCCTGGGTCACCGTGCCATCCGCTACTGCCTGGACCGCCCCGAGCTGTATAAGGTCCAGCTGCGGGCCCTGCTCCGGGCGGGGGCCGAGGAGAAGAACATCAAGATCATGCTCCCCCTGGTCACCTGCGTGGAGGAGGTCCGGGCCGCCCGGGAGCTGCTGGAGGCCTGTAAAAAGGAGCTGGCCGGGGCCAACATCCCCTATGACAAGGACATCGCCCTGGGCGCGATGATCGAGACGCCCGCCGCCGCCCTCATCGCCGACCTGCTGGCCCAGGAGTGCGACTTCTTTTCCATCGGCACCAACGACCTGACCCAGTACACCATGGCGGTGGACCGGGGCAACGCTAAAGTAGAGAAGCTGTACACCCCCTTCCAGCCCGCCGTCATGCGGGCCATCAAGTACGTCATCTCCGCCGCCAAGCGGGCGGACATCCCCGTGGGCATGTGCGGCGAGGCCGCCGCCGACCCGGGGCTCATCCCCCTGCTCATGTGCTGGGGCCTGGACGAGTTCTCTGTGAGCTCCGCCTCCGTCCTGGCCACCCGTGCCCAGATTCACCGCTGGCGGGAGAAGGACTTCCGCCGCGTCACCGAGGAGGCCATGGGCCTGTCCACCGCCTCCGGTGTGGAGGGGTATTTGAAGGCCACCGTCAACAAGTAACCCCCCGCTCTCCCCCCGCAGGGGAGGATATTATCCGTCCGCAAAGCCAGAGCATAACACCAGAGGCGGGCAGTACCCGCCCCTACACAGAGCGATTCCATTCTGGAAAGGAGAAACACCCCTGTGAAAGAACGCGTACAGAAATTCGGGCGCTTCCTCAGCGGCATGGTGATGCCCAACATCGGGGCCTTTATCGCCTGGGGCCTGATCGCGGCCCTGTTTATCCCCGACGGCTGGCTCCCCAACGCCACCATCGCCGAGATGGTCACCCCCATGCTCCGCTATCTGCTGCCCATCCTCATCGCCTACACCGGCGGCAAGGTGGTGGGCGGCCAGAAGGGCGCTGTCACCGGCGCCCTGGCCGCCCTGGGCGCCATCGCCTCCACCGAGAGCACCATGTTCATCGGCGCCATGATCTGCGGCCCTCTGGGCGGCTGGTGCATCAAGAAGTTTGACGAGAAGATGGAGGGCCGCATCCCCGCCGGCTTCGAGATGGTGGTCAACAACTTCTCTGTGGGCATCATCGGCGGCGTCCTGGCCATCCTGTCCATCTTCGCCATCGGCCCCACCTGTGTGGTCCTCACCGACGTGCTGGGCGCCGGCGTGGGCTGGCTGGTGGACCACAGCCTGCTGCCCCTCACCGCCGTGCTGGTGGAGCCCGCCAAGGTGCTCTTCCTGAACAACGCCATCAACCACGGTGTCTTTACCCCCATCGGCACCGAGCAGGTGGAAGCCCTCCGGGCCGCCGGCGAGGTGGGCAAATCCATCCTCTATATGATTGAGTCCAACCCCGGCCCCGGTCTGGGTCTGCTGCTGGCCTACTGTATGGCCGGCAAGGGCGAGACCCGCTCCTCCGCCGGCGCCGCCGCCGTCATCCAGTTTGTGGGCGGCATCCATGAGATCTACTTCCCCTACGTCCTGATGAACCCCATCGTCATCCTGGGCCCCATGGCGGGCAACATCGCCGGCATCTTCACCCTGTCCATCCTGGGCGGCGGCCTGTCCGGCCCCGCCTCCCCCGGCTCCATCATCGCCGAGATGCTCATGACCCCCAAGGGCTGCTACTTCGCCAACATCGTGGGCATCGCCGTGGCCGGAGCGGTGAGCTTCACCGTCTCGGTCTTCCTGCTCAAGTTCTTCGGCAAGGACGCCAGCCTGGCCGAGGCCCAGGCCCAGGTGGCCGCCTCCAAGGCCGCCTCCAAGGGCCAGGCTCCCGCCGCGGAGTCCACCACCGGCGCCGATGTGGACATCAAGTCGGTGAAAAAGATTGTCTTTGCCTGCGACGCGGGCATGGGCTCCTCCGCCATGGGGGCCACCATGCTGCGCAACAAGCTGAAGGACGC
>CANSDP010000044.1 GCA_947645675.1 uncultured Bacillota bacterium
CTCCCCGGAGCGGATCGCCGTATAGGATTTTGAGCAAAAATAATGCGGAGTGTCCTACAACGATACTCAAATCCTATAAGGACACTCCGCATGGTCGGAGTGCGGGGACTCGAACCCCGGGCCTCCTGCTCCCAAAGCAGGCGCGCTACCAACTGCGCAACACCCCGTTATCAAATGACCGGCCCCGTCGGGAAAAATTCCCTTCTCTGTCTTGCGGCCACGGCTATTTTGATATTATAATATATTTCAAAAGGGATTGCAAGTATTCCTTTGCATATGGTAAGATATTTTTATCCGAAGAGAAAGAGGAGATCAAACAATGCGAATGAGAAAAAAGCCCAATCTGGCCCTCCGGATGGAGCGGTGCGCGGCGCTGCTGGTCCCCAATCCGGCGGAGCTGCGGGGGCGCTGGCGGGAGCTGTACCCGGATGCCCGGGAAATACGGCTGGAGATCGGCTGCGGCAAGGGCCGCTTTTCCGCCGAGACGGCGGAGCGGAACCCGGACGTGCTGTACATCGCTCTGGAGCGGGTGCCCGACGCCATGGTCATCGCCATGGAGCGCTGTCAGGCCAAGGGGCTGACCAACATCTTTTTTATCGACGGGGACGCCGCCCTCCTGAGGGACTACTTCGTCCCCGACGAGGTGGACCTGCTCTACATCAACTTCTGCGACCCCTGGCCCGGGGTCAAGCACGCCCGGCGGCGGCTGACCCATCCGCAGTTCCTGGTCCTCTACCGGGGCATTCTCAGGCAGGGGGGGCAGATCCACTTCAAGAGCGACAACAAGGACCTGTTTGAGTGGTCCCTGTTCCAGTTCCCCAAGGCGGGGTTCGACCTGTCGGAGGTCACCCGGGACCTCCATGGCGGGGGCGTTCAGGGGGTCATGACCGACTATGAGGAAAAATTCCACCTGATGGGCACCCCCATCAACCGCTGTGTGGGTACCAAGCGGGCTATGGACCCGGAGCCGGAGTTTCGTCCTATCGCCGGGCCCACCAGCCGGCCGGAGGTGGACCGTGACTAAGGACCTGACACTGCGCTACACCGCCATCCAGAGCTTCTACTGGATGGGGTTTGCCACCATCTCCGGCTTTGCCAGCGTCTTTCTGCTGGCTATGGGCTTCAGCAACACCCGGATCGGCTTTATTATGGCCATATCGGGCCTCGTCTCCGCCGCAGTTCAGCCCATTGCCGCCACCCTGGCGGAGGGCGAGGGGCGGACCAGTCTCAAGTCTCTGCTCTACGGAATCGGGGGACTGGTCACCCTTCTGGGCCTGGGGCTGACCGCGCTGAGCCAGATGGGCGGGCCCGCCGTCCTTGTCGGGCCGCTGTACGGGGGCAGTCTGTTCCTCCTTCACCTGGCCCAGCCCCTCGTCAACGCCACCGGCACCGAGGCCCTCAACCACGGACAGCGGCTGAACTGGGGGCTGGCCCGTGGCATCGGCTCAGCGGCCTACGCCGCCATTGCCTTCGCTCTGGGCCTTTTGGCTGACCGAGTGGGCCGTGTCTCCATCCCGGTAATGATAGCGGTCAGCTTTGGAGGACTCACCCTCTGCCTGACGGCCTTCCCCTTCGCCAAGGGCGGCGGGAGGGGGACGGAGCACGGGGCCGCGACCCCTCTGGCTTTCTTTCAAAAGTACCCTCGCTTCGCCATGCTCCTGGCGGGGGCGGTGCTCCTGTTTACGGGACACACCATTTTAAACAGCTTCAACTTCCAGATCGTCCAGAGCAAGGGCGGGGGCAGCGGGGAGATGGGGCTTGCTACCGCCCTGTCGGCCTGCTATGAGCTGCCCACCATGTTCTTCTTCACTCTGATGGCCAAGCGGATCCGCTGCGACATCTGGATGCGGGTGGCCGGGGTATTCTTCACCCTGAAGGCCGCCGCCACCTGGCTGGCCCCCAACGTGCCGGTGTTTCTGGGTATCCAGATCTTCCAGATGCTGGGCTTCGGCCTGGTCGCCGTGGCCTCGGTCCACTACATCAACGCCATCATGAACCAGGAGGACGCCATCAAGGGCCAGGCCTATTTTACCATGACCATGACCCTGGGCACCGTCCTGGGCGCTCTGATGGGGGGCGCTATGCTGGACCGCTTCGGGGTGGACGCGGTGCTGGCCTGCATCTCCGCCGTCAGCCTGACGGGAACGCTGATCCTCTGCGCCTCCACCCAGCGGACGTAAGCATATGGCCGTCAGCGCCCGGAGCACCGGGGCCGGCGGCCATTCTGATTTTCCTAACCCTCGGGCATTTTGGGCCGGCCCTCCTGGTCGAAGCGCCAGACCAGGTGGGGCCGGCCGTCCCAGCGCTCCACCCGGGCCAGGCAGAACAGGGCGGCGAGGGGTATGGCCCGGTCGGTACGGAAGGGCGCGGCCAGGGAGAAGCCTGACGCCTCCTTCTGGCACAACATGGAGGTGTGGACCTGGGCCTGGAGCACCGGGTCGGCCAGCAGACGTTCCGGGTGCTGCTCGCAGTACCACCGCCCGCCCTGGGCGGCAAAGGAGAATGCCAGCACCCCCTCCGCCCGGAACCGGGGCCAGCACCCCGCCCGCTCCAGCTCCCTCACCGGCAGGGTGCGCCGGAGACACAGCGCCCCGCGCTCCGGGGCCAGGGTGCCCAGCAGCAGCTTACCCCCCTGCTCCCCGTGGAGCCACACCTTATAGAGCCCCAGTCCGTCCGACGGCCGCTCCGCCCGCAGGGTGACCCTGGGGCCGTCCTGCTCCAATGTGAGGACACCCCCGCCCCCCATGTTCATCCGCTCTTCCAAGGAAATTCCCCCCTCTCCCGCCATTCTATGCGAGAGAGGGGGGAAAAATCTCAAAGATCTCTGTCCCGGAGGCGGACCAGCACCTGATACAGGGGCCGCTCCAGGGCCAGAGCCAGAACGAAATTCCCGGCGCAGTGGAGCAGATCAAAGGGGATGCCCGCCACCCAGCGGGAGAGAGCCGCCATAGGCCCGCCCGCCAGATAGGGCAGGGCGTCCAGCGCCCCGAAGCTGAGCCCGAAGGCCCCGCTGGCCGCCGCCCACACCATGGGGGAGCGCTCCTCCCCCCGGCCCAAGGCCAGAACGGCCAGCGCCCAGAGGGCCCAGATGTAGAGATAGGTCACCCACCACAGCTGAAAGCCGAAAATCAGGCCCTCCAGCAGGACAAAGGTATAGATGATATAGAACACCTGCCGGCCAAACACCAGGGTGTACACCAGAATCAGCAGGGACACCGGCTCGATGTTGGGCAGGAAGGACATAGCCACCTGGAGGGCGGCCATCACGGCGGCCAGCATGGCGCACACCACCACCCGGCGGCTCTCTGTCCGCAGCTTCCCACTGTCCATAGCCGCCGCCTCAGTAGGTGGACATAGTCAGCTCAAAGTGGTCGCCGTCGGCGATGGGGGTGGAGCTCACGCCGGTATTCAGCATCTCCCCGTCCTTGGTGACGCACCACCACTGGCGCAGGCTGTCCTGGGCCTCCTCGCCGTCCACAACGGTGACGAACAGCCCGGTAGGGCCCTCCTCCCCCTGGGCCAGCTTCTCCTCCACCAGGACCTCGCCCAGGGTATCGGCGTCGGTCTGACAGGTAAAGTCTTTGGTGCTCTGGTCGCCGTGGACTACCTGCACCACGATGGTCTTCTCCCCCGCCTGACTCTGGGGCCTTGTGAAGTACCACAGCCCCAGCATCAGGGCGGCGGCCAGCGCCAGAGCGGCCACCGCGATAGCTGTCTTTTTGTTTCCTTTCATGATAAACCTCCCTGCCGTCACACGCGGCATTTTTATGTTCCCCAGGCAGGTCTTCTGACTTGAGCGTCACCGCCCGGCTTCGCCTTCCCGGTCTCCCAGTGGCGTATTGAAGCCGGACTCCTCTCTCACAGCGGCGGGACCGTACATTTCTTCCCTATTCTCCCAAATTCAAGCATCCGGGCACCTGGAGCAGAGTGATTATACCACATCTTCCAAAAAAAGAGAAGAAAGCTTTTTCGTTTTCTTGCCCCGCCCCCTAAAAAATGATATACTACAGTGTTGAATACAATAAGGGAACGAGGTGCGTCCAATATGAAAAAACTGATGGTCCTGGACGGCAATTCCATTGTCAACCGGGCCTTTTATGGGATCAACAAGAAGCTGAGCACCCGGGAGGGCCAGCCAACCAACGCCATTTATGGCTTTCTGAGCATTTTGAATAAGCTGCTGAAGGACGAGAATCCGGAAGCCCTGTGCGTCACCTTCGACCGGGCCGCCCCCACCTTCCGGCACCTGGCCTTTGAGGGCTACAAGGCCAACCGCAAGGGGATGCCCGAGGAGCTGGCCAGCCAGCTGCCCATTCTAAAGGACGTGCTCCGGGCCATGAACATCCCCATGTATGAGCTGGACGGCTGGGAGGCCGACGACCTGCTGGGCACCATCGCCCGGCTGGACCAGGAGGCCGGGTGGAACACCGCCATCGTCACCGGGGACAAGGACGCCCTCCAGCTGGTGACCGAGGCCACCACCGTCAAGCTGGTGTCCACCCGCATGGGGCAGACCACCTACCGGGATATGACGCCTGAGACCTTCCGGGAGGAGTATGGCTTCGAGCCCCGGAGCATCATTGACCTGAAGGCCCTCATGGGGGACTCCTCCGACAACTACCCCGGCGTCAAGGGAGTGGGGGAAAAGACGGCTATGGCCCTGATTCAGCTCTACCACACCGTCGCTCATCTCTACGACCACTTTCCGGATATCTGCTCCGCCCCAGACACGCCCGCCAAGCCTGGCCTTATCAAAAAGCTGGAGGAGGGCCGGGAGAGCGCCTTCCAGTCCTATGACCTGGCCACCATCCGCGCCGACGCCCCCATCGACTTTAAGCCGGAGGACAACCTGTGCCGCAATCCGGACAACGACCGGCTGTATCAGCTCTTCCTGGAACTGGAGTTTGCCAAGCTCATCGACCAGTACCACCTCACCGCCCCCCAGGGGGAGGTGACGGCCGGTTCGGACACCCCCGGGGCTCTGGAGGGCGGCTGCTATCTGGAGACGGAGATCACCCCGGAGCACGCCCGGAGCCTGCTGGAGCTGTGGCGGACCAAAGAGGTGGTGCATATTGTCGCCCTCCCATCGCTTGACGCGGTCTGCGTGGCGTGCCACCTGAACGACGACTCCTGGAACGCCAGCCTGCTGCGGGCGGACAAGCTGGAAAATTATAACGAAATCATCCGTGCCCTCTTCTCCGACCCCGCCATCAAAAAGGCGGCTCACGGGATAAAAAATCTGTGCCGGACCCTGCTGGCCGAGGGAATCACACCCGACGGCTTTGTGTTTGACACCGAGGTGGCCGCCTACCTTCTGGCCCCCGCCGACGGCAGCTATGAGCTGGAAAAGCTGGGCCTGACCTACTACAGCCAGCAATTCCCCAAGGCTGACCTTTACCTGGAGGAGGGGGCCTTCGGCCCCCTGTCCGACCCGGACGCCCCCGCCCAGGCCATGATGCGCCACTGTCTCCTCATCGACGCCCTTAGGGAGACCCTCACCGCCCGGCTCCAGGAGCTGGGCATGTGGGAGCTGTACGAAAAAGTTGACCTGCCCCTGTGCCCCGTGCTGGCAGAGATGGAGACCGAGGGCTTCCTCATTGACCGGGGGGCGCTGGCGGAGTTCGGCAAGATGCTGTCCGGCCGGATTGACGAGGTACAGAGGACCATCTACGCCCTGGCCGGGGAGGACACCTTTAATATCAACTCCACCCAACAGCTGGGGGGCATCCTCTTCGACAAGCTGGGCCTGCCTCCGGTGAAAAAGACCAAAACGGGCTACTCCACCAATGCCGACGTGCTGGACAAGCTCCGGGGCGAGCATCCCATTATCGACAGCATCCTGGAGTACCGCCAGCTGACCAAGCTGAAATCCACCTATGTGGACGGCCTGGGCAAGGTGACCGGCCCCGACGGGCGGATTCACACCTCCTTCCAGAACACCGTCACCGCCACCGGACGGCTCAGCTCTACCGAGCCCAACCTGCAAAACATCCCGGTGCGCACCGAGCTGGGAGCGGAGCTGAGAAAGATGTTCGCCGCCCCCGCCGGAAAGGTGCTGGTGGACGCCGACTACTCCCAGATTGAGCTGCGGCTGCTGGCCCATATGGCCGGGGATCAGGCCATGATTGACGGCTTTAAAAGCGGCGAGGATATCCACACCGTTACCGCCTCCCAGGTCTTTGGCATGCCTGTGGAGGAGGTGACACCCCAAATGCGCCGCAGCGCCAAGGCGGTGAATTTCGGCATCGTCTACGGCATTTCCCCCTTCTCCCTGTCCCAGGACATCGGCGTCACCGTCCAGGAGGCCAAGGAGTATATGGAGAAGTATTTTGCCCACTATGCCGGGGTGCGTGCCTATATGGACGGGGTGGTGGAGCAGGCCAGGCAGGCCGGGTATGTGTCCACCTTATGGGGGCGGAGGCGGTGGATTCCTGAGATCAAATCCTCCAACTTCAACACCCGGTCCTTCGGGGAGCGGGTGGCCCTCAACGCCCCCATTCAGGGGACCGCCGCCGACATCATCAAGCTGGCCATGATCCGGGTCCGGGACCGGCTCCGGGCTGAGGGGCTGGAGGGAAAGCTGGTCCTCCAGGTCCACGACGAGCTGATTGTGGAGTGTCCTGAGGCCGAGGCTGAGGCGGTCTGTAAATTGGTGGAGGAGGAGATGGAGGGGGTGGCCGCCCTGTCCGTCCCCCTGCTGGCCGAGACGAAGGCGGGAAAGACCTGGGCGGAGGCCCACTGACCGCCGTCCTGCCCGCAGGCGAAAAGCCTCCTTTTGAAAGGAGGTGCCCCAGTGCGCACACTGGGGCAGAGGATTGTATTTTGCGAAGCAAAATGTACGAAGTAAACAAAATATCGAAAACTTGGGTTTACTTCGTATGTTCGCTTCGCGAACGCAATCCTCAGTCAGCCTGCGGCTGACAGCTCCTTTCCAAAGGAGCCTTGCCCGCACGGCGGGGGACGGGAGATTTTGACCACCTATCCCCCAAAAATGACCGACTATCCCGATTTGCTTGCAGGGAGAGCTTTCCTCTGATACACTGGGGATGACCTGAAAGCATTGGCCCGCCCAGGCGGTCGGGCCCCACAGGACAGGAGGTCGTCCCATGAAAAACCGTACCGATCAAATTTTGCTGATTGCGTTTGTGCTGACCCTGGCCGCGTACCTTGTGATGTTCGTGGACTGCTTTTCCCGGTTTCCAATCGACGCGTCCCCTCTGCTCCAATTTCTAATCCTGCACTTCCATGCGATTCCTATGTTTCTGATTCAACTGCTTCTGTTCCGGCTGTCCAAGCCCTGGTGGTGGAAGCCGCTTCCCTTTCTGCCCATGCTTGTGGTCGGGCTGGCCTTTTTGCGTATCGCCGAATGGCATATTCTGGGCTGGATTCTTGTCTTGTGGTGGTGCGCCGCCCCGGTGATTGGCTGCACCTTAGCATGGGCGGCACATAAGTTCTATAAGCGAGGTGACACCCGTGGATAACGCCATCTATATCGTCTTTTCCGCCACCCCCACCGGGATGGGGCGGCTTATCCGCAAGGCCACCCGGAACCGGTACAACCATGTGTCCCTCTCCCTCAGCCGGGACATCCGAAAAATGTATACCTTCGCCCGCCTCCACCGGGCCATTCCCCTGTACGGCGGCTTTGTGGTGGAGTCCATCCTGCGGTATCAGTCCTTCGCCGGGGCGGCTCGGGTGAAGATCTGCCGGGTGGAGGTGCCGGAGTCACAGCTTACCTACCTCCACAACTATCTGGAGCGGCTGTGGAACGAGCGGGAGGAGTATATTTACAACACCCCCGCCGCTCTGGCCTCCCTGGTCCATCTGCGGCCCGCCATCTCCAAGGCGTATACCTGCGTCACCTTTGTGCAGGAGCTGCTGTCCTGGTATCGGCTGGCCGGTGTGACCGAGGCCGACAGCCCTACCGTCCGGTCACTGGAGCGCCGTCTGGTCCCCTATGTGATTTATGAGGGTCCCGCTCCCGCCGCCTCCGGGGACTGGGGGGAGGACACCTATCCGGCCCAGACCACTACCCGCTACGCCGTCTATACCACCGCCCGCCACTTCGGCCGGCTGGCTTTGCGGGTGCTGACGGGGGTGGCTTGAATGAAAAACAAAGCGAACACCTATGGCATAATTCTTCTTGTTTTCATCTGCTGTGGGATCATGGCCTTTATCGAAACGGTCGTTGAACCGGCATATGCGGTGAAATCCGCAATAAAGGTTGTGGTTTTCCTGCTGTTTCCCCTGATTTTTGCCAAAATCACAGGTATAAAATTGTTCGACCACTCCTTTGCGCCGGAGCGGAAGCGCGTTCTTCCGCTGCTCGCCCTTGGCTGTCTGATCTACGGGGTCATCCTGGGAGCGTATGCGCTGACAACCAGTATCTTTGATTATGCCTCCTTGGTTCAGTCCCTCTCCGCCGACCAGAACGTGGAGCCAGCCAGCTTTGTTTGGGTCGCGCTCTATATCTCCTTTGCCAATTCGCTTCTGGAGGAATTTCTCTTTCGCTTTGTCGCATTTCTGAAATTATCGGATTATACCAGCCGAAAAGCCGCCTATTTGTTCAGTTCCATTGCCTTTGCTGTCTACCATGCCGCAATGATTGGAAGCTCCTTTCCGCCGCCGCTGCTGTTTCTGGCCTTGATTGGTTTGACCGTTGGCGGATGTATTTTTGATTATGTGGACGAAAAGGGCGGGACCTTCTGCTATTCCTGGATGATTCACATGTGCGCGGATTTCGCCATCATGACCATATGGTATCTTCACATTTAGAAGGAGTCTTTCTATGTACTACGAAATCGTCCCCATGGACCGCAGCCACATCCCTCAGATTGCCGCCCTGGAGCGGGCGTGCTTCACCGACCCCTGGAGCGAGCGCCTGCTGGAGGACGCCCTGTTCGACACTCAGGCCTGCTTTATCGTGGCTGAGGACGGGGAGGAGGGCAACGTTTTGGGCTATGCCGGCCTCCATGCCGTGCTGGACGAGGGGTACATCGACAACGTGGCCGTGGCCCCCGATGCCCGGCGGCACGGGGTGGCCTCCGCCCTGCTGGACGTGTTCTGCCGCTTCGGAGCGGCGAATCTGGCCTTCCTCACCCTGGAGGTCCGCAAGTCCAACGCCGCGGCCATCGCCCTGTATGAGAAGCACGGCTTTCATCAGGCTGGACTGCGCCCGGGCTACTATCAGCACCCCAAGGAGGACGCTGTCATTATGACACGGGAATTCCCAAAGGAGGCGGAAGAATGAATATTTTAGCCATTGAATCCTCCTGCGACGACACCGCCGCCGCCGTGGTCCGGGACGGACGGACGGTGCTGTCCAGCTGTGTGTCCTCTCAAATCGAGATGCACACCATCTACGGCGGCGTGGTGCCCGAAATCGCCTCCCGGAAGCATGTGGAGGCCATCTCCGGTCTGGCGGACAAGGCCGTCCGCGACGCCGGGCTGACCAAAAGTGACCTGGACGCCATCGCCGTCACCTACGCCCCCGGCCTCATCGGGGCGGTGCTGGTGGGGGTCAACTTCGCCAAGGGGGCGGCGCTGGCCCTGGACCTGCCCCTCGTCCCCGTCCACCACGTCCGGGGGCACATCGCCGCCAACTACATCACCCACCCCGGCCTGGAGCCCCCTTTTGTCTGCCTGTGCGTCTCCGGGGGGACCACCGCCATTGTGGACGTGAAGTCCTACACCGAGATGTCCGTTCTGGGGGGCACCCGGGACGATGCCGCCGGGGAGTGCTTCGACAAGGTGGCCCGGGTGCTGGGCATCGGCTACCCCGGGGGCGGGCCTATGGACAAGCTGGCCCAGGGGGGAGACGACAGCAAGTATCCCCTGCCTGTGGCACATGTGTCTGGGGCGGAGCTGGATATGTCCTTCTCCGGGCTGAAAACCGCCAGTCTCAACCTGATCCACAACGCCGAGCAGAAAGGGGAGCCCATCGACCTGCCCGCCTTCGCCGCCAGCTTCGGAAGGGCGGTAAGCAATTCCCTTGTCCCACGGGTGATGTCCGCCGCGCGGGAGCGGGGATATGGCAGAATTGCCGTGGCCGGCGGGGTGGCCGCCAACACCCGCATCCGGGCCGACCTGCAAGCCGCCTGCGCCGCCAGCGGGGACGCGCTGTTTCTGCCCGAGCTGAAATACTGCGGGGACAATGCCGCCATGATCGGCTGTCAAGGCTTTTATGAGCTCCAGGCGGGACACACCGCCGGGTGGGACCTGAACGCCTACGCCACCCGAGACATCTCCCTGGGGTAATTATGTCACCCTGTCCCCGCTGAAAAAGTCACGTTTTCACGCTTTACCTTCTGAAACTCCCCGGACTCCAGCCCGGTTGTTATTAGAGTGATGTGGAAAAAGGTGTGGAAAATGTGTAAAACTTTTGTGGAACCTGGCTGGCATCCGTTATTATGTAAATTGCCGTCCCTGTTTCGGGGCGGCATTTTTCCGAAAAGTTATACTTATTTAGGGAAGTACTGATTAAAGCAGGAAAAGTAAGACAAGCAGTCAAAAGAGAAGAAAATGTCCAGGGAAGGAGCGAATTGAGGGGAGAAATCCCTGGAATTCGTACACCAGCCAGCTCGAAGGGCGCAAAAGCCCTATGCGGGTCGGAGTGAACCGCCCGCTCTGGCAAGCATATACAGATTTGCGCTGTCCCCGTAGACAACCTCATCGTCCTCCCGCGGCAGCTCTGCCGCGACAGTGACGTCGTGGACATTGGCGGCGGTGGCCTCTGTTCCGTTGACCTCAAATACACCATTTTTCTTTCCACCGGCCCGTGCCGCCATATCCAGAAAACTGGAAGTCCGTGCCGCCGTACTCCGAACGGTGCGGTTTTCGGGTAGGGGGCTATACATCCTGTTCAAATATCTGCAATCGATCATGCCGCTCATAAACTGCTCCTTTCCTGCAATAGAACTGTTGCGGAAAATTCCTGCTGAACTGCTTTCAGCTCCAATTCTCCCATGTACTTCTCCGCCTCCCGGCGCACGTTGGCAAGGCCGATGCCGTGCATGGGAACATCCTCCTGTTTCGTTGTGACAGGCAAGCCGTCCTGCCCGAATACCACCTCACCCGTGAAAGAGTTTTTGACCTCTATCAGAAAGAAACGTCCTTTTCTCTTTCCAGTCAGTACAATAAACCGTTCACCCTCGCCCACCTTCTCGCAAGCCTCCACCGCGTTTTGCAGAAGATTTTGAAGGATGATACCCACATCAAAGGCATCATAGGTCCCCGGATCGGGGTAATGGAACTCCACCTGGAAACGGATGCCCAGGTCAAGGCTCCGCCGCCGTGTATCGTTGACGATCACATCCGTGACCGGGTTGCCTGTCTGGAGCGTCAGCTCAAAGCCGCTCATGCTCTCGTCCATTTTGGCGATATAGTCCGTAAGGCTTTCGTACTCGCCGCTCCGCGCCAGCCCCTTGATGTTGGTCAGGTGGCCCCGCATTTCGTGTTTCAGTCCACGGATGCGGGTGTAGAACTGTTCCGCCTCATGGATACGCGCACGAATCGCCTGTGTCTGCTGGTACTCCATGTAGTGGGTGGCCTGTTCCTCCCGGAGCGCGGCCATACCTTGCTGAAAAGCAATAGTCAGATAGGCCCCAGCGTAGAACAGCAGGGCCAGCACCGGGATCACCGCCAAAAACGCCGGGTGGCGCTCATAGAGCTGGAGCAAAACGCCGTCCTTGAACTCCACCAGCAGCCGGGAGATTACCTGCCCGAACAGAATCCCCGCCGTTGGCACCAGGGAGAGATAGCACAGCTCCCGCCGATGGAGCGTCATTTTTTGCTTTCGCATTTGCCGTTGGAGGGCATAGAGCATGACGGCCAGCATGGAGGCATGGGACAGCAGGAACAGCACAACCAGCAGGGCGGCGCGGAGAAAGACCGCCTCCGGCGGTTCCAGGCGGTAGGGGACTGACCGCTCCACGATAAAATACAGACTTTGCACCATCAGACCGCTGGAAATTCTGGCGTTGAAGTAGAGCAGCGTCAGAAGGAACACGGACGGCTTTCCCAGGCCGATCCACTTGGATGCCACCAGCAGAATCGTCATCAGGATCAGCCCAAAAGAGCCTTGGGGCAGCGCCGCCCGATTGCAGACGATCTCAAAAAGAATGTAGACGAAAAAAACAAGGAGCAGCCCACGCCGCCGTTTATCCTGCGGAACGAAAGGCCGGAAGAAGGCGGTGAGCAGGGCAGCGTATGTTAATCCCGCCCCGGCGGAAAACACCTGATTGAATATCCGAAACCCTGTCTCGCTCATAGCCCAGCCCCCCTTTTCACAAAGCGGAGGTAGGCTTTCACGAAGTCCTGGTACTTGTATTTGGAGATCAACAGCTTCTCCCCGTTGGTTAGCGTCAACTCCGTCTTGCTGTACCCCTCCACATAGGCGAGATTGACGAGATAGCCCTTGTGGACACGGAAGAACTGATCGCCCAGCTCCGCTTCCAAGTCCCGGATTTTCGCGTAGCAGGAAAATTCCCCGTCTTTCAAACGCAGGACTACCTTATGATTGCTGCTTTCGATGTAATAAATGCTGTCCAGCGGTACGGTTCGGCTTGTGCCAGCAGATTGAAGCGTGAGCGCATGGGAAAACTGCGGCTGAACACGGCCCGCCTCGATCTGTTTCACAGCACGGGCAAAGACCTGGGCAAACTTTTCCTCGTCCACTGGCTTCAGCAGATATTGGAACGCACCCACGTCAAAGGCATCGAACACATACCGCTCATAGCCGGTCACGAAGATAATGACCGGCTGTGTCACGGCTGACTGTTCCCTGATCTGGCGGGCCAGCGCCATACCGTCCGGGCCGGCGGCGTTCAGCTCAATGTCCAGAAAGAGCAGGTCAATTCCCCGGTGGTCTGCGAGACAGTCCCCGGCGGAAGCGTACTCCACAACCTCGCAGGGGCGGTCCTGCGCCCGAATCAGGGACGCGAGGTAGGTGCGGGTTGGGGCTTCATCATCACAAATTGCGATTCTCATCATGGCGATATTCCTCTACCTGTTTATTCGTTCAAATGGCCGTCAGGGTAAGCCCGGTTGACGTGACTGGACGGTTTGATAGCGTGACTGGACGGCACAGCTTGTCCCTGGCATTATATCATAAATCATTACGCCGTCCCAAACCTGGAACGGCGTAACGATAGGAAATTGCCGAAAAAGCGCAAAAAAATAGAAGCCGCTCTGCGTTCTCGCAAAGCGACCTCTATTTGCTTTCGATAGCCCCGTCTAATGCTCCCTCAATGACCGGCAGATGTTCTTCTGGACACATCATCACCTTGCGGCTGATGCGCTGGCGCTGGGCGTGTTCCTCCCCTGCGGTAAGCTGGTTGAAATACTTTGCGGCGGGAAGATTGAAAATTTGAATGAGCTGTATTATGACTGGTAGCGCCGGTATGATGTGGTTATTCTCAATGTTGATAAGATAGACCGTTGAGATACCTGCCATTTCAGCGGCCTTTTGCCTGGACAGGCGCAGCTTTTTTCTCGCCGCCTTGACATCTTCCCCAAAGGGTTCAAAACCGGGACAATCCTGAATATTAGCCATATTGTATCACCCATCTATATTGTATACTTTACTTTTTGACTTGGAAATAAAGTATACAGAACAGGTTCTAATCTTTATTATTTGCATTCTGCCGCTTGTTTTATACTGTCAATAGAATTAAGGAGGAGCTTATGTGTGAGCAAACGCAGGGCAGTACCCTTACGGTCAAGGAGTTGCAGGAAATTCTGAAAATTGGGACCAACGCCGCTTACAGCCTGATCCACAGCAAGGCGTTTTCGGTCATCAAGATTGGACAGACCTATCGGATTCCCGCCGCCCCCTTCTACGCATGGCTCGAAAATCCTGGCGTTGTGGAGCATTAAGGTCAAATCTCCAACCTAATTCTATCTCAAAATTTTGGAGGATTGACAATCATGGCAAAAAGACGTTCTAACGGAGAGGGCAGCTACTGGCAGCTCCCTGACCGTACTTGGGTTCACCAGATCACTATTGGCAGGAAAGAGGATGGCACCCTCCAGCGCAAGTCCCTCAAAGGCCGCACAAAGGCCATCTGCAAGGAGCGCAAGGAGGAGTGGCTGGCCCAGCAGGAGGCCGCTCAGAAGCAGGCTGAGGCGGCGCAGAAAGAGACGGCCAACCGGGAAACCCAGCGGATCGCTATTCTGACCGACCTGTTTGTGGGCTACCGGGTGGGGGAGCTGCTGGCCCTGGAAATCTCCGACCTTGACCTGGAGCGGCAGACGCTGACGGTCAACAAGAATCTGATCCGCGTCCCCACTGAGGCCCTCTCCTTGAATAACCCCAACATCAGGATCCTCAACTATGATCCCAACAAGAAGATCCACCTCATCGTACAGAGCACTCCCAAGACCCGCAGCTCCAATCGGGAGACCTTTATCTCGGACGGCCTGTGCGAGCTGCTGGTCCGGCACATCTTCACCATGGCCCAGTCCAGTTGGCCCAATCCGGATAACCTGCTGTTCCCGTCCAAGACGGGAACCTACATTGACCCCAAGAGCTTTGAGATCAGGCTGAAGGCGGTATCCCAGCGGTGCGGGATCAGGAAGGTCAACCCCCACGCCCTGCGCCACACGCTGGCCACCCGGCTGGTAGAGGAGAAAGTGCCCTTGAACATCGTCCAGGGTATCCTGGGGCATTCGTCCATTGAGACCACCCGAAAGTATCTGCACAAGAATGAGGACATTGAGCGCGAGGCCATTGGGACAATGAGCGGCTACCTGGACACCGCCAAGCTGGTGACCGCCCCCACCCTCAACGGGGCGAAAAAGCGAAATAAATTCGCTGCCATCACCCTGCCAGACTTCTCCCAGCCGCCCTCCACTGAACAGAAGTAGGGGACAAGACTTTTGCAAACCTTGTCCCGTTGCCTACTTTATTGCAAATCACAGCCGGCGGCTTCATTCGACACATCAAACTCAAGCAGAGAGGAAAATTTTCATGAGGGATATTTTTTGAGACAAATTCGTTCACAGACTCTTCGAGCAAATCCGATGCAAATTGCAACGAGGGCAGGAAAAATCCCTAGAACCGTTGCGGCTCTAGGGATTCTGGTTGCGGGGAATCGCAATATATTTTACCTGAAATCTTATTCAGGTACATTACAAGCGTGGTGTCCGGGTAAAGCCTCACAGGTACGCCTTTAGCCTCCTGGAGCAATCCGGGTGGCGCAGGCGCTTCATAGCGGCATTGAGGGTCTTTTTATCAACGGTGAGATCGTGCCAGTATTTCCCCCTAACCGCCCGCTGTTGGTCCTCTGGCAGTTCGGCCAGGATTGCGGCCACCCCTATTCGGACCTCCATACCGTCCATCTCCGCCGCCGCTGCCGGGTCGGGGATGAAGTCGGCAAGGGTGGCGTCCTCGCTGTCCTCCAGGGGTGCGTCAAGGCTGACAGCGTTTTGGAGCGGGTCAAACCGGCTTCTTTTGGAGTTGTACCCCGTGGCCGCCGAAAGCTCCGCCCGCAGACGTTGAAACAGGTATGTGGAGAGTTTCGCCTTTGTCGGGTCGTAGGTATCCACGGCCCGCAGCACAGCGATAAAGCCAGCCTGCTCCAGGTCCTCCAGGGTCGTGCCACCAACCCCAGCCCATCGCATGGCCTGTTGATAAACCATGCGCCGTACCTGAGTCCAAAGCTTCAGTAGCGCTTCACGGTCACCGGCCTGGGCCATCGCCGCCAGCTCCTCATTGTTCACCCCTCACCACCCCCTCAGAGCATTTGATTCAATAAGTCAACAAGCGGAATTTCTTTCGGGGAAATGAACCGGCGCACCTCCGCCGGGGCATTTTTCCAAATGGAAATACAGTCCCCCAATTTCTTCAGCTCTGTGTGACCGTCTTTATATTCGACGGTGACCAGCCCCTTCCGGGAATCTGCCACCATCTTCTCCAGTCGTTCCAGCCTGGAAAGAATAGACATTGTTCACACCTCCCCATAATCCGCTATGAAGCGCTCCAGGTCCTCCATACTTAGAGCCTGTTTAAAATCTTTTGACAAACGAGAAGGAAAAGCAGATAATAAGG
>CANSDP010000045.1 GCA_947645675.1 uncultured Bacillota bacterium
GTCCTGGCTCATCTTTCCGCCGGAGGGGGCAGGAGGCTCGGGCGCAGGCGCGGGCTCGGGCTCCTCCGCAGGCGCGCCCATGGAGGCGAGCATTTTTTCGATGTCGTCCTGGCTCATCTTTCCGCCGGAGGGGGCAGGAGGCTCGGGCGCAGGCGCGGGCTCGGGCTCCTCCGCAGGCGCGCCCATGGAGGCGAGCATTTTTTCGATATCGTCCTGGCTCATCTTTCCGCCGGAGGGGGCTGGGGGCTCGGGCGCAGGCGCGGGAGCGGTGTCGCCCTCCAGCTCCTCCTCCAGAGCCTGCTGAATTTGCTGGGCCAGCTGGTTGTCGTTGGCCTGAGCCACCTCCAGGATCGGAGGGAGGAGGGGCCGGCCGGCAGGCTGAGCGGTTTCTGAGGCCGGGGTATCCCCGGCGGATTCCCCGGCAGAGGCGGGAGGGGCCTCGCCGGGGGCGGTGAGTAAATTTAAAACGTGTGCGGTCTTATTGCCTTTGGCGCCTTTTTTGCCAGAAGCCATGACTGCAACTCTCCTTTCTGATCAGATGGGGTCCAACGCCTCAGCGGATGGGCGGAGCGGCATAGCTGCCGTACTCCCGGGTAATCTCGTTGAGGAGCAGGCGGAAATCCCGGGCCACCTTGGAGTCCGGGGCGTAGCTCAGAACGCTTTCACCGTAAGCGGGGGCCTCGGCCACCGCCACGCCAGAGCGAATACGGGATTGAAAAACCTTGGTGTCCAGCTGCTGAGCGATTTGCTCGGCCATGTCCAGCACATCCCGGTTGAGCGTTAGGCGCTGGTTGTATTTGTTCAAAACGATGCCCAAAACCCGCAGACGGCTGTTATAGCACCGGCGAACGGTGTCGATGGTCTCCCGAATCTGGGAGACGCCCAGAAGGCTGAGAATCTCTGGGGCCATGGGGACAATCAGGCCGTTGCAGGCCACGTAGGCGTTGACCGTCAGGACGTTGAGGGCGGGCGGGGTGTCGATGACGATATAGTCATAGTCGTCCTCCACCTCGGCCAGGCAGTTTTTCAGCAGAAACTCCCGGCCGGGGCGGTTGAACTCCAGCTCGGCCCCGGACAGAAGGATATTGGAGGGCAGGACGTCCCCGCACTCGGAGGAGGTGACCACCTCCCGCAAATTTTTTGTACCCTTCAGCACGTCGTAGACGGTGGCGCAGTTTTCGATGTCCAGGCCCAGGCAGAAGCCCAGACTGCCCTGAGGGTCCAGATCGACCCCCAGCACCCGGGCGCCCCTCTGGCGCAGGCCGTCCATCAGGGCGCAGGCCGTGGTGGTTTTCCCCACGCCGCCCTTCTGGTTGGTAATCGTAATGATAGCGGACAAGCGATCTCCTCCCGTAAAATCTTTCTCTGAGAGCTATTAACTTAATCATACTACATGCCGATAAAAAAGTACAGAGTATTTTTGCGTTCAATTTGCATAAAAACATTTGGCAGATTAGAAATAAAACGGAAGGAGCGATTTCTATGGCCTCTCTCAGCGGAGTCAGCAGCAGCAACACAATGAGCAGCCTGATGAACAGCGCCAATATGATCAGCGGCCTGGCCAGCGGTTTGGACACCGAGGGCATGATCGAAAATCTGGTCAAGAGCTATCAGGCTAAGATCAGCCAGTTAAATCAGAAGGTAACGAAAACCGAATGGAAGCAGGACGCCTATCGGAGCATTATCCAGAAGATGGTGGGCTTTTCCAGCAAGTACACCTCCTACACCTCCAGCACAAACCTGTCGTCTCCCAGCTTTTTCAGCAGCGCCGTCAAAATGCTCACCAAGGGCGAATTTGCCGACAAGGTGAGCGCCAGCGGCAAGACGGGCAGCGATATCTCCCTGGACGCCGTCCGTCAGCTGGCTACAGCGGCCCAGTACCGCACCAAGAGCGAGCTGACCACCGGCGAGTCGGGCGTCATCTCGGGCGAGTCGGTGGATTTGTCCACAGACGCGGAAAAGAATATCGAGCTGTCCAACCTGACGGGCAGCCTCACCCTGACCTATGGCAGCAAGTCCGTCAGCATCAACTTTAGTGAGTCCTCCACGGCCAAGGACATGGCTGACATCAAGAGCAAGCTGGAAAAGGAAGGCAAGGGCACAAGCGACGCCGATGTTCTGGCCGAATATATCAACCAGAAGCTGGCCGACGAGAAGATCGTCTTCAACAACGGCAACTCTGAGGCCGCCAGCGAGCGCATCAAGGCCACCGCCAACCCAGACGGAAGGATCGTTTTTGAGGAGAAGGGTACCGGCAAGAACGGTGTCTATATCTCCGGAGCCAGCGGCAACCTGGCCGGGCAGCTTGGCCTGAGCAAGGAGGACCTGGAGGACGCGGCAGAAAAGAAGATCACTGTGATCGACGCAAACAGCATCCAGAGTGAGGACGGCACAAAGGGCCTGACCCGCAAGCTCAATTCCATTGAGTACCTGGCTGAGAAGTCTAAGAAGGCCAGCGAAAGCGGCGTGAAGCTGGGCATGAACATGAGTCTGGACGGCTCCACTAAGACCATTGTTATGCCCGATGTGCGAATCACCGACGGAAAATACTACCTCAACGGCGACGAAGTGAAGAAAGAGGAATTTGCCGACAAGTACACCGCAGCCCTTCAGGACGAGGTCAAGAAGGCTTTCGGCGATAAGGTGACGGTGGAGAATAAGGGGGCGGACGGAGCCCTTCAGCTGGAGTTCAAGGTAAAGAACCAGGGCTCTGATCTGGTCATCAACACCGGCGGGGGCGAGGCCCTGGGCATCGGCAACACCGCTACCTCCTATCTGAATACCAGCAAGACGCTGAAGGACCTGATGGGAGATAAGCTTGACGGCCTGGAGGCCGTGAAGGATGAGGACGGCAACTTTGTTTTGGATGACAAGGGTAAGAAACAGTATGACTTCACCCTGAACGGCGTGAAGATCGGCACCTACACCGAGGACACCAAGCTGTCCGATATTATGGCCGACATCAACTCCAACAAGGAGGCCGGCGTGCAGGTTTCCTACTCCCAGACCACCCAGAACTTTACCTTCACCTCCAAGGAGACCGGCGCCGACAGCAAGATTGAGATGGGCGAGGGCCTGGCACAGGCCATCTTTGGCTCCACCGATATCCCCGACAATAGCGATGGCAGCTTTGCCGACAGCTACGGCGTGGGCTGGCTGAAGGAGGGCGAAAGCGCGCAGTTCTCCTTCTCGGTTCCTGGACGCGAACTCAAGTTTAGCATCACGAAGGATACGACGATCAATGAGGTTGTGGATAAGCTGAACAAGTCCCCCATGGGAATGAATCATTCCTTTGCCTATAACAAGTATACGGGCCAGATTGAGGCGAAGGATAAGAACAGCGGCGCGGCGCTGGATCTGAAGATCACCGACCGCGATGGCGACAGTGTGGAATTTGACGAGAGCAAAGCCCCCAACATCGCCTATACCCCCGGCCAGGACGCCAAGTTCACCGTCACGGTCAACGGCGAGACCCTGAACATGACCCGCAGCTCCAACTCTGTGAATATCGACGGGCTGTCCTTCACTATGAAGGAGGAGTTTGACGGCTCCTACAACAAGGACGGGACCCAGAACCTGGACGCCGCCGGCAATCCGGTGTACAAGAACAAGGTCACCTTCCAGAGCCAGACCGACACCGACAAGATTGTGGACGCCATCAAGGGCATGGTAGAGGACTACAACGCCATGATGTCGGAGATCAAGTCCGCCTACTCCACCATGCCGTATCGGAACTCCAGCGGTTCTTTCGCCAACTATGAGCCTCTCACCGACGAGGAACGGGAGGGCATGTCCGAGAGCGCCATCGAGCGCTATGAGGAGAAGGCCAAGCAGGGCATTCTCTTCGGCGACCGGAACCTGTCCAACCTGTATACCAAGATGAACCAGGCCTTCTCCTTCTCCAACAGGGATGATATAGACACCCTGAAGGATATGGGTATCAGCATCGGCTTCTCCCTCAACGAGGGCACGCAGGCCATCCAGCTGGACGAGGATAAGCTGCGCTCCATGCTGGAGAGCGACCCAGACCGGGTGGCCGATCTGTTCACCAAAAATGACGGCATTATGGACCGGATGAAAACTCAGCTGGAGTATTACAGCAAGACCACCGGCGAGCCCAAGGGCGTCCTGATCCAGCAGGCCGGCAGCCCCCTGAGCTCCTTGTCCCTGATGAGCAACAATTGGCAGAAGGAAATCGACAACTACAACACCCAGATCGAGAAGTGGCAGGATAAGCTGACCAGCCAGGTGGAGAAATACACCAGCCAGTTCAGCCGCCTGGAGATGCTGATTCAGCAGATGAACTCCCAGAGCTCCACTCTGGCCGGGATGATGGGCGGCGGCTAAACCAACGAAAGGATAGACTGATATGGATGCAAGAGGGTACCAGCAGTATAAACAACAGTCCATCAATTCCATGACTCCCGGGGAGCTGTTGATGCTGCTCTATGACGAGCTGGTCAAGCGCAGCACGTTAGCCTCCATTGCCCTGGAGAAGCAGGATTGGACCACCTTTGAGGGGGCCCTGGACCGCTGTATCGACATTGTCAATTACCTGGACGAGACCCTGGACCATAAGTATCCCATCAGCCACGACCTGAGCCGGATGTATGACTATTTTACCTATGAGCTGGGCCGCATTAAGGTGGGCCGGAACAAGAAGGAGCTGGAGCGTCTGCGTCCCATGCTGGCTGACATGCGGGACGCCTTCCGCAGCGCGGAAAAGGGCGAGGACGGGTCCCAGGAGAAGCAGGCATGACGAAGAGTGATTGGCTGGACCTGACCGTGCTGGAGCGGAGGAAGTATAATCTTCTGTCCGAGGTGATGGACCTGAGCCAGCAGCTGGGCGAAGCCCTGGACCGGAACGATGACGTGTCGGTGCGCCTTCTGGTGTCGATGCGTCAGGACCCGATCCTGCGCCTGGAGGAGATCAAAGCGGCCATCGGATCCAAGCGGGATTCCATGCCCCCAGAGGAGTGGGAGCGGGTGAAGGACCTGAACGGCGGCGCACGGCCCCGGGATGAGGACGAGACGGTCTACCTCAACCAGGTCAGCAGCGTCCGCCGCATTCTGGAGCGGGTGCTGGAGCTGGACCAGAGGCTGAACCGCCGCATGGCCGGCGACGACTCCTTCTACGCCCAGAAGAAGTAGCGCAAAGCTTCACTCCGTGAGCGTAAAAAGATTCCCCCTGTGAGCAGGGGGAATCTTTCATTGCGAAAAACCGGAGGAGATAACCCATAGCGGACCTCCGCTGTTTCGCCGGGAGGACAGCTCCTCCAGGATCAGGTCCAGCTCCCAGGTGGTCAGGCTGCGCTCCAGGCTGGCCGGGTCGGCCACCAGGACGCTGCCGTCCAGGGTGACCCCCCGCAGGACGATGAAATGCCCGCCATTGGTGAAGTGTCCCGGGCCCATCAGGGCTACCAGCAGGTCCCCGGTAACCAGATGCCGGATGACCTCGTCCCGGTCTACCTCTTCGGGGGGGATGGATGTGCAGATCAGGCCGTAATCCTCTGACACGCCAGGCACGATGGACCAGTAGGAGCCGTGCTTCTTGGACCAGTAGCCGTGATCTACGCAGTACTGGGCCATCTGAGCCGGGTCGGTGTCCGCGCCCGCGAGGGTGGCGGCCACCATGGCCATGGCGGTGGGGCCGCAGCCGTAGCCTCCGATGGGGTCGGTGCCGTAGCGCTCCTCAGCCCAGCGCTCGGAGGTCTGGTCGAAGTAGACCGTGTCCCGGGCCCCGCCGGTGAGGACCTCCTGGCCCTCTGACACCTGGAGGGACGTGATGGCGTAGTCGGCGATGGGCCGGGGAGGCGGGACCACCGCCTCGTCGTCCACCAGCTGTAAATCCTCGTCCTCCTCGGGCTCGGGAATCAGGCTTTCCCAAAAGCGCTGGAAGCTGTCCGCGGCCTCCTCCGCCTTGGCGGAGACTGTCTGCCCCAGCTCGACGGCGGCGCCGGTAAAATCGTCCCAGGCCTTCCGGCTGGTCTCTGCCATCTGGTGGACCGCCGCGCGGACGGGGGCGGTGAGCCGCTGATAGAGGGCCGGGTCCTGATAGGAGCACACCAGCAGCTCCACACCGGCGACGCAGACCACGGCCAGCAAAACCAGCAGGGCAGGCAGGAAGGAAAATTTCTTTTTCTTTTTTGTATGTTCACTTTTTTTCACAGCGACCCCCAGGAAAATTGAAAATAGCTCTTTTCAAGTGCTTTGAAAACGATTATACTACAAGAAGCAGAATTTTTGAACTACTAAATTTGCGGTGATTGCCCGGAAAATGGACATTGGACCGCAGTGGTGAGGGGTCTTGCGAATTATGCCGGTATTGCGGATGGAAAACGCCTCAAAACGATATAAAACAGACAAAAAGCAGGTGCAGTACGCAGTGCAGGACCTGAGTCTGACGGTGGAGCAGGGGGAGTTCGTATTCCTCATTGGCAGCAGCGGCGCGGGAAAGAGCACCATGCTGAAGCTGATGGGGGGGGAGATCGCCCCGGACGAGGGCGCGGTTTACATAGACGAGACCAACATCGCCCGGCTGTTCGGCCCCTGGAAGGTGCGGCTGACCCGGACCTTTGGCATCGTCAGCCAGCAGTCCATGCTGATTCGAAAGCGGACCATCATGGAAAACCTCCTGGTGGCCGGACGGGCCAGCGGAATGGGCCGCAAGAGTCAGGCCGCGGCGGAGAAGGCCCTGGGCCTGGTGGGCCTGCCCGGCGTGGGGGACTGCTTCCCGGCCCAGCTGTCCATCGGCGAGGTGCGACGGGTGGAGCTGGCCCGGGCTCTGATCAACAGCCCGTCCATCCTGCTCTTGGATGAGCTTACAGCCAACCTGGATGACGATACGATCTGGGACATCATACATCTGCTCTATGAGCTGAACAACCGGGGGACGACCATTATTATGGCGACCCATGCCAGTCAGTATGTTAATATCATGCGCCGCCGGGTGGTCACCTTGGTGGACGGGAGGCTGATTGGGGATGTCAAGAACGGGAAATATGGAGATATCGTCTGAAATGTCAAAAATTGACCTGCTTCTTGCTAGAATTATGCAGCGAAGGAAAAAAATGAAAAAATAAGACTTTTCCTTGCACCTCGGGAAAAAGTAGTGTATAATACCAGTCAAAGCACGCTATGGTGCTACGCCCGGGGGTCGCGGCGGGAGATAAATAGGAGGAATACTGCAATGAACTTAAAGAACATGTCCATTAAGAAAAGCCTGATTGTAGGGTTCGGCACTACCATTATCGTCTCAGTACTAATCATCATTGCGTCGCTTGTGATGATGAATATGCAGAAAAACGCATACCAAAACATCCTCGATCACTATGTCATGACCAACGAGCTGGTTTCTGAGAGCCGTATTAACTATAATATTGCCGCACGAAGCCTGCGCGATGTGGTCATTTCCGGCAATCAGGACAGCCTGACCAAGGTCGATTCCAAGCTTGAGGAAATGAACGTGAACGTCCAGGAGCTGCAGGATGCCTATCCCGAGGACCAAAAGGACCGCACCCTCCTCAACAATTTCGTGAGCACTCTGGAGGCATGGCAAGAGGAGGCCAAAGCGATTGGCTCCATTGTACGTACAGACCAGAAGCAGGCCGCGGAGCGGATCGTCAGCGACTGTACCCCCATGCTGAACAAAGCCGCGACCGCCGGAGACGACCTGGCTGCCTTCCTGAAGGATGAGCAGAGTAAGATCATTGCGGAACAGAATATGACCTCCAATATTGGCTTGGGCGTGATTCTCGCCGTGATGGTGGTTGCCACCTTGGTGGTTTTGTCCATAGCCTTTAAGATCATAAAGAGCATTGTGGAGCCCAGCAGCCAGGTCCGGGAGGCTTTGGTGGGCTTCAGCCAGGGCAATCTGGAGATCCCCGTCACCTTTACAGGGCGGAATGAGCTGGGCGAGATGTGCGAAGCCCTGCGGACCAGCCAGCACGTTCTGAGTGAGTGCATCGGCGATACCTGCCACCTTCTGGAGGAGATGGGCGCCGGCAACTTTAACGCGCGCACCAAAGATGACAAGATTTATGTGGGCGCGCTGAGCAAGATCCTGCAGTCCGTCCGCGTCATCAACAGCGGCCTGAGCAACGACCTTGGCCAGATCGGCCAGAGCGCTGATCAGGTGGCCGCAGGCTCCGACCAGGTTTCCAACAGCGCCCAGTCTCTGGCCCAGGGCGCCACCGAGCAGGCCAGCGCTGTGGAGGAGCTGTCCGCCACCATCACCGAGATCTCCGACAACGCCAAAAAGACCGCCAACGCCGCCGAGCAGGCCGGTCAGTCTGTCCATGAGGCCGCCAACCAGATCGGCATCAGCGTGGACTATGTGAAACAGCTGAACGTGGCGATGGACAACATCTCCAGCACCTCTCAGGAGATCGGCAAGATCATCGCTACCATCGAGAATATCGCATTCCAGACCAACATCCTGGCGCTGAACGCCGCTGTCGAGGCTGCCCGGGCGGGCTCCGCCGGCAAGGGCTTTGCCGTGGTGGCCGATGAGGTGCGCAACCTGGCTACCAAGTCCGACGAGGCCGCCAAGGCCACTAAGGACCTGATCGACGGCTCGATCGCCGCTGTCCGAGAGGGCACTGAGGCGGTGAGCAAGGTTACCGGATCGCTGGAGCAGACCTCCACCTTGGCCGCGGGTGTGACTACTATGATGGAGACTGTGGTGACCGCTGTTGACAGCCAGACCCAGGCCATTATTCAGGTGACCGAGGGCATCGACCAGATCTCCGCTGTGGTTCAGACCAACTCCGCCACCAGCGAGGAGTCCGCCGCCGCCAGCGAGGAGCTGTCCAGCCAGGCGACCCTGATGAAGGAGCTGCTCTCCCGGTTCAAGCTCCGTCAGGACAGCAGCTTTGGCGCTTCCTCCAAGCCCGCCTACAGTGCCGCCCCCGCCGCCCCCGCCTGGGAGGATGACGGACCTGATGACACTGGATATACCGGCGCTTCCGACTACAGCCCCTTCTCCAGCATAAAATATTAAGCTGGGCGCGTAAATTTCCACCTGTGTTACATATGGCGCCCCGACTCCGGGGCGCCATATTCATAATTCAACGGAATTTCGTGGAAGGAGGATCTGGATGGCAAAACGAAAGCCTCAAGACAGCGATTTGTTTTTTGCGATGGATATTGGGACCCGCAGCATCATCGGCGTGGCGGGTCATGTGGTGAACGAGCGGTTTCAGGTGCTGGCGATCGAGAAGGAGGAGCACGGCAAACGGGCCATGCTGGACGGTCAGATTGAGGATATTGCCCAGGTGGCCAAAGTGGCCCGGCGGGTGACCGACCGGTTGGAGCAGAAGCTGGACTGCACGCTGGAGCGGGTGTGCGTGGCCGCCGCCGGACGGGCCCTGCGAACCGAGACAGGCAGCTGTACCCTGGAATTTCCCGAGGTGACCCGCATCAATCAGGATATCATTGGTCGGCTGGAGAGCGGCGCCGTCGCCAACGCCGAGGCCCAGATTGGCCAGGTTCAGGGTCAGGAGAGCCAGCGCCGGTTTTACTTAGTGGGCTATACCGTCTCCGGCTATCACCTGGACCGGTACCCCATGGCTACCCTGCGGGGCCACAACGGTCAGGTTCTGGAGGCCAGCGTGGTTGCCACCTTCCTGCCCAGCGAGGTGGTAGAGAGCCTGTATACCGTGATGGAGGCCACCGGTCTGGAGGTAGCCAGTCTGACGCTGGAGCCCATTGCCGCCCTGAACGCGGCCATTCCCGCCGATCTGCGGCTGCTGAACCTGGTGCTGGCCGATATTGGCGCGGGGACCTCTGACATCGCGGTCTGCCGGGACGGTACGGTGGTGGGCTACACCATGGCTACCACGGCCGGGGACGAGATTACCGAGGAGCTCATGCGCCGGTTTTTGATCCCATTCTCCACAGCGGAGCGGCTGAAAACCCAGCTGGGGGAGGAGACCGTCACCTATCGGGATGTTCTGGGCCTGGAGCAGACCGTTTCTGGAGCCCAGCTGCGGGAGGCTGTAGCTCAGCCGGCCCAGACCTTGGCCCAGGAGATTGCCCAGCGGGTGGTCACCCTCAACGGTGCGCCTCCCTCCGCACTGTTCCTGGCGGGCGGCGGCAGTAAGCTGGAGGGCCTGCGGGACCTGGTGGCCGAGGCCCTGGATATGGATGAGACCCGGGTGGCCTTAGCGGGCAACAACTATGAGATTACCGCCTTCTCTGAGGAATATGAGCTCAACGACCCAGAGCTGGCCACCCCTCTTGGAATCGCCGTCTCCGCCGGGCTGGGGCTGATCAGCGACAGCTACCGAATCATGCTCAACGGAAAGCCGGCGAAGCTTTTCCGCAGCGGGAGCCTGACCATTATGGAGCTGCTGATGATGAACGGTTACAGCTCCGCTGATCTGCTGGGCCGGACCGGAAAGAATCTCAGCGTGATGGTGGACGGACAGTGGATGCTGTTCCGGGGCCAGCCGGCCACCCCCTGCACGCTGACCCTGAATGGGGCGGAGGCCGCCCCCTCGGCGGTGGTCTTTGCAGGGGACAGCATCGAGTTCGTCCCTGCGGTGGCGGGACAGTCGGCCCAGCGGACCCTGAAGGACCTGCTGGGGGCGGACTTTACCGGCGGGGTAACCATCAACGGCCGGCTGGCCGACCTGGAGACCCGCCTGAATATCGGGGACCAGGTGGTCACCTCCGCGCCTCCCCGGTCCAAGCCTGCCCCTCCGGCGCCCAAGCCGGCGGCTCCAACGCCCCCGATACCCGCCCGAACAGAGCCCCCCCCTTCTCCCCAGCGCAATCCCAGGGAGAAGCGGCCCGAGCTTGACGTAAGACCCGAGCCCGAAAAACCGGCCCCCGCGCCGAAGCCGGAGCCTCCCACGCCCAGACCGGAGCCCCCGCCGGAGCCGGTGAGACTGCCGGAACCGGTGAAGCACCCGGAGCCGGTGAAGCCCAAGGGGATGGGGGTCCATGTGGTGCTGAACGGAAAGCCGCTGGACCTGCCCGGCAAGGAGGACGCCTCCCCCTACTACGTCATGGACCTGCTGGATTTTTCCGGCATTGATTTTGAACATCTGGACCGGGGCGTTGAGCTCCAGGTCAACGGGACCGAGTGCGCCTTTACCCAGGAGCTGCGGTCCCAGGATGACGTGATCATCCGCTATCTGGAAAAGTAATGGAGTGAAGCAGCTGTGGCACGTGAAAAGAAGGAAAAGAAGGAAAAGAAACCCAAAAAGGCGAAAAAAGAAAAAACTGAAAAGAAGGGCGGCAAGAAGAAGCTGCTGCTCATCCTGATCCCTGTCCTTATCCTGATTGCCGCCGGAGCGTTTGCGGTGGTCCGGTTTGTGCTGCCCAACCTGGGCGGCAAGGAGGTGGACGAGGCGGCCAAGAAGCCTGTGGCGGTGGAGAACTATGAGATTGGCGAGGACGCCGCCCCCGCGCTGGACACGGTGTTTGTAGACATTGAGGACCAGAAGGAGGGCCGTCTGCTGGCTAACCGGGGCCCGGAGAAGGAGAGCAAGGGCGAGGAGGCCGCGGTAGAGGGGCGCATCTATATCTATGAGATGCAAAATTACGCCTCTGTGGTGGACCGCTATCTGGACCTTTTGATGGCCGAGGAGCAGGGCTTCCAGCTGGTGGATGAGACCTATCTGATTCTGGAGGAGCGTCCCGAGCTGGCCGACGAAGAGGGTGCGCTGACCCTGGCTAAAACCTCCGTCCAGGAGGGTCGGGTCTTCCAGCTGGCCATCGGCTGGTCCCAGGCCAATGGCAACCTGACCATTCGGACCTCTGTCCCTGAGGGACAGCTCCACCGCCCGGAGAAGGAGAAGGAGGACGACGGTCCCCCGCCCGCCAGCGTTCGGGAGCAGCTGGACGCTCTGGAGCAGCTCACCCCCGCCCAGCTGACTCTGCCAGGTGATTCTATGAGCGCCTATGAGATCTACCCCATAGAGGGCTTTGTCACCATCGACGGGAACCTCTGCCGCCGCTTCAACTTCTATGATAAGGAGAAGCCGGGTGATATTGCCGGGATCATCTTCTACAGCGGCGACATGCAGCACACCTACCGGATGGACGTGGACGACAATACTATCATCACGGAGCTGAAATAAGGGTTAAGAAACGGCGGACTTCTGCCGATATTCTGAATGGAGCGACACCCAAAAAGAGGAAGGGAGGTACACCTATGGAAGGACTCAGCGCGGCCCAGTTTCAGACGAATTATACCTTTGGCCTGATGAAGATGGCTATGCGGGATGCTGAAGCCCAGGCGCAGGAAATGATCGAGATGATGTCCGAGGTGGCCGCACCCGCCCAGTACAATTTTGATGTGCGGGTGTGACCCGGTCAGATCGTTCCAACAAAAAAGCGGCGTGAGCGAATTGGCTCACGCCGCTTTTCTATGGAATGAAATTTTGAAAAAGGGTAAAACTGACCCTTGACAGATTGAGGAAGATCGGTTATGCTGTAGATACCCCACCCCAGGGGGGTGCCTAACATAATAGCGAGGTCAGGTGAAACTATGGCAAAGCAGAAATTTAATATTACAGGTATGACCTGCTCCGCCTGCTCCGCCCATGTGGAGAAGGCGGTCAACAGACTGGAGGGGGTCAGGACCGCCTCGGTCAACCTGCTGGCAAACTCCATGTCGGCGGAATATGACGAGAGTATCCTGTCCCCAGAGGATATTATCAATGCAGTAATACAGTCCGGATATGGGGCCTCCCTACATCAGGAGGCGGGGGGGAAGGCCGGCCCCGCCCCGAAGGAGGACACTATGGCTCAGGAACTGGCCGGGATGAAGCGCCGGATGGTCTGGTCCTTTGTGTTCCTGATCCCGCTGTTCTATATCTCCATGGGGCACATGATGGGCGCGCCCCTGCCCGCCTTCCTGGTGGGCCATGAGAACGCTGTGGCCTTCGGTCTGACCCAGCTGCTCCTCACGCTGCCCATTATGTACCTCAACGACAAGTATTACAAGGTAGGCTTTAAAACCCTTTGGAATCGGGCTCCGAATATGGATTCCCTGATTGCTGTGGGCTCCGCCGCCGCTGTGGTCTACGGCGTCTTCGCCATCTACCAGATGGGCTGGGGCCTGGGCCGGGGGGATATGGACCTGGTGGCAAAGTACCACATGGATCTGTACTTTGAGTCGGCAGGCATGATTCTCACCCTTATCACCATGGGAAAATTTCTGGAGACCCGGTCCAAGGGCAAGACAGGGGAGGCCATCAGCCGCCTGATGGACCTGGCCCCCAAGACGGCCAGCGTGATCCGGGAGGGCGTGGAGACTGAAATTCCTGTGGAAGAGGTCCAGGTGGGGGACCGGGTAGTGGTCCGGCCCGGCCAGTCCGTCCCGGTGGACGGAGTGATTGTGGAGGGGCAGTCCGCCGTGGACGAGTCCGCCCTCACCGGCGAGTCCCTGCCCGTGGACAAGGGGCCGGGGGACAAGGTGGCGGCGGCGTCCATCAACAAGTCGGGCTTCTTCACCTTTGAGGCCAGCCGGGTGGGGGAGGACACCACTCTGGCTCAGATGATCCGCCTGGTGGAGGAGGCCAGCGCCTCCAAGGCCCCTATTGCCAAGCTGGCCGACAAGGTGTCGGGTGTCTTTGTACCGGTGGTCATGGGCATCGCCCTCATTGCCGCTTTGGCGTGGCTGATTACCGGCCACGGCTTTACCCAGGCCCTCACCGCAGGAGTGGCCGTGCTGGTCATCTCCTGTCCCTGCGCCCTTGGTCTGGCTACCCCCGTGGCCATTATGGTGGGTACCGGCAAGGGGGCGGAGAACGGCATTCTGATCAAATCCGCCGAGGCCCTGGAGACCCTCCACACCATCGACACGGTGGTGCTGGACAAGACAGGCACCCTCACCCAGGGCAAGCCGGTGGTCACCGATATCATCCCCGCTCCCGGCAACGATGAGGACGGCCTGCTCCGCACCGCTTTCTGTCTGGAGGGCCCCTCTGAGCACCCCTTAGCCACCGCGATTGTGGAGGAGGCCGAGCGGCGCAGTATTCCAATCACCTCGGTGGGCGGTTTTACGGCGGTCCATGGCCGGGGCGTTCGGGCCTCCATTGGCAGCGATATCTGCTTCGGCGGCAACCGGGCCATGGTGGAGGAGGCGGGCATTGCCCCCGGGCCTCTGGCGGTCAAGGCGGACGAACTGGCCGCTCAGGGCAAGACGCCTCTATACTTTGGGGACGAAACAGAGAAAAAATTACTAGGAATTATCGCCGTGGCCGACACGCCCAAGCTCTCCAGCAAGGACGCGGTGGCCGCCTTCCGGGAGCTGGGGCTGGAGGTGGTCATGCTCACCGGCGACAACCGGCGCACCGCCGAGGCCATCGGCAGAGAGCTGGGGGTCACCCAGGTTATGGCCGAGGTCCTGCCCCAGGATAAGGAGCGGAAAATTTCCGCCCTCCAGGCCGAGGGCAAGAAGGTGGCTATGGTGGGGGACGGCATCAACGACGCTCCCGCCCTGGCCCGGGCGGAGGTGGGGCTTGCCATCGGGGCGGGCACCGACGTGGCCATTGAGAGCGCTGATATCGTGCTGATGAAGTCCGATCTGCTGGACGTGGCCGCTGCCGTGGAGCTGTCCCGGGCCACCATCCGGAACATTAAACAAAATCTGTTCTGGGCCTTTTTCTACAACTCCCTGGGCATCCCCCTGGCCGCGGGCGTGTTCTATTATGCCCTCCACTGGCAGCTCAACCCCATGTTCGCCGCCGCCGCCATGAGCCTCAGCTCGGTGACGGTGGTGACCAACGCCCTGCGCCTGCGCTTTTTCAAGAGTAAATTCCGGTCTGACACTCCGGCGGCCCCCGCCTGCGGCGGGACCTGCCCCCTGGAGTTGAAGGATAAACCAAATCAAGGAGGAAACAAAACCATGAATAAGACCATGAAAATTGAGGGCATGATGTGCGCCCACTGCACCGGCCGGGTGGAAAAGGCCCTGTCCGCCATTGACGGCGTGTCCGCCGTGGAGATGAGCCTGGAGGGCAAGTCCGCTACCCTGATCCTCAGCAAGGACGTGGACAACCAGGTGCTCACCGACGCCGTCACCCAGGCGGGGTATGAGGTGGTGTCCGTCCAGTGAAGGCCGACCACGCACAGGTCAACCGCCTGCTGAAAACCGCCCGGGGCCAAATCGACGGTATCCTCAAAATGGTGGAGGAGGACCGGTACTGCCTGGATGTCTCCAGTCAGATCATGGCCGCTCAGTCCATTTTAAAGAAGGCCAACCGGATGGTACTCCGGGCCCATATGGACTGCTGCGTCCGGGAGGCCGCCGCCTCCGGCGACCCCGGCCCCAAGCTGGAGGAGCTGGCCGCCCTTTTAGACAAGCTGGCAGAGTGAAAAAACCGCCCGATTGGGAGCCGCTTCGTAAGGAAGTGGCTCTCAAACTTTTTGTCAGGTCAACCGAATGTGATTGAATTGTGAGGAATTTTTACATATCGGAGGACTACATCATGGAAAAGTCATTATTTGAGCAAATGGACGGAACCTATTATCAAGAGGGCGATTACTTTCTCCCCGACTTGTCTGTGCCCGAACTCCCTGCCATCGGTATATGGGGACAACGGCGAAGGCAGTATCTGGAAGAACACCGTCAGGCCCTTTATACGGCCTTGCTACTATCTGGCAAATTGAACGACCACCTGTCCGAAGTTGACGAACAAGCAGAAGCTATGTTTTCTCAGCTTGTAAAACAGATGGCGGCACAGGACAGTATCACCGAGCAGCTAAAAGCGGATAATCAGATGAAATGGGTCAGGCAAATGAACAGCGTCCGAAACCGGGCAGAGGAAATTATCTAGGGCTTGCTGAAAAAAGCACATAAGGGAACAAGAACAGAATGGAACGGA
>CANSDP010000046.1 GCA_947645675.1 uncultured Bacillota bacterium
GAGGTGTCCCCGCCTATCCCAAAGGGAGAGGAAAGACGCTTCTCCGTCAACGGCATCCTTCTCCCCGGCTATACGGTGGAGGCTTCCCTGGAAGAACGGGTGGAGGAAATGCTTTCCTTTCTGGAGGACGACCCGGCCCTGCTGGAGGAGCCGCTGTCCTCCGGCCATCAAGACACACCACAAGAGGAGGAGCCGACTATGGCACAGAAGCTGCATACCACGCCCCTGAATCAGCACCGAAACCGGGAGAGTGTTCAAAAGCCGGAGACCGCCCGGAAAGGGCCCAAGAAACCGCCCCGCCGGAAAACGGCCCCGGTACGGTGACAGCGGCGCTCGCGCCGCTGTCCGCGCCAGCATGGCATTTTGACAGCAAAATGCCGCTGGTCAGGGGCTCCGCCCCTGATACCCCCGCGCCGCCGAAAGTCCCCTCAATTTGAGGGGACTTTTTTCCGTGGGCACAGCCCCCCCGCACAACACCAACGCATATCCTCTTGATATGCGCTATTTGATACCTGAACTGAAGGTGAACAGATGATTGATGAGAAACGGAGCGAGACCCTGCTCCTGGAGCGGACCCTGCAACGCCTGTTTGGTGAAACATCCTACCATGTGGAGAAAACCCCCTGCCGGGGGAAATTCCGGGGCCATAACGATTATTCCATCGTGTTCGGGAGTGGACGAAAGCTGTTTATCGGCCAGGACCAGCGGAACTACCTGAACGACCTGCGGAAACAGATTGGTCTGATCCAGCATTTCCGGGACCACCAGGCCGAGAACACCGAGAAGATCAAAGCCGTGCTTGCCGCCCACGACACTCCATTTTGTGACGTGGCCGTAGACATCTCGCCATATCCGGGGACAAATGATCTGGTCGTTTATGGCGTGGTTGTTCTCACGCATCAGAGCGGGACCAAGCTGATGTACCGGGAGACCAATATGCACTATTTCCTTGTGAGCGGAGACCGGGATTGGCACCCGTTTGACGAGTGCATGGCCCATCTGCTGAAGGACGCCTGCGGAGAGAGGGCCTACTGCAAGGAGGTCCCCTTGAAAAGTCCCCCGCCGGAGCCGGCAAAGAGGCCGCAACACCGGAAAGGAGGCCCAGTTCGATGAAGCCCTATAAAACCATCACCCTGCGGCTGGACGCCGCCCACTACGCCCGGCTGACAGAGACCGCCCGGACCGCCGGGCTCAAGATCGAGCCCATGCTCCGCCAACTCATTATGGGCGTCAATCTCCGGCCCCGGCCTCCCGATACCTACGCCGCCCTGCTCCGGGAACTGAACGCCATCGGCAATAATGTGAATCAACTGGCTTATCAGGCCAACGCCAGAGGCGCGGCCACCCAGGACGAGATACGGGAGGCGGCGCGGCTGGTCCGGCAGGCGGTCCGGCTGGTCCGGGACACGCTGTAATGGCCTACACCAAGATTTTAGTCATTCACAACCGCCTGGACAAATGCGTGGGCTATACCCAGGACCCGGAAAAGACCTCCCTGGAGGCCGCCATCGACTATGCCCTGGACCGGGAGAAAACGGAACAGACCTGTTTCGAGACCGCCGTCAACTGCGACCGGGAGAGCGTTTACGCCGACATGATGGACACCAAGCGGCGCTGGGGCAAGGAGGGACGGAAACGAAAGGGCTACCACATCATCCAGTCCTTCGCTCCCGGCGAGGTGACGCCGGACCAGGCCCATGCCGTGGGCGTCGAGTTTGCCCGGCGCCTGCTGGGAGACCGCTATGAAGCCGTCGTTTCCACCCACTTGAACAAAGCGCATTTACATTCGCATATCGTTTTCAATTCCGTCTCCTTTGTGAATGGGGCCATGTACCGGGACCAACTGAAGGACTACTACGGCGGGGACGGCGTGGGCATCCGGGGGACCTCAGACGCCATCTGCCGGGAACACGGGCTGTCCATTATTGAGCCCAGTGAGCCCCTGGGCGGCCCGGTGAGCCGGGCCGAGTGGGAGGCGGCCAGACAGGGCAAGGCCACCGTGCGGGACCTGATCCGTCAGGACGTGGACGAGGCCATCCGGCAAGCCTACACCTACCAGTCCTTCCTCAGCCAACTGCGGCGGATGGGGTATCGGGTAAAAACCGGCCCCAGGGTCAAGCACACCGCTATCCTTCCCCCCGGTGGGAAAGGGTATATCCGTCTGGACAGCCTGAAAGACGGCTATACCGAGGCGGACATACAGGCCCGGCTTGCGGCCGTCCGCTCCGGCGAGGCCCCGCCGGACACTCCCCCCACTACTTTTTCCCGTCTGCTGGAGCCGGGCCGCCGGTATCGGGTGCGGGGTGGGATGCCCCGCCGCCCAAGGAAACTCACGGGCTTTCAAGCCCTCTGCTTCCAATACCTCTGCCTGCTGGGGGCATACCCGAAACGCCGTCCGGGAAACCGGGCGGCGTTCTCCATGCGGGAGGAGCTGCTGAAACTGGACCGCTATCAGGAGCAATTCCGTTATCTCCGTAAAAACCGCATCGAGACAGCGGCCCAGCTCTCCATGCAGTATGACGCGATACAGGCGGAGATAGACGCCCTCACGGAACGGCGCGGGCAGTTATACCGGCAGAAACGGCGGGGAGACGGAGGCGGGGAAATCCAGACGGAGATCGAACAAATCACCACACACCTGCGGGCGCTGCGCCGGGACTTGAAGCTATGCGCCCGCATCGAGGGCGACATCCCCAAGGTCCGGGCGGCGGTGGAAGCCCAGCGCCCAGACCATGCAAGGAGGCGTCCTTATGAAAAAACTGCTCCACGCGGACCTGACCGCCATTCTGGGATTGATACCGCTCTATCAGCCCACCGAGGCAGGGAGCATTGAATTGGATCTGCTCAAACTGCAACAGGGCGGCGCGGCGGACTATCTGTTTCTGGCCCGGCGTGAGAGGTCCTGGCTGTTTGACCCGCCCCGTGTCTATGAGCCGGGCAGTTATGAAAATCTGTGCTGGCTGGCCTTTCAGAACCGGGCTGGGTGGCCGGTGCTCGCCCTGTTCCTCCATGTGGAGAAGTTTGTGGGCGGACGGCCCTGGGGGAGCGTGACCCTGCTGGACTACCGGGAGGCGGCCCGCGACGCGGAGACGTTTTCCGCCCTTGCCGGGCCCCAGCGGGAGCGGCACTTGAAGCTGATGAGAAAGCGGTATCTCCAAAAAGTTCAGTATTGTTCCATTCTGGAGGTCATTCAATATTTGAAAACCGGGAGGTGAAGAAGATGGATAACAGCGGTGAAGTGGCCGACCTGATGGTAAAGGAGAGCATCCAGCTCACCGAGGCTGCTGTTAAAATGCTGGCGGCTGGGAGCAAAAACCTGGCCGCCTTTCTGATGGCCCTGTCCCAAAACAACAAAAAACTCTACGGCAAGGCCAACATGGCCCGGCTGCTTCAAACGGGCCGGGAACTCAAGACCTTTCACATCAAAGAGAGCGACCTGGAGGACTTCCGGGCCTACGCCAAGAAAAATGTGCTGTTCTCCGTGATTAAAGACACACGTTCCACCAGCGGGATCGTGGACCTTGTGACCAATGTGGACTATGTGCCGCTGGTCAACCACTACCTGGAACAGAGGAGCTACCCGGCCCCCGCCCAGGAACAGGAGGAAGAAGCGCCAAAAAAAGCCGCCCCCCGCGTTCGGCCCGAACACTCCTCACCACAGCGCGGGAGTGGCTCGACAGCCAGGCAGACGAGGAGTACGGATATGAGGACGACGGAGACTACTGAGAAACCATCCGTCAAGTCCCGCCTGGAGGCCCTGCGGGCGGCGTCGGAAGGGATGCGGGAGCCCGGCAGGGCCCCGCAGGCCAAGGGAAAAACCGTACCAAAATCAAGATGAATATATCTTAGGAGGAACATCATTATGGCAAATCTGGAAGCGATCATCGCGGAAAAGTCCCAGCAGGACAACCAATGGAGGGCGGAAATGCAGGCGGACCGGGAGAACACCATCGCCATGCAAGACGCCGGAGTGGAGGAGATCACCAGCAGCCCGGAACTGTATGTGAAGTACCTGGATATGCAGGGGGATAACCCCACATACAGCGCGGGCAATATCGCCCTGGTCATGTTTCAGGACCCGGAGGCCACCGTATTCGGTACGGCGGAACGGTGGAAAACCCTGAATCGGGGCGTGATAGACCAGGAGCGAAGCAAGGGAGTCAAAATTTTTGCCCGGAATACCCTGGGCCGGGGGTATCGCCTCACGGACGCCTATGACATCCGCCAGACCCAGGGGCGTGACCTGAAAAAGGTCCAGTTGAAGGATGACAGCAAGGAAATGAGCATCGCCCTGCGCGCCATCCTCAATTACTCCGTTGTTCCCGTGGCCACCGACCACGACCTGCCCGTGGCCGCCTACTATGACAGCAAAAATATGGAGCTGGCCGTCAATCCCGCTTTCTCAGACAGCGAGGCATTTGCGGCCATCGCCGCTGAGGTGGCCCACTCCCGCATCCACGCCAAGGGGGCCAACCCAAACTATGACCATGAGGAGGTGGACCTGGACGCCCAGAGCATTTCCTATATCCTGTGCCGCCAGTTTGGCATCAAGCGGGACACGCCGGACCTGTCCCGCCTGGAGGAGCTGTACGAGGGCTGGGACCCCCAGCAGCGGCGGAGCGCCCTGGATCAGATCCAGGGGATGAGCAAGCAGTTCGGCGGCTCCATTGAACGGAACATCACCCCCCAGCAGAGAAGCCGCATCCCGCCCCAGCGCCAGAGCCGGTAAGGCCGCAGACCGGGGGCGTCTCCCCGTGGGGGAGACTAATCCGCCCGCCGTCCCCCGTCAAGGCCGGGCGATTGCCATGCAATCGCCCGCGAGCCGCCCAGTCTGCGGACTGGGCGGGCCTTGACCGGGGCCGTCCGCCGGATTATGCGGTCTCCAAGGGGAGGACGCCCCAAAAGCCGCCTGACGGCGGCTTTTGCCAGTGTGGGGAACGGGTGCGTCTGTCGCCGCCTCTCCGCAGGCGGGGCGCGCCGTTCAAAAGTCCCCTCAATTTGAGGGGACTTTTGGCCCCCAGGTTTCCCGTTGCCTGTTTCCGCTCCCCATGATATAATATTTTTGAACTTTCTCTCAAAGGCAGGTGACTGTATGAGCGGCAACGCTTTATTAGAGCGTATCGACGCATACGCCCAGGCGATCCGGGAGCGCCGCCCCCTCACCACGGACGAGGTGAAGGAACTGGACGCCTATTTCCGCATCGGCATGACCTATACCTCCAACGCCCTGGAGGGTAATTCCCTCACCCTCTCCGAGACCAAGGTGCTCCTGGAGGACGGTATCACCGTGGGCGGCAAGCCCATCCGGGACTGCTACGAGGCCACCGGCCACGCCAGGGCCTATGACTATATGCTGGAGACCGCCAGGGGCGGGCCCCTGCAATTCCGGGAGGAGGATATACTCCGCCTGCACGCCCTGTTCTACGGCGGCATTGACCCGGAGCACGCCGGACGCTACCGGGAAGGCCAGGTGTTCATCACCGGCACGGAATATGTCCCACCCACGGCGGAGGAGGTGCCTGGCCTTATGGCCGGGCTGGTGGAGGAGCTGAACAAACGGAGGGACGCCATGCACCCGGTCCTGCTGGCCGCCTACGCCCACCGGAGGCTGGTGGATATTCACCCCTTCCAGGACGGCAACGGGCGCACCGCCCGGCTCCTGATGAATCTGATCCTGGTGAACAGGGGCTACTGTGTGGTCTCCATCCCGCCCATCCTGCGCCATGACTACATTACCGCGCTCCAGCAGGCCCAGCGGGCCCAAGGCCCCAGCGACACCGCCTTTATCAGACTTATTTGTGAGTGTGAACTGGAGGCCCAGAAGGACTACTGCCGGATGTTCCGCATCAAACTCCCGGAGCGGAGGAAAGACGCCCCGGAGCGATAACCCGTAAGTCCCCTCAATTTGAGGGGACTTTTTTCTTTGCCCGGAAACTCCCATCAATTTGAGGGAAGTTTTCGGGCCATTTTTTGATTGAAGGAGTTGACCCACATGAAGAAACGCGCCGCGCCCCTGTTTCTGGCGGTGCTGACCGCCTGTGCCCTGGCCTGCCCGGCGCTGGCCGCCGAGGCGCCCTCTCCCGAAGCCACCCCCTCCGTACTTTACCCAGTAGAGGTTTTGGAGTACACGGAGGGAGACCGGGCCGAGCCCAGGATCAGCAAGACCTACGAACTCTCTCCTATGGATGATCCGGCCCTCATCCCCACCGGGGACTTTGAGCGGTCCGGCTGCCTCTATACCCTGCTGGATATTGTCAAGGAGGACCAGACGGAGACGGACAGCAAGTATTACACCGAAACCGTGACCCTGGACAGCAAGAGCAAGGACATGGAGGAGATCATGCCCCTGCTGGCCGCCACCTGTGAGGCCGTCACGGAGGACGGCTATACCGGCCTCCTCACCCTGGACACCGCCAGTATCCAGGTGGAGGCGTCCGGCTATGCCACGTCCACCCGGAACGTCTCCGCCACCCGCAGTTATCCCAATCTCTCCGAGGCGGATGTGTCCCTGGTGCCCAAGTCTATTGAGGACAGCGGGCGCACCCTCACCCTGGCGGATGTTCAATGGCAGGAGGCCGGGGGCTTCTACAACGCCGCCGCCACCTATACCGGCACCGCTTCCAGCAAATACGCCACCGGCTACACCGTCACGGCGGACTACGCCGGAGAAGTGACCAAGACTACCAGCGGGACCGTGCTCTATACCGCCGTTTTCGGCCTGGCAGAGGAGCAGGAGGCCGTAACCGCTATCCCACAGCCTGCCGCGGAGGGCGGCGGCTTTGACTGGCGCTGGCTGCTGGTCCTGCCCGCCGGGGCGGGCGTTGTCGGCCTGGTATTCCTGGGCCGCTTCCTGCTTCAAAAGTACAAATCCAAGAAAGAGTGGAAGGAGTACAACAAATGAGGCTGAAAACCCTTTGTCTGGCTGCCCTCATACTGGCGGTCGTCTGCGTCACCCCGGCCAGCGCCCTGGAATACACCATGGACGCCCCGGACGATTACCTGTTTGCCCGGCCCACCAGCGATACCACCATCTATGAGCATGAGGACCCCAACGTGGACCGGAGCAAAAATACAGCCCTGATCCCGCCCGGCTTCGGCACACCCACCAGTTACCTCCCCGGCTCCGGCACAGCCCTGACCCCTAATCTGGTCCCCGGAGCCCTGGACGGCGGCGGTTTGGTCTCCCAAGTGGGGAGTGTCACATACCCTGCCGTTGATACGGGCTCCGGCTGGACCGGGACTACCGCCACAGGCTGGACGGATGTGACCAGCGATCTCTATTACTCCGGCGGGCACCTGGGCACCCTCAAAATTCCCGCCATCGGTTTGAGCGTCAAGGTTTACGAGGGCACGGGCAGCAAGACCTTAGCCAAGGGCGCGGGCCACTTCGAGGACACCAGCCTGTGGGATGGAAACTGCTGCATCGCCGCGCACAACCGCGGCGTGAACAACCACTTCGGGAAGCTCCACACCCTGGAACCGGGCGACACCATCACCTGGACTACCAAGCTGGGCACACGGACTTATGAGGTGGTCAGCGTCCAGAAGGTGAAGGAGACCGACACCAGCGGTACCGCCGCCACCAGCGATAACCGGCTCACACTTTTTACCTGTGTCCGGGACCAGCGGGACTACCGCTGGATGGTCCAGGCCGTGGAGGCTTGAGGCGTCAAAATCTTCCCTCAATTTGAGGGGACTTTTGACGCCTTTTTTTGTATCTTCAATTTCCGTATTTTACATTTTAAAAAGTCAATTTGATTGCGGAAGGAGGTGCTGATGTTTTCTGTGCCTCCTTCTGCCCATTTTTAGGAGGCAATATGAAAAAACTGCTATCCCTGTTCCTGGTTCTCGTGACCCTTCTTGGTATCCTCCCGACGGCGGCCTTTGCCGCAGACAGTGAGGAGGAGGCCCTGGGCGAGGTCAATATCTACAATGGAGAGTATGAGCTGGGTTATCTCTCCATCAACGGCTCCGTCCGAAAGCAGATCTATACCTATTTTCTCTATGAGGCCAACGATGGCACGCAGAAGGAGTCCCCGGCCTACTGCGTCAACCCAAACCAGTACGGCGTTCCGCAGACCGTGGGCCCCGGCGAGAGCATCAAGTATTTGGCAGAGGAACGGGCAAGCGACCCCAAGGTGGTGGGCATTATCTCCAACGGCTACCCACACCGCAGCCTGGGCGAGTTGAAGCTGGACAATAAGTACCAGGCGTATTACGCCACAAAAATGGCGCTGTGGTGTTACCTGATGCCGGACTGGAACATTGCCAACCTGAAGGTGGCCCCCGGCCTCTCCGGGAGTGAACTGGACATTGGAAACCGCATCCTGGCCGCCGCCAAGGACATCTACAAGCGGGGCACTACCTACAACTATATGCTCACCCCCCGCATGACCGTCACGGCGGACAAATCCACGGCCTACCCCGTGACCATCGGGGGCGAGGAATACAAGCAGCAGGTGTTCACCGTCTGGAGCGAGACGTGGGTATATGATTACGACGTGTCCGTGGCCTTTTCCAATCCCGACGAGGTGCCGGAGGGCACGAAGATCGTGGACATGAACAACAACGAGATCACCGCTGTCACCACTGAGGGAACCAGCGACGGCTACGCCGGGCAGTTCAAGGTGCTGTACCCCGTGGGCAGCATCCAGGGGCAGAGCGGTAACGTCCAGCTCTCCCTCTCCGCGTCCGTGGCCCAGTATGCAGCCATGTATGCCGTCTGCCTGGAAAAAGACCGATACGGCAATCTGCAAAATTATATCTGCGACCTGGATAACAACCGCCAGATGGAGCTGGCCGCCATCAGCAGTTACGCAGATAGCACGGAAGATGTGCCGGGCGAGACCCTGCTGAAAATCGTGAAGCTGGAGGAAGGGACGGAGACCCCGCTGGAGGGGGCTGTGTTCAGCGTGGTTGACCCGGAGGGCCGCAAAGTAGGCTCTTTCTCCAGCGATGAGAATGGAGAGGTCCTGATCCCTCTGACTCTGGAGGGCCACTATACCGTGACGGAGGATATCCCGCCCCGGTATCACCTGCTCCCGGAGAAGACCACCCAGCACGTCGATGTGGAGTATAACAAGACCGCCATCGTGACCTTTACCAACGCCCCCTATGGCTCCCTGCGGGTGGAAAAACGGAGCGACACCGGCGACGCCCTCTCCGGCGTTACCATCCAGATCAAGCACATTGAGACCGGGGAGACCCGGACGGAGCAGACCCGCAACGGCGTGGTGGTGTTCGATGAACTGGCCCCCGGCGGCTGGGAAGTCAGGGAGACCGCAGGTATTGAGGGCTGGATTGCGGACACGGACACGGTGCAGACGGTGGCCGTGGTGGCCGGGGAGGAATCCAGCGCCACCATAGTCAACAAGGAACTGCCTGGACTGCGGATCACGAAATATGAGCGGGGCACTATGACCCTTATGCCCAATGTGTCCTTCGAGATTTTCCGGGACGCCGAGAGCCTGGGCATCTTCCAGACGGACGAGTTCGGTCAGATTTTGCTCACTAACTGCCAGCCTGGGACCTACCGGGCCGAGGAACGGGACACCGGCGGGGACGGCCATGTACTGGACACCACCCCCCAAGAGGTGGAGCTGAAGGCCGGGGACGGGATCAAGGACCTGGTTTTCTTTAACGACCGCCTGCCCGGAATCCATTTAATCAAGGTGGACAGTTCGGACCTCTCCCAGCCCATCGCTAACGCCCGTTTCCGTTTTGAGGCGGTGGACGGCAGCTTCGGCCCGGTGGAATACACCACCCTGGAGGACGGAACCATCGACCTGAGCAAGCTCCCCGCCGATACCGCCTACATCGTGACGGAACTGGAGTGCCCCGGCTATATCGTGGACGACGCCCAGCGCACCATCCACCTGGACGGCGGCGAGCAGGCCCAGTTTGTGTTCACCAATTCCAAGCTGCCCTCTCTGCATTTATATAAGGAGAGCGCGGACGGGACGCCCCTGGGCGGCGTGACCTACCGCCTTGCCAAAATCGAGGACGGCTCCCGGTATCTGGACCGCACCACTTCCAGCACAGGTGAAATCTGCTGGGAGGGCCTGGAGCCTGGCGTTTATTCCCTAATTGAAACCTCCACTGTGTCGGATCACCTGCTGGACACGACCGAGTACCATGTGGAGCTGTTCCCCGGCCAGGACTCTACTGTGGTCCTGCAAAATGACAAGCGGCCCAATTTGACGGTGGTGAAACGGGACGCCGACAGTGGCGAGCCCGTAGCCGATACAGTGTTTTTAGTGGAGGGGGCGGACGGCCACAGCGTGGACGAAATCAGGACCGGGCCGGATGGAACGGCCGTTTTGGAGAATTTACTGCCCGGCGTGTACGAAATTTCCGAAAAATCGGTGCCGTCCCCTTACCTGATGGACGCGGAGCCCCAGCTTGTCACCCTCTACCCCAACCAGGACCATACCGTATATTTTGAAAACCACAAGCGGCCCACCGTCACCGTACAGAAAGAAAATTCCATCACCCATGACCCGATCCAGTATGCCGAGTTCCATATCACCTGGGCCAGCAACAAAACGGACACCGGAGAGCTGCGGGACCTGGGGACCTTCCAGACGGATGAAGCAGGCCAGATCATCCTGGAGGGCATCGAGGACGGCTGGCTGAAAATCGAGGAGACCAAGCCCGCCCCTGGCTATCAGGCCCCGGAGGACCCGGTTACGGAGGTCTATGTCAAGGGCGGCGAGAACAAGACCGTCACCATATCCAACACGCCCCTGTCGGCCCTGGTGGTCTACAAGCAGGACAGTGTGACGGGGGCCGGAATTTCCGGCTGCCGTTTCCAACTGAAATACCTGGGCGGCGAGGTCAGCGGCTCCGGTGGAACGGTAGTGGGGACCTATGTGACCTCCGCCAACGGCTCCTTCACCGTCACGGGGCTCAAAAAGGGCTACTACATCTGCGAGGAGCTGGAGAGTGACAGCGGCCATGTCATTGACGCCGCGCCCCAGTCTTTCTATCTCTCCGGCGAGGACCAGGACATTATGACCCTCTATTTCTCCAACGCCCCCAAGGGGGCCGTCCTGGTCAAGAAGGTATCGGCAGCAGACAATACCCCCCTGAGCGATGTGGAGTTCCTGGTGACGAAATCGGACGGCTCCGTGGTGGGCGACGCCAACGGCAAATTTGTGACGGACTCCACCGGGACCTTCCTGGTGAAAGGTGTGGAGCCCGGCACCACACTGGTCATCAAGGAGACCAGGGCCAAACCGGGCTACCTGCTGGACGACACCCCCCAGACGGTTCAGGTAAAAGAGGGCCAGACCGTCACGGTGGAGTTCCGCAACCAGCCTATGGGGAACCTCATCATCCACAAGCTGTCCAGCAAGGATAAGGCCCCGCTGGAGGGAGTACAGTTCAAGATCACCTGCGCGGACGGCACCTATCTCCCGGACGAGGGCGGCAAGCTGTCCTCCAATGGCCTGTATTGGACCAATGCGGAGGGCCAGATCGTCCTCTCCGGCATCACCGGCACAGTGGTTGTGACTGAGGTAGAGAGCATCCCCGGATATACCATCGACCCGGACACACAGAGTCAGACCGTGGTGGTCAACCCGGATGATACGCAAGAACTCTGGTTCTACAACACGCCGGTGGGCGGTGTGGAGCTCATCAAGGTCAGTTCGGCGGACAAGACAGAGCGCATCCCCAACACCACCTTCGATATCCGCCGGGTGTCGGATGACGCCCTGGTGGACACCGTGACCACCGGGCGGAGTGGAAGGGTATATCTGCCCCTGGAGAGCGGCGATTACTACGCCGTGGAAACCGAGAGTGCCAAAGGCTTCAAGCTGGATGACACCCCCATCTATTTCACAGTGAAGGATGGAGAAACCACCCGTAAGACCGTGACCAATGCGCCCTTCTCCGGGATACTCATTCGCAAGGTTTCGTCTGCGGACGGAAGCGGTATTTCCGGCGTCCATTTCCTGTTGTATAACGCCCGGCATACCCCCATCGGGGAGTATGTGAGCGACCAGAGGGGCCATGTCTACATTGACGGCCTGACCGAGGGCGGCCGCTACTATCTCCGGGAGTTGGAGCACGAGGGCTATATCCCGGACACCGAACTGAAAACCGTCTATGTCAAGGCGGGGGAAGTGACTGAAATCGAATGGGAGAATACCCCCATCACCGGCCAGATCCAAATTATCAAGCGGTCCGCCGACTACAACCCCACCACCGGCCTGCCCGCCGGAACACTCCTGGAGGGGGCCGTGTTCGAGATTTACGACAAGGCGGGCAATCTGGTTGATACCATTCGCTCTGACAGCCGGGGGCTGGCCGTGTCCAAACAGCTCCCCCTCTCCCGCTATACCATCCGGGAGGTCAAGGCCCCGG
>CANSDP010000047.1 GCA_947645675.1 uncultured Bacillota bacterium
AGGAGGGGGACAAGATCGCCGTCCCCAGCGACCCCACCAACGAGGGCCGGTGCTTTAAGATTCTGGAGTCCGCCGGCCTGCTGGAGGTGGACCCCGCCGCCGGCTATATGCCCGAGCTGAAGGACATCACCGCCAACCCCCTGAAGCTGGAGTTTGTGGAGGTGGAGGCCGCCAACACCGCCAGCCTCCTGCCCGACGTGGCCGCCGGCTTTGTCAACGGGGCCCACGCCATCGACAACGGCCTGAAGATCGACGAGGCCGTCTATACCGAGCAGGTGGAGCCCGGCTCCGACAACCCCTACATCAACATCATCGCCTGCCGAACCGCCGACCTGGACAACCCGGTCTATCAGAAGGTGCTGGCCGCCTATCAGTCCGCCGAGACCGCCCAGGCCATTCAGGATATCTTCCAGGGCACCTATATCCCCGCCTTTGAGTATTGATCCCCCCTTGATACAACACGGTTCCCGCCCCTCTCCGGGGGCGGGAACATATCATGACTTGAGGTGAATATAACTATGGCAATCCATCCGCTGGTTCAACAGGACCGGGACTACATCATATCCCTGCGCCGCTGGTTTCACAGCCACCCTGAGCTGAGCATGAGGGAGTACAACACCGCCGCTAAGATTGAGGAGGAGCTGAACGCCGTTGGCATCGCCACCCGCCGGGTGGGGGAGACCGGCGTGCTGGGGACCATCCGGGGCAAGCGAGGACCGGGAAAAAAGATCGTCCTCCGGGCGGACACCGACGCCCTGCCCATCCAGGACGAGAAAACCGTCCCCTACGCATCCCAGTGCCCCGGGGTCATGCACGCCTGCGGCCACGACGCCCACACAGCCGCCCTTCTGGGGGCGGCACGTGTGCTGAAGCAGCTGGAGGATACCTTTTCCGGGGAGATTGCCCTGGTATTTCAGCCCGGAGAGGAGTATGGCAGGGGGGCGATTCTCTTCATCCGGGACGGCGCGCTGAAGGGGGCGGACCGCTCCTTCGGCGTCCATATGCAGTCCAATCTGCCGGTGGGACAGGTGGCCATGAATCCAGGGGCGGAAAACGCCTCGGTGGATCACTTCACCATCCGTATCCAAGGGAAGAGCGCCCATGTCTCCACACCGGAGCTGGGGGCGGACGCCCTCTACGCCGCCGCGCAGATCGTGACAGCGCTCCAGGGCCTGGTGGGCCGGCTGAAAAGCCCCGCCGACCCCGCCCTCATCGGGGTGGGGGTGCTCCGCTCCGGGGAGGGTTACAACATTGTGGCCAAGGAGGCGGTGCTTGAGGGCACTGTCCGCTGCTTCTCCGAACAGACCCGGGCCATGCTCAACGGCAAGATTGCCGACACCGCCCGGAGCGTGGCCGCCCTGTACAACACCACGGCCGAAATTGAGACCGAGTCCTTCACCCGGGCGTTGATCAATGACGCCGGAGCTTATACCGAGACCGTCCCCGTCATCGAGAAGGTGGTGGGGAAGGGGAACCTGGTGCCCAAGGCCCTCTCCCTGGGCGGGGACGATATGGCGGAGATCATCGCCGCCGTCCCCGGGGTCTACGCCTTTGTGGGCAGCGGAAGCGAAGCCGTTCCAGGCTCACAGATGGCCCACCATACCCCCGGCTTTGATATTGACGAGCGGTGTCTGCCCATCGCCGCCAGTTTATATGTAGAGTCAGCCCTATTCTGGCTGAAACAGGAAGTGAGCAATGTCTAGCCCCGCTTTTCTGACAGCTTCTGTTCAAAGCGATCCTTCCGGGTATCCGTAGGGACCGGCGTAGGATAGCAGCCGGTAAAGCAGGCGTCGCAGGAATGCTCCCGCCCAATCAGCGCCCTTAGCTTCTCCACCGGCAGATAGCCCAAGGAGTCCGCCCCGATGATTTCGGCGATCTCCTCCACACTGTGGCGGCAGGCGATCAGATTTTCTTTGGAGTCGATGTCTGTGCCATAAAAGCAGGGATTCAGGAAAGGGGGAGCGGACACCCGGAGGTGTATCTCCTTGGCTCCCGCCTCCCGGAGCAGGCTGACGATCCGTCCGCTGGTGGTCCCCCGGACGATGGAGTCGTCCACCAGCACCACCCGCTTTCCCGCCACGCTGTCCCGGACGGCGCTGAGTTTGATCTTCACCTGGTTCAGCCGGTGGTCCTGTCCGGGGGCGATGAAGGTGCGGCCGATGTATTTGTTTTTGATGAGGCCGATGCCGTAGGGGATGCCGGAGGCCCGGCTGTAGCCCAGGGCGGCGTCCAGGCCGGAGTCGGGCACCCCCACCACCACGTCCGCCTGGACCGGGTGGGTTTGGGACAGAATTTCCCCGGCCCGCAGGCGGGCGGCGTGGACGGATACCCCGTCGATGACCGAGTCCGGGCGGGCGAAGTAGATGTATTCAAAGATACAGGGGGTATGTTCCGCCCCGCCGCAGTGCTCCCGGCGGGACACAACGCCGTCCTTGGAAAACACCAGAATCTCCCCCGGCTCCAGGTCCCGGACAAATTCCGCCCCCACAGCGGTCAGGGCGCAGCTCTCAGAGGCCGCCACCCAGGTCCCATCCGCCATTTTCCCATAACACAGGGGACGGAAGCCGTGGGGGTCCCGGGCGCAGATCAGCTTCTGGGGGGACATGAGTACCAGAGAGTAGGCCCCCTCCAGCTTACCCATGGCGGCACTGAGGGCGTCCTCAATGGAGGGGGCGGTAAGCCGCTCCTTGGTGACGATATAGGCGATGATCTCGGTGTCGCTGGTGGAGTGAAAGATGGCCCCGGACAGCTCCAGCTCGTCCCGGAGCCGGGCAGCGTTGCTCAGGTTGCCGTTGTGGGCCAGGGCCATGCGGCCCTTCTGATGGTTGACCTCGATGGGCTGGCAGTTACTCCGGTTGGAGGCCCCGGTGGTGCCGTAGCGGGTGTGGCCCACCGCCATGGTCCCCTGGGGCAGGCGGTTCAGCGCCTCACTGGAGAACACCTCCCCCACCAGGCCCAGGTCCTTGTGGGAGGCGAATACCCCGTCGTCGTTGACCACAATGCCGCAGCTCTCCTGTCCCCGATGCTGAAGGGAATAGAGACCGTAGCAGGCCAGCTGGCCTATATCCGCAGGCTTGGGACTGATTGCACCAAAGACGCCGCACTCCTCATGAATACTCACTGCAATACCTCCATTTTGTGGGTAATAAATGTGCCCGGCCAGCGTTTCTACTGTCCGGGCGTTGGCTTCGGTGATGGATGGATCACTCAAAGATTGGAGAGGGCAATCTCAGCGGGAAAAGGTTCCATAGTACTCCGACAGGAAGTCAGCCAGCTTTTTCATTTTCAATTCCTCCTTCTGTTTGTCTGGGTATCCCGGTTAAAAGTCCATGGAGAACGACTTATAGTAGCCGGTCAGCAGGTCGGACAGCTTCTCAAGGAATGTCTTTTTCATGGTCAGTTCCTCCACTTTCTTGTAATTTGATTTGGTTTTTTGTATCTCCCTTGGATGCTCTTATCCTAACACAGCTCTGAGAAAAATGGAAATACATATATCATTGCGGTTACCATATCGTTTGGATATGATAAGCCCCCGCGCAGCGGCGCGGGGGCTGTCTGCTGTTATGCCTTTGACTGACGTTCCTCCAGGCAGTCCTGAACATAGTGGATAAACTCCCGGGTCAGCCCTGTGGGCGCCTGCCCCTTGTTCCAGACCAGAATGTACTCCGCCTGACGGGCGGGCCGGGTCACCGCCTTGGACACCACCAGCCCGTTGGATACTTCGACAGTCTGGGGAAAGATGCTGACCCCCACCCCCTGGCTGGTCAGGGCCACCGCGTCCATGTAGTTGGACATCTCACAGAGGATCTGGGGCTCCGCTCCGATCTCCCCGAACCAGCGCCGGATGGCTTCCACCCGGGACTTACGGCTGGGGACGATGAGGGGCTCGCCCACCAGGCTGGACAGGGGGATGTCTCCCGGCTCCTTGGCCAGGGGGTGGTCCGGGTGGAGCATAGCGGCCCAGGGCTCCCGGCCCACAAGGAAGCCCTCCAGGTGCTCGGAGTCGTAGGGGGCGGCGATAACGGCCAGGTCGGCCAGCCCCTTGCGCAGCCGGTCCAGCACGTCGTCGCTGCTGCCGTTCCACAGGTTGTACCGCACCAGTGGGAACTCCTCCCGGAAGCCGGCGATCCATTGGGCCGCAAGAAAGGGGGCCCGGCCCTCCACCATGCTCAGATAGACGGTGCCCGTCATCCCCTCCCGCAGGCTGGCGATCTCCTGCCGGGTCTTGTCCGCCAGCTCCTGCATCTGGACTGCCCGGCGCAGCAGCAGGGCCCCCTCCTCGGTGAGCTCCAGATGCCGCTTGCCCCGGATAAAAAGCTGGACGTCCAGCTCCCCCTCCAGGGCCTTGATCTGATTGCTCAGGGGCGGCTGGCTCATATTCAGCTTTTCCGCCGCGCGGGTGATGTTCAGCTCCCGGGCCACGACGGTAAAATAGTGCAGGGTGCGCAGCTCCATGACAACCCCTCCCTGTGCCATCTCGCCTGTATTATTTTCTGCGGTGCTCGTTCTGTCCCCTACGTCCGCTTATTATAGGCCCTGTGGGCTAAGATATAAAGAGAAGGCTTGCACCGTCCCCTCCTCGCTGTGACGAATGGGGCAGACCTTACGTCACAGCGGATATTGCCCAAATCATTGCGGCTTCTTTCCCAACATTTCGTCAGACATCAGCTCCAGCTGCTCGGCCTTATGGTAGCGGTCGGCAAGGGTACTTCTGGCTGCCGCTCCCTTGGCCCGTCTGCTGAAACACACCTTCAGCAGAACCGGCGTCAAAACCGCGCAGCCTACCACAGTGATGACGATAGGCGTCATCATAGCCTGACTGAGCACGCCCATAGACAGCCCCCGGTTGGCCACGATCAGAGCCACCTCGCCCCGGCAGGCCATACCGGCCCCTACCTGGAGGCACTCCGCACCGTCAAAGCCGCACAGCCTGGCTCCCAGGCCGCAGCCAATCACCTTAGACAGAATCGCCACGGCCAGAAGTAGCAGGGAGAACGCGACCAGGCTTCCATTCAGCTGGGGCAGCTCCACCTTGATGCCGATCCCGGCGAAAAACACCGGCGTCAGAAGCAGATAGCTCAGAGGTTCAAATTTTGAGCGGATGTAATCGGCCTTGGGGGTGCAGGCTACCACCAGTCCGGCGGCAAAGGCCCCGATAATATCGGCCACACCGAACAATTCCTCCGCGCAGTAGGCCAGCAGCAGGCAGAGCACAAAGGCGAAGACCGGGTAGCGCCGGAGATTCTTCTGGTGAGCCAGGGCGATCATCCGTCGAAACAGCCAGATGCCTCCACAGGCGGCGGCAATGGCAAAGGCAAAAAACAGGATGATCTTCAGCAGCACCAGCAGCAGGCCGCTCCCGTCTCCCGCCATGCTGGATACCACCGTCAGCGCGACCAAGCCCAGCACATCGTCAATGAGGGCGGCAGCCAGGATCGTACTGCCGACATGGGTATCCAGGCGTCCTAACTCCTTTAGGGTCTCCACCGTGATGCTCACAGAGGTGGCGGTCAGTACGGTACCCAGGAAAATGTTCTCCAACAGGGTATTGTCCGGCAGCCAGCCCAGTTCTCCCGCCATCCAGCCAAAGCCCGTGCCCATCAGCATGGGCGCCAGCACACCGCACAGCGCCACCAGAAAACCCGCTTTTCCGGCGCTCCGTAGCTCCCGCAGGTCGGTGCCCATTCCGGCGGTAAAAAGAATTACAATCACACCCAGCTCACTCAGTTGGGAAAGGAAAGCGGTCTCCGAGAGTATATTCAGCACCGCGGGCCCCAGAATCAGCCCGGCCAGCAGCGCGCCCACCACCCTGGGCATTTGGAATTTTCCCGTGGCAATTCCCAACAGCTTGGTACTCAATAAGATCAATGCCAGATCCAGCAGATAGTGATAGGACATAAGCGGCTCCTCCCCACATATATGGAATAAACTCAGGATTATCATAGCTCCTTTCGCCGGATTTACAAGAGAATTTTTATCTAAAAACAAGCGGCAAAAAAATGAAATTTTTGATTATCAGATAAATTTGTAATAAAGCAGCCCTGCACCGCGTCATTCGGGCCGTGGAGCAGGGTCCATACTGCCTGAAACCGTCAAAAAGATCAGGGTGAGTATCCCCTTGGCAAGTCCTTATCTTAGATTATAATAAAAACACGATAGAATGTAAGCCTCCGTGGGAGTCACATTCTATCGTGCTTATTCGTTTTAGCGTATCAATAAGAAACTTTGCCCTCATGGCTTTCGTTTATGACGTAATAAGCCATGTGTTCCTCCGGCTTGACATATAGCTTCAGCGCTGTAACAAGCGCACGTTTATGCACGGCATGGAAGTCGGCCTTTGCGGCCTCCACCAGAGCTGCCATATCCACTTCGCCGCCCTGGTACTGGAGCACAATCTCCGGCTTTAAATTTGCGGCTCGCTCCTTTTCCTCCGCCCGTACTTTCGCCGCGGCTTCTTTTTCCTCAGCGGTCATAGGCTGTCTGCCCGGTTTTCTTTTGACGCCAGTTTCCTCCGTCTTTGAAGCTTTTCTAACTGCCTTTCTTGCCATAGTTATCCTCCGTCCATAAATTTTTGGAATACCATATATTATACCCGACTTTGAAAAGAATTGCAAGCCTCCAGCGTTCACATTCCGGCACACTATCTTCATTCATGCCAAACCCGACAAGCGTCTCGCCAAATAAACGAATTTCTTTTGCGCCAAGATGGATTGTACCAATGCCAAAGTACGGATGGAATTTTGTTCCGCCCCAATTTTCGGGCATAGCTGTCATAAATGGAACCCTTCAATCAGAGGTTCCTCAGGATATTGTTCCGATACCGCCGAGGAAATCGCGGCGATTTTGAAAGAAAGGGAAATGAAGAAAATCCCAAGATTTTTTCCCCGGCGCATTGACTTATGTTCCCGGATTGAGTATGATATAGTGCAGTTTGATTCTATAATCATAAAGGAGAACAACGTCATGCTCACCCTGGAAGCGTTCAAATCTGCCCGGGCTGTTCTTCAGTCCGTTTTGCGGCCCACGCCGCTGATTCACTCCCCTTATCTGTCCAAGAACTGCGGCAACAGCGTCTATCTCAAGCCGGAAAATATGCAGGCCACCGGGGCCTATAAGCTCCGGGGCGCCTATTACAAAATCAGCACGCTGACCCAGGAGGAGAAGGACCGGGGACTGGTGACGGCCTCTGCGGGCAACCATGCCCAGGGGGTGGCTTACGCCGCCCAGGCCGCCGGGGTACCGGCCACCATCGTCATGCCCACCACCACCCCCCTTGTGAAGGTGAACAACACCAAGGACTACGGGGCCAAGGTTGTCCTCCACGGCGAGGTCTTTGACGACGCCGCCGAGCTGGCCGCCAAAATGGCGGAGGAGGAGGGTCTCACCTACGTCCACCCCTTCAACGACCTGACCCTGGCCACCGGTCAGGGCACCATCGCCTATGAGATCTTTCAGGACCTGCCCGACGTGGATGTGATTCTGGTACCCATCGGCGGGGGAGGTCTGGCGGCGGGTGTGTCCACCCTGGCCAAGCTGCTCAACCCCCATGTGGAGGTCATCGGCGTGGAGCCCACCGGGGCGGCCTCCATGAAGGCCAGCCTGGAGTCGGGCCATGTGGTCACCCTCCCCACCGCCAGCACCATTGCCGACGGCGTGGCGGTAAAGACCCCGGGGGACAAGGTATTCCCCTTTGTACAGAAAAATGTAGACCGGATCATCACCATCGACGACAGCGAGCTGGTGGAGGCCTTCCTGGACGTGATGGAGCGGCACAAGATGGTGGTGGAAAACGCGGGCCTGCTCACCGTAGCCGCTCTGCGCCGGTTGGAGGGTTTAGGCAAAAACGTTGTTTCCGTGCTGTCCGGGGGCAACATGGATGTGATTACCATGTCCTCTCTGGTCCAGCACGGCCTCATCCAGCGGGGACGCATCTTCACCTTTGCCGTCCAGCTTCCCGACCGGCCCGGCTCCCTGCTGGCCGTCTCCCAGATTCTGGCGGCCAATAACGGCAACGTCATCAAGCTGGAGCACAACCAGTTCGTCAACATCAACCGTCAGTCCGGGGTGGAGCTGCGGGTCACTTTGGAGGCCTTCGGCCTGGACCACAAGGCCCAGATTCTGGACGCGCTCCAGGCCCAGGGCTTCCGGGCCGTGGAGGCGGACACCGGGGATTTTTACAACTAACTGCCCACTGCCGCCCGCCGGAGGCAATCAGCACCCCCGGCGGACGGCTATCTGAAAGCGGCGGGCCGGCCAGACGCCGGCGGACGGGTTGGGCCGTGGGACCGGCCTGGAGCAGTCCGCCCCGTCCGGGGCCTCTCTCCGCTGAGCTATCCTATGCGCCGGGTTCCTTCCCAGCGCCTGTCCACACAAAGGAGAGACCGTCATGATTAAAATTGCCCCGTCCATCCTGTCCGCCGACTTCGCCAACCTGGCGCGGGACATCCAGGCGGTGTCCTCCGCCGACTGCCTCCATGTGGACGTGATGGACGGCGCGTTCGTGCCCAATATCACCATCGGCGTGCCGGTGGTTCAGTCCATCCGGCGGTGCACCGGTATGTTCCTAGATGTCCACCTGATGATCGACAAACCGGCGCGGTATATCGAGGCCTTTGCCAAGGCGGGGGCGGACCTGCTGTCCGTCCACCTGGAGGCCGACCACCCCGCCCGCATCGCCGAGGCTCTGAGAATCATGGGGGACTGCGGGGTGAAGAAGGCCGTCGCCCTCCGGCCCATTACCAGGGCGGAGGCCGTCCTGCCCTACATCCAGGAGCTGGACATGGTGCTGGTGATGACGGTGGAGCCCGGCTTCGGCGGTCAGAAATTTATGGAGGACCAGCTGGACACCATTCATCAGGTCCGTGCCATCATTGACAGGCATAACCCCGCCTGTGAGCTGGAGGTGGACGGTGGCATCGCCCCTGGCACCGCCCCCCTGGTCATCGAGGCCGGGGCCAACGTCCTGGTGGCCGGCTCCGCCGTCTACGGGGCGGATGATATCCCCGGGGCTATCGCGGCGCTGCGGGGCAGCCACCGCCGCATGCGGTGACCGGGTCTGGTTCATCGAAAGCCTTCCTGTAAACGGAATCCCCCTGCCACCTTCGGTGGCCCTCCCCCCTTTTTGACAGGGGGGCTTCGGGCGGATGATATCCGCCCCTACATCTAACCCGGAGGTCCTTCCCATGCAATATTTCCCTCCTGCCCTTGAAAATCTGGTGGAGCACTTTGCCAAGCTGCCGGGCGTAGGCGTCAAGTCCGCCCAGCGGCTGGCTTTCTATGTACTGTCCCTGTCCGAGGAGGAGGCCGCCGCCTTCGCCCGGGCCATTGTGGACGCCAAGGCCCACATCCACTGCTGCCCCGTCTGCCAGAATCTCACCGAGGGGGACGGCCCCTGCCCCATCTGCGCCAGCGCCAAACGGGACGCGGGCACCATCTGCGTAGTGGCGGACCCCAAGGATGTGGTGGCGATGGAGCGCAGCCGGGAATATATGGGACAGTACCATGTCCTCCACGGGGTCCTCTCCCCCATGAACCACGTGGGGCCCGACGACCTGCATATCCGCTCTCTGGTGGAGCGGGTGTCCGCCGGAGGGGTGGAGGAGGTCATTATGGCCACCAACCCGGACACCGAGGGGGAGGCCACTGCTATGTATCTGTCCCGGCTGTTAAAGCCCTTCCAGGTGAAGGTCACCCGCCTGGCCTATGGCATCCCTGTGGGCAGCCACCTGGAGTATGCCGACGACGCCACCCTGGTCCGCGCCCTGGAGGGGCGCAGAGAGATATGAGAAACGCCCGGCAGACACACGGTCCGCCGGGCGTTTTCATTATTCAACAGCCTCGCCGCCGGAGGACACGGCCCCCTCCCCGCCGGAGGCGGACTCCGCCTCTCCGGTCTTGGAGCTTCCGTTTTTGTCCTCGTCGTCCAGGACGCTTTTGCACTCCTTTTTGTCCTCCTTGACCATGGACTTCATCGACATGGCCAGCTTGTAGCCGTTGGGGTCGTTCTCCATCAGGTACCGCTCGTCCTCCGGCGGGACCTTTTTGCCCTTCATGATGTTCATAGCAATTTTCAGGCACTTCATCTGGACATCCAGCTGCTCGGACATGGCGTCCAGCTTGTCCTCCTCGGTCTCCATATAGTCCAGCATGCCCAAAATGCCATCGGACTTTTTATCCTCGCCTGCCGGCTGGCTCAGCGCGGCCTGGAGGCGGGCGCTCTGCTCCTCCATCTGCTCCACCCACTGCCGGCTCAGCTCCAGCCGGTCGGCGGAGGGCCGGGCGGCGGTCTCCGCCGTTTTCTCCCCAGTCTTCACCGGCCGCGCCGGAGTGAAACTGGTTTGCTCTCCCCGCAGCACACGCCGTATCTCCATCGGTGTCCCTCCTTACTTCTCTTCGTCCTCCAGCTCGTCTACCATGATCTGGGCCGCAATGTCCTGACACAGCTGCCGCAGCTTCAGCTCCTGGGACATGGCCTCCAACTCCTCTTCACTGTCAATCTGCGCGGGAGGCTCCGGGTTGTCCATCTGAAGCCGCTGACGCACCGCTTTCTCATAAAGCACCGCGGCCTCCTCCACCCGCTCCTCCTCTGACCGCTCGGTCCACTGGGGCTTCATCTCAAACCGGTCGATGGACACGCGGCCTCCGCCTCCGGAGGGAGCAGCCTCTCTTTCCCCCACCGTGTCGTGTAATTCCAATGGAACGCCTCCTTTCGGCAAGTTCTCAATGGTAATATCGGCAAAAAACGAAAAAACTTTAGCGTTCACAGCCGCACGGGAATTTGCCCCTTGACCATCAGCTGTCCCGGCTCCACGGAGCACTCCAGAGCCAGCGCCTCCACCCCCAGAGCGGCCGCCCGGCGCAGGGCGGCTCCGAACTCCGGATGGGTGGCGTCGTTGGGGGCCACATGGTCCATCCCTTCCATCTGGACGATGAAGCAAACCCCCGCCTCATAGCCCGCCTGACGGGCCAGGACCAGCTCCTCCAGGTGCTTCACCCCCCGGAGGGTGGGCGCGTCAGGGAAGCGGGCCGCGCCGCCCTCCTCCAGGGTGACCCCCTTGATCTCCCAAAATCCCCGGCGGGTTTCCCCTTCTTTCGACAACTCCCAGTAATAATCAAGCCTTGAATTTCCATATGTCATCTCCGGACGCAGGAGGGTGGGGACAAACCCCAACCCCCCAGCCGCCGCCCACTCCCCAAAGACCTTGTTGGGGGCCTGGGCGTCCATGTTGATGAGCAGGGGGCCGCCCTCTCGCTCCTTCTCCACGGCGATGAGGTCGTATTTTGTCTTGCGGGCGGGGTTGGCGCTCTCCTCCAGCCAGACCCTGACGCCGGGGAGGAGCAGCTCCCGGCACCGGCCGGTGTTCTTCACATGGCAGACCTCTGTCCGTCCCCCGGTCTCCACATGGGCGATAAACCGATTGGGCCGGGCCAGAAACACGCCCGGCAAAATTTTTCCATAGACCATCCTGTTGTTTTCCTATCTTGTTGATTTTATTGTAGGGCAGGGGCAGAGCCCCAGGGTAATTGAATGAGCAAATAAATTGTGAACGACCGGGGTCCAAAAGCCTCCCTCTTAGAGCCTGTTTAAAATCTTTTGACAAACGAGAAGGAAAAGCAGATAATAA
>CANSDP010000048.1 GCA_947645675.1 uncultured Bacillota bacterium
GCGGACAGTTCCTTGGATTTCTCCGCCGCCATCCGCAGCTGTTCCAGGCTGGTCAATTTTTCACTCATCATATCACCTCACAAAAATGGCTCCCTCTCCGAGGGAGCTGTCAGCCGCAGGCTGACTGAGGGAGTCCCCCCGCAAAGCGCTTACCCAAACACCTCGCCGAGCATCTCGGCCACCTCGCCGTCGGAGGCGGCCTCCAGTCCGGCCAGCTTGGCCTTTTCCTCGTCGGTGTAGTCGTTGGAGCTCAGGCCCTTGCCCTCCTCCTGGACCACATAGCCGCTCAGGTCCACCTTCCAGTCGCCCACAGGCTCCACCGCGCCGTCCAGGACCATGTACTCGTCGTACTTGTCCCCGTTCTTCCCGCCGGCCTTGGGCACCATGTAGATGAATCTGTCCGCCCCGGGGGCGGCGGGGTCGATCTCCTCCAGGGAGGCCACCTTCTTCCGCTGGAGGTGGTCGGCGGCGGCCACGGCGGCGGCGACCTCCGCCTCGGTCTGGAACTTCTGGTCGTTGGTCAGCTCAGAGACCTTGACCGGCACCCGGATGTCCACCTCCTGGCCAATAGCCTCCTGCATCTTGCCGTTGACCTTGATGGCGGTAAACACGCCGGCCTGACCGGGGGTGTAGGGGTTGGGGGGCGCGTTGTCCGCGTCGAAGTCCACACTGTCGCCATCCCGGTCGATGATCTTCAATTTCAGCGTCTCGCCGCTGTTCTTGTCCTTCGCCTCGATCTGACCGGAATACTTATTGCAGGTAAAGGACTGATTCATCCCCATGGGAGACCTGTTCAGATTATTGACGACCTCCTGGAGCGTAGTTTCCCTCGCTATGCTGACCTTGAGCTCCCGCCCGGAGACCGAGAAGGAGAACTGAGCGCTTTCGCCCTCCTTCAGCCAGCCCACGCCGTAGGCCTCGGTAAAGCTCCGGCCGCTCTGCGCCTCGGACTGGACCGGATCAAAGACAGCCTGCGCCAGGCCCTCGCCCATCTCGATCCGTCCGCTGGGGCCGAACACCTTGGCGGAGAACAGAACGCGCCCGGCCTCCTGGTCCCAGGCCGCCTCCACGCCGGCCTGGCTGGCGCTGATGTCCGCCGCGATCTGGGACAGCGTAGTCTCGCCGGTGTAGCTGCCCACCGTCACGCCGTTGAGCACGAAGCTGTAGAGGCTGTTTCCCTCACCGTCTGTGCCCGAGGGGGTCAGCCCGGCCAGACCCTCCTCGCCCAGCAGAGCGCCCACGGTCTGTTCCAGCCCGCCGGCCAGCTCCACCCAGAACCGGGCGGGGGCGGGGGCCTGATACATCGCCCGCTCAACGCTTGCGCTCAACGCCTCCGCACTGTCCACCCGTCCCGCCAGCGCCGCCACAGACGCTTTATCCGCAAAATCCTGGCTGATCCGCTCCGCCAGCTGCTTCAAGGACCTCAGTTTGGTCAATTTCTCTTCGTTGTACATAGTCTCTTCCTCCTGATTTTAGAGTTTTTGTTTCCCGCCCTTTGGGCGGGAAACAGCTGTATTGCTCCAACGGGCCGGAGCCCGTCAAATGCCTCACGCGCCCTCAACCTCGGGCGTCTTTGCTGAATTGTTGCCCATCCGCGTACACCCATGGGCCCGGCGCTCCAGCTCCAGCAGCCGCTCATACTCCTCGGCCCCGATGATCTCCACCGCCCAATCCCGGGGAATGTGCATCCGCTTGGGCCTGTGCCCGGGGTCCTGGAGGCTGAGCATGTTGTGGTGGTAGCACTGGGCCAGTACCCGAGCCTTGTGCATCTCGCAGATGTAGGTCACCCGACGGTTGGGGGTACCGGTACGCTGGTAGTTGTAGGCGGTACACCAGGCGCAGCCGGAGGCGATGGGGCAGTCCAGGCACCTCTGGTCGCTCTGGCTCTGCCGGGTGATGCTCCGCAGCTCCGCCAGCCGCCGGGCGTCGTCCGCCCGGACGGCAATGCCGCTGTCCGCGTCCCCGATCCGATACACCGGCTGTTCCTCCTCGGGGATGGAGATGGTGGAGTAGCGCATGCAGGGCAGCACCGTCCCGTCCACGTCAAAGGCCAGCATCCGCCCATCCCCGCCGCACCAGTTTTGGGTGTCGGTGTCGGGCAGGGGCTCCCCGGCCTCCCAGTCCAGGATGGACACCCATGTATCTGCCCCGCTCTCCCGGAGCATGTCGGACACCTCCACCAGCTGCCGGTACAGCTCCCGGGCGTGGCCGATGGTCCACCCCTCCTCATATACACAGTTGCAGTTGAGGGTATCCACCCCCTCCTCCAGGCAGAGGTGCCGCACGGAACCGGCGAACAGATGGAGGTTGCCCGGGGCGATGGTGTACTTGGTGTGGCGCTCCCCAGCCTCCCCGCCGGTCTGGCGGAACATCTTGATGGCCCGGTCATAGGACCCGCAGCCGTCGCAGTCCACCCGGCAGGCGTCGTGGGCGGCCTTATCCCCGTCGATGGTCACCCCGATGGACAGCCGCCCTGCGTACTTGCACATGAACTGTTGAACCTTGGGGTCGTCTCCCAGGGTGCCGTTAGTGGAAATGTTAATCATATACCGGGCGGCCCAGCGGTGCTCAAGCTCAATGGCCCGGTCCAGGAAGTACTCCATGGTCCGGTCGATCAGGTCGGTCTCCAAAAAGGGCTCGCCGCCGATGAACTCGATAATCAGCCCGTTGGCGTCCGTCTTGTTGACCAGCTCCGAATTTCGGGCGTCCTCGGCGAAGAGCAGGTCCACGCACTTCTTCGCCGTCTCCAGGTCCATCCGCTTGCCGCTCTTGTGCCCCTCATAGCAGTAGCTGCACCTTAAATTGCATTGGTGCGTCACGATAAAGGTCACGGTCTTGCACTTCTTCTCCGGGTAAAGCCAGGAGTAGGTGTTCTGGAACTGTCTGGCGTCCCGTCTACTGCTGCGGCTCAATGTGAAGCACCCCTTCCTGAAAATCCACCCGCCAGCGGCAGTTGGGATATTGAGCGTCGAACTCCGCCCACATCTCCTGCTTGGCCAGCTGGTACTCGGCATACCGCTCCTGGTACTCCCGCCGGATCTCCATCCGCTTCTCCAGGGGCGTCCCGGCGTTCAGGGCGTGGGTGTGGAGGACCTGGAGCCCTCCCAGCTCATAGTCCAGCCTCTGGAGGTAGTTGACCGTCTCCTCCGGGAGGCGAATTTCCACGTCGGTTTTTACCGTCTGCATTTCATCCGCACCTCCCCCAGCAGAACAGAATACCGGTCCACGACCTCCGGTCCCAGGCCGGTCAAAAACGCGGCCAGAGCCGCCGCCTGTTCCCGGAGCCCGCTGAAATCCCGGCTGCCGGAGATGGCATCCAGGGCGGCGCGGGCCAGCAAGATGTCTACGGGCCTGGTAAGTACCCCTTCTGTCACCACGGCCACAATGGTGTCCGCAATCTCCCCGGTCAGTTCCTTCCTCCCGGTCATCAGCTCACGCATAAGGAACAGCGCCTCCAGGTCATCCTTGGGCAGCTCCAGGGCGGCAAAGTCCGCCGCATCCTCCCTTGTGCGGCCTGGGAGCAGGTCCAAGGCCAAGCACAGTTTAGCAGCCTCCGGGTCATTCACTTGGTCGGAGTATTTGGTATACAACGACAGCAACTTGCGTACTTCTTCCGCTTCAAGACCAGCACCTGTCTTGAAAACAGCCAGAGCGGAGATATAGTCCTCTGAATCAATAATTGCAGGCAAAATATACTCAATCATATGGTTTCCCTCCAAAATATCGTCAATTACTTTCCTATAGTGCTTATGGAGTGTAAAATTGGCGCCTTGTGTATCAAAATAATCTTGTATGGACCTTGTTTTGCAGGCTTGCAACCACTGAAGCAGTTCAACTTTACTCACGGTACCGTCCTTTGCCTCAAAATACCGTTTTTGCCATAATTCAGTCAGATTTCTGGCGGCAAGCATATTGCCTGTATGATATCTGCCCCATATCAGTCCCATAAGACGAACGCATACTTTATAGGCGCGGGTCTGTTCTTCCTCAAGAAATCGCTCTATTTCATTGATTGCAGTTAAATAAGTCGCGTTTGGAAAGATATCCGCTAACTGTGCGGAATTTTCACGCCAAAACTTGAAAAGCTCCTTATCTGAGTGGCTGACAACCGCATCATATGACGGAACAATCAATGGAGACGCACAGGCTTTAATGTCACAAAACCAAGAGATATCATGGAAGAAATAATCCTTACCATCTTTAATCATTTCCATTTGTTCATTTTCTACAGGAATCACCAATGAGAGATAATCTTTGTCTGAGTTTTCCGTATCCAAACCAAACAAATGAGAGCCACACTTTGCCGTTATCAGTGCATGAATCATTTGATTACCGTCCTTTTTAGTCAACTGAACTGCCGCAAGTCACTTTACAGCTATGGCCGCACGTTACACCACACGACCCATTCCCGCACCCGGAGCACCCGCTGGGGCACCCGCTACCGCACCCTGAACATCCGCCGGGACACCCGGACCCACACCCGGAGCAGCCACTGGGACATCCCGACCCGCACCCGGAGCAGCCGGAGCAGCCGCTGGGGCAGCTGGAGCAGCCGTCCGGGCATCCGCTTCCGCAGCCGGAGCAGCCGCCGGAGCAGCTACCGGAGCAGCCGGAGCAGCCTGTGGCGCATCCGGTGTAGCATGTCCCGGCGCAGCCGGACTTGCAGTCGCTGCCAGACTTGTCGGTGATGGACCGGGCGGCCCAGACGGCGGCGCGGGTCTCCAGATTTTGCAGCTCGCTCTCGCTGATTACGCCCCGGGCGGCGGGTATCACATCGCTGTTCACCGCCCGCATGGGCTCGATCAGCTTGTCCCGGTGCTCTCTCCGGACAGTCCGACCCGCCGCGGGGGCGGTGGTGTAGTCGTAGGCCGCGCCCCCGTAGGAGGCCACCGACCCGCTCTGGTTCCGCCGCAGCATCTCCGCCTTGACCTTGGCCTTCAGCGCGGCAAACCGCTCCGCTTTCACAACGCTCATTTCTTCACCTCCTTCTACGTGTAGGACACAGGCACCGATACCCAGGCCGACCCGTTCCAGTATTTCAGCCCGCCGGTGTTGGCCGTGGTGTCGATCCACAGCTTGGTCCTGTCCGCCGGAGGGCTGGTCCCCGCCACAAAGGGGGCCAGAGAGGGCAGCTGAGAAGCGGGCACCTTCCCGCTGGCATCCAGGGTTGCCACGCCGTTGGCCACCCCCTTCTCCCCGGCGGGGACCGCTCCTACCCCAGCCGCCGTGGGCGTCCAGGTATTTGGCCGGGCTCCCACGTCCCAGGCGGTCAGCGTCAGGCTCCCGCCCAGAGGCTTTCCGTTTACGGTGGTTGACGCCGAGCTCTCCGCCAGCTCCTTGATTCGCTCCAGCTCACCGCCGTCTACGCCCGGAGCGTTTGTCGGTCCGTATGCCATAGGCTCACGCCTCCTTTCCAAGCACCTCGTCCAGCATCTCCTTGATCTCCCCATCCCCGGCCACCTTGCCGTCTCCAAAGCTCCCGGACAGCCGCGCCAGCAGCAGCTCCGCCGCCATATCCGACTTCGGCGCCCGCTTGGCGTATACCCGCAGCGCCCCATTCAGGGTCCGCGCGGCGCTGTTCAGGCCGCAGTCCCCCGCCGTGCCCAGGCAGGCGGGCAGAACGACCAGAATGGGGATCATGTCCTCCTGGATGATCTCCGCCGGTATGTCCACGCACAGCTCCTCCGGCTCCCCCGGCTCTCCCGGGCTGGGAACCCAACCCGCCGCCGGGATGGTGAGGTCCAGACCGGCGATCGAGCTGGCCGCCGCGCCTGTCGTGTCGGCCAGCCGCTTCACGCTGGCAATATTCTCGATGATCCGGGCGAACAGCGGATTGAACACCCGGCTGGCGCTGGCCGGGTCGCTGTCCTGGAGCTTGCGGATGTCCTCACGGTATTGGGGCTCGGCGGGAATCGCATAGTTTTCTTCCATCGCTCCGCCCTCCCTAGAACTCATCGTCGAACTCAAACACAAATTTCACATCCGCGTCCTTGCCCTTGGGCAGGAAGGTTTTCACCGCCGCGAACACCCCCTCCTCGTCGATCAGCGCCATTTCGCTGACGCTGACGCCGTTGAGCTCATTTTCCTGGATGGTCACGGTATACCGGTTCGTGGTCTCTATCGGGTTGGTCACGCTGTCCAGCTCATATCGGGCTACCTCATGGCCCAGGGCCTGCCAGCTCTCGTCGGGCTGGATGGGCTGGCCGTCCTCATCCACGCCCCCGTCGCCAAAGGCGATATAGGCGATCCTGGGGATGGTCTCCACCGCCCCCCGGGTAATTTTCGCCAGGTTGATTCTTCGCGCCCTGGTAATGACACTGGTCGTACTGCTCGCCACTATAGCTCACTCCTTTTTATTTCAGCATTCAGCTTTTTCCCGCCGTCCAGAAGCCGCCGCCCGTCCAGCCGCCACATGCTGTCCGCTGTGACTGCCGCCCCGGCGGACAGCCGGTTGTGTGCTCCGGTCCTTGTCAGCACCCGGACCATCGCCGGGCCCCGAATCATGCCCTGACACAGCGGCCAGCTCCCGTCCAGAAGCCGCCGCCCGTCCAGCCGGACAATCTCTGCGGCAAAATTACCCGCCCGCATGTGGACCCGCAGCCGGGGAAACCCCAGGCGCAGCGCCTGCCTCACCCCGCCCCCGGTGCTCAGCCCCAGCGCGGTCCCCTGCTCCTGCCTCACGCCCAGCGAGGCGGTCAGAGTCCTCAGCGCCAGCCGCCGCCGGTTCTCCGCCCACAGGCTGACGCACAGCGCTGCAAACCAAAAAATATCCCGGTTTTCCAGCCGCACGGGCTCCATCCGATAGACGACGCTGTCCAGGTGGGAGCGCAGATTTTTATAGTATTGCAGCCCCCACATCAGCCGTTTGTGCCGCTCCGGCGTCCAGTCGTGCTCCGGCAAATCCACGTCCAGCCGGAAATGGTAGGGCTCGCCCCCATACTCAAACCACTCCAGCACCCTTGTCATGGGGTAGATGGCCGAGGCGGCCTTTTCCACCGCCGCCCTGGTGCCCAGCGTCCTATGGACCTGCCAGCTGGCCTTCATGGTCCGGCGCTTTGTCTCCAGGTCCCAATCGGCGTCCCACCAGTCCACTTTGAAGTCATAGGCCAGAATGTCCAAAAGGGGCTCGTCCAGCGTGTCGATGGCCGGATACATCCGCAGCCGCTCCACATCCTGCCGGTGGGGAACCAGCAGCCGCGCCATCGCCTGGGCCAGCGCCTCCGCCTTCGGGTCCTTTTGCAGGGCGGGGGGCAGGGCGGCCATGAGATTTTCCAGGGTCAGGCCGTGGCTACTCATCCTCATAACCCCCGTTTATCACCGTGACGGTCCCTGCCCTGGCCACCTGGGGCACTTCTCTGTCCAGTCCGTCCCGCAGGGGGGTAAAGACAGGGGCGGTCAGCGCGACGCGCTTTACGCCGGTGTGGTAGAGGTATTCCCTCAGCTCATCCGGGTTGATGTCCCGGCCCAGCTTCCCGCTCTGCCACGTCTGATACCGCTCCACAGCGGCGTTTACCGCCGCCGCGACCTCCGCCGCGCTCCTGGTCCGTCCGTTCTGGAGGTAGTAGGTGAAACTGATGTCATAGGGCACAACCTCGGCGTCCTCCACAAGCACATGGTCGGTCAGGGGGCGTATCTCGCTGGCGCTGCAGGCGTCCAGCACCTTGCCCTTCATCTCCTCCCCGGCCAGCTCCCCGCCCTCCATGAGGACGTAGATCCTGACCTCACCGGGAACGGGGGAGTTGACCGCCACATCCGCGATCTGTGTGCTGACCTGCTTGGCCCAATAGATATAGCCGCCCCTGGCCCCGGCGCAGCTGAAGGCGTCCATGGAGGCGCGCATCAGCTCATAATACTCCTCGTCCGTGGCCCGGTCCGCGCCGCCCTCGGAGGCGGTGATGTTCCCGCACCGCGAGTAGTATTCGTACACGTCCACCAGGGTGCTGATCTGGCCCGCCGCGTATCCGTTGCCAATGGCGCCTGGGGTCTGACAGCGGACCTGGGTCTCCACGCTGGTCTCTCCGATGGGAACATAGACGTCCTCAACGGTCTGCCAGGTGAGCACGCCGGCGGAATCCGTGACCCGGGTGCCGGCGGGAATCAGGACGGCCGAGTCCCGGATCTCAGAGATGGAGAACCGCATCCCGCACGTCGCGGCCTTGCTGTCCGGACGTTTTCGAATATAGGTCAGCTCCGCCAGGGCGTCCAGGTTCTCCCCCTCCGCCCGGCTGGGGACATTCTGGTTGGCGGCGTAGTTGGCCAGCGCCCGCTCCTGGAGGATGACGCTCCCGGCCCACCGGATAAGCTGCATCTCCGGGCTGGCGGGCCGCACAGCCGTCCCGGTCAGCGTCTCATACATCCCGGCCAGTATCGCGAGAATGCCGTCCGGGTCCGTCTGAATAAATTGATGCTCACTGTTCCTGCTCAAGGCTGATCTCCACCTCCACTATTGGAATCAGGACGCCCGGACGGGCCGGGTCCTCCGAAAACGATACGTCCAGCACCGCCGCCCTGGGCTCCCACCGCTGGATGGCCTCCCGTACCGGGGCCACCATCAGCACCTTGGCCACCGGGGCGGGCTTGTCCAGAAAGGACCAGTCCAGCCCGAAGTCCCGATACAGCGGGACAGACCCCCTGGGCGTGGAGAGGATCACCGCGATATTCTGGAGGACCGCGTTCAGCTCGTTCTTCTCGCTGAACTGGATGGATTTCAGGTCAGTTGCGGAAACGGTGTAGCTCATAGCCTATCCCTCCAGATACTCCTGCAGGCTGACGGAGACGGTCGCCGTATGGATATCGCCGTTTCCGTAGTGAGCCTGGGGCTTCATAATGTGACTTACGATGTTCCAGCGGTACTTGCCATAGGCCCTTGTGCCGATGGTCAGCGGCACGGCCTGACCGGTTCGTTCAATGTTCCAGATCTTGACCACCGCCATAACGGGGTCCACGCCCAGCTCCGAGCTGAGCATGATGTCAAAGGTGATCTTATCCGGGTCCAGCCCGGTAAACTCCGTGAGCGCGTGGGTCAGATGCCGGTCATGGACGGCGTAGCGGGCGGAGCCGGACCAGGTCAATTTGTCCAGGGTGAGCACCGTGTGCTCCGACACCTGAAATACGATGTCGCCCAAACAGCCGGTTACCATCTCCCATCACCCCCCGCCCCTTCCCTGCGCCCCGGTCTCCCCCAAGATATACCCGTCCGCGTTGAAGCCGGGGAGATACAGGCACAGCACCACCGCCCCCTCCCGGGGCATCCAGGGCATGACGCTCAGCGCGTGGCTGTGGCTGGCAAAGGCGGCCTCTCCGCTTCCGCCAGCCTCCGGCTCGGTCCGCTGGGGCGAGGCCTCATGATCGGGTATACCGGGCGGGCTGGCCAGGACGTGGAGCGGTCCGGACGTAAGGTCCGTATCCTCGAACTTCACCCGGGCTATCCGCTTGACCGGGTCTGTCCAGGTGACGGTTCCAACGCGCACCAGGTTCTCCAGCGAGGTCTCCATTTCCCGTTCCATCAGTATCCCTCCAATACCTTTCTGAGATTGACATCCACCGTATATCCGGAGCCGTCTACCGTGTGCTTGGCCTGGGTGACAATGTACTTGCCGTCCCAGCCCCCCCAGCACTCCAGCCGCACCGTCACCCCCGCCACAAGGGAATACCCGCCAGGCAGGGTGAACGAGGCGGTCTTGGCGTACCGGTTGTGTCTGCGCAGGATCTTTTCCGCCAGCGTCCGGGCCTGGTCCGGGCTGTCCGTCTTCGCGGTGATCTCCAGCTGCTGGTTGTTCCGAGCCTTGGCGTCGTAGTCCTCCGCCCAGGCCACGGCGCTGACGCATCTGCCGTCCGGGCCGGTATAGCTGACCCGGCAGGAGGCGTACTGCACATCCGCCGTGCCCGTGCCCAGCTTGTATTTGGTATAGGCCCCTCCGCCGCGCCGGATGGTATACACCGCCGCCCGGGCCTCATAGTCCGCCTGATCGAACAGGACTATGGTGTTGCCGGTGATCTTCAGGGCCAGCCCCGCGTTGTGGCACAGGGTCTCCAAAAACTGGATGTCACTGGTCTTGATCTGCTCCACCCGGGTGTAAAACGGGTCGAGCCCTGACTCATAGTCTGTTTCAGCGTAAGCCTTCTATAGTGCTGAGGATTGACAACCATGTCCTTCCTTTGATACGATATTCGGTGCAGAGCGATCTGCTTTCCCTCGTAATATGCCGCTAACATGCTGTCGAGGGCCACGACTGCCACATCTTTCCCGACGTACTCCGCTGGCACGGAGT
>CANSDP010000049.1 GCA_947645675.1 uncultured Bacillota bacterium
AACGGCATCGCCACCTACTGCAACACCATCATCATGATGCAGCACCAGAAGCGCCGCTTCATGGAGAAGATCGACTACATCACCTCCTGCGGCTGGATGGACGGCCCCGGCGGACGTGAGAAGGTGGGCCTGCCCGGCAACCGGGGCCCCCAGATGGTGGTCACCGACCTGGGCATCATGAAGTTTGACGAGCAGACCAAGCGCATGTACTGCGCCTACATGTTCCCCGGCGTCACCCCCGAGATTGTCCAGGAGAACACCGGCTTCGAGATCGACTGCTCCAAGGCCGAGATCTTCCCCGACCCCGACCAGGAGATTCTCCGCATCATCCGCGAGGAAATCGACCCCGGTCAGGCGTTCATCAAGATCCCCAAGGAGTAAGCAGGGCTTACAGGGAAGCGAAAAAACCTCCTTTGGCAAAGAAGGCGACGGAGGATTGTATTTTGGCGGAGCCAAAATGTATGGAATAAACCTGGATTTGCTTCGCACATTTCGCTTCGCGGAATACAATCCCCACCCGGCTTCGCTGGGAGCTCCTTTGCCTAAGAGGCTTTGGATGCCTGCGGGCGGGACGAGGGAGTCCCCTGGCAGTGTGAGTCCAAGCAAATATCAGGAGAAATAAGGAGAGATGAGAGATGAAAAGGCTTCAAGCATTCATCCAGCGCAATAAGAAAGAGGGAAAAGGCTTTATTGCGGGCGTGATGGCTACAGTATTAGTGGTCACTATGATCGGCCCCGCTGGGGCGGCCCTGACGAGCAAAATGATAGAGGTCTATACCGGTATGCACATCTATGTGGACAATCAGGAGCTGAAAGCCAAGGACAATACCGGCAGGCCCCTTGAGCCGATCCTCTATGAGGGTACTACCTATGTCCCCCTGCGCGCCATCAGCGAGTTTTTGGGTAAGGCTGTGGACTATGACGGAACGACGCAGACCGTTTATATTGGCCAGACCGCCGCGAAGAAGCAGTATATGCTGGATGTGTGCAAGCCCTACCAAACAACCTACTATCAGGAGATTAACGAGCTTCCTGACTCCAGGATGATGGCCGGAAACGCTTATACCAGGGGCTTCATTCTGGGAGTTAAGAACCACGGAAACGGCTCTGCTCTTTGGAATCTGAACGGCCAGTACAGCACATTCAGCTTTGACTTCGGCCATATCGACGGAGCGCTGGCTGGAGACAGCAAGTGTAACTTTGAGGTCTATCTGGACGGCAAGCTGGCCTACACTATTGAGGGTACTCCTGAGATGCTGCCGCAGCATTATGACCTGGACCTGCGCGGCGCGCTTCAGATGAAGGTACAGGCCACTCCGGCCTACGGTGACTTTTATTTCTTCGCGAACGCAGAGCTGAAGTGATTCCGTCCCCTACATCATACTAAATTTAGGAGGAGTTTACATTGGGTAATTATTCCATGCCAAAATACTTCCAGAATATGCCTGTGGTGGGCAAGCCTGTCAAGGCCAACAAGGAGAACGTGGACGAGCTGCGGGCCATTGAGGACGACATCCACGCCCACGTTGTAGACGCTCTGTCCTCCGGCAAGGCCGACGAGGACATGAACGCCAAGGGCCAGCTCACCGCCATGCAGCGGGTCTCCCTGCTGGTGGACCAGGGCACCTGGTGCCCCCTGAACAGCCTGTACAACCCCGAGCACAACAAGAACGGATCCACCTCCATCGTCAAGGGCCTGGGCCGGGTGAACGGCAAGTGGTGCTGCATCATCGCCTCTGACAACAAAAAGCACGCCGGCACCTGGGTGCCCGGTCAGGCGGACAACCTGCTCCGGGGCAGCGACACCGCCAAGCGGCTGCGCATCCCCCTGATCTACCTGCTGGAGTGCGCCGGCGTGGAGCTGGACAAGCAGGAGAAGGTGTACCCCAACCGCCGGGGCGGCGGCACCCCCTTCTACCGCAACTCTGAGCTGAACCAGATGGGCATCCCCGTCATCGTGGGCATCCACGGCACCAACCCCGCCGGCGGCGGCTATCACTCCATCTCCCCCACCGTGCTGGTGGCCCACCAGAAGGCCAACATGGCCGTGGGCGGCGCGGGCATCGTGGGCGGCATGAACCCCAAGCCCCACGTGGACATGGAGGCTGCTCTGGCCCAGATCGAGGCCACCAAGGGCCTGCGTGCCGACCCTCCCGGGTCCGTCTCCATCCACTACGGCGAGACTGGCTTCTTCCGCGAGGTCTACACCGAGCAGGAGGGCGTGATTGCCGGCATCAAAAAGTATGTTGACATGCTGCCCACCTTCGACCTGGAGTTCTTCCGGGTGGATACCCCCCAGTCCCCCGCCATGTCCGACGTGGAGCTGTACGACCTGGTGCTGAACAACAAGAACCGCCCCTACGACATGTACTCCGTCCTGGGCCGCCTCTTCGACGGTAGCCAGTTCATGGAGTACAAGAAGGGCTACGGCCCCGAGATGATCACCGGCATCGCCAAGGTGGACGGTCTGCTTGTGGGCGTGGTGGCCAACCAGCAGGGCATTTTCCCCAACTACCCCGAGTATAAGATGGCCAAGTACGGCCAGGCTATGGGCGCGGGCGGCAAGCTGTACCGCCAGGGCCTGATTAAGATGAACGAGTTCGTCACTCTCTGCGCCCGTGACCGCCTGCCCATGGTCTGGATTCAGGACACCACCGGCATCGACGTGGGCGACGACGCCGAGGTGGCCGAGCTGCTGGGTCTGGGCCAGTCCCTGATCTACTCCATCCAGTCCTCCGGCCTGCCCATGATGGAGATCACCCTGCGCCGGGGCACCGCCGCCGCTCACTACGTCCTGGGAGGCCCCCAGGGCAACGACAACAACGCCTTCTCTCTGGGCACCGCGGCCACCGAGATCAACGTCATGAACGGCAAGACCGCCGCCAACGCCATGTACACCGGCCGCCTGGCCAAGGACCAGAAGGCGGGCAAGGATCTCCAGCCCACCATCGACAAGATGAACGCCCTCATCGACGACTACAACGTGAAGTCTCAGCCCCTGTTCTGCGCCCAGGCCGGCCTGGTGGACGAGGTGGTTGACATGCCCATGATGCGCAACTACATCGTGGCTTTCGCCGACTCCTGCTACCAGAACCCCGCCTCCATCTGCCCCTTCCACCAGATGCTGCTGCCCCGCACCATCAAGGACTATGAGGACGGGCACAAATAATTTAGGAGAAACAACCATATGAGTATCTACACCCTGGGAATCGACATCGGTTCCACCGCATCCAAGTGCATCATGCTGGAGGACGGCAAGGAGATCGTCGCCAAGTCTCTCATCGACGTGGGGGCGGGCACCAGCGGTCCCCAGCGGGCCATCGACCAGGTGCTCTCCGAGGCCGGCAAGTCCCAGGAGGAAATGTCCTTCATCCTGGCCACCGGCTATGGCCGCAACTCCCTGGAGGAGTTCGCCGACAGCCAGATGAGCGAGCTGAGCTGCCACGCCAAGGGCGCGGCCTTCCTCTTCCCGAAAGTGAAGACCGTCATCGACATCGGCGGTCAGGACGTGAAGGTCATGCGGGTGGAAAACGGCGTGATGACCAACTTTCAGATGAACGACAAGTGCGCCGCTGGCACCGGCCGGTTCCTGGACGTGATGGCCCGGGTGCTGGAGGTGGATGTGCAGGACCTGGGCGCGCTGGGGGCCCAGTCCACCAAGTATGTGGGCATCAGCTCCACCTGCACCGTCTTTGCCGAGAGCGAGGTCATCAGCCAGCTGTCTATGGGCACCGACAAGCGGGACATCATAAACGGCATCCACCAGTCGGTGGCCAGCCGGGTGGCCGGACTGGCCCACCGCATCGGGGTGCAGGACCAGGTGGTCATGACCGGCGGCGTGGCCCAGAACACCGGGGTGGTCAACGCCCTCCAGGAGGCCCTGGGCCGGGAGATCCATACCTCGCCCCTCACCCAGTACAACGGCGCCCTGGGCGCCGCCCTGTTCGCCTATCAGAAGTATCAGAAAGCGCAGAAGTAAGGAGGTGCTGGGAAATGGACCGTTTTCAAAAGGTTTACCGCCAGGGTGGGGGCTTTTCCAGCACGACTGAAATCTGGGTGGATACCCAGACCGGTGTAAACTACCTCTGGCATAAGGATGGATATGGGGCCGGCCTGACGCCCCTTTTGGACGAGAACGGGACGCCCGTTGTAACGAAAAACTAGTTAGGAGGAATTTACCATGGCAAAAGAAGTAAGTCCCGGCGTACTGGCGCTGCGCAAGGTAGTGGAGGACGTCTATGCCGACGCCCGGGAGGCCAAGAAACAGGGTAAGCTGGTGGGCTGGTCCAGCTCCAAGTTCCCCTGCGAGCTGGCCGCCGCCTTTGACCTGGACGTGATGTACCCCGAGAACCAGGCCGCCGGCATCGCCGCCAACCGGGACGGCGAGATTATGTGCCAGGCCGCCGAGGACCTGGGCTTTGACAACGACATCTGCGGCTATGCCCGCATCTCCCTGGCCTACGCCGCCGGCAAGCGGGCCTCCCGCAAGTTCGACCCCGAGACCCTGGAGTATGTCATCAACCCCGCCAGCGGCCGTCCCCTGAAGGACGAGAACGGCAAGGTGGTCATGGGCGAGGACGGCAAGCCCAAGAAGGACCCCAAGACCATGCAGCCCTACACCGTCCTGGACGACATCCATGAGATCGAGGCCCTGCCCGAGACCACCGAGAAGGAGATCGCATACAAGAATTTCCGCCGGGAGGCCATCAAGCCCTACCGCCAGATGCGGATGCCCCAGCCCGACTTCGTGCTGTGCTGCAACAACATCTGCAACTGCATGACCAAGTGGTATGAGAACATCGCCCGTATGTGCAACGTGCCCCTGATTATGATCGACATCCCCTACAACAACACCGTGGAGGTCCACGACACCAACGTGGCCTATGTCCGGGCCCAGTTCGACCACGCCATCAAGCAGCTGGAGGAGCTGACCGGCAAGAAGTTCGACGAGAAGAAGTTCGAGGAGGCCTGCGCCAACGCCAACCGCACCGCCAGCGCCTGGCTGCGGGTGTGCGACTACCTCCAGTATAAACCCGCCCCCTACTCCGGCTTCGACCTGTTCAACCACATGGCCGACGTGGTCACCGCCCGGGGCCGCGTCCAGGCCGCCGAGGCCTTCGAGCAGCTGGAGAAGGACCTGGCCGAGGCCGTGAAGGTGGGCAAGTCCACTACCCCCTTCCCCGAGAAGTACCGGGTCATGTTTGAGGGCATCCCCTGCTGGCCCAAGCTGCCCAACCTGTTCAAGCCCCTGAAGGAGCACGGCGTCAACGTCACCGCCGTGGTGTACGCCCCCGCTTTCGGCTTCGTGTACAACAACATGGACGAGATGGTCCGCGCCTACTACAAGGCCCCCAACTCCGTGTGCATTGAGCAGGGCGTGTCCTGGCGGGAGGGCATCTGCAAGGACAACAAGGTGGACGGCGTGCTGGTCCACTACAACCGCTCCTGCAAGCCCTGGTCGGGCTACATGGCCGAGATGCAGCGCCGTTTCACCGAGGATCTGGGCATCCCCTGCGCTGGCTTCGACGGCGACCAGGCCGACCCCCGCAATTTCAACGAGGCCCAGTATGAGACCCGGGTCCAGGGACTGGTGGAGGCCATGGAGGCCAACGCCGAGAACAAGGAGGGCTGAGAGATGAGCATTGAGGTACTGTTGAAGGAATTCGCCGAGATTTCCGAGCATCCCCGCCGCCAGATCCAGGCCTTCAAGGCCGAGGGCAAGAAGGTCGTGGGCGTCCTGCCCTACTACGCCCCCGAGGAGCTGGTGTACGCCGCCGGCATGGTGCCCATGGGCATCTGGGGCAGCAACAAAAAGACCATCTCTATGGCCAAGGAGTACTGCGCCACCTTTTACTGCACTATCGCCCAGCTGGCCCTGGAGATGCTGCTGGACGGCACCCTGGACGACCTGGACGGCCTGATTACCCCCACCATCTGCGACACCCTGCGCCCCATGAGCCAGAACTTCCGGGTGGCCATGAAGGATAAGCTGCCCTGCATCTTCCTGGCCCATCCCCAGCAGCGCAAGCCCGCCTTCGGCATCCAGTTCACCATGGACCAGTACCAGCACGTAAAGGGTGAGCTGGAGAAAATCTCCGGCAACACCATCACCGACGAGGCTCTGCGGGAGGCCATCAAGGTCTACAACCGCAGCCGGGCCGCCCGCCGGGAGTTTGTCAAGCTGGCCGGGGAGCACCCCGACGTGATTTCCGCCGTCAGCCGCTCCGCCGTCCTGCGTTCCGCCTGGTTCATGATTAAGGACGACCACACCGCCAAGGTGGAAGCCCTGAACGCTGAGCTGCGGGCCCTGCCCCCCTGCGACTGGAAGGGCAAGAAGATTCTCACCTCGGGCATCATCTGCGACAACCCCAAGCTGCTCCAGATCTTTGACGACAACCAGATTGCCATTGCCGCCGACGACGTGGCCCATGAGAGCCGCATGATCCGGGTGGACGCCGCCGAGACCGGCGACCCCATGATGGCCCTGGCCCAGCAGTTCGCCGACCAGGACTACGACATCCTGCTCTACGATGAGAACTCCAACCAGAACCGCCGGGCTGATTTCGTGGTCAAGCAGATCAAGGACTCGGGCGCTCAGGGTCTGGTGCTGTTCATGCAGCAGTTCTGCGACCCCGAGGAGATGGAGTACCCCTATCTGAAAAAGGCCCTGGACGCCGCCGGCATCCCCCACATCAAGCTGGGCGTGGACCAGCAGATGCGGGACTTCGGTCAGGCCAGCACCGCTATCCAGGCCTTTGCCGATGTGCTGTAAAAAAACTGTTCATTTCTGTGAAGCCTGTCTAAAGTCATATTGACACTTCTCACAGAAAAATGGTATAATGTTCCCAATTTCGGCCTCTCCCCTGCCTCAACGGCAGGGGAGGGACCGCAATGCGCGTCCTGCCGGAGGGGTGTGCCCAACGGCGGACCAAAATAATGTAAAGGGGAAAAAGAAGCTATGAATTACAACGTGACCGTCAACGGCAAGGTCTACAGTGTCTCCGTTGAGAGGACCGGCGCCGCTGCCCCCGCTGTCGCTGCTCCCGCGCCTGTGGCTGCCCCCGTGGCCGCCCCGGCTCCCGCGCCCGCCCCGGCTCCCGCGCCCGCCCCGGCCCCCGCAGCGGCTCCTGCCGCTCCCGCCGCCGGTGAGACCGCCGTGAAGAGCCCTATGCCCGGCAACATTTTCAAGGTGGAGTGCTCCGTGGGACAGTCCGTCAACGCCGGCGACGTGCTGGTGGTGCTGGAGGCCATGAAGATGGAGATCGAGGTATCCGCCCCCGTGGCCGGCACCGTCAAGGCTGTGTCCGCCGCTGTGGGCACCGCCGTCAACACCGACGACCTGCTGGTTACCCTGGGCTGATAGGGGGAGTTCCATATGCCGAAATATATTATTGACCCGGGTTTTAAAATCGCGGAGCTGGGCTGGGGTCAGGCGCTGCTGATCGCACTGTGCGGTCTGATCGTGGTGTTCATGATGCTGGGCATCCTGGCGCTGGTCATCATGGTCATCTCCAAGGTGGTGGCCGCCATCGACAGCAAGCAAAAGCCCGCCGCCGCTCCCGCTAAGAAGGCTGCCCCCGCCCCCGCGCCCAAGCCGGCTGCGGCTCCCGCCGCTCCCGCTCAGGATGAGGGCGAGCTGGTGGCCGTGATGATGGCCGCCGTGGCTGAGGAATCTGGAATGCCTCTGGGCTCCTTCCAGATTACCAACATTGCCCCCGCCGCTGCGGCTCCCGCCCCTGCGGCCGCTCCCGTGGCAGCGGCTCCCGCTCCCGCGCCTGCCCCGGCCCCCGCTGCGGCTCCTGCCGCTGCCCCCGCCGCCGGTGAGACCGCCGTGAAGAGCCCCATGCCGGGCAACATTTTCAAGGTGGAGTGCTCCGTGGGCCAGTCCGTCAACGCGGGCGACGTGCTGGTGGTGCTGGAGGCCATGAAGATGGAGATCGAGGTGTCCGCCCCTGTGGCCGGCACCGTCAAGGCTGTGGCCGCCTCCGTGGGCACCGCCGTCAATACCGATGACCTTCTGGTCACCATCGGTTGAAAGGAGGGGTAAAGTATGGAATTTTTTGTTGAAGTTTTAGGTAAAATTTTTGGCGGTTCCGGCTTTGCCGCTCTGCCCTCTGACTGGCGTCAGGTGGTCATGATCGCGATCGCCTGCCTCCTGCTGTACCTGGGTATCGGCAAAGGCTATGAGCCCCTGCTGATGGTCCCCATCGCCTTCGGTATGCTGCTGGCCAACCTGCCGCTGACCGGGCTGTTCAATCCTCCTGTGGTGGATGCCGCTTCCCACACTGGTACGGTAGGCTTCATGTGGGTGCTGTATCAGGGCGTTCAGTTCGCCATCTATCCGTCCATTATCTTTATGGGCATTGGCGCGATGACGGACTTCGGCCCCCTGCTGGCCAACCCCGTCTCCCTGCTGCTGGGCGCCGCCGCCCAGCTGGGTATCTTTACCGCCTTCCTGCTGGCTCTGGCCCTGGGCTTCACTACCGCTGAGGCCGGCGCGATCGGCGTCATCGGCGGCGCCGACGGGCCGACGGCTATCCTGACAGCATCCAAGCTGGCGCCCCAGATCATGCCGGCCATTGCCATAGCGGCCTACTCCTACATGGCGCTGATCCCCCTGATCCAGCCCCCTGTGATGAAGGCCCTGACGACTCCCACCGAGCGCAAGGTCAAGATGAGCCAGCTGCGCGTGGTGTCCAAGACCGAGAAGATCATCTTCCCCATCGCGGTTACCATCTTCGTGGTCCTGCTCATCCCCGACACCGCCCCCCTGATTGGTATGCTCATGCTGGGCAACCTGTTCCGTGAGAGCGGCGTCACTGACCGCCTGTCCGACACCGCCCAGAATGCCCTCATCAACATCGTTACCATCCCTCTGGGACTGTCTGTGGGCTTCAAGGCTACCTATGACAGCTTCCTGACCAAGCAGACCCTGTATATTGTGGTGCTGGGCCTGCTGGCTTTCATGCTGTCCACCGTGGGCGGCCTGCTCTTCGGTAAGGTGCTGTATATCGCCACCAAGGGCAAGATCAACCCCCTGATCGGCTCCGCCGGCGTGTCCGCCGTGCCTATGGCTGCCCGTGTGGCCCAGACCGTGGGCCAGAAGGAGAACCCCTCCAACTTCCTGCTCATGCACGCTATGGGCCCCAATGTGGCCGGCGTTATCGGCTCCGCTGTCGCGGCGGGCTTCATGATCAAGGTGTTTGGCGGCTAAGCTCCTATAACCGGAATTTTCCGCAAAACCGGCGCGCCCTATAGGTGGGTACAGATAAGGAAGCGCTCACCCCACCTGCAGCCGAACCCTATAAGCGAAAAGACAGGGAGCCGAACCCCGGCTCCCTGTCTTTTTCACGCTCTAAGCGGCCCTGGTGATGTGCTGGGCCTGACTGTCCTTGGTGCCGTTTACTTATGACAAAGAGGACAGTCTTGCAAAGCAGTTTTTTGCACTCAAGTGCGCAAACATTTCGGAGATTGAGATCGTTGCCGCCTTTGAATCCCCCCTGCCCGCTCTGCAATATGTTCGGCAGACTCCGATCGATATGGCCGTGCTTGATATCTAACCTCAGCTTCCACCAGACCCGCTCCTCCACCCGCTTTGTCAGCTATAAAGACATCAAGCTGCTGATGGGAGCGGAGACTGCTTCATTGTAGGCATCAGAATAGTAATTTTTGATGGCATGCTCCGTTTCTTGGAGCTGCCCCAGGTAAGATTCAAAATAAGTCTTGGTGGCAATAGAGCCATCAGGATCAACAGATTAGAAAGCAATCATAACATCATTCCGCCGCCCCAAACCTGGGACTGTGTAATCGCCAGAACGGTTTCGGTGGGAATACCGGCAATCTCGCTGCCGAAAATCTCCCGCAGGTTCCCGCCCGTCAGCATGGCGGCAAGCTGGGACTTTGCCGCAGCGGACGCGGCCAGCTGGTCAGCCTGGATGTGCCGCTGAATCTGCTTTTCCACCGCCAGCTTCATAAACTCGGCGTGGCGGGCCATACGCAAATCCCACCAGCTTTCTTCATCGT
>CANSDP010000050.1 GCA_947645675.1 uncultured Bacillota bacterium
TCCATATCCGGGACGGCCACCCGGACGATCTCGCACCCGGCCGCGGCCAGCTCCCTGATTTGTTTCAGAGTGGTTTCCACATCCTGGGTGGAGGTGTTGGTCATGGACTGGATGGTAACAGGCGCGCCCCCACCGACAGGGACGCCGCCCACGTTGATCTGTTTTGTCATCACTTACCTCCCAAACAGCTTGCCCACGTCGCTGAGGGTAACGGCCAGCATCAGGCACATGAAGGCTGCCAAGCCGGCCAGATGGACGTACCCCTCATACTTCGCGTCAATCTTCTTTTTAAACAGCCCGTAGAGCAGGCCGTTCAGCACCAGGAAAAATACCCGGCCTCCGTCCAGGGCGGGCAGAGGCAGCAGATTCATCACCGCCAGGTTGACGGCGATGAAAGCGGCCAGGTAGCCCAGATTCAAAGCTGCGTCGTAGAGCGTGGGAGACTGACTGCCCACCTCCCCCATGATATTCACGATGCCCACCGGCCCGGACATGTCCCGCAGGCCCACCGCTCCGGTGACCAGATCGCTCAGGCTGACCCACACCACCCGCACAAAATCGACGGCCGTCCACCACGCGTAGGCCAGCTTGTCAAGGAAATTGGCCGGGTCCGCTGTGGCCCCCATGGTCAGTCCGCGCAGGCGGGTGAAGTTGCCCTCCGCGTCAGTGCGCTCCTGATAGGGAAGGTGAACATCCTTCAGCTCCAGGCGCTGTCCGTCCCGTTCCACCACGAAGTCGATGGTCTCCCCCGCCCGGTCCAGGTAGAAGCGGGCGTTGCCGTAGACCATCACCCTGTGGCCGTCCACGGACAGGAAGCGGTCCCCCGCCAGCAGGCCGCAGTCCTCCGTGCCGTAGCCCTCCAGCGGCCCGCCGTAGGTCTCCGCCAGAAACCCCTGGGCCGGAGCGTACAGAACCGCCATAATCACAAGGCCGGTGAGGAAGTTCATAAAGGCCCCGGCGCAGAGAATGACGGCCTTCCTCCACCACGCCGCCCGGCCAAAGGACCGGGGGTCGGAGGAGTCGTCGTCCTCCCCCTCCATAGCGCAGAAGCCGCCGATGGGCAGCGCCCGCAGACTGTAAAGGGTCTCCCCCTTTTCCCATTTGAGCAGGGCGGGACCCATACCCACAGCAAACTCGTTCACCTTCACCCCCAGCGCCTTGGCTGAAGCGAAGTGACCCAGCTCATGGATGGCCACCAGAACACCGAAAATCAGAATTGCAATGATGATGTAGAGCATAGAGTGCCTCCAAAAGAAAATACGTTTCCAGGGGAGCTAAGGCTCCTTTTGAAAGGAGCCTTTGGGGAGCGCCCCTACAGCACGGCCTCCCGCGCGGCCTTGTCGGCGTCCAGAATATCCTGCATGGTGGGATTCCGCGCCGTCTTGACCTGGGCCAGGGCCTTCTCCACCTTGGCGGGGATATCCAAGAAGCCGATTTTCCCCGCCAGGAACTGTCCCACCGCCGCCTCGTTGGCTCCGTTGAGGACGGCTCCGGCGGAGCCGCCGGTTTTAGCTGCCTCCAAGGCCAGTGCCAGACAGGGAAATGCCTCCAAATCGGGGGTTCCGAAGGTGAGCGGCCCGCAGCTCCACAGGTCCAGAGGGGTGGACGGGCCTGCCACCCGCTTGGGGTAGGTCAGGGCGTACTGGATAGGCAGGCGCATATCCGGAGCCCCCAGCTGGGCAATCATGGCATTATCACAGTATTCCACCAGGGAGTGAATGATACTCTCCCGGTGGACCACAACGGAAATTTTTTCCGGCGGCATCCTGTACAGGTGCATGGCTTCGATGACCTCCAGCCCCTTGTTCATCAGGGTGGCGGAGTCCACGGTGATCTTGGCGCCCATGGACCAGTTGGGGTGGCGCAGGGCGTCCTCCACCGTTATGCCGGCCAACTCCTCCCGCTTTTTCCCATAGAAGGGCCCGCCGGAGCAGGTGAGAATAAGGCGCTTCACCTCTCCCCTGTCCCGGTTGGCCTCCAGACACTGGAAGAGGGCGGAGTGCTCCGAGTCCACAGGGTAGATTTTAGCCCCGTAATCCTTAGCCTCCTCCAGCACAAGGGGGCCGGCGCACACCAGGGTCTCCTTGTTAGCCAGACAGACCCGCTTGCCCTCCCGGATGGAGGCCAGCGTGGGCCGCAGGCCCGCCATGCCCACCAGGGCGGCAATGGCCGTGCCGGCGCTGGAGATGGTCGCCGCCTCCAGCACCCCCTCCAGCCCGCTGAGGACATGGACGTTGGTGTCCGCCAGACGCACCCGCAGGTCGGCGGCGGCCTTCTCGTCCGCCAGGGCGGCAATGGAGGGCTTGAACTGCCGGGCCTGCTCCTCCATCAGCTTGACGCTGGAGTTGGCCGCTAACGCCGCCGCCTCCATGCCGCAGGCGGCGATCACCTCCAGCGACTGCCGCCCAATAGAGCCGGTGGATCCTAAAACTGTAACCTTTTTGCTCATGCTCTTGTTCCTTTCCACGCTGGACCTCCTGCGTAGGGGCGGCCTGTGGCCGCCTGTGAGGTCCGCGCAAATTTGGACGGGCGGACCATGTCCGCCCCGCACCCAATGCCTCTGCACGCGTTGTAGGGGCGCATTGTAGGGGCGCATAGTATGCGCCCACGGGCGGCCACAGGCCGCCCCTACGTCCTCTCATCCTTCCGGCCCATCAGGTAGTCCAGGCTGACACCGAAGTAGTCAGCCAGGAAAACCAGGCCGGGGACCTCGGGATAGCCGTCACCGTGTTCATAACGCTGGTAACTGCGCACTTTGACGCCACAAATATCCGCCATTTCTGCCTGCTTCAGCCCTCGTTCTTTCCTCAGTTCCCGAACCCGCTCAGAAAAATCTGCCATATTTACCTCCAGACCCTTGACATGACGCCAAACTACATCTATAATAGAACATGACTATAAATTACATGTCAGGAGTGGTCTTTCATGAATGAACTTCTCAAAACTCTATTTCTTGACAATCCCCGCATTCCTGAGCAGGTATACGCCTTCTGCAATCAGCTCCCGGAATTTTGCGAGGCTGAGCAGGACTACGAGGCCGCTGCCGCGAAGCTGCGGGCGCGGCTGGGCTATGCGGAGTTCGAAGCCTTTGAGGAAACCCTCAACTGGCATATCGCCCGATATGCCCACGCCTATTATCTCTTCGGGCTGGGCCTGCGTCAAGAGGTACTTTCCGCCTTGGCGTCCTAAAACGCGGGCAGAATCTCCACCAGCAGCAGGAGCATGGGTGCGGCGAAGGTGGTGGAGTCGAAGCGGTCCAGCATACCGCCGTGCCCTGGGAGGAGGGTGCCGTAGTCCTTCACGCCGCACTGGCGCTTAATCAGGGAGAAGGACAAGTCGCCAATCTCAGTGATTGCACTGCCCAGCAGGCCGTAGAGGGCCATGACGGGCAGCTTGACGGGGATACCGCCCAAATACTCCACCAGCAGGCCGTAGACCAGCATGAACAGGCACCCGGACAGAATGCCGCCGATGTAGCCCTCTAAGGATTTATTCGGGCTGACCTGGGTAATCCCCCGGTGTTTTCCCAGGAAAACGCCGGCGAAATAGGCCCCGATATCGGTGGTGAAGGCGCAGATTACCGGGAGCAGGACCAGAAACTGTCCGTTGTCAAACCGCTTGAGCTGTACCAGAGCGGAGAGAAACAGGGGGATACCCACCCCGCCGAAGAGGCACACAATAATGTGCTCAAAGCGAATCTCGCCGCTGGTGCCGTACCGGCTCAGGGCCGGGAGGAACAGCGCGGCCATCAGCAGGATGGCTACCGCCCGGACGGTCCAGCTGCCATAGCCCAGGCTGTGGCCCGCAGGGACAGCGGCGGCGGCCAGGGCGGTAAAAATATACATCCCGTTGTTGTGGGCAACCTTCGCGGCCCGCAGCAGCTCGAAGGAGGCCATCGCGGCGATACAGGCCACGATCAACGCAATGGCTGCGGGAGGCAGGAAAAACAGGGCCGCCAGAAAAGCCGGTCCCAGGGCCAGCCCCACAATGATGCGAGTTACCAAGTCACACACCTCCAAACCGGCGGTCCCGGTTTTGATAGGACGCGATGGCCCGGTGCAGCTCCTCCTTGGAGAAGTCGGGCCACAGCACATCGGTAATGTAGAACTCCGAATAGGCCGCCTGCCACAACAGGAAGTTGGACAGCCGCAGTTCCCCGCTGGTTCGGATCACCAGATCCGGGTCAGGGACCCCTCTGGAGTACAGATAGGCCCCAAACTCCTCCGCGCTCAGGTGGTTGGGGTCGGCCTTGCCGGCGGCGCAGTCCTGAGCAAAGGCCTTAGCCGCCCGGACCAGCTCGTCCCGGCCTCCGTAGTTCAGGCAGATGTTCACCTGACAGCCCTCATAGTGCCGGGAAATCTCCCGGGTACGTTCGCACAGCTCCCGCAGCTCCGGTGTCAGAGGGGACAGGTCGCCGAAAAACTCCATCTTTACCCGGTCACGCTCCATCTGACCGATAGCCTCCAGCAGGTACTTTTTCAAGAGCCCCATAATGGCCCCCACCTCCTCCTCCGGCCGCTTCCAGTTTTCCGAGGAAAAGGCATAGACGGTGAGATAGTCCAGACCGATGCTCTTGCAGTAGGTGGCGATGGTGCGGAAGGTCTCCGCCCCGGCGGCGTGGCCCGCCGTCCTGGGCAGGCCGCGCTTCTTCGCCCACCGTCCGTTGCCATCCATAATAATGGCAATGTGCCTGGGCAGACGGCTGAGGTCCGCCTCCGTCCGGACTGGTTCTGTTTTTTTTGAGAAGAGGGCCATCGCGGTCGCTCCTTTTCAATCAAAGGCCCCCTTGAAAAAGGGGGCCTGCCTTTTATTTATCTCCCAATTCGCTTCTGTAGTTCCTAACGCCTTGATTCTAGGCTTTAGTGTATAATAATTCATTCATCCGAATTATACAGATTATGCTTCAACTCTGTGTGCAGTAATTATTGTATAGCTATATGCGTTCACAGTTATTTTGTAGTGACCTGTAAAAATATACCAGTTCTTTCCGATCCTTTCAATTTTAGCATTTTTGTCCAGAATCCGCACCACACTCCATTGGACAACATCGTCTGTTTCAATTTGGCAGTTCCTTTTTATCCGCTCTACACCCATTTCTGTTGTATGAAGTTTATCAATGTTTTTAATTAAATCATTCATTCTTATACCAGTCTATGCATATTTACCCATTGTGATTCTCCGGGAACACGAAGTCGAATTGGGACTTATTTATCCAGCTTTTCGGTCACAATACCCAGAGCCTCCAGCTTCGCCTTAGTGGTTCTGATCTGGTATTCAATTTCCTTGTCCCGGTCTGCCGCTGTTTTGATCCGTTGAAGGTCCACATATTTGTCCATCAGCGCGGTCGCCTGTTCCTTCTCAGTCATAATCTCATCCATTCCTCTCCACCTCCTGTTCGGAGCGGACTTACACCGCCATAAGCTCCTTTTCCTTCTTGGCGGTCAGATCGTCGATGTCCTTGCACCGCTTGTCCGTCACATCCTGGAGCTCCTTTTCCAGCTTCTTCTGGTCGTCTTCGGTGAGCTCGGACTTTTTGGTTTTCTTTTTGATGTCGTCCATAGCGTCCCGGCGGATGTTCCGCAGGGCCACCTTGCCCTCCTCGCCGTACTTGCGCACCTGCTTGGTCAGGTCCTTACGGCGCTCCTCGGTGAGCTGGGGGAAGGACAGACGGATAACCCGGCCGTCATTCTGGGGGTTGATGCCCAGATCAGAGGTCTGGATGGCCTTCTCAATGGCCTTGAGTAAGGACATATCATATGGCTGGATGGTCAGGGTCCGGGGGTCGGGGGAACCGATATTGGCTACCTGATTTAAGGGCGTGGGCGCGCCGTAGTACTCTACGGTAATCCGGTCCAGCACGCCGGCGTTGGCCCGTCCCGCCCGGACGGCGGCAAAGTTGGATTTGACTACCTCAATGGTCTTCAGCATTCTCTCCTCATAACTGGTAAGCTCAGGACTCATGATTGGTACTTCCTTTCTTTTGTGAGATTATTTCCTTTTCAGGATTATATTTTTCATTTCCGGTCTCGATCCACAATACCAAATCGTTAATCTCCGTGTCGGTCCATCCCTTGGCGCGCAATCCCAAAATAAGCCTGGCGTTTTCCTGCATACTCATCCATTTTCGCTCCTTTCAAAATTCGCACCGAAATCCGTGGGCGTTACTCTACAATCGTCCCCACTTCCTCCCCCATCACGGCCCGGAAGATGTTCTCCGGGTCCTTCAGGGCAAAGAGCAGGACAGGGATCTTGTTGTCCATGGACAGCGAGGTGGCCGTGGTATCCATCACCGCCAGATGCTGGGCCAGCACCTCGTCATAGCTGATTTTGCTGTACTTTTTGGCGCTGGGGTCCTTCTTGGGATCGGCGGAGTACACGCCGTCGATGTTCTTGGCCAGCAGAATGACATTCGCGTCGATCTCGGCGGCTCTCAGCACGGCGGCGGTGTCAGTGGAGAAGAAGGGATTGCCGGTGCCGCATCCAAAGATGACCACCCTCCCCTTCTCCAGGTGCCGGATGGCCCGGGAACGGATGTAGGGCTCGGCCACGGTCTGCATCCGGATGGCGGTCTGGACCCGGACCTCCACCCCCTTCTGCTCCAGCACATCGGCCACAGCCAGGGCGTTGATGCTGGTGGCCAGCATGCCCATGTGGTCAGCCCGGACCCGCTCCATCTTGTCGCCGCCGTCCTTCAGGCCCCGCCAGAAGTTGCCGCCGCCGACCACCACGCCTACCTGAACTCCCATGTCCACACAGCGCTTGATCACGTCGCACACCTGGCCGATCACGTTGAAGTCCAGACCCCGGGACGCTTCCCCCGCCAGGGCTTCGCCGCTGATCTTCAATAATACTCGCTTATACTTAGGCTGCTCCATTGGAACCACTCCTGTCATTTTTCTTCCCCTCTATTTTAATATAATTTTTACCGTTTGCATAGAGGGAAAGTCAAAATTTTTCAAATTGTCCACAATATGCCCTTAACCCAACTTTTCCTCATTTTGTCGTTGACAGCCAGCCCGTCTTAGGTTAAAATAGTAAAGCATCCGCCCCGATAGCTCAGCAGGATAGAGCGTCCGCCTCCTAAGTGTGCGTAGTTCGTCCGCCAGTGGCACCAAAAATTCCATATGCGTCCGTAGCTCAGCAGGATAGAGCGTCCGCCTCCTAAGTAGGGAACAGAGCGCCCCACTCCGGGGGCACAGGCGTACCGTTCCGAGTTCGATTCCAGTCCGGCAATTTCATAGGCCCGCGTAGCTCAGTTGGATAGAGCGACCGCCTCCTAAGCGGTAGGCCAGAGGTTCGAATCCTCCCGCGGGTGCCATTAGTAGCACAAAATCTTCGGAAAACCCGAAGATTTTGTGCTTTTTCTATAACTTTTTGAAAACCGAGGGAAAACGCTATATCTCTCACCTAAAAGGTGGGCGCTTTATCCTTTATTATTTGCTAATCACTGTTACCACCAAACTCAAATCGAACTACATACCGTTTTCCCCCTGAAACCTTGCTAATCAATTAGCAAGATTTTTTGTTTTTCCGCCGAAAAATGGGGCGGTTTGCTAATCGGGCAAGAAAACGGCTTTGATCCTTGCTAATGGGAAAATGGAGCGGTTGCCGGTTTAAACATTTTCGCCCTGCCCAAAAGCCTACATAGCCGTCTAAATCCTGCTGACGGCTGTGAAATTTCAGAAGGAGGATAAGCCATGAAGTGGAAGAAGAACGAGGCGCAGAACAGCGAGGCCCGCATTGAGAAGCTGGCCGACGAGGTTCGCAGCGCCGCCTACAAGAGCATGGAGGCCCTGTGGAGCGCCTTCCTGGAAGTGGGTGAGCTGGACATGGTGCGGGCCACGGAGAAGGCCCTGCGGCTGCTGGTGAGCCACGGCGACCACACCGGGGCCATGAAGGTGCTGGAGGGCGTCTACGCCCTGGTGGAGATCGCCCCGTCCGAGGACTTCACCGACTGCCAGCAGTACCCCGCCCTGGCGCAGATGTTCATGGAGGAATTTCTGGCGGAGAGCGAGGACTTCATCTTTGACGCTGGCATGGATGATGTACTGGCGCTTCTCATGGACGAGGGCCAGTAGACCCCCAAGTGGGCCGCTGGCCCACTTTACATAGCCGCCTGTTTCGCTGCGGGCGGCTATGACTATATCCAAGGAAAGGAGGCAGAAACCCATGAACAAGTGCAAGGTGATTGCCGTCACCAATCAGAAGGGCGGCGTCGGCAAGACCACAACAGCGGTCAACCTGGGCGTGGGACTGGCACAGCAAGGGAAAAAGGTGCTGCTGGTGGATACAGACCCCCAGGGAAGTCTTACGGTGAGCCTGGGCGTGAAGAACCCGGACGAGTTGGACACGACCATCTCCGACCTAATGCAAGTCGTGGTGGACAACGGCAACCTCTCCCCACGGGACAAGGGCATTTTGAAGGACATTGAGGGCGTCGATCTGGTGCCCTCCAACATCGGCCTGTCCAGTTTTGAGGTGAGCCTTGTGAACACCATGAGCCGGGAGTTCGTGCTGCGCAGCTACCTGGGGGCGGTCAAACGGGATTATGACTATGTTCTAATCGACTGTATGCCCTCGCTGGGTATGCTGACCATCAACGCCCTGGCAGCGGCGGACAGCGTTCTTATTCCCTGCCAAGCCAACTACCTGTCCACCAAGGGCTTAAAACTGCTGATGGGATCGGTCGCCAAGGTGCGGCGGCAGATCAACCCGGAACTGAAAATCGACGGCATCCTGCTGACTATGGTGGACAACCGCACCAACAACGCCAAGAGCATCATCGCCGCCCTGCGGCAGACCGGGAGCAATCTGCGGGTGTTGAACACGGAGATTCCCTTTTCTGTCCGGGCGGCGGAGTGCAGCGTGGAGGGCAAGAGCATTTTCGCCCATGACGGCAAGGGAAAGGTGGCGGCGGCATATACCGCGCTGGTGGAGGAGGTGAGCGCCCTTGAGCAAAGGAACCGCAATCGACCTGGGGCTGACCGGGGCTTATAACGACCTGTTCTCCACCCAGGAGGAACGGGACAACGCTGGGCGTACCTTTGTGACCGACCTTGACCCCGCAAAGATCAGCGACTTTCCCAACCACCCGTTTCATGTGCGGATGGACGAGGAAATGGAGCGATTGGTGGAGAGCGTAAAGGAACGTGGCGTACTCTCCCCCGTGCTGGTGCGGCCCATGCCGGAGGGCGGTTATCAAATGGTGTCCGGCCACCGGCGTAAAATGGCGGCGGAACTGGCGGAACTGCCCACGGTGCCCTGTATCGTCCGGGAACTGACAGACGATGAAGCCATCATTATCATGGTGGACAGCAACCTCCAGCGTGAGCGTGTCCTGCCCTCGGAAAAGGCGTTTGCCTATAAAATGAAGCTGGACGCCATGCGGCGGCAACAAGGTGAGCGCACAGATTTAACTTCTGTCCCACTGGGACAGAAGTTAGGAAAGACATCAAGGGAGCAGTTGGCAGACAAATCTCCTGATAGCAATACCCAAATTCAACGCTATATCCGCCTGACGAACCTTATCCCGGAAATTCTCGAAATGGTGGACAATTCTGTGCTGAAAGATAACGACAAGCTGCAAATAGCCCTGCGCCCCGCCGTGGAGCTGTCCTACCTGCCGGAGAACGAGCAGAACGCCTTGCTGGAGGCTATGGAGAGCGAGGACTGTACCCCCTCCCATGCCCAGGCCATCAAAATAAGGGACTTTTCCGAAAAGGGCAAGCTGAACCCCGATGTGATCCTGTCCATCATGCAGGAGGAAAAGCCCAATCAGGTGGAGCAATTCAAAATGCCCCGAAACCGCATCGACAAGTTTTTCCCTGCGGGGACGCCCGCACAGAAGATCGAGGACACCATCGTGAAAGCGTTGGAGATGTACCGCAGGCGGGAAAGGGGGCGGGAGCGGTGAACGTCACACCTGGGGGGCAGTCTGCCCTTTTGCGGCCCTGGCACCTCCCACGCCCTCCCCCTCTCACACTCTCCCCCTCAAAACCTGCTGTACCTGCTGAAA
>CANSDP010000051.1 GCA_947645675.1 uncultured Bacillota bacterium
CTTATTATCTGCTTTTCCTTCTCGTTTGTCAAAAGATTTTAAACAGGCTCTTACAATTTCATATCGGCGTTGACAAACGAATGTCAAAACAAAATGATTCGGCGACCCTTTCCAAAGGGAACCGATTTCGGCAACGTGACCGACGCGGAGGTTGCGCGGGCCGAACAGTGGATGAACAACTATCCGCGTAAAATCTTGGGGTGGAAAACGTCTGAAATGTTGTTCAGGGAGTGCGTCGCCGCCCTGATTTGACACGCTCAAAAAAATTTTATATTTTTTTCGCATTTACTCTTGACATTTCCGTAATCACTGGAAAAACAGTAGAGCCGGGCTTCTTTGATTTTGCCCGGCTCCGCTGCCTTTTTACCTTACAGCACAGCGTCTCCGCCGCACTGACCGCGTATTCATTTTACATAGTTGACATGGAGCAGGTCGTGCCGCCGCTCCTCGTCCATATCCTGGAGCAGGGCGGTGACCACCGGGTTGCGCTCCGCCCGCTTGAAGGGCGCGGAGCGGTCAATGTTATACAGGCCCTCGGCCCGGTCGGCCTTATCCTGGCGCATACCGTGGGGCTGGCCCGCGCCGCCCACGCAGCCGCCCTGGCAGGTCATAACCTCCACCAGGTCGAAGTAGGCATTGCCTGCCTCGATCTCCTTGAGCAGGCGCTGGGCGTTGGCCAGGCCGTGGACAATGGCCAGATGGACGTCCCGGTCCCCCACCTTGATGACGGCCACCCGGATGGAGCGGTCGCCCCGGAGGGGGGAGAATTTCAGCTCCCGCAGCACGTTTTTGGACTTGTCCGGCAGGCAGAAGCGGACCACCGCCTCGGCCACGCCGCCGGTGGTGCCGTAGATCGCGCCCGCGCCGGAGCCCAGGCCGAAGGGCAGGTCGGGGGCCTCATACTCCAGCTTGGTCAGCTGAATGCCAGACTCCTGGATCATCTTCACGATCTCCTTGGTGGTCAGCACCAGGTCCACCGCCGGGGTGCCGTCGGCCTGGAGGAACTCGGGCCGGGCGGCCTCCATCTTCTTGGCGGTGCAGGGCATGATGGCGATGTGATAAGTGGTTCGGCCGTCCTCCGCGTCCTGCGCACGGTATTTGTCCTTGAGGACGGAGGCGAACATCTCCATGGGGGACTTGCAGGTGGAGATGTGCTTCAAATACTTGGGGTTCTCGTTCTCCAGATACTTCACCCAGGCGGGACAGCAGGAGGTGAACATGGGGAAGGGCCCTCCTTTTTCCAGCCGCTGGAGGAACTCGGTGCCCTCCTCGATGGTAGTGAAGTCCGCGCCGAAGGTGGTGTCGTAGACCTCGTCCACCCCCATCATTTTCAGGGCGGAGACCAGCAGGTCCAGGGCGTTCTGGCCGGGGGCCAGGCCGAAGGCCTCGCCAACCGCCACCCGGACGGCGGGGGCGATCTGGACTACCACCCGCTTCTGGGGGGCGTGGATGGCCCGCCAGGCGGGGCCGATCTGGTTGTAGACGGTAATCGCGCCAGTGGGGCAGACGGCGGAGCACTGGCCGCAGCTGATGCACTTGGTCTCGGACAGATTACGGCCAAAGGCGGGGGTCACCTGCATGTTATAGCCCCGGTGGGCGAAGTCGATGATGTTCATTCCGATGTTCTCGCTGCACACGCGGACGCAGTCGCCGCAGAGAATGCACTTGGTGGGGTCCCGGACGATGGCGGGGCTGGAGTCGTCAAAGGCTCCGCACTCCCGGTTGTCCCCGAAGCGGACGGTGTTGATGCCGAACTGGACCGCCAGGTCCTGGAGGTGGCAGTCGCCGCTCTTCTGACAGGTGGTGCAGGAGCAGTTGTGGGAGGCCAGCATCAGCTCCAGGATCATCCGCCGGTGCTTGAGCAGGCGGGCGGTGTTGGTGCGGATGGACAGGCCATCCCGGGGCTGCATGGAGCAGGAGGTCTCGATCTTCCCCCGCTCGTCCTCCACCACGCACATCCGGCACGCGCCATAGACCGACAGGTCGGAGTAGTAGCAGAAGGTGGGCATCTCGATGCCCGCTTTCCGAATGACGGACAGGACGTTGGGCTCCCCGTCGAAGGGGACGCGCAGTCCGTCGATGTACATAATTCCCTTTGCCATACCGCTCACTCCTCCCGAATGGCGCCGAAGGGACAGCAGCCCCAGCACGCGCCGCACTTGATACACTTCTCTGTGTCGATGACATGGGGCATCCGGATCTGTCCGGTGATGGCCTCCATGGGGCACTGCTTCATGCACTTGCCGCAGCCCTTGCACAGCACCGGGTCAATTTGCAGGACCTTCTTGCGGCCGTTGCAGTGGGGACAGTGCTTGTCCACCACATGGGCCAGATACTCGTCCCGGAAATACTTCAGGGTGCTCTGGACGGGCTTGCAGGCGGACTGTCCCAGGCCGCACAGGGCGGTTTCACTGATGGTGGCGGACAGCTCTTCGAGGAGGTCCAGGTCCTCCAGAGAGCCCTCGTTGTTGACAATGCGGGTGAGGATTTCCAGCATCCGGCGGGTGCCCTCCCGGCAGGGGACGCACTTGCCGCAGGACTCATTTTGAGTGAAGTTCATGAAGAACCGGGCCACCTCCACCATACAGGTGTCCTCGTCCATGACCACCAGGCCGCCGGAGCCGATCATGGCCCCCAGCTTTTTCAGCGAGTCGAAGTCCAGCGGCATGTCCAGGTGCTCCTCAGTGAGACAGCCGCCGGAGGGGCCGCCGATCTGAACGGCCTTAAATTTCTTGCCGTCCTTGATGCCGCCGCCGATGTCGAAGATGATCTCCCGCAGGGTGGCCCCCATGGGGACCTCGATGAGGCCAGTATTCACCACGTTGCCCGTCAGGGCGAAGGCCTTGGTGCCCGGAGACTTCTCCGTGCCGATGGACTTGAACCAGGCCGAGCCCTTGCGGATAATCAGGGGCACGGCGGAGAAGGTCTCCACGTTGTTCAGCACGGTGGGCTGGGCCCAAAGACCGTGCTCCACCGTCCGGGGCGGCTTTACCCGGGGCATGCCCCGGTTGCCCTCGATGGAGGCGGTGAGAGCGGAGCCCTCGCCGCAGACGAAGGCCCCCGCGCCCCGGTTGACGTGGAGGCGGAAGGAGAATTCGGTGCCTAGGATGCGGTCGCCCAGCAGATTCATCTCCTCCGCCTTGGCGATGGCGGTTTTCAGCCGGTTGACCGCCAGGGGATACTCGGCCCGGACATAGATATAGCCCTCGTCGCTCCCGGCGGCGATGGCGGCGATGAGCATGCCCTCGATGATGGAGTGGGGGTTGCCCTCCATAATGGAGCGGTCCATAAAGGCGCCGGGGTCGCCCTCGTCGCCGTTGCACACCACGTACTTCTTGCCCTTGGGCTGCTTGCGCACGCTGTCCCACTTCCGTCCGGCGGGGAAGCCGCCTCCACCCCGGCCCCGGAGGCCGGAGTCCATAATCTCCTTGCAGATGGCCTCGCCGGTCATCTCAAAGAGGGCCTTCTCAAAGGCCGCGTAGCCGTCCTTGGCCAGATACTCGTCAATATCCTCGGCATCGGTGGTGCCGCAGTTCTCCAGCACGATGCGGTGCTGGCGGTGGTAGAAGGGGATATCGCTGTGCTTGGGGTAGCGCACTCCGTCCAGCTCATAGAGCAGGCGCTCCACCACCTCGCCCTTCAGGATGGTCTGTTCGATGATCTCGTCGCAGTCCTCCAGCTGGACATGGGTGTACAGGATGCCCTCCGGCTCGATCTGGACCAGTGGGCCCATCTCGCAGAAGCCGTGGCAGCCGCTCTTTTTCAGATAGACGCCGTCCCCCTTGGGCTCGGTGACATCCTCGGTCTCACTCTCCTGGGTGAGGCCCACATAGACGTCCAGCCCCCGGCGGGCGCACTCCTCCTTAAAGTAGTCGTACAGCTTCAGCGAGCCGCCGGCGATGCAGCCGGTGCCGGCGCACAGCAGAATCTGCCGCTTCTGGTAGGACAGAGCCCGCTTGGCCTTCACCCGGCGGACCTCCAGCCGTTCACGGTTCATCTCAGGCATGGGCGGCGTCCTCCTTTCGCAGACTGTCCAGCAGATCGATGGCCAGCTCCGGGCTCATTTTGGAGTGGACCTGATCGTTGACCGTGACCACGGGGGCCAGGCCGCAGGCCCCCAGACAGGCCACCGTCTCCAGGGTGAACAGCCCGTCGGCGGAGGTTTTCTGCTTGCCCTCCAGCTCCAGGTACTCCTTGATGGCGTTGAAAATAGGCTGGGACTTGCGGACGTGACAGGCCGTGCCGTCGCACACCTTGATGATGTACTTGCCCTTGGCCTCCAGAGAGAAGTTCTCATAGAAGGTAGCCACGCTGTAGACCTTGGCTACCCCGATGTTCAGCTTCTGGGCGATGCGCTCCAGGACAGCCGGACTGAGGTATTTATACTCCGCCTGAATGTCCTGCATGATGGCGATGAGGTGGTGGACCTGACAGTCATAGCTGTCAATAATCTCCTCCACCCGCTCCATGGAAATTCCATTTGCCATAGCGTTACGGGTCCTCCTTCAAAGTAGATGTCTTTTTAGTATAGAGGAGGATTCGCCTTTTTTCAAGCTTTTTTCACAAATACCCCATGAAGATTTAGACTGTCTCCCATTCTACTTAACAATTTTTCTATGCGGAGGACTTTATTTCCAGATTGCGGGCCGAGGCTTCGGGCGGAACCATGGCAGGAGAATCCTTTTCCCAGGCTTTTATGTAGGGGCGGATATTATCCGCCCGCTTCTACCGGGGTTCCGGCTCCTCCGTGGAACGGGCGGCTGATAGCCGCCCCTACATAGCTTCATCTGTCTTGATAGAGCCTGCCCTACACCCAACGCCGGCTCTTTGTAGGGCGCGCCGGGGTCGTCGCGCCCTACAGACGCAACATTGATTCCCCTGCCCCAACATAGTTATCCCATTGACAAAGTAGGTATATCAGAGGTATAATTTCCCCAAGAAAAGGAGGGTGCTGCAATGCCAAAAATTTACACATCTGTCAGTCAGCTGATTGGCGGCACGCCGCTGCTGGAGCTGGTCCGGGTCCGGGAGGCGCTGGGGCTGAACGCCCGCATTCTGGCGAAGCTGGAGTATTTCAATCCGGGCGGGTCGGCGAAGGACCGCATCGCCAAAATGATGATTGACGAAGCTGAGGCCAGCGGTAAGCTGAAGCCGGGGTCGGTGATTATCGAGCCCACCTCAGGCAACACGGGAATCGGCCTGGCCTCTGTGGCGGCGGCCAAGGGCTACCGCATTATCATCACCATGCCGGAGACCATGAGCATGGAGCGCCGCCTGCTGATGAAGGCCTACGGCGCGGAGCTGGTCCTCACCGAGGGGGCCAAGGGCATGACGGGGGCCATCGCCAAGGCGGAGGAGCTGGCCCGGGAGATACCGGACAGCTTTATCCCCGGCCAGTTTGTCAACCCCGCCAACCCCGCCGCCCACCGGGCCGGCACCGGACCGGAAATCTGGGAGGACACCGGCGGTCAGGTGGATATCTTTGTGGCGGGCGTGGGCACCGGCGGGACCATCACCGGCGCGGGCCAGTATTTGAAGGAGCGCAACCCGGCCCTTAGGGTGGTCGCGGTGGAGCCCAAGGACTCCCCCGTGCTCAGCGAGGGCCGGGCCGGAGCCCACAAGATTCAGGGAATCGGCGCGGGCTTCATCCCCGAGGTGCTGGACACCTCCGTCTATGACGAGGTCCTTGCCGTATCCAGCGAGGACGCCTTTGCCGCCGGACGGCTGGTGGGACGGAAGGAGGGTGTTCTGGTGGGCATCTCCTCCGGCGCGGCCCTCCACGGGGCCATCGAGCTGGCCAAGCGGCCCGAGCATGAGGGCAAGACCATTGTGGTCCTTCTGCCCGACACCGGGGACCGGTATCTGTCCACCCCTCTGTTCGAGGACTGAAAAAGACCCGCCGGAGGCCCTCAGGACCTCCGGCGGTTTTATACACTAAGGGAAACGGCGGCTCAATAGTTCTCCGCGGTGATTTCGAAATAGGACTGGGGGTGATTGCAGGTGGGGCAGACCTCCGGGGCCTGGGTGCCCACCACGATGTGTCCGCAGTTGCGGCACTCCCACACCTTGACCTCGCTCTTTTGAAAGACCTCCTGGGCCTCCACGTTCCTCAGCAGGGCGCGGTACCGCTCCTCATGGCGCTTCTCAATGGCGGCCACCAGGCGGAACTTGGCGGCCAGCTCGGGGAAGCCCTCCTCCTCGGCGGTCCGGGCGAAGTTTTCGTACATATCGGTCCACTCATAGTTCTCGCCCTCGGCGGCGGCGGCCAGGTTCTCGGCGGTGGTTCCAATGCCCTCCAGCTCCTTGAACCACAGCTTGGCGTGCTCCTTCTCATTGTCGGCGGTCTTGAGGAACAGGGCGGCGATCTGCTCAAACCCCTCCTTCTTGGCCTTGGAGGCGAAATAGGTGTATTTGTTCCGAGCCTGGGACTCTCCGGCAAAGGCGGCGGCCAGGTTTTTCTCGGTCTGTGTGCCAGCGTATTTGGACATGCTGCATTCCTCCTATAAAATGTGGGCTTGTTAAATTGTGACATTTTATTATAGCTGAATCTGGTCTGAACGTCAAGAAAAACTTTTCGACCTGTGGAAAATCACTTCCGGTCCAGCTTACAGGTCTCCTTCATAGCAACCGAGCAGGCCAGGTCGCCCAGGACGTTGCAGCAGGTGGCGCCCATGTCGCACAGGGTATTGATGCTGATGTACACCCCCATGATACCGGCGGGCAGGCCGGCGATGGCGGACAGGGCGGCGAAGGAGGCTATGGCCCCGCCGGGGACGCCGGGGGTGCCGATGCTGAGCAGGGTGTTGCTGAGCAGCACAATGGCCATCATGCCGAAGCTGACCTCCACCCCGCAGGCGTTGGCGAAAAATACGATCATAAAGGACATCAGCACAGACACCGCGTCCATGTTGATGGTAGCCCCCAGAGGCAGGGCCAGAGAGGAGATCTCATTGGGGACCCCCAGCTCGTCGGCGCACCGCTTGCTGATGGGCAGGGTGGCGGAGCTGGAGCAGGTGCCGAAGGCGTTGAGGGCGGCGGGCATGATGGCGGAGAAGAACCGCCGGACGCCGCATTTGCCCACCACCTTGACCATGCCTCCGTAGACGATGAGGGCGTAAAGAAGCATGGTCAGGTACAGGGCGAAGAGCACCGCCCCCAGAGCCAAAATGGTGTTGGTCCCGTTGGCGTAGATCACCCCGGCGATGGAGCAGAACACGCCGATGGGGGTGAAGTACATGACCACGGAGACGATCTTGACCGAAATATCATTGACGGCCTCGGCCACCCTGACAAAGGGTTCGGCCTTTTTGCCCAGGGACAGGCATGCGGTGCCCACGATGATGGCGAAGACCAGCACCTGAAGCATATCGCCGTTGGCGAAGGAGGCGACGGGGTTGGCGGGAATCAGCCCCTTCACCGTGTCCATCAGGCTGGTGAACTGGGTGGCCTCCACATTGCTCTCCACCATTTCGATGGTCACGCCCCTGCCCAGCCCCAGAGCCTTGGGCAGGAACAGGCCCAGCAGGCTGGCGAAGAGGGTGGTACCGGTGAAGTACAGCACCGCCTGTCCCCCCACCCGTCCGGTGGCTGAGACGCTTCCGATCCCCTGGACGCCCACGATCAGCGAGCAGAACACCAGGGGGTAGATCATCATCCGCAGGGCGTTCATGTACAGACTGGCAATCAGCTCCACCACCGGCAGCAGGAACTCATACCGCCCCGGCATGAGCAGTCCAAAGACAACGCCCAGGACCAGCCCGGCGAAAATCGCCGCGGTGATGTGGAAGGAACCTTTTTTCTTCATTGTTTACACTCCTTTTCCAAGCACTACCATCATTTATAGTCGAAGATGGATGGAAAGTCAAGAAATAAATGGGCGGCGGCCATTCCTTTGTTAAGATGCCATAAAAAAACAAGAATTTCCTCTTGACAAAGTAGGAAAGTAGGTTTACTATATAAACACCGAAAGAGTGTGTTCTTGCGGCATACTCTGGTGGGAATATTCCGGTATTCAGGAAAGAGGTGGGCAAAGATGCAGCGATATGGTTTAACACAGGGAGGGTTCTTTGCCTGCAAGCGAATGGAGTAGATACGTGCGGTTATTAGGTCCGGAAGGGCCCGGTTACAGCGTCTTTTTCTCCATCGTTTGCAAAGCAGACGGTGGTATTTTTATACCTATTTTCAATGAAGCATGAAAGGAGGCGGCAGTTATGACAATGCCGAAATGGGAAGTGAATACAATTTGGTCCAAGGTCCGCGGAGATGTGGATATCGACGACCTGATTTTCAACTACGAGGCCTATCATTCCAGCGAGGATGACGCTGGAAGCGACCGTTGAGGGCCCTGACGGTCCGGCGGAACGCTGGCAATGAAAGAGACTGACACCGCGGCAGACGCTCACGACTGCCGCGGTGTTTTTATGTCCGGGGGGCTCCGAGAAAAAAAGCTGGGATAATTCCGTGGTAGGGCTTGCTTTCTGTGGGAGATTATACTAGAATATAGGGCGAGCGACTAAAACGTCCGCCCCATGTGGCAAATTCCCCCCGACATTTGCTCCGGGGAGCATTATGGAGGTTGAAACATTATGAGCAAGACCAGAAAAGTAGGCTTTACCGAAACCGTCCTGCGCGACGCCAACCAGTCCCTGATCGCCACCCGCCTGCCCTACAGCAAGTTCGAGCCCATCCTGGAGACCATGGATAAGGCCGGCTACTACTCCGCCGAGGTGTGGGGCGGCGCCACCTTCGACGTCTGCCTGCGCTATCTCCAGGAGGACCCCTGGGAGCGGCTGCGGAAAATCCGGGCCAAGATGCCCAATACCAAGCTGCAGATGCTGCTGCGCGGCCAGAACATCCTGGGCTATAAGCACTACCCCGACGACGTGGTGCGCAAGTTCGTGGAGCACTCCATTAAGAACGGCATCGACATCATCCGCATCTTCGACGCCCTGAACGACGCCCGCAACCTTCAGGTAGCCATTGAGGAGACCGTCAAGCGGGGCGGCCACGCCTCGGGCACCATCTGCTTCACCACCAGCCCCGTCCACACCCTGGAGAAAAACGTCCAGATGGTCAAGGAGCTGAAGCAGATGGGCGTGAAGTCCATCTGCATCAAGGATATGGCCGGTATCATGGGCCCCAAGGAGTCCTATGATCTGGTGTCCGCCATCAAGGACGCCGTGCCCGAGCTGCCCCTGGTCATTCACACCCACTGCACCACCGGCCTGGCCTTCATGACCTGCCTCAAGGGTGTGGAGGCGGGCGCCGATGTCATCGACACCGCCATCTCCCCCATGTCCGGCGGCACCGCCCAGCCCGCCACCGAGACGCTGGCCTACGCCCTGCGCTCCCTGGGCTACCAGGTGGACCTGGACGACAAGGTGCTCATTCAGATGGCCGACTTCTTCAAGGGCGTCCGGGCCGACTTCATCAAGGACGGCACCCTGGACCCCATCTCCATGGCCACCGATACCCAGTGCCTCAACTATCAGATTCCCGGCGGCATGCTGTCCAACCTGATCTCTCAGCTGAAGATGATGAACGCCATCGACAAGCTGGACCAGGCTCTGGCCGAGACCCCCAAGGTCCGGGCCGACCTGGGCTATCCTCCCCTGGTCACCCCCACCAGCCAGATGGTAGGCTCTCAGGCCGTTCAGAATGTGCTGGCCGGCGAGCGCTACAAGGTGGTGGGCAAGGAAATCAAGGCCTACTGCCGCGGCGAGTATGGCCGCACCCCCGCCCCCATC
>CANSDP010000052.1 GCA_947645675.1 uncultured Bacillota bacterium
ATATATGAGAAAAGGTTAAATAAGCAGTAAAACTTTCTTGAAAAATATACTTTTTTGCAGAAAAAAATTTTCAGTAAAATTCCCCTGAAAAAGTGTTGAAAATACGGAATTTTTTTGGTATAGTACATCTTAATGCCGCAGGCAGATGCTTACTAAAAAGTATACTTTCTTGCAAATTGCACTTATTTTTGACGTGAGTCGAAATGCCATTAAATTTGGTCGATTTTAATACCGTACCAGATATTTTGCAGTAACATAAGTGTTTAACGAGAAAGTATACTTTTTTATAAGGTATTAGAGTGGAAATAACCGGAAGTTTTAGAAAAAATCTTACCTAAACGCAACGGCGGCGGTGAAAAATCTGTTTAGTATATAAGTAGATACAGAAAGGAGAGATTTTGTGACGGAAGCAACATTGACCAGAGATGCACTGGTAATACGAGCGGAAGAGATACAGCATGCTTCCCGCAGGGGGTACTGGAAAGCAAAGCGGGCGTTTGATTTTTGGGTATCTCTGCTGTTGATTCTGTTGAGTAGCCCGCTGCTGTTCATACTTAGTATTTTGATCTTTATAGACGACCCCTCCGGGAGTCCCATATTCGCGCAGACACGCCTTGGCCTGCACGGAAAGCCTTTCACCATGTATAAATTCCGCACGATGACTGTGGGCGCGGAGATGTGCCGGGAGGATCTGCTGGCGCTGAACGAGATGGACGGACCGGTCTTTAAAATTCGGGACGACCCGCGCGTTACCCGGGTGGGCAGGTTTCTGCGCAGGACCAGTCTGGATGAGCTGCCGCAGTTTTTCAATGTATTGATGGGGGACATGAGCCTGATCGGCCCCCGCCCTCCGCTGCCCAGCGAGGTGGAGGAGTATACAGAATACGAACGGCTCCGGCTGATCGTAAAGCCGGGTCTGACCTGCAGCTGGCAGGTGAAAAGCGACCGGAACGGGATGACCTTTGCCGAGTGGGTGGAGGAGGACCTGGAATATATCCTCCACGCCTCCTTCTGGACGGATGTCAAGCTCTTTTTGAAAACGCCCCTCGCCATGCTGCGGGGGGAGGGCTGCTGAAAGGGGAGGTCCCATGAAGCTGGCAATGATCGGACATAAGGACTTCCCCTCCCGCTCCGGCGGCGTGGAGGTGGTGGTGTATGAGCTGGCCACCCGTCTGGCCAAGCGGGGCTGTCAGGTCACGGTATTCAACCGCGGGCGGCGGAGAGGGGAGAACCGGGGGTCCTGTCAGGGCGTGGAGATTCGCCGGGCGCCGACGGTGCGGAAGGGCGGCCTCAACGCCATGCTGGCCTCTCTGACGGCCACCTTGCAGGCCCTTCCAGGCCGCTATGATTTAATCCACTATCACTCCCTGGGTCCCAGCGTGATGCTTCCGCTGGCGCGGCTGTCCGGAGCACGGACGGTTGCCACCATCCATGGCCTGGACTGGCAGAGAGCCAAGTGGGGGCCCTTCGCTTCGGCCTATCTCAGGCTGGGGGAGCGCATGATCGCCCGGTATGCCGGAGAGGTCATTGTGCTGTCTCGGGTGGCCCAGACATATTTTCAGACCACCTACGGGCGGTCCGCGCACCTGATCGCCAACGCCGTGGTCCCCGTCGAGTACGCGGATTGTGACGAGATCGCCCGGCGGTGGTCCCTGGAAAAGGACGGATATGTCCTCTTTCTGGCCCGGATTGTGCCGGAGAAGGGGCTCCACCACCTGATCCGGGCCTTCCGGCGCTGTGGGACCAGCAAGCGGCTGGTGATCGCCGGGGAGGTGCCGGACAACTCCTATGGCCGGGAGATCCTTGCCCTGGCCCAGGGGTGCGGGCAGATCTGCTTTGTGGGCTTCGCCGAGGGGCGGGTTCTCCAGGAGCTGTTCAGCAACTGCGCTCTGTATGTGCTGCCCAGCGACGTGGAGGGTCTGGCCCTGAGCCTGCTGGAGGCTATGTCGGCGGGGGCGCGCTGCCTGACCAGCGACATCCCGGAAAATACAGAGGTGCTGGGGCCTTTCGGAACGGTATTCCGGCGGGGCGACGAGGCGTCGCTGCTCGAAAAGCTGCGGGAGGCCCTGGACAGCCCCTGGCCCCCCTCCCGGGCGGAGGATCAGAAGCGCTATATCCGGGAGCGATACTCCTATGACCTTGTGCTGGAAAAGACCTGGAGGGTCTACCAGTCGGCCATGGGGAGGGGAGCGGGAGAACCGGTATGAGAATTTTGATGGTCAACAAGTTCCTGTACCCCCGGGGCGGGGCGGAGACCTATGTGCTTCAGATTGGCGCGTACCTGCAAAGCCGGGGGCACAAGGTGGAGTACTTCGGGATGCGGGACCAGCGAAACACGGTGGGGAACCGCCTGGGGCTGGAGACCGCCGCCATGGATTTCCGGTCCGGCGGACTGGGACGGCTGTGGTACCCCCTCCGGATTTTGTATTCCCTGGAGGCCAAGCGGAAAATACAGAGGGTGATTCGGGACTTTTCCCCCGACGTGGTGCATTTGAACAACATCTACTACCACCTGACCCCCTCGGTGATCGACGGGGCGGCGGAGCTGGGCGTGCCCATGGTGGAGACGGTCCACGATTTTCAGATGCTGTGCCCCAACCACATGATGCTGCAGGGCGGTGAGCCCTGTACCCGCTGTGTGGAGGGGAGCGTGTGGAGCTGCGCCCGCCGGAGGTGCATCCATGGCTCGCGGGTGAAGAGCATTCTGGGCAGTTTGGAGGGAAGGCTGTACCGGAGCCTGGGTACATACGACAAGGTAAGGACCTTCCTGTGCCCCAGCCAGTTTATGGCGGATATGCTGCAAAGAGATCCACGTTTTCGGGGAAGGACCGCCGTGCTGCAAAATTTCATCCGCCCGGAGCCCGCCGGCCCGGTGGAGAAGGGAGACTACGTTCTGTACTTTGGCCGGCTGTCCGAGGAGAAGGGGATCGACCGCCTTCTGAAGGCCTGTCGGATGACGCCCGAGATCCCCTTTGTGATCGCCGGGAGCGGACCGCTGGAGGGGCTTTTGGAGCGGGAACGGTCTGAAAATGTAAGGTATGTGGGCTTTCAGGAGGGCGCCGCGCTGCGGGAGCTGGTCCGGCGGGCTCGGTTTACGGTCTATTTTCCAATCTGGTATGAGAACTGCCCCCTTTCCGTGCTGGAGTCCCAGGCGCTGGGCACGCCGGTGCTGGCCAACCGCATCGGCGGCATTCCGGAGCTGATCCGGGAGGGGGAGACTGGCGTGCTGGTGGACCGGTTCACGCCGGAGGAGTATGCGGCTCGAATCCGAGCGCTCTATCGGGATGGGGAGAGGCTGGCCCGTATGACGGAGCATTGCAGGAATACTACGGACCTTCTGGACATAGAGACCTATTGCGAAAAGCTGATGGAATGGTACGGCTTGGCCGGAGCGGAAGGGAGGGCTTTATGAAGCGATTCTTTAAGATATTTCTGAGTCTGGCGGTGGTGGCCGGCGTTGTGGCCGGTTGGATCGTCTGGTCCAACCGCACCTTTGAGGAGACGTTTTATTTGATGGATTCCGGGAAGGTGGAGGAGCCGATGCGGCTGATTCTGCTGTCCGATCTGCACCAAAAGGAGTTTGGCCCCGGGAACGAGCGGCTGCTGGAGCGGGTCCAGGCCTTAAAGCCGGACGCGATTTTGATTGCGGGGGATGTGGTCAACAAGACCAAAACCGACTGGAGCTATGCTGTGGACCTCTGCAAGGGCCTTGTGGAGATCGCCCCGGTGTATTACGGAATGGGCAACCATGAGAACGAGGCGCTGTATGGCCAGGACCTGAACAAGGAATTTTTAGAGGAAAAGGCCGCCCTTCTGGGGGACTCCCCGGAGGACTTTAGGCCGCTGCTTCAGGACGGGCAGAGCTGGAACGCGCTGCTGGAGACTGGAGCTCAGCTGCTGCAAAACAGCTCGGTGACTGTGGACATTAAAGGGAACACGATACAGCTCGGCGGGCTGTCCACCAACAAAAGCAGCTTCTGGCCCTACTCGGGACAGTTCGTCTATCAGTTTGCCGGGGAGAATCCCAGTGCGTTCAAGATCCTGATCTCCCACAGGCCGGAGCCGGTGATGGAATACATCCCCGATTACGACATTGACCTGGTGGTCTCCGGGCACAATCATGGCGGGATCATCCGCGTTCCGGGGGCCGGCGGGCTGGTGTCCGAGGAGGAGGGGCTGTTCCCCACCTATGACGGCGGCTGGTATGAGAGCGGCGGTATGTCCCTGTTAATCAGCCGGGGACTGGGTGGGCACGGCCCGGTGCCCAGAGTGTTCAATAAGCCGGAGCTCATCGTTTTGGATATCGAATGAAAGGTGGTTCCAAACAGTGTATTATGTTTTGAAGTATTACAAATATGTGCTGATAGGCGTATCTGTTCTGCTTCTGGCAGCCGGAAGTCTGGCAATTCTTGGCCGGTTTCAGCGGGGGGGCGTGAAGGGCCTTGCCCTGGAATACCGGACCTTTCGGGGAAAGTGGAGCATGGTCCCTCTGATTCTGGCGGTGCTGTTGCTGAACCTGTTCCTGATTCCCGCCGGGGAGCGGCTCCACACCAGCGCGGGGATTACGCTGAACTATCACCTGGCCTCCCAGGGGCTCAACCCCAACGGGACCCGGTTCAACCAGACGCATATCCTGAGCACACAGGTGCTGGAGCGGGCGGTGGAACGGGGCGCGCTGGAGGGCGTCACGGCGGCGGATCTGAAGCGGACCCTCCAGGTCCGACCCGCCGTCCAGGGGAGCAGCGCCTCGGAGGACGCCTATTTCATCTCCTCACAGTTTGTGCTGGAATACAACGCGGACCGGAATACCGTTGGTCAGGACGGGGAGAAGCTGCTCACTCTGGTGACCCAGGAGTATCAAAAGTGGTTTATTAATGAGTACTCCGCCAATACGGACATTCTCAAGCTGGACTTTTCTCCGGCGGAGGGGCAGGACTATCTGGATCAGAGCTCCTTCCTGAAAAAAACGGCGGAGTCCATCGGGGAGTATATGCGCAATATGTCCAGCGAGGAGGCGGCCTTCCGCTCCAGCGTCAATGGGGAGACCTTCCAATCCATGTCGGCGAAGGCCTATGCCGTGTCTAACACGCTGGTGGAGGACTTGGAGGCCTACATATTGGAAAACGGCGTCTCGGTGGACGCGAAGCAGTATATTGACCGCTTGAACATCGCCAACGTCTTTTTGGACTTTGACGCGCGGAAGGCATCCGCCTCCAATGAGAATACCCTGGAGGCCGTCGCGCTCTATGCGGACGACATGGCCCGGATCGTTCTGGTCCCAACCTATGACACGGGCGAGCAGTTCTATATGTCCCAGACCCGGATCGGCGTGGACGACTTTGCCGCCAGCGCGGACAGCTATGCCAACAAGAAGACGGAGCTCAACGAGCAGATGGCCAAAAACCGCCATGTGATTACCCAGTTTTCCGGCCGCGGGGGCCGGGGAACGGATAAAAAAGCGGAGACGCTGGTGGACCAGATCCAGCAGGAGCTTCTGCGGGTGGCCCAGCAGGCGAAGGAGCTGGTGGAGGAGTACAACGCCCAGCAGGCCAACAGCTATATGACTGTGGTGGTGTACGCGCTGGAGGACCGGGCCAAGCGGCTGGTCGTGGAGATCGCGGCGCTGACGGCGCTGTTTGCCGCGGGCGCTCAGGTGAGCTGGTTCGCGGTGGGAGGACGCCGGAAGGGGGCGAGGATAGCATGAAGGAGTTTCAGATATTCCGCTATTTGAAGCAGTGGCTGCCGCTGATCCTCTGCTTTTTTGTGGGAATGACCATTTTTGCCTATCAGGTATTGGCGAAAAAACAGTATTACACCGCCTCGGCGGTCATCGAGTACAGCAACGACCAGGCCAAGGACGGATACGCCCCGGACGGCTCCCGCATAGACGTGTCGGAGATCGTCACGTCTAAAAATATGACCAAGGTGATGGAAAATCTGGGGCTGCCGCTGGAGAGCTACAGCCTGGACAGTCTGTGTGCCAGCATCAAGGTGGAGCCGGTTATTGAGGAGCAGGCGCTGAACATCCAGGAGGCGGTGAATGAGGAGGGCGAGGAGTACACCATCCAGCCCACCGCCTACGTGGTCAGCTGCAAGCTGAACGGCGCCGGAAGCGAGAATCTGGCCCGGGATATCCTGAACGAGCTTCTGGACACCTACTTTTCCGATTACAGCAACAAGCACATCAACCAGGAGCAGGTGAACAACGAGATCCGGGACGTTATGGTGACGGACTATGACTATCTGGAGATGGTGGAGCGGATCGACCGGCAGCTGGCCAGCACCATTGATACCCTCCACATCCGCTATCTGCGGGGGCGGTATTTCCGCTCCTCCAATACGGGATATTCCTTCGCCGACCTGCGGGACCAGTTTACACTGATCCGAGACGTGGATATCCCCCGGCTGTACGCGCTGATATTGGGTAATCAGATCACAAAGGATCGGGCGCTGCTCCTGGACAAGTATGAGAACCGGATTGTCAACTACAGCCTGACAGGGGAGAAAGCCCAGGAGGATATCAGCGACATTATGGAGATCATCAGCGCGTACGTGGATAAGATGCGCTCCTCCGGAAATACAGACATTGACTACAACTACATCCTGAACGACGTCTATGAACAGGAGTGGGGCGAAAACGGCACGTCCCAGCCTACCGACCGCACGGTGCAATACGATCTGCTTCTGCACAGCTGGATTGACGCCTCCGACCGCTGGGATTATGCGGAGATCGACGCGGCTTACTGCGCCTATATCCTCAGCGTATACCGGGGGGAGCAGGGCGCCGGAGGGAGCGCCGGCAAGGCGGACGTGGAGCGGGAGCTCCATGCGGTTATCGACAAGATGAACGGGCTGTATGAGATCGTGACCCGGACCAATACAGAGTACAACGAGTATCTGGGCGCCCAGAATATCAAGACCCTCTCCAGCGTCAGTGTGCGGCCCAGGTTCAATATGTCCCTCTATCTGACCATCATCGCAGGGTTCTTCCTGGTGGTCGGGTGCTGCGGGGCCATTCTGCTGGGACGCGTGGGAGACATTTTGGAATATGTGTTCCTGCGTGACCGGGCGACCGGCTGTCTGAACCGGGTGTCCTGCGACAAGTATATCCATGACCGGGAACATTTCATTCTGCCGCTGGCCGCGTGCTGCGTCAACATTCAGATCCTGAACCAGCGGGAGCTGAACGACAGCTTCGGCCGCGGGGTGACGGACCGGGTCCTGATGGAGTTTGGACGTGTGCTGAGGGACCTGTTTGAAAGCCGGAAGGGCAGCTTTGTGGGCCATAACGGCGGCGGACAGTTCTGGGTGTTTTTCGAAACGGCGAGCCAGGTGACCCTCCTTCAGGAGGAGGAGCGGCTGACGGCGATGCTGGCGGACGCCCTTTCCGATATCCCGGTGTCCTATCAGATGGGCACGGCCAACGCGGGAGAGCAGTCAGCCTTTCAGCTGAGAGGCCTGATTTCCAGCGCGGCCAGACAGCGCAAGCCCTACCGGACCAGCGGCGAGGATGAGACTCAGAAGGTGGAGAGCGAGGCATGCGGAGAGCGCAAGCCCTACCAGGCCAGTGCGAACAGAGGCGGGACACAGGAGACGGAAAATGGAGTACATGCGGAGCGAGGGGCTCAGAGAGTATAAAACCAAATTTCTGGAGGCGGTCTACTTCCTCCTGGCCTGTGGGATGTATTACTTCCACAACGAGTATCTGGATCTGGGCATTCACTTCATGTACAAATTCGTCCTGGCGATGGTCATCGCGGGGCTGAGCCTCTTGACATTCCTGGTCCGCACGGACCTGCGGCGGGGAGGAGGCCTGTTTCGGTGCCTTGTCCTTCTGGCTCTGCCCAGCCTGACTACTATCCTGGCCTCCGTTCCCCTGTGGGTGTTCCAGGTACAGCAGCTGACTCAGATCCGCCGGGGGCTCTTTGACCAGATCTACGGTCTGGCCATCCTCTTCGCCGCCGCCGGGCTCCTCTATGCCTTTGGGCGGCGGGGGCTTTGGCTCAACCTGGCGGCGATGCTGGGGGCGAACGCCGTCACCCTTGTGCGGGTGGTCCGGGAAAACGGGATCGGCCAGTACCTGGAGGAGCTTCGAACCCTCATTGTCACCTTTGCCGGGGAGACGGGACCGGTCATCCAGCAGATGGAGATTCATGAGCTGACCTTTGCCCTGGGGATCTATCTGGTCTATTACATGCTGAACTGGCAGGAGTGCCGGCGGGAGCGTGCGGCCCGGGTCCTTTTGGCTCCGACGCTGTTCTGCTTCCTCTCCGGCTTTAAGCGCATCGGCGTGGCCGCTATTGCGGCGGCGCTGCTGGTGTGGCTGGTGATGAAGCTGGCGGTCAGGCGGGATCGGGGGCGCTTTTTCCTGATGACGGTGTCCTTTGCCGCTGTGGGGGTCTGCTTCCTGTACATTTTTTTGGTGAAGCGGGGACTGTTTGAGTTCCTGGCCCTCCGGTTCGACCTGGATACCATGGGCCGGCGGGAGCTGAGCGGGTTTATTGACCAGTACTACTGGATCGGCCCGAATTATTTCGGAAACGGAGCGGGATTCGTGTCCCGCCTGTTCTCCGACCTGCCGGAGGACTGGACCATTCGGGCCCTCCACAACGACATTCTGATGCTCTATATCGACGTCGGCTTTTGGGGCTTCTGGGTGTGGATGCTGTGCTATCTGCCCCTGCGGGTCTGGTGCGTCAGCAAGTGGCAGGGGCTGAGGTACGGGGTCATATGCCTGTGCCTCCAAGCCTATGTTCTGTCCACGGCGGCCACGGACAACACGCTGTATTACGTCTATGTGACCGGCGCCCTGGCTATCTGCCTGATGAGCGGCGGTCTGGAGGAGCCGGGGGAGGAGGACCATGCTGGAGCTGAGCCTTTACTGCGCCGCAAAAACACCCCATCTAAGTATGCCCCTAAGAGCCTGTTTAAAATCTTTTGACAAACGAGAAGGAAAAGCAGATAATAAGG
>CANSDP010000053.1 GCA_947645675.1 uncultured Bacillota bacterium
CTCAACACTCTGATGTCCCTGCTGTTTTTTGTGGCCAACGGCCATCAGACCCTGATTCGCATTTTTGTGACCTCGGGCCGGGCGGTGCCCTACGGGGCGGTCGCCCTGGGCGAGGATCTGTACGGCGCTGTTTTGGAGATGTTCATCGACTGCACCATTCTGGGCATCAAGCTGGCTATGCCGATCTTGGCGGCTGAGCTGATGGGACAGGTTGGCATGGGGATCCTGATGAAGGTCATTCCCCAGATCAACGTTTTCGTTATCAATATTGACCTGAAGCTGATTATCGGATTGGTTCTGGTTATGCTGCTGCTGGTGCCGTTCAGCCAGTTTTTGCTGGACGCGGAGATGCAGATGCTGGTCATGCTCCAGCGGACGCTGCCCCTTATGTCAGGCTGACCCAACCGAACACGGGCTGACAAAGGGGGGACCACCCATGGCCGGCGACTCCAAAACCGAAAAGGCGACACCAAAACGGCGAAGAGACGAACGAAAAAAAGGTAACGTCCTTATGAGTAAGGACGCCGTGGGTGTGGCGACTCTGATCGGAAGCCTGTTTATGGTCCAGGTCATGAGCGGCGTCTTTCTGGACCAGATCAAATCCCTGTTTCACTTCTACTTCGCCCATATGGCCTCCGACAGTGTGAATCTGCTTCCCAGTCTGATGAATGAGCTGACCCGGACGACGGTGGTCACCTTCGTAATTATGGTGGGGCCGTTTCTGGCCGTCACCGCCCTGCTGGCGGTGGGCGTGACCTTCTTTCAGACCAAGCTCCTGGTGACCACTGAGCCCCTGCGGCCCAAGTTCAGCCGCCTCAGCCCCCTCCAGGGCTTCAAGCGCCTGTTTTCTCTGCGGAGCGTGATTGAGGCGATCAAGGGCATCCTGAAGATTACAATTCTGCTTGTTTTAATCTACAACTACTTCAAGGGCGCAGCCGAGGGGTTTAGCCGTTTCCTGGCTATGGAGCTGGGGCAGTCCTGCCGTATCCTCTTCAACGAGATTGTCGCTCTGGTGCTCCAGATCGCCATCGCGTTTGCGGTGCTGGCCTTCTTCGACTACCTCTACCAATGGTGGGATTATGAGCGTCAGCTGAAAATGTCCAAACAGGAGATTAAGGAAGAATATAAACAGACAGAAGGCGACCCCCAGGTTAAGGGAAAAATCAAGCAAATCCAGCGCCAGCGGGCCCAGCAGCGCATGATGCAGCAGGTGCCCCAGGCCGACGTAGTGATTCGTAACCCGACCCACTTTGCCGTAGCCCTGCGGTATAAGCCGGACCAGGACAACGCGCCTGTGGTGCTGGCTAAGGGCATGGACGAGCTGGCCCTGCGCATCGTCAAGGTAGCGGAGGAGCATGGGATCGCCACAGTGGAAAATGTCCCTCTGGCCCACGCCCTCTACGACCAGACCGAGCTGGACCGGGAAATTCCCCCGGACCTGTACGGCCCCGTGGCCGAGGTGCTGGTCTACGTCCTCAAGCTGGACCGGGAGGTCCAATGAATTCGCGAGCAAGGCCCCTTGGGGCGTTTTGATAGACTCCAGGAAAGGATGAAACCATGCGGCGTATTTTTCAAAACAGCATAGCACTGATGGTAGTGGTCATCGTCTTGTTCCTGATTGTTCCCCTGCCGGAATCCATTCTCGACATTCTGATTATTACCAATATTTCCCTGTCTATTGTGATTCTGATGGTTACCATGACCATCTCAGAGGCGTTGGAGTTCTCCATTTTCCCCTCGCTTCTGTTGATTACCACCCTGTTCCGGCTGGGCCTGAACGTGTCCACCACCCGGGCCATCCTGGGCTTTGAGGGCAACGGGGCCCCCGGCACGCCGGTCATTCAGACCTTTGGCCAGCTGATTACTCAGGGCAACATTGTGCTGGGTATCATCATCTTCTTTATCATCGTGCTGGTGCAGTTCATCGTCATCACCAAGGGCGCTGAGCGCGTGGCCGAGGTGGCCGCCCGCTTCACCCTGGACGCCATGCCCGGTAAGCAGATGGCCATTGACGCCGACCTCTCCTCCGGGCTGATTAACGAGCAGCAGGCCCGGGAGCGCCGGAGCAAGATCCAGCGTGAGGCCGATTTCTACGGCGCTATGGACGGCGCCACCAAGATCGTCAAGGGCGACGCCACCATGTCGCTGATTATCACCGCCATCAACCTGATCGGCGGCATCATCATCGGCTCCATCAACGGCGTGGGCGACCTGGGCACTGTGGCCCAGACCTACTCCATTGCCACCATCGGCGACGGCCTGGTTTCCCAGCTGCCCGCTCTGATGATCTCCACCGCCACCGGTATGATCGTCACCCGGTCGGTGTCCGACGGCAGTCTGAACGCCGACGTGATCCAGCAGTTTTCCCGTCAGCCCAGAGCCATTCTCACCGCGGGCGCGGTGCTGGTCATTCTGGCCCTGATTCCCGGCACCCCCACTGTCCCCCTGATGGTGGTGGGCGTGTGTTTGGCTGTGTTCGGCTATCTGATGAGCGGCCGTCTGGAGCGCAGTGAGGCGGAGCAGATGGTCCAGCCCGAGGAACCCCAGGAGAGCGACATCGTGGCGGCCGCGCCCAGTGAGACCGATTACTACAAGGACATCAACAACGTCTATGGGCTGCTCACCGTCGATCCCATTGAGATGGAGTTCGGCTACAGCCTGATTCCCATGGTAGACGAGAGCAGCGGCGGCAAGCTGATCTCCCGCATCGTGATTTTCCGCCGGCAATACGCCCAGGATATGGGCTTCGTTATCCCATCCATCCGCCTCCACGACTCCTCCGCGCTGGGTACCAACCAGTATGTGGTGAAGATTAAGGGCGAGGAGGTGGCCCGGGGCGAGATTTTGGTGGACTACTACCTGGCTCTGGAGCCCACCAACCCCGCAGGCGAGATCGACGGCATTGAGACCATTGAGCCCGCCTACGGCATCCCCTCCCGGTGGATTCTCCCCGAGAACAAGGAGATGGCGGAAATCTACGGCTACACCGTCATCGACCCCCTGTCCGTCATGCAGACCCATCTGTCCGAGGTGGTCCGCCGCCACGCCTATGAGCTGCTGGGCCGGGCGGAGGTGATGCAGCTGGTGGAGAATTTGAAAAACTCCGCCCCCGAGCTGGTGGAGGAGGCCATCCCCAATGTGCTGTCCTACGCCAACCTGGAACGCATCCTGCGCAACCTGCTGAAGGAGGGCGTCCCCATCCGGGACCTGGGCACCATTCTGGAGACGGCCATCGACTCCATGAGCAACACAAAGGACCTGGATATGGTGTGCGAGAACATCCGTGTGGCCCTGAGCCGGACCATTACCCGCCGTTTCTGCGAGCACGGTCAGCTCCGTGTGGTCACTCTGGACGCCGAGGTGGAGAAGCGGGTGATCGGCTCGCTGAGCAAGAACGAGCAGGGCATCTACCTGGCTATGGGCCCCGACCTGATGCAGGGTATCGTCAACCAGCTGGCCGAGTATTTGAAAAAATTCAACGACCTGTCTCAAACCCCCATTGTCCTCACCAGCCAGGTCATCCGGGTCTATCTCAGCCGGATGCTGTCCCAGTTCTATCCAGGCGTCTATGTGCTCTCCTTTAACGAGATCACCAATGACGTACAGATCCAGTCTCTGGGGAACATTACCCTGGATACGGCCCCGGCCCGGCCTGAGAGAAGGGCGGCCCGGGTATGAGCGCGGGAGCGTCCTCTACCAGAGGTGAAAAGCTGACCTGGACCCAGGAGGAGCTGGACGCCATGACCGCCGAGGAGCTGTTCCAGTCCTATAAGCGCACCGGAAATGAGGAGCTGAAATGGCCTCTGGTGATGCGGTATGTGGGGCTGGTGAAGTCCATTGCTCTCCAGGTGCGGGGGGTGTACTCCAGCTTCGCCCAGGTGGACGATATTGTCAACGAGGGGCTGCTGACTCTGGCCGGGGCGGTGGATAAATTTGACCCAGACAAGGGGATCAAGTTCGAGACTTATGTCTCCAAGCGAATCCGGGGGGCGGTGATCGACCTGGCCCGGCGGCAGGACTGGGTGCCCCGCAGTGTGCGCCGCAAGGCGCGGGACATCGACCATGCGAGCAGCGAGCTGTTTTCCGAGCTGGGCCGCTACCCTACCGACCGGGAGATGGCCGAACGGCTGGGTATCTCTGAGGGGCAGTATCAGGAGGATCTGGCAAACTCCTCTATGTGCAACGTCCTATCCCTGGATGCCCTCTTCGAGGACCGGGAGCAGAACGGCGGCGCCGAGCTGCCCGACGGCGGGATGGACAGCCGTCCCGAGGACTCCATGCTCCGGCAGGAGCTGCTGGAGACCCTGACAAAGGCCATTGCCTCCCTGCGGGAAAATGAGCAGACGGTTATTTCCCTGTATTATCACAAAAACCTCAGCATGAAGGAGATCGCCCAGGTGATGGAGGTCAGCGAACCCCGGATCTCTCAGCTCCATTCCAGGGCCATTCAGAAGCTGAAGCTTTATATGAACCAGTATATGACCGGCGGAGTATGAGGCCGGGACGAGAGGAGTTTTGCGCTATGATGAAAGGGTTTTACAACCTGACCTCCGGAATGCTGTCTCAGACCAGGCGGCTGGATGTGGTGGCCAACAATATCACCAACATTTCCACCGCCGGCTATAAGACCGAGATGTACACCGACCGCACCTTTGACGAGGTGATGGTCAGCCGTATCGGCAATAAGATCAAGAGCCCCTATGAGACCTTTGAAACATATCAGAGCCATATTCTGGCCCCTGACCATTTGTATACCGATTTCACCCAGAGCTATTTTGAGGAGACCAATCTGCCCCTGGACTTCGGGATCAACGGGGAGGGGTTTTTCGCCATTCAGATGGCCGATGAGAGCATCGCCTACACCCGGGCGGGCAGCTTCACCCTGGACAACGAGGGATACCTGTGCCTGTCTGAGCTGGGCCGGGTGCTGGACCGGGACGGCAACCCCATCCAGCTGCCCACCGACTATATAAAGGCTGACAGCCAGGGCAACCTCTTCGACATGTCCGACGGCTATCTGGGCACCTTGGGCATCTTCCGGTTTGAGGACAATGGTACCTTGGAGCGCAACGCCTACGGCCTGTTTACGGGCGAGAACGCCGAGGTCAACGAGGAGGCCGAGGTCCTCCACAAGTGGGTGGAGCGGTCCAATGTGGACATGGTTCGGGAGATGGTCGGCATGATGTCCACCCAACGGGCCCTCCAGAGCGCGGCCCAGATGAGCAAGATCTATGACGAGGTAATTCAGCGGGCCGTCAATGATATTGGCCGTCTGCAATAATATATCCTAAAAAGGAAAGGCGTGAGGATGCTATGAATATGGCCTTCTTTACCGGCGCTGTGGGTGCCATTCAGCAGCAGCAGCGCATGAATGTCCAGGCCAACAACATCTCCAATGTAAACAACTACGGCTTTAAGGCGGAGCGGGCCACGTTCCATCATCTGATGTATGGCAATGTGACGGGCATCGACGAGGAGCGCCTGCCCAAGGGGGCGGGTACCAAGATGGCGAAGGCCAGCATAGACTTCTCCAACGACGGCTATCTGGAGACCGGACGCCTTTTTGACTTCGCCATTGAGGGCAAAGGCTTCTTCGCCCTGTTCGACCCGGAGAGCGGAGAGATCAGCTACACCCGGGACGGCGCCTTTGTTATGGCCTATTTTCCCTTTGACGGGGGGGAGACCGAGGAGGGCGGACTGCCTGACGGGGAGTGGCGGCTGTCCGACAACGAGGGGCGCTGCGTCCTGGACGGGGCGGGCAACTTCATCGTCATCGACCCCCAGGACCAGAAGGCTGAGCTGGAGCTGGGCGTGTTCGACTTCCTCATCTATGACGGAATGCTCCATGCCGACAGCTGCCGCTTTATCCCCATCGAAAAGAACGGCGACCTGTATATGGGCAGCGGTACGGTGCGGCGGGGCTTTATCGAGGTCTCCAACGTGGACCTGAGCCAGGAGTTTATCAAGGTGATCGAGTCCCAGCGGGCCTACAGCACCGCGCTGCGGGTGGTCCAGACTTCCGATGAGATAGAACAGACCATCAACGGTCTGCGCTAACATAGAAAGGGGCGCTTGAAGTATGATAAAGAATTACGATGAGTTGACCTCCCTGGAAATCGATACCCTGCGGGAGATCGGCAGCATCGGAACTGGAAACGCGGCCACCGCTCTGTCCCAGATGATGAACCGTCCGGTAAGAATTACCTTGCCAGAGGTGCGCATCATGGGGTATAATGAAGCGATAGAGTGGATCGGCGGACCGGAGGAGGTTACCGCCGGGGTTCTGGTGAAGATGAGCGGCGACGTGGGCGGCATTATGCTCTCCGTGCAGAAGCTGGAGCTGGTCAATATTGTACTGGAAACCATGCTGGGCGAGAGCGTCACCAGCTATGAGGGCCTGACTGAGCTGGCCCGCTCCGCTATGGTGGAAATCGGAAATATTATGATCTCTACCTTTATCAATGCCCTGTCCGGACTGGCTGACCTGAACATCAAGCTGACCGTCCCCGCCTTTGCCGTGGACATGCAGGGCGCTATCCTGACGGTGCCTATGGCTGAGTATGGAGGTATGTCTGACTACCTGATGGCCATTGGCGGCAACTTTGTCTGCGACGGCAAAGAGGTCCCGTGTCATGTACTGCTTTCTCCCGATCTGCGTTCTCTGGATTTCTTATTAAGGAAGCTGGGAGTTAGTGATGGCTGAAAGCAAGCTGACGGTGGGTATTGCTGATATGAAGCTTTTGCAGGGCAGCGGCCTTCTGGTGACCTACGCCTTGGGCTCCTGCATTGGTCTGTGCTTCCACGACCCCAGGCTCCGCCTGGGCGCGCTGTTGCACATTATGCTCCCTCTCAACATGGAGACGGGACGGACCCACCCAATGAAATACGCGGACAGTGGGATCAAGGAGACGTTAAAGCAGTTGGAGGCCAAGGGGGGCTCGCGCTCCCGGATTACGGTGAAGATCGCCGGCGGGGCCAAGATGTTCGAGGTATCCGGCGCGGGCGGTCTGGGCAACATTGGACAGCGGAACATTGAGAGCGTCCACGCCGTGCTGCGGCGGGAAAACATCCGCCTGATCGGCGAGCACACCGGGGGGACTGTGGCCCGGACTATGCTCTTCGATGTGGTCAGCGGCCAGGCGTGTATCCGCTCCTACGGACAGAAGGATATCATTTTTTAACGTTTTACAGAAGAAGCCCAAGCGCGCGAAGGGGCGCAGCCTAATTAGAGTGAGGAGTGTCAGCAATGGCAGAGGTACATAACAGCGGTATCCTTTTGGAGTCCGGCACCAACGAAATTGAGATTATGGAATTTACCATCGACGGAAGCCTGTATGGGATCAATGTGGCAAAGGTGCGCGAGATCATCTTGTCCGCGCCGGTCAAGGTCATGCCCCACGCCCATCCGGCGGTGGAGGGCATTTTCAAGCCGAGAGACGCTGTGATCACTGTTGTGGATCTGCCCAGATACCTGGGCGTGGAGAAGGAAAAAGGCGAGAAGGACCTCTTTATCATCACCAACTTCAATAAGATGTTCATTGCCTTCCGGGTCCACACCGTGGTGGGAATCAGCCGTATCTCCTGGACAGACATCCATAAGCCGGACAAGACGGTGTCCGGCGGCTCCGAGGGGGTGGCGACCGGTATCGCCCAGTGCGGCGACGATCTGGTGACCATTCTGGACTTCGAGCGCATCGTGGCTGAGATTGCCCCCGAGACCACCATTCAGATGGATGAGATCGACAAGATGGGCCCCCGGGACCGCAGGGCGGAGACCATCTGGATCGCGGAGGACTCCATCCTCCTGTCCAGAATGATTGAGGACTGCCTGCACAAGGCCGGGTATGTCAATTTGAAGATGTTCCCCAACGGGCGGGAGCTGTGGGAGGCTCTGAACGCTCTGCCTGAGGATGGCGAGCTGTCCGAGAAGGTGGCCCTGGTGATTACCGATATTGAGATGCCCCAGATGGACGGACACCGGCTGACTAAGCTGATTAAGAGCACGGCCAAATTTCAGCCCATTCCGCTGATTATTTTCTCCTCGCTGATCAGTGAGGAAATGCGGATCAAGGGCCGCCAGCTGGGCGCTGACGAGCAGATGAGCAAGCCTGAGATCGGCCACCTGGTGGATGTGATGGATCACCTCCTGGAGGAGAAGAAAAAGAAGAAATAATCTTAAAAGAAGCAAAAACCGGCCTTACGGCCGGTTTTTTTATCATCTGTCGTGCCGGGGACTATCCATGACTATCTTGCAGGAGCGGGTGAGCTGGGCCACCACTGTGGAGTTGAAGCGGCCCTCATAGACGGTGAGCATGGGGATGCGGTCTGTGCTGGAGAGCACCACATATTTGGGCACCAGGTTGCTCAGAGTGAGGGCCTTGACATCTGCCTGACAGCGCTTGCAGTCGCATAGGCCGAACATTTTGATATAACGGAGGGCCTTCTCCTCCACCAGAGTCTGCATCACATTGATATAGGTGACATCCTCCTCTATCGGCTTTTCCGGCGCCTTCGGCGCGGGAGGCATAACAGGCGCGGGAGCGGGCTCCTCCGCAGGCGCGCCCATGGAGGCGAGCATTTTCTCGATGTCGTCCTGGCTCATCTTCCCGCCGGAGGGGGCAGGAGGCTCGGGCGCAGGCGCGGGCTCGGGCTCCTCCGCAGGCGCGCCCATGGAGGCGAGCATTTTTTCGATGTCGTCCTGGCTCATCTTTCCGCCGGAGGGGGCAGGAGGCTCGGGCGCAGGCGCGGGCGCGGGCTCCTCCGCAGGCGCGCCCATGGAGGCGAGCATTTTTTCGATGTCGTCCTGGCTCATCTTCCCGCCGGAGGGGGCAGGAGGCTCGGGCGCAGGCGCGGGCTCGGGCTCCTCCGCAG
>CANSDP010000054.1 GCA_947645675.1 uncultured Bacillota bacterium
CCGACTCCCCCTACCTCACCCCCGAGCCCTTCCGAGGCAGGCGCAACGACTCCCGCAAGGTCTATCGGGTGGCGGAGGCCATCGCCCAGGTCAAGGGACTGGAGGCGGAGGAGGCTGCCCGGATTACGCTGGAGAACGGAAAACGATTCTTTGGAATCGAGGAGGAATCGATATGACCATCACCTACGAATATGAGGGCGCACTGTACGTCAACCTGACCAACAAGTGCAACTGCGCCTGTGAGTTCTGCCTGCGCCAGGGGCGGGCGGAGGGCTCCATCTACACCGAGGATTCCCTGTGGCTGGAGCGGGAGCCCACCCGGCGGGAGGCCCTGGACAGCTTCCTCAGCCGGGACGTATGCGCCTACCGCGAGATCGTCTTCTGCGGCTACGGCGAGCCCACCTACCGGCTGGACGACCTGCTGTGGCTGGTGGACCAGCTGAAGGAGCGCTTCGGGGACCGTCTGCCCCCGGTGCGGATCAACACCAACGGCCACGCCAACCTGATCCATGGCCGGGACGTCTGCCCCCAGCTGGAGGGACGGATCGACACCCTGTCCATCTCCCTCAACGCCGCCGACGCCGCCAGCTATACCGCCCTGTGCCACCCCGCTCAGGGGGAGGCCGCATGGCAGGCCATGCTGGATTTCGCAAAGGAGTCTACAGCCTATGTCCCCCATGTGGTCATGACCATCGTGGACAAGGACAAGACCCCCCAGGAAATTGAGACCTGCCAAAAGCTGGCCGGCAGTCTGGGTGTGAAGCTCCGGGTGCGCAGCTTTATCGACTCCTGAATTTTTTCGAGAAATTTCCCGTTTTTCCTTGACAGCACCCCTTAGCTGTGCTATAATCCACCGTGCACAATCAAGCAGGTACGGTTCCCCGTCCTCACCCCAGGCCAGCGCCAAAGGGTTAACATGGAAACACTCTGCCGGTCCTCCGGCGTTGTTTTGCTGTGATGTGGGAGCCTTGCCGGCAGCCCACATTTTATTTTGTCTGGAGGTGCTTTCCCATCGCTAACACAGGTCATCAAACCAATGAAGAGATTCGCGACAAAGAGGTCCGCCTGATCTCGGAGTCCGGCGAACAGCTGGGCATCATGTCCTCTCAAGAGGCCCTGCGCATGGCAGAGGAGCGCAATTTGGATCTGGTCAAGATCTCCCCCAACGCCGTACCCCCGGTGTGCAAGCTTATGGATTACGGCAAATACCGGTTCGAACAGACCAAGCGCGAGAAGGAAGCCCGCAAGAATCAGCGGGTAGTGGAGATCAAGGAGATTCGCATGTCTCCCAGCATCGATGTCAACGACTTCAATGTGAAGCTGCGCAACGCCCAGAAGTTCCTGAGCGAGGGCAACCGGTGCAAGATCACCGTCCGGTTCCGCGGGCGGGAGATGGCCCACACCAACATCGGCCAGGATCTGCTGGTCAAGTTTGCTGAGGAGTGCGGCGACCTCGCCGTTTTGGACAAGTCCCCCAAGCTGGAGGGCCGTCATATGTCCATTTTCCTGTCACCCAAGCCTGCCAAGGACAAAAAGTAAGTACAAGTAAAGGAGCTTAAACTGTTATGGCGAACAAAATTAAGATTAAGACGCACAGCGGCGCCAAAAAGCGTTTCTCCCTGACCGGTACCGGCAAGGTCAAACGGGGCATGACAAAGAAGCGTCACCTGCTCAACGGCCACGGCAAGACCACCAAGCTGAAGCGGGCCCTGCGCGGTACCACCATCGCTGACAAGACCAACGAGGCCGCTGTCAAGCGCATGATCCTGTACAAGTAAGACAGAGGGAGGGAACTGAACAATGGCAAGAGTGAAGGGCGCGATGATGACGCGCAAGAGAAGAAATAAGATCCTCAAGATGGCCAAGGGCTACTGGGGCTCCAAGTCCAAGCACTTCAAGATGGCCAATCAGGCCGTCATGAAATCCGGCGTTTACGCCTACACCGGCCGCAAGCTGAAGAAGCGCGACTTCCGCCAGCTGTGGATCACCCGGATCAACGCCGCCTGCAAGATGAACGGCATGAACTACTCCACCTTTATGAATGGCCTGAAGAAGTCCGGCGTCGTCATCAACCGCAAGATGCTGGCCGAGCTGGCCGTCAATGACAAGGCCGCTTTCACCCAGCTCACCCAGACCGCCAAGGCGGCTCTGGCCTAATTCAACATCAAGCGCACCCCGGCGGGGTGCGCTTTTTTAAGGTTTTGAGGTTATGAATTTACAGGAATTTTACCGTCTCATCCGCTTACAGCCTCAGATTGCCGCCCAGCTGGAGGAAACGGGCCGTGAGCTGGACCTGACGGCCCTCGCCCCCTGCCTGGAGAGTCTGTTGGAGATACAGACCGCCCCCTCAGCCTACCGGCGGCTGACCGAGCTGCTTGGCGGAGACCCGCTCCAGCTGCTGTACTGCTATCTGGAGTGCGCCCGGCGGGCCTGGGAGGGCTATGTCCGGCGGGGCATTTCAGCGGAAATTTACGCCGATACCATGCGGTGCTTCCCCCGTTTTCTCAGGGAGTGCCAAGAGACCCATGGCCGAATGTACTTCGACCGGGGCTGGTGGGCCTACCGCCAGACCAGCATGAGCCTGTTCCGCCTGGGGGCGCTGGAGTATGAGCTCTCCCAGCATGACGGTTCTCCCGCCGTCGCCCTGCACATCCCGTCAGACGCGGACTTCTCCCCGGCGTCTGTGGACCGCTCCCTGGCGCGGGCGGGGGAATTTTTCTCCGCCCACTATCCGGAATTTGCCTTTGACCGCTATATCTGCAACTCTTGGCTCCTCTCCCCCCGGCTCAGGCCGCTTCTGGCCGGGGACTCCAATATCCTGTCCTTTCAAAACCGCTTCTCCATCCTCCAGGACGACCCGTCGGACCGGGAGTTTGTGGAATGCCTCTTCCAGGCTCCCCGGGACCGGAAGCCGGAGCGTCTCCCGGCGGCCACCTCCCTCCAGCGGGGGGTGAAGGACCTGCTTCTGGAGGGCGGGTCTGTGGGCTCGGCCCTGGGGGTCATGCCCGCGGCGCGTTAGCCCCCAACCGCGGCGGGACCGTCTTAGCGGCTTCTTTGCGCAAGGCGGGTAATCTTGCGGAGGAGTTAACAAAAAGCGGGTGGACATCCAACCTGTCCGGGTGTATAATATTCCGGCAAAACGACTGATCCGAACAATTTCTGGAAAGAAGGAATGCTTTGATGAAGCAACGCAAGCTGGGCCTTGTCTTTGGGCTGGCCGCCGTCCTGCTGCTGGCCGCCGCGCTGCTGGCCGCCGCGCTGCTGGCCGGCTCCCCAGGCCGGACTGAGAGCGTGCAGGGAGCTATGCGGGACGCCGTCCTCCACGATGTCAATCAAATCAGCCTTTTTGGACTGAAAGCGGTCACCCCCGGTATGATCTCCGCTCTGACCGTCACAGCGGCTTTGCTGATCGCCGCGGCCTGTCTCCGGGTGTTCGTCATTCCCAAATTTCGCTACACTCCGGGCAGGCTCCAGCTCCTGCTGGAGGAGGCGGTGGGCCTGTTTGACAACATGGCCCGGAGCAACAGCCCCCACCGAAACCGGTTCCTGGGACTCTATCTCTTTTCCGTCGGGACCTACATCTTTATTGGGACCCTCTTCGAGCTGCTGGGCCTTCAGGCTGTCACTGTGGCGGGCCACCCCATCACTCTGCCCGCCCCCCTGTCTGATGTCAACGCCGCCATCGCCACCGGCACGCTGTCCTATCTGGTCATCGTCTCCGGCGCGGTGGCAGGAAACGGGCCCAAGGGTGTTCTCAAGGCCCTCAAGGAATTCTCCCTGCCCATCTCCATGAGCTTCCGTCTCTTCGGCGCCCTGCTCAGCGGCCTGCTGGTGACGGAGCTGGTTTACTACTACGTCAGCCTCAGCTTTGTCCTGCCCGTGGTCGTGGGGGTGCTGTTCACCCTGCTCCACGCCCTGGTGCAGACCTATGTGCTCACCATGCTGACGGCACTGTACTACGGCGAGGTATCCGAGCCATCCCATAAGGAACCAAAAAAGCTTCAGGCAAAGAAAGCCTGACATAAAATGGAGGTTGTTGAACATGAAAAAGCTTCTGAAAAAAATTTTCGTTCTGTCCGGGGTGCTGGCGCTGGCCCTGACCCTGGCGATCCCCGTTCTGGCCGACTCCCCCGCCGCCGGGGAGGCTGACCCCGCCGCCGTCTCTGAGACTCAGGAGGACAACACTCTGGGCCTGAAGGCCATCGCCTCGGGCATCGCCATCGGCATCGCCGCCGGCGGCGGCGCGATCGGCATGGGCCTGGCTACCGCCAAGTCGGCGGAGGGCATCTCCCGTCAGCCCGAGGCGGAGAACAAGATCCGCACCATGATGATGCTGGGTTTGGTCTTTATCGAGACGGCCATCATCTATGCCCTTCTGGTCGTCATTCTGATTATCTTCGTATTGTAAGGCGGGTGAGCACAAATGCCTTTGAATATTGATTTTCAGCAGATTTTGCTGCATTGGATGAATCTGGCTATCCTGACGGGGGGGCTCTATGTGCTCCTGTACAAGCCGGTCAAGCAGTTTATGGATAAACGGGAGGCCCACTATCAGGAGCTGGAGCGCCAGGCCGCCGGCAAGCTGGCCCAGGCGGAACAGCTCAAGGCGGAGCGTCAGGCTCAGCTGGATCAGGCCGGCGAGGAGATCCGTCAGGCCCGGGCCAAAGCCCAACAGAGCGCCCAGCAGGCCGCTCAGGAGCAGCTGGACCAGGCCCAGGCTCAGGCCCAGCACATCGTAGCCAAGGCCCAGGCGGAGGCGGAGCAGAGCCGGGAGCGCATCCGCCGGGAGTCCCAGCGGGAGCTGAGGGAGCTGGCCGCTCAGGCGGCCAAGAGGCTGGCCGCCCGCCCGGGGACCGACCCCTTCGATCAGTTCCTGGACCTGGCGGAGGGAGGCAAGTCGCATGAGAGCCGCTAGAAGCCGCCTGTCGGCGGTGCTGCACAGCGCCGTCTCCCCCACTGAGGAGCAGCTCCAGCGCTTCGCCCAGTTCCTCACCCGGACCTATCAGGGCAAGGTCCCCCTTCGCTGGGAGGAGGACCTCTCCATCGCCGACGGCTTCCGCCTTCAGGTGGGGTCCGATGTCTACGACTGGACGCTGGATGGCCGGGCCCGGCAGTTTACCGACTATATCCGCCAGCTCCAGGCCGCTCAGGGGGAGCTGGTCCCCCTGATGCGTCAGGCTGTGGAGAGCTGGACTCTGGCCGTGGTTCCGGAGGAGATCGGCCGGGTGCTGACGGTGGACGGCGAGATTGCCACCGTGGGCGGTCTGGAGCACGCCCAGTACGGAGAAATTTTGATTTTCAGCGACGGCATCCGGGGCATGGTCCAGGATCTGCGCCGGGGGGAGCTGAGCTGCATCCTCTTCGGCGACAGCGAGGAGATCAGCGCGGGCAGCATTGTCCGCCGCACCCTGAAAACCGCCGGTATGCCTGTGGGCGAGGCCTTTCTGGGCCGGGTGGTGGACGCCTTGGGCGTCCCCGTGGACGGCAAGGGCATCATCCACGCCGAGGAGCATCGCCCCATTGAGAATCCCGCCCCTGGCATTCTGGACCGCCAGCCCGTCAACACCCCCATGGAGACCGGCCTGCTTGCCATCGACTCCATGTTTCCCATTGGCCGGGGCCAGCGGGAGCTGATTATCGGCGACCGCCAGACAGGCAAGACCGCCATCGCCCTGGACACCATCCTGAACCAGAAGGGGAAGGACGTGGTGTGCGTCTACGTGGCTATCGGGCAGAAGACCAGCTCGGTGGCCCAGCTGGCCGACAATCTGGCCCGCCGGGGGGCTATGAGCTACACCGTCATCGTCAACGCCCCCGCCGGGGCCTCCGCCGCCCTGCAATATATCGCCCCCTACGCCGGCTGCGCTTTGGGGGAGTATTTCATGTATCAGGGCAGGGATGTGCTCATCATCTACGACGACCTGAGCAAGCACGCCGTGGCCTACCGGGCCCTGTCCCTTCTGCTGGAGCGTTCCCCTGGCCGCGAGGCCTACCCCGGCGACGTGTTCTATCTCCACTCCCGGCTTCTGGAGCGGTCCGCCCACCTCAGCGACGCCCTGGGCGGGGGCAGTATGACTGCCCTGCCCATTGTGGAAACCCAGGCGGGAGACGTGTCCGCCTATATCCCCACCAACATCATCTCCATCACCGACGGACAGATCTTCCTGGAGGGCGACCTGTTCTTCGCAGGCCAGCGGCCCGCCGTCAACGTGGGCCTGTCGGTCTCCCGCGTGGGCGGCGACGCCCAGACCAAGGCCATGAAAAAGGCCGCCGGCCCCATCCGCCTGGAGCTGGCCCAGTACCGGGAGATGGAGGTCTTTACCCAGTTCTCCAGCGATTTGGACGACGCTACCAAGCGCCAGCTGGCCTACGGCCAGGGGCTGATGCGGCTGCTCCGCCAGCCCCAGTACACCCCTCTGGCCCAACACCAGCAGGTAATCCTCCTCACCGCCGCTCTGGACCACGTGATGCAGAACGTGCCCCTGGAGAAGATGGACTCCTTCCGCGCCGGACTTCTGGCCTTCGTCGAGGAGGCCGACCCGGAGCTGTGCCGCCGGATCGACCAGAACGGAACGCTGTCTCAGGAGGACCGGGAGGACCTTCTGGCCCACTCCAAACGCTTCCTGACCCAGTTCCAGGGCGGCGGAAAGCAGGGAGGATGACATGGCTGGGACAAAGGAGATCAAAACCCACATCGAGAGCGTTCAGGAGACCCGAAAGATTACCAACGCGATGTATCTCATCGCCTCCACCAAGCTGCGCCGGGCCCGGGCGGAGCTGGACAACACCCGGCCCTATTTCCAGGCCCTGCGGGGGGAGATCAAACGCATTTTCCGCACGGTCAGCGACGTGGAGAGCCCCTATTTCTACCCGGTGGGGGACGACTCCCCCATAAAGGGGACCTATGGCTGTCTGGTCATCACCGCCGACAAGGGGCTGGCCGGGGCCTACAACCAAAACGCCATCAAGGAGACGCTGAAGCTGTTGGAGGAGCACCCGGACACCAAGCTTTTCGTGGTTGGGGAGTACGGCCGGCGGTTCTTCGCCTCCCACAACATCCCCATTGAGCGCAGTTTCCTGTACACTGCCCAGAACCCCACCATGGCAAGGGCACGGGAGATCAGCGCCCTGCTGCTGGACGGCTTCGACCAGCGGGAGCTGAGGGAGATCTATGTTATTTACAGCGATATGGCAAACAGCATATCCTATGAGGCCCGGACCGCCCGGGTGATGCCCTTCCACCGCAGCTTCTTCCTCACCGCTCCGGGGGAGTCGCCGGTGACGGAGCCCTTCGAATTTCTCCCCGACGTGCAGGCGGTGCTGAACAGCATGATGCCCAGCTATGTCTCCGGCTTCATCTACAGCGCCCTCATCGACAGCTTCTGCTGTGAGCAGAGCGCCCGCATGGCGGCAATGGACAGCGCCAATCAGAACGCCGAGGGCCTGCTGGGGGAGCTGTCCCTCCAATACAACCGGGTCCGCCAGTCGGCCATTACCCAGGAGATCACCGAGGTCTCCGCCGGGGCCAGGGCCCAGCGTCAAAAAAAGAGGTAGCGACATGGAAAGAGGAATTATCGCGCAGATATCCGGCCCTGTGGTGGACGTGGAGATCGTCTCCGGCGAGCTGCCCCGCCTGCGGGAGGCCCTCACCGTGGAGAAGGACGGCGTCTCCCGGGTGATGGAGGTGGCCCAGCATGTGGGCCGCAACACGGTGCGCTGCATCATGCTCTCCCCCAGCGAGGGCCTGGCCCGGGGTCTGGCCGTGGACATCCCCGGCCGGACCATCCAGGTCCCGGTGGGGACCGCCACCCTGGGCCGCATGTTCAATGTGCTGGGCCAGCCCATCGACGGGGAGGGCCCCCTGCCGGAAAGCACCCCGATGCGCTCCATCTACCGCAAGCCGCCCCCCTTTGAGGAGCAGAGCCCGGCGGTGGAGATCCTGGAGACGGGCATCAAGGTCATCGACCTGCTGGAGCCCTACCCCAAGGGGGGCAAGATCGGCCTGTTCGGCGGCGCCGGCGTGGGCAAGACGGTGCTCATCCAGGAGCTGATCCACAACGTGGCCATGGAGCACGGCGGCTACTCCATCTTCACCGGTGTGGGCGAGCGCTCCCGGGAGGGCAACGACCTGTGGCGGGAGATGCGGGAGAGCGGCGTGTCCGCCAAAACCGCCCTGATTTTTGGCCAGATGAACGAGTCCCCCGGCGTGCGGATGCGGGTGGCCCTGTCGGGCCTGACCATGGCCGAGCACTTCCGGGACCGGGAGCACAAGGATGTGCTGCTGTTTATCGACAATATCTTCCGCTTCGTTCAGGCGGGCAGCGAGGTGTCCACCCTGCTGGGCCGGATGCCATCCGCCGTGGGCTATCAGCCCACCCTGGCCAACGAGATGGGTCAGCTCCAGGAGCGGATCACCTCCACCAAGAGCGGCTCTGTCACCTCGGTTCAGGCGGTATACGTCCCCGCCGACGACCTCACCGACCCGGCCACCGCCACCACCTTCGCTCACTTGGACGCCACCACCGTTCTGAGCCGGAAGATCTCCGAGCAGGGCATCTACCCAGCGGTGGACCCCCTGGAGTCCTCCTCCCGGATTCTGGAGGCCGACGTGGTGGGCCAGGAGCACTACCGGGTGGCGCGGAGTGTCCAGGAGATTTTGGAAAAATACCGGGAGCTTCAGGACATCATCGCCATTCTGGGCATGGATGAGCTCAGCGACGAGGACCGGCATACCGTAGCCCGGGCCCGGCGGCTTCAGCGCTTCCTGGCTCAGCCCACCCATGTGGCGGAGAAATTCACCGGCATCCCCGGCATCTACGTCCCCCTGAAGGATACCCTGGAG
>CANSDP010000055.1 GCA_947645675.1 uncultured Bacillota bacterium
ATGGACAGTGAAATCCTAATCAAGCCGCTCTCCTTATGGCCGGAGTATAGCACGGGTGGTCTGCTGATTTTTGCCAAAAAAAGAAAGTCCCTCGGAGCCGTAACTCTGAGGGACTTTCTTTACCCGCATACACTGAGCGGGGCGAGCAGTACGATACACTCCACAGTCAGGAAGATGGTGACTTGCTGGCCGTCTTGGGTTCGTACAACTCTCTTGTGGTGGAGGCGGGGGGAGTTGAACCCCCGTCCGAAAGCGCTTCCACAGGAATCTCTCCGAGCGCAGACGATCATTTACATTCCCTTACTCAAGCGTGGGTCGTCACACTATTGAGCTTGGTAGAGTCATAATGCGTGGAACGGTCAACTCTTTCCGAACGCACGGGCACCACTAAGGCTACGCCCAGACCCGGCTCGTGGTCCTTCCGGGCAGGACGGCCGCTTTAAGCAGCGGCGAGAACGTAATCGTTATCGTTCTTTAATTTATAAGTGCCCATTTTTAGGATGTTAGGCGCATCCGCTCGCTATTCCTGCTTCTCCGCCCCCGTCGAAACCGGTACGCCCCCGTCGAGGCGGCCACAGGCCGCCGAAACGGCGTCACTCGCCGAGGTCAAAGTTATATCACGTAGTAGGCCTTTTAAAATAGAGGGATTTTTCCTTGATAGCTTTCAGCTCTCTAAACAAGAGGGCCCTTTGCGTCCCTGATTCATCTGCGGCATATCAATACGCTCCTAAGCTATCCAATAGGTTGAGCCGGCAGCGATGGGCAGTTGGCGGACCAATTGAAAAGCCAAAGACACAGGGGGCTCACACCTTCTCAGGCTCAGGGTATTCCACGCCGAAGGTGTCCACGGTGACTTTCTTCATCACCTGCTTCTCCCGGGGACGGTCATTCCAGTCGGTCTTGCCGGAGACGATGGCGTCGGCGATCTCCATCCCCACGATGACTTTGCCGAAGGCGGCGTAGGACCCGTCCAGGTGGGGAGCCTTATCCACCATGATGAAGAACTGACTGCCGGCGGAGTCGGGGTTGTTGGCCCGGGCCATGGAGAGCACGCCCCGGTCGTGAATCAGGTCGTTCTGAAAGCCGTTCTTGGAGAACTCGCCCTTGATGGCGTAGCCAGGGCCGCCCATACCTGTCCCGTCGGGGCAGCCGCCCTGGATCATGAAGCCTGGAATGCAGCGGTGGAAGATCAGGCCGTCGTAAAAGCCCTTCTGGATCAGGGAGATGAAATTATTTACACTGTTGGGGGCCACCTCGGGGTAGAGCTCCGCCTTGATGATGGAGCCGTTTTCCATTTCAATGGTAACGATTGGATTCTGAGCCATAGTATTACCGTCCTTTCTCTCCGGCGCGTCACCGGTTTCGGGTCTTCATCACCCGGTCCATCTCCCGCTTTGCGTCCCGCTTGGCGGCGGACTCCCGCTTGTCATAGAGCTTTTTACCCTTGGCCAGGCCGATCTCCAGCTTGACCCGGGGGCCCTTGAAGTATACCGACAGGGGGATGAGGGAGTAGCCGTCCTGCTTGATGCGGCCAAACAGCCGCGTAATCTCCCGCTTGTGCATCAGCAGCCGGCGGGGACGGCGGGGGTCCTTGTTGAAAATATTGCCCTTCTCATAGGGGCTGATGTGCATACCCAGAACGGAAATTTCCCCGTCCTTGATCAGGCAGAAGGAATCCTTCAGGTTCACGTTACCCAGGCGGATGGACTTGACCTCCGTGCCCGCCAGCTCAATGCCGGTCTCATATTTTTCCTCGATAAAATAATCGTGATAGGCCTTGCTGTTCTTGGCCACGATTTTCACGGCCTCGCCCACGGCGGGCACCTCCTCTCCTAAAAGGGTCAGATAACTATATCATAGGTTACCCAAAAAGGCAAGGGGTAAGTCAGCGGATCACACCGCCCACAGCTTGGGGAGCTTGGCGTAGAAGTCGCCCCCGTCCTTCCAGACCAGAATCAGGCTGCCCTTTTCCGCCGAGACCCGGGCCTCCTCCCCAAGGAACTGGTTGCTCACCCCCAGGGGGAAGCCGCCGGTTAGGTCGTACCGGTCCAGGGGGTATTTCAGGCCGGTGAGGGTGACCCTCTCCGCCGTGCCGCTGTTGCAGAATACCGACAAATAGCCCGACATAGAGGGCGGGAAGGTGATGGTCCGGCCGTCCCGGATGCAGGTGGCCACCGTCTTTTCCCCGGCCAGAAAGCCCTGCGCCCCGTGAAGGGCCAGCCAGTCCAGCAGCTGGAGGTTGCCCAGCGTATGTTCCAGCCGCCCCCCGACGCCGCCCAGCATGACAAACCGGCGGTAGCCCAGCTCCAGGCCCTTGCGCAGGGCGTAGACCATGTCGGTGTCGTCCTTCTCCGCCGGAAGCTGAATCACGTTGGGGTGGTTGGGCCGGTGGCCCAGGGAGTCGAAGTCCCCCACCGCTAGGTCGGGGTTGACGCCGTAGGCCATCAGGGAGTCGAAGCCCAGGTCGGCGGCGATCACGTAATCTCCCTGGGTGGGATAGGGGCGCAGGTCTGGGGTCAGGGACATGGCCCCCACAATGTAGCAGATACCGGAAGCGGAACTCACGGCGCTCACTCCTTTTCAGCGGCTGTCTATTTCTGCCTTTTATTATATACAAAGCGGGGCCCTTTTGCAAGAGGAAAAGGTATTGACTTTCCAGATAGAACAGACTAGAATAGCCGGTACTGACTTTATTTTAGGGAGGCGGACGCCTTGCTTCACTACTTAGACAACGCCGCCACCACGCCGGTGCGGCCCGAGGCCGCTCAGGCGGCGCTGGAGGCCATGACTCAGGGCTGGGGCAACCCCTCCTCCGTCTATGCCCTGGGAGCTCGGGCGGCGGCGGCGGTGAAGGGCTGGCGGGCCGATCTGGCCGAGGCCCTGGGCTGTAAGCCAGAGGAATTTTTCTTCACCTCCTGCGGCTCCGAGGGGGACAACTGGGCCATTTACGCCGGGGCCGAGGTCAACCGCCGCCGGGGAAAGCACATCGTCACCACCGCCATTGAGCACTCCGCCGTCCTGGAGCCGGTTAAGGCCCTGGAGCGCCAGGGCTATGAGGTCACCCGCCTCCAGCCCAGCCCCCGAGGGACCATCGACCCGGATCAGATTGCCGCCGCCCTCCGGCCTGACACCGCCCTGGTGTCCATCATGCTGGTGAACAATGAGCTGGGCACCGTCCTGCCTGTGAAGGAGGCCGCTCAGGCCATCAAGCGGACCGGCTGTCCCGCCCTGCTCCACTGCGACGCGGTCCAGGGCTTTTTAAAGGTACCCTTCACCCCTGAGGGGCTGGGGGTGGACCTGCTGTCTATCAGCGGCCACAAGCTCCACGCCCCCAAGGGGGTGGGCGGGCTGTATATCCGAAAGGGTCTGAAGCTGCCTCCCCTCATCCGAGGCGGAGGGCAGGAGGGCGGACTGCGCTCAGGCACCGAGGCCACCGCTCAGATAGCCGCCTTCGCCGCCGCCGCCCGTCTGGGCGCCGCCTCCTTCTCCCAGGACGCCGCCCGTATGGCCCGGCTGAAAGCCTATACCGTGGAGGCGCTGGCCCGGGAGGTCCCGGAGGCGGTGGTGCTGGTCCAGGGAGAGGCCCCCCACATCCTGCCCATCTCCCTGCCCGGCTATAAGGGCGAGGTCGTGGTCCGCTTCCTCAGCGACCGGGGTGTCTATGTCTCCTCCGGCTCCGCCTGCCACAAGGGCAAGCCCAGCCGCGTCTTTGCCGCCCTCAAGCTGCCCAAGCCTCAGCTGGACGGCGCGCTGCGGGTCAGCTTCTCCTACGACACCACCCGGGAAGACGCGGACGCCCTGATCCAGGGTCTGAAAGCGGCCCGGGACAGCCTGTTCCCCTCCCTATCATAGAATATACGGGGCGCGCCCCCCATTTAGAGAGAAGGAGTATTACCGTGTTTGCGTACATGAGACAAAAGCCGGGCTTTTACAAGCAGGTGGCGGTGCTGGCCGCGCCCATCGTCATGCAGAACCTGATTACCAGCGCCCTGGGCATGGCCGACACCTTTATGGTGGGTATGCTGGGCGAGGCCCCCATGGCGGCGGTGACCCTGGCGAATATCCCTCTGTTTGTGGTCCAGCTGTTTATTTTCGGCGTGCAGAGCGGCTCCTCCGTCCTGGCCAGCCAGTACTGGGGCCGGCAGGAGCTGGAGTCCATCAACCGGGTGCTGGGCGTGGCGCTGTGGGTGGTGCTGTCGGTGTCCACCCTCTTCGCCGTCATACTGGTGGTCTGGCCCATACAGTTCCTCAGCCTTTTCGGCAACGAGCCGGAGGTCATCGCGCTGGCCGCCCAATACGGGGGCATCGCCGGGGTGTCCTACGTGTGCAGCGCCTTCACCATGATGTATGTCGCCGCCTACCGCAGCATGGAGCGGCCCCAGCTGGGCATGTATATCCTGACGGTCTCTATGACGCTGAATACCTTCCTCAACTGGGTGCTGATCTTCGGCAACCTGGGTGCGCCCGCCCTGGGCGTCCGGGGGGCGGCGCTGGCTACCCTCACCGCCCGGGTTGTGGAGGTGGTCATCGTGGTGGTCCACATGATGAAAAACCACTTCTTCCAGGTCCACCTCCATCTCCTCCTCCGGCCGGGCATGGATATGTTCCGCCGCTTCCTGCGCCACGGCAGTCTGGTTGTGTTTAACGAGACCACCTGGGGTCTGGGGGCCTCCGTATTCCCCACCATCATGGGCCATATGGCGGGCAGTACCGAGATCCTGGCCGCCTACACCGTGGCCGGCAACGTGGACAAGATCTGCATGGTGGTCTCCTTCGGTCTGGGCGCCACCGCCTCGGTCATTATCGGCCGGGAGGTGGGCGCGGGCCGGCCCCAGCAGGTCCGGGAGGTAGGGACCGTCATGTGTACTCTGTCCCTGATGTGCGGGGTGGGCGTGGGTCTGCTCCTGTTCCTCTTCGCCCAGTTAATGGCCCCCGCCTGGGTCTTCCCCCTGTTCAAGATGTCCGCCCGGTCGGCCTCCATCGCCGTGATGATGATGACCGTCCAGGCCGCGGTCCGCCCCCTGCGGGACTTCAACAGCGTGGCCATCACCGGCGTGCTCCGGGGCGGAGGCGATGTACGTATGGCCACCATCATCGACACCTTCCCCCAGTGGTTCATCGCCATCCCCACCGCCATTGTTCTGGGGTCCGTCCTCAAGCTGGACATCCTCTGGGTCTACCTGGCTATGACTCTGGAGAACATCGTGAAATTTGCCTTCGGCGTCCGCCGCATCCGCTCCGACAGCTGGATCAGAGACCTGACGAGGACGTAACCTGTAGGGCGCGACAGCTCAGGGTAATTGAATGAGCAAAAAAATTGTGAACGACCGGGGACCAAAAGCCTCCCTCTCCGAGGGAGGTGGCACGGCGAAGCCGTGACGGAGGGAGTCCTCCGGAGGCCTGCGGGGCCCTTGGGGACTCCCTCAGTCAGCTTCGCTGACAGCTCCCTCAGAGAGGGAGCCTTTGGAGGCTGTCAAATAAACTGACCGCCTGTTATTCACGACAGGCGGTCAGTTCTCTTTCTTCACGCTGTGCAACATATTGAAGAAGAATAGTCGAAATCATATTGGAAAATGAACGGTTCTCTTTCTGCGCATAGCCTTTGATTTTTTCCGCTAATCCTTCATCAAGCCGCATGCCATACATTTTCTTCTCAATACCCATGTTTTCACCTCTCGTTCATCTTAACTAAGGCGCACACCTTCTGTCAACGTTTACATTGTATGATATTGTATGATGGTACCCGCAACGATGAAAATTAGCACAGCCCCGGTCATTCCGCCAGGAATGGCCGGGGCCGATTTGTTTATAATAAATTCATAAAGTGGCTATTGACAATTTCCGGGGGGAGTGGTACATTATCTTTAGCACTCAGGGAATATGAGTGCTAAAGAAATGAAATGAAACGGTGGTGAGTGCCGTGACACTGTCGGACCGGAAAAAACGTATCCTGCGGGCGATTGTAGAGACCTACATCGCCACCGCCGAACCGGTGGGCTCCAAGGCCGTAGCCCAGCTGGCCGGGCTGGACGTATCTACCGCCACCATCCGAAACGAGATGGCCGACCTCACCGAGCACGGCTATCTGGAGCAGCCCCACACCTCCGCCGGGCGGGTACCCTCCGCCGCCGGCTACCGGCTCTATGTCAACGAGCTGATGGACCGCCAGCAGCTCACCATTCAGGAGACCCAGCGCATCAACGACGCGCTCAACCTGAAAATGGAGGAGCTGGACCGGGTCATCGACCGGGCGGGCAAGGTGCTCTCCCAGCTCAGCGACTACCCCGTCTTTACCGTGGCGGCGGCCAAGGAGCGGGTCACCGTAAAGCGGTTCGACCTTCTGATGGTGGAGGACAACGCCTTCATCGCCGTGGTGATGACCGACAACAGCGTGGTGAAAAACAAGCTCATCCACATCCCCGGCGGGCTGAGCGATCCGCAACTACAAATGCTGTCGGCAGTGCTCAACTCCTCCTTTGTGGGCCTGTCCCGGGAGGAAATGGAGGAGACGTTGGACAAAATGGAGACCCGCACCGCGCCGGGAGCCTTTGAGCTTATCGCGATGGTGGTGGAGTTTTCCATGGAAGTGCTGGCCGACCAGGGACAGCAGAAGGTCCGCACCGCCGGGATTACCCATCTTCTGGAGCACCCCGAGTACCACAGCCTGGACAAGGCGAAGCCCCTGATGGCCTACCTCAGCGACGAGGGCGACGCCCCCCGCCTGCCCGCCACTCTGGACACCGGCAAGAATATGAACATCCTCATCGGGCCGGAGAATGTAAACGACGCCCTGAAGGACAGCAGCGTGGTCATGGCCAGCTACGACATCGGGGACAATATGCGGGGCGTGATCGGGGTGGTCGGCCCCACTCGGATGGATTACGCAAAGGTGACCGCCCGGCTGTCCTACTTCGCCGACAGCCTCACTCGGATGTTCGGCAAGGAGCTGCCCACCCCGGAGGATGGTTCGAAGGAGTGAACTCCCGGACGCTTCACGAAGCGTCCCTGCAACGTCCCGCCTGTAGGGACGCATCATGAAACGTCCGTAAGCGATTCCGTAACATTAAATGAGGCGTGAAGGAGTATGAATCGTGAGTAAGAAGAAAGAAAAGAACCCCGTTCAGGAGGCCGCGGCCCCGAAGGAGGTCCTGGAGGAACAGGCCGGAGAAGCGGAGGCTGTTGAGCTGGAAGCCGGGCCCCAGGCAAACGCCCCCGGCGAGGAACCGGAGGCTGTCCCTGAGGAGGCCCCCGCTCAGGAGCAGCTGGTCCCCAAGGAGCAGTTCCTCCGGCTGGCCGCCGAGTACGACAACTACCGCAAGCGCACCGCCAAGGAGAAGGAATCCCTCTGGACCGACGCCAAGGCGGACACCATTCAGGCCTTCCTCCCCGTCTATGACAATCTGGAGCGGGCTATGAAGCAGGACACCTCCGACGAGGCCTATAAAAAGGGCGTGGAGATGACCATGAACCAGCTGAAGGAGGTCTTCGCCAAGCTGGGCGTCACTGAGATCGAGGCGGAGGGCAAGCCCTTTGACCCCAACCTCCACAACGCCGTCATGCACATCGAGGACGAGAATTTCGGAGAGAACACCGTGGCCCAGGTATTTCAGGCCGGCTTCATGCTGGGAGAGAAGGTTATCCGGTTCGCGATGGTTCAGGTAGCCAATTAGGGCGTGACCACTGGGCACGCCGCCGGCACAGTCCATTGAGATACGGCGCGCCGGGCCGTCGCGCCCTACAGGTGAGATTAAGGAGGTCAGACCATATGTGTAAGCCCCGCAAAAATGTTGTTTTTACTCTGATGCTCAGCGCCGGACTGCTGGTCTGGCTGTCCGCTTTATACTCGGTGGGAGCAATGCTCCTGAGATAAACACTGTTAACACCAATCTTTCATATATTTAGGAGGAAACTATCATGGGAAAAATCATTGGCATCGACTTAGGTACGACTAACAGCTGCGTAGCGGTGATGGAGGGCGGCGACGCCGTGGTCATCGCCAACGCCGAGGGCAACCGCACCACCCCTTCCGTCGTGGCCTTCTCCAAGGACGGCGAGCGCATGGTGGGCCAGGTGGCCAAGC
>CANSDP010000056.1 GCA_947645675.1 uncultured Bacillota bacterium
AGACCTGTGCCGCACGGTAAGGAAGCCGCGGGCACACTAATTTAGAAAGGAGCACCACTATGCGTATTCAGCACAATATCATGGCTATGAATGCCTACCGCAACTATAACAACAACACCTCCGCTCTGTCCAAGAACCTGGAGAAGCTGTCCTCCGGCTACAAGATCAACCGCGCCGGTGACGACGCCGCCGGTCTGGCTATTTCCGAGAAGATGCGCGCTCAGATCACCGGTCTGAACGCCGCCTCCAAGAACGTCAAGGACGGCATCTCCCTGGTCAAGACCGCCGAGGGCGCCATGCAGGAGATCCAGGACATGCTCAACCGCATGGACTACCTGGCCACCCAGTCCGCCAACGGCACCTACCAGGATGAGGTGGACCGTGAGGCCCTCCAGAAGGAGGTCAACCAGCTCAACGACGAAATCAACCGTATCGCCGACTCCGCCAACTTCAACGGCATTAAGCTGCTGGACGGCACCTGGGATACCGATGCCGTTGTGAAGGCGCAGGAGGCCGTTGACGCGGCTCAGGCCAAGCTTGACAACCCCACCTTCGATACCGCCTATTCCGAGCTCAGCAAGTCCGATGTGGAAGACCTGCTTCTGGACCTGCCCGCCGCTGGTACTCAGCCCACTCCGGGAACGCATACCGTTCTGGAGACCACCGGTGTGGATGGCGGCAAGCCCGGCTTCTCCGTGGAGCTGGACGGCTTCAGCTACGGTGTAAAGACTCCCGGCACGGATAAAATCACATTGACGGTTGGCGGTCAAACACTTGTGAGTGACGCCATCGGCACCGCTGGCGACGATCCATCGGTCCTGGACGCCAAGGATATTGCCGCACTGTTTGATGGAAAGTCCTTCACTTCCAGCCTTACAGATAAAGACGGCAATAACATGGTGTTTGACGTCAAGGCTGACGGAAGCAAGCTGGTCTTTACGCCTCAGACTGATCCCGGTAAGACCATCAACGCCAATCTGGATGTGTCCATCGCAGGTACTGAGACCACCAACACCAAGGTTGATGCCGTAAAGGATAAGTATACCACCGGTGCGCTGACTGCGGGAACTGGCTCTGCGGTTAATGCGGGTGATAAGATTACCTTTACTGTGGCTTACAAGGATGCCGCCGGAGACGACCAGACGAAGGATGTCGAGTATGAAGTCAAGGCCGGCGATGATGCGACCAAGGTTGCAGCTGGCCTGATTGACGCCATCAACAAGGACGCGGATCTGAAGGGGCTCTTCAAGGCCTCCGGCAGCGACACCGGTATTGTTATGGAAGCTCTGGAAGGCGGTGCCGACAAGGGTTCCGTTACCAGTATCACGGTCAAGACCGAAGGTGATTTCAAGGCTACGATTGCTGCCGACCCCACTACCGCCGGTGCTCAGGTAGACGGCGCTGACGCCACCTTTACCGGTCCTCAGGGTTCTCTCAACGTTGGTACCGTTAACATCAAGGTCAACGGCGAGGGCTCCACTGACCGGCTGGCCAACACCATCGTTGATCTGTCCGGCTACTACACCGACGGCACCAAGATCACCCTGGGCGATAAGACCTACACCATCGCCGTGGGCAAGAACAGCGCCTATAAGGATGCTGAGAATGTCGTTGATCTGACGGACTTCGAGGCCGATACTCTGGATAAGGAAATCGCCGCCAGCCGCCTGACCGAGGCCGCCGCCAAGAGCAACAATGGCGTTTTCTCCATTGGTCAGGACAAGACCGATAAGACCAAGATCACCCTCCAGCAGCTGTCCACCGCCAAGGACAGCACCGACATGGAGACCATGGACGGCCTGCTGAACTATATCAAGATCGAGGCTGTGGACACCAAGACCACCGAGGCCAACAAGGCCGCCGCCGTGGACGCCGCCAAGAAGGAGCTGGCCGCCGCGCAGGAGAAGCTGGCCGCCGCCAACGCGAAGGGCAGCAAGGCTCTGAACCTCCAGATCGGCGACACCAGCGACGATTACAACCAGCTGGGCGTGAAGATCGGAAGCATGCGGACCGAGGCTCTGGGCGTTGACGGCCTGAGCATCGCCACCGCCGAGGATGCCTCCAAGGCGATCGACACCATCAAGGACGCTATCAACCACGTGTCCTCCGTCCGCGGCGATTTGGGCGCTTACCAGAACCGTCTGGAGCACACCCAGAACAACCTGTCCGTGATGGCCGAGAACATTCAGGACGCCGAGTCCACCATCCGCGACACCGACGTGGCCGAAGAGATGATGTCCTACGTGAAGAACAACATCCTGGTGCAGTCCGCCCAGGCCATGCTGGCCCAGGCCAACCAGGTGCCCCAGGGCGTTCTGCAGCTGCTGGGCTAATCCATTCTTTAACGCACAGAAATACTCCAGGGGTCCGGGCATAAGCCCGGCCCCCCTTTTTCAAAGAGCGGGCGCATGATATGCGCCCCTACAGCCAGGAGGTTTTGTAGGGGTGGATATCATCCGCCCGAAAAAGGAGAGAGCATTGTGAGCGAACAAAAGCCTGTTCTGTCGGGCCTGGGGCGAGGGCGCCCATTGGGAACATGCCGGTGGCAGGAAGCATCCAGCTTTTTCTCACCTGTCTTTTTAAGATGTCTCCATTTTATCACAGTCCCGATATCTTGTGTAGACACTATCTAAGCAATTTGGAGTGGGAAGATTGATTCGAACCCCAATATAGGCTTACTGCCCTGATATCCAACAGATTGAGTTCTGACAGGAACACAGAGTCGAATTGGGACAAAGAAACCCGCTGCACAGACAAAATCTTCGGCTTTCCTTAGCGGGACAACTTTGCCGCCGCCCGGTGATAACAAATAAAAGCAGAGCCGCCTCATCCCAACAAATGGCTGCCGCCTGTTGGGATGAGGCGGCGTTATTGCTTCTATTTCATCTCCAGAAGCGTTCTCGCCACATTGTCGGCCCACAGACGGCCTCCGGCAATGGCCTCGGTGAGGGTGTTGCCGTGGCCGCCCACCTCCACCAGGATGGAGCCGGGGCACAGCTGCTGATTGTACCGGCTTTTCCGCAGGACGGTGGGGCGGGCCAGGCTGGTGTAGCCCCGGACCAGATTGCGCTGAAGTTTCAGGGCGAAGGCCAGATTGTCCCGCCACCGGGGGTGCTCCGCCCCGCCGGCGTCGGTGCCCAGAACCATCATCACCTGGGCCACCTTCTCCCCGGCCTCGGTGGAGACCATCTTGTAAATCTCCCCGTCGCCGCCCACCAGGGCGTCCCGGTGAACGTCCAGCACCACCTTGATGGTGGGGTACTGGGCCAGCCACTGCTCCACCACCGCCTGGGACCGGCTGTAGGCCCCGTTATAGGCAGGGTAGTCGCACAGGGTTGTGTCGTGGATGACCTGGAAGCCGTAGGCCCGGAAGACGGTGGCCATCTCCTCTCCCACCCGGACCACGTTGTGGGTGCAGTCGGTGGTGCGGTAGGGATCGCTCTCCTCATAGAGCTCCCCGTCGGTCATGGAGTAGGCCTCGCTGCCGTGGGTGTGGACAATCAAAATCTGGGGTCCCTCCCCTAGCGGGACATCCACCGTCCCCTCCTGGAGCAGGGAGGAATCCAGCGCCAGATCGGTGCGGTTATAGACATAGATCCCGCCGTCAGACAGATACTGACTGCCCTCCTTCCCCTGGCCGGTCATCTCCACGATGCCGTCCTCGGGGCGGGGGGGCTGGAGGTCGGGCTCCTCCTCGTCGTCCCCGTCGGAGGGGAGGGCGCCGTCGGGAACCGAGGGCCCGGGAGACGCCGGCTCATCCAGGCGCTGGGTCACCGCCTCCTCCCCGGCGGCCAGAAGGGGGGAGTTGTCCACCAGGAGCCTCCCCCAGCCGGTAATCCCCTTGTGCTGGCCGGGCAGCGGGCCCAGCTGAGATGTCATCAGGGAGACGGCCAGCGTATGTCCCCCGCCCAGGCCGGACAGCCCCTCCCCCAAGGCGCTGATGTCCGCCGTGAGGCTTACCGCCCATGCGGCGGTGAGGACCAGCCCCAGCGCTCCGCCCCGCCGCAGGGCCCGTCCCATCCTGTTCCCCATAGTACCACTCCTTATCCTGAGTATGAAATACCAGTGTAACAGAGCATATGAGGCGGGGACGGCGGATATGACAAAGGGGCGGAGGCCCTTCGGCCCCCGCCCCGGGGTTATGGAGGTTACCAGCGCCCGTTCCGGTTTAAGCGGAAGGAGCTCATCAGCTGTTTGAGGAGGCTGGCCTGGGAGGACAGCTCCTCGCTGGCGGCGGCGGACTCCTCGCTGGTGGCGGAGTTGGTCTGAACCACCGCGGAGATCTGGTCAATGCCCTCGGTGACCTGGGCCAGGGCGTTGGTCTGGTCCTCCACGGCCTGGACCACGATGGACATCTTCTCAGTGACGCCTCCGGCACTCTGGCTGGTGCGCTCCAGGGACTCGGTCACCTTGTGTACTACGTCGGTCCCCTCGTTGACGGCGTTGATGGAGCTCTCGATCAGCTCCTTGGTGGCCTTTGCGGCCTCGTCGGACTTGGTGGCCAGGTTGCGGACCTCGTCGGCCACCACGGCGAAGCCCTTGCCGGCGGAGCCCGCCCGGGCGGCCTCTACGGCGGCGTTCAGGGCCAGGATGTTGGTCTGGAAGGCGATATTTTCAATGGCTGCGATAATCTTGGAGATCTCCTCCGAGGAGCTGGAGATATGGGCCATAGCGGTGTTCAGCTGCTGGACATATCCCACGCTGATGTTCAGCTGAGCGCCGGCCTGGTCCACGAACTGGCCGGCCTCCCGGGTGGCCTGGGCGGTGCGCTGGGCGTTGCCGGAAATCTCGCTGACGGTGGCGGACAGCTCTTCCACCGAGCTGGCCTGCTCGGTGGCCCCCTGGGCCAGAGCCTGAGCGCTGTTGGACACCTGATCGGAGCCGGAGGACACCTGGTCGGCGCTCTCGGTGATCTGGCGCATGGTCTCATTCAGCCGGGACTCGATGTCCTCCAGGGAGTTTTTGATGGACTGGAAGTCGCCCACATAGTCCTGCTGGACGCGGCTGGTCAGGTCGCCGCTGGCGATGGCCCCCAGCACGGAGGAAATTTCTCCGATGTAGGCCCGCATCCGCTGGATGGTGTCCTCAAAGATATGACCCAGCGTCCCGATCTCGTCGTTGGAGTGGACGGAGACAGTGATGTTCTCGTTGCTGGCCAGGCCCAGGTCGCCCGCCTCCAGCCGCTCGGCCACCTGAGCGATCTCACCCAGGGGAATGGTAACATTTTTCCGCAGATATTTGGTCAGCAACAGGATACACACAATGATGGACAGCACGCTGACGGCGGCGGCGATCAGCATGACCATCTCCACCTGAAAGTCGGTCTTGTGGGCGGAGACGCCGGCGAAGATAGCGCCGGTCACCTTGCCGCTTTCGTCCCGGGTGGGCACATAGGAGCAGACGTGCTGTTCCCCGGCGATCTCAGCCCGGCCCACATAGGACTTTCCCTCTTTAATGACGATCTGCGAGATCTCTGAGGGCATCTTGGTGCCCACGGCCCGCTTGCCGTTCTGGACCACAGTGGTAAAGGCCCGGACGTCGCCCTCGCAGATGGTAAATTCCATGCTCATGTAATTTTTCAGGGTCTCCAAAGTCGCCTCAATGTCATCGTCGTCCCGGGCGCGGCTGAGCTCATAGGCGAGCACGTTGGTGCCGCTGACGCACTGGGCCTCCAGCGTGGTGAGGACCAGGGAACGGAACATCCAGGCGCACACTGCCACCGCCAGCACGACAGTGATCGCCAGCATGATGACGACCACATTTCCGACCTTTTTGCCGATTCGTTTCTGCTTGGAGCTGCCCTTGGTGTTCTGTAGCGTTTTCATATGTATTCCCTCCATTTTCCAAAAATGTGCTCACAACATCAGACTATATCCATTATACCACAAGCCACGCCTTTTTCCAAGGGTTTTTTGACCGCTAAATCTCTATTTCCTCCCTCTTGTGCCGTCGGGAAAAAAATAGTATAATAGAGTATTCAAGCAGACGCCTATGGAGGTTTATTATGGAACGTACCACTGTGATCTCCCCCGCCGAGATTGAAAAACAGCTGAATATATGCCAGACCGTCGCCGGCCTCACCGCCCAATGGCCCCAGCGGCCCCTGGCCTTTGTGGACACCTACGGCTGCCAGCAGAACGAGGCCGACTCCGAACGCATCCGGGGCTATTTGGAAAAGATGGGCTTCGGCTTCACCGGCAGCGAGGAGGAGGCCCGGATCATCGTCATCAACACCTGCGCCATCCGGGAGCACGCCGAGCAGCGGGTCTTCGGCAACGTGGGGGCCCTGGTCCACGTGAAGCGCCGCCACCCGGATACCCTGATCTGCCTGTGCGGGTGCATGGCCCAGCAGCCCCAAGTGGCCCAAAAAATCCGGGAATCCTACCGCCACGTGGACCTGGTCTTTGGTCCCCATGTGCTTTGGAAGTTCCCGGAAATGGTCCACGCCCTCCTCACCCGCCGCAGCCGGATGTTCCTCACCCCGGACGAGCCGGGCTCCATCGCCGAGGGTATCCCGGTGGTCCGGCAGGACAGCGCCAAGGCCTGGGTGTCCATCATGTACGGCTGCAACAACTTCTGCTCCTACTGTATCGTCCCCTACGTCCGGGGCCGGGAGCGGTCCCGAAAGCCGGAGGACATCCTGGCCGAGGTGCGCCAGCTGGCCGAGGAGGGCTATAAGGACATCACCCTCCTGGGCCAGAACGTCAACTCCTACGGCAGGGATCTGGATGAGCCCATGGACTTCGCCGGTTTGCTGGAGCGGGTGAACAACCTCCCCGGGGACTTTCTCATCCGCTTCATGACCTCCCACCCCAAGGACGCCACCCGGAAGCTCTTTGAGACCATGGCCAAGTGCGAGAAGGTGGCCCCGGTGCTCCATCTGCCCTTCCAGGCGGGGAACGACCGTATCCTCAAGGTGATGAACCGCCGTCACACCCGGACGGAGTATTTGGAAAAAATCAGGGCCCTCAAGGCCTTGATCCCCGATATCGTCCTCACCTCCGATGTGATTGTGGGCTTCCCCGGGGAGACCGCCGAGGAATTTGAGGACACCCTGCGCGTGCTGGAGGAGGTCCGCTTCGACGCCCTGTTCACCTTTATCTACTCCCCCCGCCCCGGCACCCCCGCCGCCGAGATGGACGACTCCATGCCCCGGGAGGAGAAGCTGGCCAATTTCAACCGCCTCACCGCCCTCCAGGACGCCATTTCCGAGGAAAAACACGCCGCCTACGTGGGGAAAACCCTCCGCTGCCTCATCGACGGTCTGTCCGATGACAGCCGCTGGGACCTCACCGCCCGCACCCCCGGCAACCGCCTGATCCGGGTGGTTGGAAACCCCTCCGCCCTGGGCCAGTTCCGGGATGTGAAGATTACCGGGGCCAATAAGTGGTCGCTGTTTGGAGAACTGATATAGATTGAAAGAAGGTATCCCTATGCCGGAACTCACCCCCATGATGCAGCAATATCTGGACATTAAGGCCCAGAATCCGGACAGCATTTTGTTTTTCCGGCTGGGGGACTTTTATGAGATGTTCAACGAGGACGCCCGGCTGGTGTCCAAGGAGCTGGACCTGACCCTGACCACCCGGGACCGGAACAAGCCGCCGGAGGAGCGCACCCCCATGTGCGG
>CANSDP010000057.1 GCA_947645675.1 uncultured Bacillota bacterium
TCCAGCCGTTGGTGACGGCGTTGTACATGTGGACCGGGTCCCAGATCAGATAGGCCAGGAAGCTGACGGTGTAGTCATGGAAGGCCTCGGGGGCGTCAATGATGACATTGCCCGCCTCATACCGCCAGGCGTCGGGGGGGACGGGCTGTCCGGCGGTGCGGTCCATCACCTCCCACCAGCGCTTGATGTCGTCCCGGGTGTTGACCTCCATCAGCTCGCCGCTCACCCCCTGCATCAGGGGGATGGAAAGCTGTCCGCCGGAGGCGGTGTGGAAGCCCGTCGTAATGTAGCACTGCTGGACCTCGTCGGGGTTGGCCTTGGCCCAGGCGTTGTCCTTCCGGGTGGTGTAGTAGGTGGAGTAGACCTTTGCGTCCACCCCCTTCAGCTCCTCTGGGTAGTCGGTGCCGTCGCAGTCCCGGATGGCGTCGGCCCCCCAGCGCTTGAGCAGCTCCAGAGTTTCGGGGACCACGTCCACATCGGTGGGGATGGTCACCCGGCCTGTCTTGTGTATGTCGGTCATGTGTTCCTCCCTTTACAGCTTTCGCTTTTCGGTTTCAAAGGGCTTGTTGTAGATCATCAGAGCGGCCAGAAGCAAAATCACGCCCACAAGCATCAGCCCCAGCCCGGACAGCTTGCCCGTCAGAGTCCAGCCGTAGACCACCAGGCCCAGGCCCAGAAAAAAGAACAGGGCGATCAGCGTGACCCGCAGGCTGGTGTGTTCTTTCCAAAATCTCATGGTATCACCTTATCCTTTCAGTCCGCCCACGGTCATGCCCTGGGTCAGCTTCTTCTGCACGCACATATAGAGGATCAGGGTGGGCAGCATTACCAGCACCAGTCCGGCGTACATGATGCCAAACTCCGCCTTGGACTGCTGCCCCTGCATCAGGTTCAGAAGGCCCACAGGGAGAGTCTTTTGTCCGGTAGAGCTGCTCATCAGGGTCATAGAGATGATGTATTCGTTCCAGAAGGACAGGAAGTTGAACAGAATGATAGTGATGATAGAGGGCTGGGCCATGGGGAAAATCACCCGGATCATGGCCTGGCCGTAGCCCGCGCCATCGATGTAGGCCGCCTCCTCAAAGTCGTGGGGGAGCGTGGCAAAGTAGCCCGACAGCAGGTAAATGGTAAAGGGCAGGGCGGTGGCGGCGTATACGATGGCCAGCATGAACAGGTTGTTCAAAAAGACGGTCTTGCCGAAAAAGTAGTTGATCCAGCTGTCCCAGTCCCGCAGCATCAGAAAGATGGGCACCACAATGTAGTTGACATTGATGAACAGTCCGGCCATAAAGGCGACGTTCAGGAACCGGCCGCCCCGGAACCGGAACCTGGACAGGCAGTAGGCCGCGGGAAGGGCTACCACCAGCAGGATTGCCAGGGACAGGACGGTGACAATCACCGAATTGAGCATATAGCTGCCCATGCTGGCGGCGTTCCAGGCATCCACAAAGTTCTTCCAGTAGAAGGAGGCGGGCAGGGTCCAGGGGTTGCCGTAGAACTCGCTGTTCTGCTTGATGGAGGCCAGAAACACCCAGGCCACCGGCACGATGATAACGATGGCCAGCATAGCCAGCACCACATAGATGAAAACCTTATACAGCGTCTCGCTGGAGGACGTCTTTTTTGTCGTATTCATATCCGCGCCTCCTTACATTTCCAGCACATCCCGCCGGGTCACCCTGTTCACCAGGGCGGACAGCAGGAAGGAGAACAGGAAAATCACAACGCCGGCAGCCATGGAATAGCCGTAGAGGCCGGCGTCCTTCTGGTTGTACATAAAGCTGAGGGCCACGTCGGAGCTGCCCTTGGCCACCATGGCCTTGACAAACAGGAAGGCCATGTTGATGGTTGAGATGATGAAGAAGGTCAGGGTGGTGCGGATGTTGGTCCAGATCAGTGGCAGGGTGATTTGGAAGAACTGCTTCAGCCGGCCCGCGCCGTCCAGGCTGGCGCTCTCATACAGGTCCATGGGGACCGCGGCCATGGAGGCCATGTACATGACCATGTAGTAGCCGATGGCCTGCCACACCATGGCGATGATGATGCTGACAATCACCATGGGCTGGTCCTTCCAGAGCACCATGATCTCCCGCCCCGCGAAGAGGGAAAAAATGCTGTTCAGCATACCGTTTTCCGGCTTGTAGACGGCGGAGAAGATACCGGCGATGACCACCACGGACAGAATATTGGGGATGTAGAAAACAATGCGGAAAAAGTTCTGGCCCTTGATTTTCTCCCGGGTCAGGATGGCAGCGAAGACGATGGCGAAGAAAAAGGTGATGATAGTCACGGTGACGATGAGCAAAATAGTGTTCTGCATGGAGGTGATGAACTTGGCGTCCTTGAACAGGACCTTGAAGTTGCTCAGCCACACAAAGGTCTCGGTGGGGGAATAGGCTCCCCGCTCAAAGAGAGACATGCGGAACACATTAAAGGTGGGCATGACCATAAAGATGAAAAACAGGATGGCTGCCGGGGCGACGCACAGGACAATAAAGCGGCTGCGGCCTTTGCTGCGCATGGAATCGCTCCTTTCTCTCAAATCAGCGGCGGCGGTGAGCAGATCACACTCACCGCCGCCTGCATGACAGACTATTGATTCAGACTCGCGATTGTTATTATACCAGATTCTCCCGCATTTCGTCGCTGGCGGCCTTGATGTCGGCAATCCACTGGTCCTTGGTCACATTGCCGCTGACCAGGCCGTTGACGGGATCGAAGAAGACCTCACGCACGGTGCCCAGGCCGGCCACGGACTCATAGGCGGAGAAGATGCCTACCACGGCGCTGGCGCCGGCGTCATAGATGGAGTAGAACATTACGTTGTCGCCATCCAGCTTCTCCACGATGCCGTTGATGGGCTGGACCGCGCCGCCCTTCAGGAAGATATCGGCGGCTGCGTCGCTGTACATATAGGCGACAAACTGCTTGGCGGCGTCCACGTTGGCGGCGCCGGAGGGAATCCAGATCTGCTCCAGGAAGGCATAGCTGGCGCCCGCGCCGCCGGCCTGGGCGGCGGGCAGAGCGGTCATGCCCCACTGGAAGCCGTCCTCGCGGGGAGCGTCGGCCATCTCGCCCACGATCCAGGTGCCGTTGGGCATGAACAGGGCCTTGTTGTCCAGAATCAGCTGCTGGTTCTGGCTGAAGTCGCTCTCGTTGGCCTGAGCGGGAGTCACCTTGGCGGTGTACTCGGCCAGCTTGGCCACGATGTCAAAGCACTGCTGGCCCTCGGCGGTGTCCCAAACGCCCTCGGCGTAGGAGGTGGCCTGGTTAAAGAAGTCCGCGCCGCCCACAGAGTACATCAGAGCGTAGAAGAAAGCATCGAAATAGCCGGTGGTGGGGTAGGTAAACAGGGCGATGTCCTCAGCGGCGGCCTTGTCGCCCAGTTCCCACATCTCGTCCCAGGTGGTGGGGACGGTCCAGCCCTTCTCCGCAAACAGCCCGGCGTTGTAGAACAGACCGCAGGGGGAGTAGAACATGGGGGCCAGATAGGTCTTGCCGTCGCCGTAGGGGTTGGTGGCGTTGGTGCCCACGAAGCCGGGGATCAGCTTGCTGCTGACGGTGGCGTTCTCGCCGGGGATGGTCATGGACAGCACGTCGGTGATGTCGGTCATGAGCTTATCCTTGATAAACTGCTCGGTCAGGCCCTTTTCGCGGCCAGTGGCCAGCAGGACCACGTCGGGATAGTCGCCGCCCTGCATGGAGGGGCCGATCACATCTTCCAGGTTCTTCTCCAGGGTGAGCTGGACCTCAACTCCGGTCTCGGCGGTGAAAGCGTCGCAGACCTCCTGCCACATACCGGGGTAGGTGGTCTCATAGCCGGAGGACAGGGCGGCCACCTTGATGGGGCCGGCGGGGGTGGCGGGCTCGGGAGTGCTGGTGTTGCCTTGGCTGGTGTTGGAGCCGTTGGCGGGCGGGTTGGACTGGGCAGGGGGCGTCTGGGGCGCGCCGCCGCAGCCGGCCAGCAGGGACAGGGACATGGCCGACGCCAGGAGCAGGCTTAACATCTTTTTCATCGTTTCTTAACCTCCTTAAAAATGTAGACAAACGCAGTTGGCCGGTACAACGGCCCTATGTGCATAGTATATATGTCTCCCGACCGGGAAAACAGCCCTGTTCTTGCGCAACTCTTTAGAGATATTGCTCCTTTGCACTTTGTCAAATTTCTATTCTTTTCTCCGGCGCCTGTTGGAGATATTGGATAGGCCATCCCTTTGATTCCCGTCTATTCTGTGCACAGCGACAGTTTCTCCTCGATATTTCACATTAAAATACAAAAGTTGCACAATACAAAAAAACGCGTTATAATAGAAGAAAAATTGCCGCCCCCATTGATTTTTGCGAAATTGCGCAGGAGGGATGTTTTTTGAGCCGCTATCAACACAGCTTTTTCCGGGCGGCGGAAATGCCGCCCGGCCGCGGGGCCCCGCGGCTGAGCTATCTCTCAAAAACTCAATATTCAAAGGAGTGGAACTCCAACCTCCACACCCACGGCTGCGCCGAGGTGTTTTTTATCACTGACGGCCACGGCCGCTTCCGCACCCAGCATGAGGAATTCCCCGTAGCCATCCATGACCTGATTGTGGTCAACGCCAACGTTCCCCACACCGAGCTGAGCCAGTTAGACAGCCCGTTGGAGTATATCGTTTTGGGGGTGGAGGGCTTGGAGGCCGTAGGCGGGGCGGGCGGCTACAGTATGCTCCACCTCCACAGCGGCTGGCGGGAGCTGATGACCTGTCTGGAGCTGATGCTCCAGGAGGCCCGGGAGGGGCTGGCCGGCCATGAGGAGGTGTGCCGCCACCTGCTGGAGACGGTGCTGGTTCTGCTGGAGCGGCAGGAGAATTTAGACCTGGGCTCAGAGCCTGAGTCCCCCAGAGTCAGCCGGGAGTGCGGTATTGTGCGGCGGTATATCGACAACCACTTTAAGGAGAATTTGAGCCTGGACCAGCTGGCTCAGCTGGCCCATGTGAATAAATATTACCTGGCCCACGCCTTTCGACGGGAGTTCGGCGTTTCCCCGATCAATTATTTAATCTCCCGCCGGGTTGCGGAAAGCCGCTTCCTCCTGCGGGAGACCGACCATAACCTGTCTCTGATCGCCCAGATGCTGGGCTTTTCCTCCCCCAGCTATTTCTCCCAGTGCTTCCGCCGCCTGGAAGGGATCAGCCCCATGGAATACCGCAGGCAGAACCGGAAAAAACCTTAGCGGAGTTAAACAAGAATCCGCTCTCAGAACAAAGGAAAGCCGCCCCGCGCCGTTCTGGCGCGGGGCGGTCAAATTCAGCAGCAGTTTTTGCATCCTCGGGGCTTGCCGGACTGGCTGATGGTCCCGGAGCGGATGTTTTTGGACCGGCTCAGGGACGCACAGTCGGGAGTGCTGTGGTACACCTTGCCGCTTTTGACCCAGTATACCGTCTGTCCGGAGTCGGAGACAGAGGGCTGTTTGCCGTTTCCGGCGTCCTTCCAGCCGTCGCCCTTGTTGGTGGAGGACTGGTTCTTTTTCTCCTCCTCCAGCTTTTTTTGCCGTTCCGCCTCGTCGGCCAGGCGTTTTTCCTCCTTGGCCTGGAGGTCTGTGTACTGGAGGAGGGCGGCGTCCAGCTGATCGCTGTTGGTAACAGCGCCGCTCAAATAGCTGGGAATGCTGGAGCGGGCGGCTTGAAGCTTGTCCAGCTGGTCCTTGCTGTCCAGGGTGACGGCGCCCAGCTGGTCGATATCAGAGACCAGACGCTGAACCTCGGCGCGGTTCTCCTCGTCCTGACGCTGGAGCTCGGCCGTCCTTTGCTCCGCCTCCTCCAGCTCGGAGAGGTTGGAGACACGCTCCCGGGTTACGGGCGGGGCGCTGTCATACTCCCGCCGGGCCGTCTCCACCGCGGACTGCACATCCTGTAAATTTTGGGGCTCATAAGTGAGCTGGGACAGCTCGCCGATGCGCGCCTCGATGTCCTTCACCGCTTGAAGCTGCCCGTCAAAGGAAGCGCTGTCGTCCAGGATCTGACTGGAAAAGCGGTCGAGATGCTGAGCAAGGCCGTCGTCCTCGAACTGAATTTGCTGGAGCTCGTTGGTGAGGTAGTCGTAGTAGTAGGCGGATTCCTCGTTGGTTTGGGCGTAGCGCAGGCAGTCCAGATACCGGGCGAGGCCGTCGGCCTCCTTATAGCCGCTCAGATCCTTTTCCTCCAGCTGCTCCAGGGCCTCCTCATACGCTCCGCTGACGGTCAGGTCCACGGCGGCGGCGTAGATGCGCTCCGACTCCTGGCGGCTGCCTCTGGAGGATGCGCTCCCCACCGCCGCTACCACGCACAGCGCGACAGCGATGTTGCGGAGCCGGTGGGAGCCCTTCTTTTTTTCCTTCGGGGTAAACGGTTTGCCGGTTTTGCTCATAGCGTCCTCCTGTGGTGTCAGATAGCCTGATTCAGGGGCCGAGCCCTTCGGACCCCGCGCGCCGCGGCCGCCCGTCAGTCCAGGGGCTTCATGGCGGGGAATTGTTTCTCTACTCCGCATACCGCTGTGTAAGCTATGAAATCATGGCTATTTAAATTGATTTCCAGCTATATAGGCTCCTTTGCACCCTTTTCGCATCCATATACTTGTATACATTATACCATGCCCTTCATTGGATTTCAAGTAATAGAATCACATCATCAAGGTATTCTTCAAATCTTTTGCGGCGAATAAGCTGACAATTTCCATTCCATACAGATAAATTTTTGTCAGGATTTCTGTCAAGAAGATCTCGAAGTTTATGCTCCCCAATACCGAAATATTCCGCAGCCTCCCGCGGCTTTTCCGGCACCCCCTGCAGCCTGCGGCGGATTAGCTGCCGCTCGGACCATAGCCAGGGTGGTGTATCATGATTCGTTATGATTGGTCAAATAGTTTGAGGCTTGCTCTCATTTCCGAAAAACCATCTAGGAATATGGACCAAAAAGTGATAAAATAGGCAGCATGCAGCACATAGATTTACGAAAAATGAATGGAGGAGAACTCACACAGGTACGCCGGCAGATCGTACGGCTCAAAAAATGGAGAAAACCAGGAAAGAGATTGAGAAATAGACCTCTTGCGAAATTAGAGCAATTCTCAAAATAAACAATAGCCAGCGCAACAGAACCAGCCAACGCAATCGGCAGCAGAAACACAGTTGAGAGCAAAGTGAATTGCATCATCAAGGGCATCGGGAGAACGGACGCGAAGCTTTCTCAAAATAGCCTTCACTTTAGACCAGAGCTTTTCAATCGGATTCAAATCCGGACTGTATGGAGGCAAATAAAGGACCTCTGCTCCAGCACCATGCAGCAGTTCACCCACCGCTTGGATATGATGGGTCCTGAGATTGTCCATTACCACGATATCCCCTGGATGGAGAGTAGGGATCAGAACACCTTTCAGATAGAGACCCCATAAAAATCCGTGTAAACGACAAACTCTGACAGAATAAAAGAG
>CANSDP010000058.1 GCA_947645675.1 uncultured Bacillota bacterium
CAGACGGCCCGGATGGACGGCGGTTCTGCCCGGGCCGGCACTTTCCTCATAGACCGCATACTCTGGGAAATGGAGCAAGGCCCCCATCAAGCCAGCGGAGTTTACCCCGTCCACCAGAATGGGCTCCCCGAAGCCAAGCACCGCCATACCGGTGTAACTGTATTCGCCGGAGACCGCCCCCTCCCCGTGAAGTCCGGGGGCACAGGGCATCCCCTGTGGAACACTGATTACCCAGTTGGCCGTCAGGTCTCCGAATTGGTCGTAGGTCCGTCCCAAAAGGTGCCGGCCATCCTTTGTCCTCCAGGTAAAGCTGCTGCATCCAAAATCCATATCAAAAACCTCCTGTTTTCTCATATTGTTGTCCAGTGGACTTGCAATTATTTCTGACAGGGGGTATCATAAACCGTGTGGCCGCCACGCAGTCAAGGGGTATTTTTAATTCTTGGAGGAAATTTTTATGGAGCGAAAAAAAGGATGGCTGACCTCCGGGGCTTTCGCCGCCCTGTGCGGCACAACCAAGGAAACTCTGCGCCACTACAAAGACGTGGGTCTGCTCCTCCCAGCCCACCAGGGGGACAACGGCTATTTTTACTACGACGTGGAGCAGTTCTACGATTTTTACGCCATCTCCATCTTCCGCCAGACGGGCACACCCCTGGAGGAGATCCGCCGCTGTCTCCAGGGACAGAACACCGCCAAAACGCTGGAGCTGCTGCGGGAACAGCGGGTCCGCCTGGAAGCGGAGCGGCAGAAGCTGGAGCACATGGACTTTGTGCTGTTCGGCGCCCTGCACAGCTTGGAGTTTGAGTCGGGGCCGGACATGATCCCCCGGACCGCCTGGTTTGAGCGGGAGCACCTGCTGGCCCTCCCCGTTAGGGAATTGGAGGGGCTGATGACCCCGGAGGCCAGCGAGGATGAAGCATTGATCGTTGTGCTGGAGCGGTGTCGGGCGCTGTGCAGCCAATACGGGATACAGACCGACTTCCAGCTGGGGGCCATCCACCAGCCGGGGGAGCAGGGCGGGCCAGGGGCCATCAGCCACCTCTATACCCGAATCAAAGAAAAAGCGGACTTCCCCTATTATAAGGAGAAGCCCGCCGGGAATTATCTGTACCTCTGCTGCCGGGGCCGTTGGGACATCTCCGCAGGTTATGCCGCCCTCAACCGCTGTATCCTTGAACGGGGATTGGAAACAATAGGAGATTTCTACGCCTGCGATCTGGCCGGTTTTATCCTCAATTCGGTGGAGAAAAACGCGGCATCCATGATTTCGGTGCGGCTGTCTGATAGCCCAACTACCAACAAACAACTCTGATTAACCACCTACATGTATAGACTTGATAAGTCAAGGTGAAAGGGACGAAAGCCTGATATTATAGAGCTTTCGTCCCTTTCTTTCATTGCTTAGATGCGGAATTTACGGATGCAGTCCAACAGTGTCACGCAGAGTTCCTGGTACAGATCCTCGTCAAATACGCCGTCGATGATAGCCTCCTTCAACAGCAGGGACTTGTAGCGTTTCAGAAGGGCCTCCTTCGCCTGAAGGTCGTCGTCCTTGGCCCGGGACAGCAGTTCCTTAAAGTTCATGGTCTTCCCTCACATCTCCTTTTTCAATTTCTGGACTGCCCGGTAATAGGCTGCGGCGACTCCCTTATACCCCATGCCGAGTTCTGCGGCAAGATCGTCAAAGCTGCGCTTCTCCAGTGCGCGCGCAAAAAAGATGTATCGCTCCCGGTCACTGATCTGACCGAGCGCCTGGGCCAGCATCAGGCTGTCCAGCACCGGCTGCTCCACGGAAGCAGCACTCGTCCCCTGTGTCTCCAGCATCTGCGCGAAAGCACTGTCAAAGTCGGTAGGGAGTTCATGCGTCCCCAGCTTCGTGCGCTTTTTCAGATAGGCGATCTTCTGCCAGCGGATGGCCGTCACCAAATAGGTGGTAAACTGATTTTGCAGGATATTGTCCTCCCCCTGCCCATTGTTTCTATACCGCATAGCGGTACCTCCATTTCGTCTGAATTTTGGGAAATTCAGACGGGGAGGCGGGCCGCGGCACCGGGTCGGGAAACAACGAAAAGAGCAGCGGACTTTGTGGCAAAGCACAAAATCCGCTGCATCCCATGTGATAACATTGAGTGGATCAACAGGCTCCTGTTGATCAGGCGGAGGCTCGCCCGCTTTGGTCGCAGGCTCCCGCTCTCTGCCTGGAAGGGCAATCGGAATAGAAGTCTTTGTCTTAAAGGCCGTGTGTTGCCACGCCGAAAGGCGATTGACCAGCTCAATGTTATAGATTTTATAATCCATAACATTGCTCCCTGTCCGCAGTTATACGGACATCACACAGGCGGTCAACGAATCCTAAAACTCTTTGTTCTGTGGCAGCCGACGCTGCCGCCCTTGCCAAATGGAGTATGAAATTATGCCGGTTCAGGCTCGAAAGACAGCGAAGATTGTCGAATAGCAGAAGCGGCCTTTACCCATTGTCTGAGTAAAGGCCGCTTTTCATGTTGAGCACTATTCGATTGCCCCCGCTCACTGACTCCACCACCCTTCTATCCGTCAAGCCCAGGAGAATTTAGGAATTTACTGCCACAACAGCAGTTTACATGGCGAATATCAGGATAAAATTGGGGTAACATCAAGCTGATCTATTATTTGTAAAATTTCTGTGACGCAACAGATACCTTCGGTATATTTTTGCTTTATTACATTTGCCCCATATTGTCTGCTGCTTCTTTCAGATAGAAGTGACAGTAAAGGTTATAGTCCCTGACCCGTGTGATCATCCGGAGCCAAATATAAAAGTGTTCCGTCGCAGCATACAAGTTGAACTTCGTGCTGTCGTTGGTGGGTTGTGCGCTGGCCCCGCAAAAGCGAGTCATCGTATCCAGCGTTTTGAACTCAGGCAGCTGAAGCAGGGCCTCTGTGAATTGGTCGATCTCCTCTGCCAGTTCTGGTACAATACGTTCTTCGCTGCCGTGATGCCAAGTCGTCCACCATCTCCGGTCATCATAATCGGAACGAGAGTAGACCAGCTCGCTGACCGGATGCTCCAGGTGATTAAGCGGAAACTGCTTTTGGGGGCCGTCATAAATGTGGCTGAAACCGCAGGCCGTTGTCAGAGTAGGCCCGTCACTGTGGAGGTTCAGATCCCCTCCACATGAGAACGCATACCACTCCCACATAGGGAGCACCTGACCGCAGGCGTCTCGCAGCGCTTCATCCATCCCGCAGTTCTCACAGATATGCACATCTGCGTAGCGGCTAAGGGCGTTCACCACAAGCCGCCGGTTCAACGGCTTGCCGCACCGCAGGCAGAGCGAAGGAATTTCCGCATTGGGCGCAAAGCATTTTTATCTTCCTGCCACATCTGCTCCAGAATCGTTCTGTATGTATTGATTTTCATAAAGACACTCCTTTTTGTGTTTGGAAAAGCAGAGCTGACAGACTTACCCAGTCTGCCAGCTCCTTTTCATCATGATATGCTGTTCTCAAATCAGGGAAATCGGAACAATCAGGTTATCCTGGTCAAAGGCTCCCAGCCTGTCAGCCATACACAGCACCGCGCCGGCTCCCCGCTCCAGAGGGGACTTGCCGATCAGCTCAAATACCTTTGTCAGCTTTTTCGGCGGCGCGGCCATCTTCTTGATCTCAATGGGAAACAGCTTCCCATCCTGCTCCAGCAGCAGATCAATCTCCCGGGCGTCCTTGTCCCGGTAGTAGTACAAGAACGGCTCCTGTCCGGCGTTTTGATAAGTCTTGACGATCTCCGACACTGTGTAATTCTCCAGCAGCGCCCCGTTCATGGCCCCATTCATGGCCGTCTCCGGGCTGCTCCAGCGGGTGAGATAGCAGACGAGGCCCGTATCATAGAAATACAGCTTGGGGGTAGATACCGTCCGCTTCAGCACATTGTTGGAGTAGGGCCGGAGCAGAAACACGATGCCCAGGGTCTCCAGGATGTGGAGCCAGCTTTTGGCCGTGGCCTGGTCGATCTCCGCGTCGTCCGCAATGCCCTTGTAGTTGACCTGTTGGCCGGCCCGGGCGGCGGCGGCCCGAAGAAAGCCCAGAAACTTCAAATCGTCAATGCCGGCGGAGAGCCGCCGCACGTCCCGATCCAGATAGGTGCTGATGTAGCTGGAATAAAAGATGTTGGGGTTGGCATACTGCCCGCTGACCAGCGCCGGCATTCCTCCGGTGAAGATCCGCTGAAAGATGGCGGGGGTGTCCAGCACCGTCCGGCAGCTCTGCCGCTCCGTCAGGGCGGACAACTCCACCCGGAAGGGCGGCGTGTTGTCATCCTCCATGATCTCCCCATAGGACAGCGGGGAGAGCTGTAACAGCGCCACCCGGCCGGCCAGGGACTCCTGAACGCCCTCCATCATGGAAAAGAGCTGGGAGCCGGTCAGCCAAAAGTCCCCCGGCTGGCGGCGGCTGTCTGCCATCATTTTGATGTAGGGAAACAGCTCCGGGGCATACTGCACCTCGTCGATCAGCAGCGGGGGCTTGTGGAGCTGAAAGAACATCTTCGGGTCAGTCTTTGCCAGCTCCCGAACCGTCAGGTCGTCCAGCGTGACCGTCTCCCTGCCCAGGCCCTCCTTTTGGGCCAGGTGCTCCAGCATGGTAGTTTTCCCCACCTGCCGGGGGCCGGTCACCAGGAGAACAGGATACTGCCCGGTGATCTGTTCCAACAACTGCTCCATGTGACGTTTGATATACATTGTGTTCTCCTCCTGTTCTCGGCTATATTCTTATTATAGTCCTATTATAGCCGAAGTATAAGCGTTGCGCAAGCCTAAAGTGGCCGCTGGAAGGGGTTTCTGACCCTCTTCCCTCGCAGTTCCCTCACAAGCCCCGGAACAATGCGCAGCACTTCATCCACATCCGCCTGGGTATTGTCCTCGCTGAGAGAGAGCCGGAGTGCACCGGCCGCCGCCTCATGGGAGCGGCCGATTGCCAGCAGCACATGGCTGGGGGACAGAGACTGAGCGGTACACGCAGAGCCGGTGGAGGCGCAGATGCCGTATTGGTCTAACAGCAGCACCAAGCTCTCCCCCTCGATCCCCTCAAATGAAAAGTTCACATTTCCGGGCAGCCGGTTTTCCGGATCACCGTTCAAAACAACATCAGGGATTTGAGACAGCCCCATAATCAGCCGGTTCCGAAGAGCGGACACCTTTTGCGTGTTCTCCGCCATGTGGGAGCAAGCCTCCTCCAGCGCCGCCGCCATAGCCATGATGGCCGGCACATTCTCCGTTCCGGCACGACGGCCCTGCTCCTGGTCCCCGCCTTCTATCAGTCGGGTCATGGGGATTCCGTTACGGGCATACAGCGCCCCGATCCCCTTCGGCCCGTGGAATTTGTGGGCGGACAGGGACAGCAGACCAATACTCTGCGCCTGTACGTCAATGGGGAGGTGGCCCGCCGCCTGTACTGCGTCCGTGTGGAATGTAACGCCCTTTTCCCGGCATACAGCGCCGATCTTGGAGATGGGCTGGATGGAGCCAATCTCATTGTTGGCATACATGACAGTTACAAGGCAGGTATCCTCCCGGATGGCCCGCTCCACCTGTTCGGCGGAAATGACACCGTCGGAACGGACATCCAGCAATTCGACCTCATAGCCCTCCCGCTCCAGCTTTTCCAAGGTGTGCAGGACAGCATGGTGCTCAATGGCCGTGGAGATGATGTGCCGCTTTCCAGCCTGTGCGCCTGCCCGGGCGGCGGAGAGAATCGCTTGGTTGTCCGCCTCGCTGCCCCCCGACGTAAAGATGATTTCGTCGGGAGAGGCGTTGAGACAGGCCGCAATACGCACCCGGGCATCCCTCAGAGCCTCCGCGGCCCTTTGGGCGGGGGCATACAGACTGGAGGGGTTGTACCATATGTCCTCCATACACAGGAGCATGGCCTGAATGACCGCCGGAGTCATTTTTGTGGTAGCCGCATTATCCATATAGATCATTTTATCCGCATCCTTTCATGTCTGAAAGATTGGAAGCGCCGCAAAGACGACGCTCCCAATCGAAAAGCTTATTCATCACCTAGAGCCGTATCCGGCTCCTCCAGGTCAGTCCGGTCCAGCTTGTTTTTGCGCGCACTGTCCCGGTCAAAATAGGCCAGAAGCTCAACTCCATATTCATGGACGACGAAGAAGTAGGGTTTCAGGCCATCGTCGATCTCGATGACCTCGTTGTTTGATACAGGAAATCCCAGAATATCGTCAACCAGCTTCTGTTCGGTCAATTCATAAAACCCTTTTGCAGTCAATTCAGTGCTGCACTTATGCCGCACCGCGTACTCATGCCCAGAGGGAAAACGGCGGACGCCATCCTGCTCCAAAAGGAAGTTCAGGAACCATGCGTTGGTATCTTTATAGCAATAAATGCGCATCTCAGCTGGCTCCTTACGGCGCGGACACCACGAAGGAACGTAGACCTTTGGATCAGAACGCTTGAATACCCTGATCTTCTTTCCACCGGAGCAATAGCGGCATCCCACCTGGAGAAACGCCCCTCTCACTTTTCTGGGTACCGGCTCGCTGTGGATCTCATAGTACGGGCAGGTCGCACAGCGGGGCTTGTGAATCGAAATTTTTACCATCTCAGTCCCCCTCCTCACTGGAAGCGGGGCGGGATAATCCGGCCATGATCATCTGCACAGCGGCACGGATACCGGCCTCATACGCCCGTTCTGTCACAGCGATGTTGCGCTCCGACAACGCAGTTTCATACTCCTCCAACAGCTTCATGCTGTCCTCGGACAGTGTTGCCGTCAGGGCCTTATAGTCCTGGCTTACCGTCTGACCGAGCCGCTGAAGCTCCGGAGAAACCTTGAAGATTTCCGGCTCATAATCCCCAAAAAAGAGGTTGCGCAGAAAATTGGGATCAGCGGATACCGGCAGGACCGCTGCTGGTACAGGTTTAGACAGTGCAGCGGCGAGTGCGTTCACCGCGTCGATCAGCTGAGGGACTTGTCGCTCAAAAAAAGCGCGTCCCATTTGGGTTTGATAAAATTCCATCACGATATGCTCCTTCTGATTTATGATTTTTGATTGTAGTATCTGCTAGGGGCATCTGCGCCGGTCAATAAAATGCAGGAGACGGCTGCATTAAACAGCCGTCCCCTCTGATATACTGCGGCAAGCGGAACCCACCAGCCGCCAAACTCACGCAATCTGCTGTTCTCCCCAGCGGATCTGGAGATTGTCAACGCCGATATGAAATTGTAAGAAAACGCCGAAGAAATTTTGTAGTTTT
>CANSDP010000059.1 GCA_947645675.1 uncultured Bacillota bacterium
AGGGAGGTGGCACGGCGAAGCCGTGACGGAGGGAGTCCTCCGGAGGCCTGCGGGGACCTTGAGGACTCCCTCAGTCAGCCTGCGGCTGACAGCTCCCTCGGGGAGGGAGCCTTTGTCCGCGCGGCGGGGACGGGGGGACTCCCTCAGTCAGCTTCGCTGACAGCTCCCTCGGGGAGGGAGCCTTTGGTTGAGATCAATGGTACATTGTATTACCCTGACGGGGTTAAGTTCCCTCTTGACATCTTCCCGGGCGGGTGATATAGTAGCCCTGTCAAAGTGGCTTTGACGGAGAAGAGGCCCGCGAAAGCACTCAGAGAGGGACGCCCCGCGCTGAAAGCGTCCTGTGCGGCGGCGGACCGGTACCACTCCGGAGCCGCCCGGGAGGACCGGGCCAGGCGCGCCTGTTACAGCGCTCACAAGCGGCGGTTCTATAGACCGCAAGCAGGGTGGAACCGTGGGATGTTACCGTCTCACCCCTGAATTTTCTCAGGGGTGAGGCGTTTTGTTTTGCCCCGAACCGGACGGCATGTGTGTAGGGGCGGATATTATCCGCCCGCTATCCACGTTGGCGGTCCGGCAGAAACGGGCGGATGATATCCGCCCCTACAACCATATTAAGGAGGCTATTCCAATGTCCGAAGAAAACCTGTACACCTTTGAAAACGAGGAATACCGCAAGACCTATTGGCACACCTGCTCCCATGTGCTGGCCCAGGCCATGAAGCGGCTCCATCCCGAGGTGAAGCTGGCCATCGGTCCCAGCATCGACAACGGCTTCTACTATGACTTCGACACCCCCGAGCCCTTCACCGAGGGCCAGCTGGCTGAGCTGGAGGCCGAGATGCGGAAAATCTGCAAGGAGAAGCTGAAGCTGGAGCGGTTTGAGCTGCCCCGGGCCGAGGCGGTAGCGTTCATGGAGGAGAAGGGCGAGCCCTTCAAGGTGGAGCTCATTAACGACCTGCCCGAGGACGCGGTCATCTCCTTCTACAAGCAGGGGGAGTTCACCGACCTGTGCGCCGGTCCCCACCTGGACTCCACCGGCCGGATCAAGGGCAACGCCATCAAGCTCACCGCCTGCAACGCCGCCTACTGGCGGGGTGACTCCAACCGGGAGACCCTTCAGCGCATCTATGGCGTGGCCTTCCCCAAGAAGGACGAGCTGGACGAGTACCTGGCCAAGATTGAGGAGGCCAAGAAGCGGGATCACCGCCGGCTGGGCAAGGAGCTGGGCCTGTTCATGCTCCGGGACGAGGGCCCCGGCTTCCCCTTCTTCCTTCCCAAGGGCATGACCCTGAAAAACACCCTGCTGGACTACTGGCGGAAGGTCCACAAGAAGTACGGCTATGTAGAGATCTCCACCCCCATCATGCTCAACCGGCAGCTGTGGGAGCGGTCCGGCCACTGGGACCACTATAAGAACAACATGTACACCACTGTCATCGACGAGGTGGACTTCGCCGTCAAGCCCATGAACTGCCCCGGCGGCATGCTGGTCTATGCCAGCGAGCCCCACTCCTACCGGGAGCTGCCCCTGCGGGTGGGGGAGATCGGCCTGGTCCACCGGCATGAGCTGTCCGGCGCCCTCCACGGCCTGTTCCGGGTGCGCTGCTTCAACCAGGACGACGCCCATGTGTTCATGACCCGGGAGCAGATGCAGGACGTGATTCAGGAGACGGTGCGGCTCTTTGACGAGGTCTATAATGTCTTTGGCCTGAGCTACACCATCGAGCTGTCCACCATGCCCGAGGACCACATCGGCACCGTGGAGGAGTGGGAGCTGAATCAGGACATCCTGAAAGCCGCCATCACCGCTATGGGCAAGGACTTTGTGGTCAACGAGGGGGACGGGGCCTTCTACGGCCCCAAGCTGGACTTCCATCTGGCCGACTCCCTGGGCCGGACCTGGCAGTGCGGCACCATCCAGCTGGACAGCCAGCTGCCCGAGCGGTTCGAGCTGGAGTACACCGGCGAGGACGGCCAGAAGCACCGCCCCGTGATGATTCACCGGGTGGTGCTGGGCTCCATCGAGCGGTTCATCGGCGTGATTACCGAGCATTTCGCCGGAGCCTTCCCCGCTTGGCTGGCTCCCGTCCAGGTGAAGGTGCTGCCCGTCACCGACCGGGCCGAGGAGTACGCCGGGGAGGTCTCCAAAAAGCTGGACGCCCAGGGCTTCCGGGTGGAGGTGGACGGCCGCAACGAGAAGATCGGCAAGAAGATCCGGGAGGCCACCCTGGAGAAAATCCCCTATATGCTGGTGGTGGGCGACCGGGACATGGAGAACGGCACCGTCTCCGTCCGGCACCGCTCCGGCGAGGACCTGGGCGCTATGACCCTGGACCAGTTCGCCGCCCTGCTGGGGGACGAGGTTAAGAGCATGACCATCAAATAAAATTTGCAGGGGGCGGCCTCCGGGCCGCTCCCTGTGGATTTACACTTGTATTGATACCTTGCCCGCAGCTCAGATTGACTTTTGCCAACCTATTGTTGTTTTACTGCTTAAAGTCTTTATCTTCAATTGAAACGAATAATGTTACCGCCTCATCTTCATTTGAAGCAGCTAAGAGCCTATCCCAAAATAAATAGGGATAGACTCTAAATATCATGACTTATCGTACAAGAGGGCGGCAACCGAAGGTATATCGGTTGCCGCCCTCTTGCAGTGCAAGGGGTAGACTGGTTTGTCCTTATCCTTTTTCCACTAAAAGCGGCCCCTAACCTGTGCCTGCGCTTACATCTTGTTCTGCCTGCGCGTTATCCCCCAATGACCACGGAGATCATCAGAGTCAGTACGCTGGTGTAAGCTGAAATTGAAATGATTTTAATATTTTTGATATTACACTGATATATAGGACGTCCCAATTAAGATAAAATAACCAAAGGCAAAAGATAGAAGGGGGGGCACAGAAATGTTTCAGCCAGACAGCTTTCTGATTCGCTTTTTAACAAAAACATGTGACCTGCTGTTTCTGAATATCATGTTTGTTCTCTCCTGCGTAACCATTGTCTTTTCCGGAGCGGCGGTCACCTCCCTGTACGCCGTCACGCTGAAAATGATTCGCGGGCAGGACTACGCTCCAGTCAAGGATTTTCTCCGGGCGCTGAGCGAAAACTTCCTTCCATCCTTTCCGGCCGCCATCCTGCTGCTTGTGGATGTGACCCTACTGGCAATTCTTCGCGCGGCGCTCTACGCCGAAACGCTGCTCATGCCGCCGGCGCTGTTCGTTCTGCTGGCAATTATCACCATTTTTTTGACAGCCCTGCTGTCCTGGCTGTTCCCTCTGCTGGCCCGCTTTGAGAATACCTTTTCCAGGCATCTGAACAACGCTGTCCGGCTGGCTCTGGTCAATCTGCCCGTCACCTTTCTCCTGACCGCAGTCAATCTGCTGCCCCTTCTGCTCTGCCTGTTGATCCCCCCATCGCTGGGGGTGGTGTTCGCCTTTTGGCTGCTGTTCGGCTTCGCGGCGGGGGCCTGGGTGAACTCCTTCTATCTGAACAGAATCTTTCAATCACTGCAAGGAGGCTGAATGAAGTGAACGATATACTCTCCTACGAAGGATACGGCCTGGTTTTTGAGGACCGCTTCGACGGCCCGGTGCTGGACCGGAGCCGCTGGAATGTGGAGCTGCATGAGCCAGGCTGGGTCAACGAGGAATGGCAGGAGTATGTGGACTCTGAGGAGAACATCCTCCTGAGAGACGGCAGACTGCTGATCCGTCCGGTCAAGACAGTCCACACGGACGGAACGATCACCTACACCTCCGGACGCATTTCTACGCAGTACAAGCATGACTTTACCTATGGCCTGTTCGAGGCCCGGCTGAAGGTACCCAAGGGGAAGGGCTTTCTGCCCGCCTTCTGGCTGATGACCACCGATGAGGACAAATATGGTCAGTGGCCGGTGTGCGGGGAGATTGACATTATGGAGGTCAAAGGGGACCAAACCGGGACGAACCACGGCACCCTCCACTACGGCCTGCCCCATGAGCAGAACCAGGGGACTGTAACCCTGCTCCAGGGAGATTTTTCGGAGGAGTTTCACAACTTTGCCCTGGTGTGGGAGCCGGAGGTGATCCGCTGGTATGTGGACGGCAGGCTGTTCCACAAGGCCGTCCAGTGGCCCTCCGCCCCCTTCCACCACGACATGTACCTCATTCTGAACCTGGCCGTGGGCGGGAACTGGGTGGGGTACCCGGACGAGACGACCGATTTCGAGCACGCCGCGTTTGAGGTGGAGTATGTGCGGGTCTATCAGAAAAGACCGTAATTTTTGGAGGTGAATATGGTGGAACAGATAAAATTTTTAGACGAAAACGGGACCTTTACACTGCACAGGCCCGAGAATGTGAGCGGCCTCTATTTCCCTCTGGCCAGCGAGACGGGACTCAAGAGCGCCCTTTCGCCCAATCTGGGCGGCGACGCCAAGCTGGACCAGGAGACCTTCCTCCTGGAGCCGGTGAGCATAGAGGATCTGCACGCCAGCCGTGCCACCCGAAATATCTGGTGCAAGGTGGACGGCTCCGGGGTCTGGTCGGTCACCGGAGTGTCGGCGGAGCAGGAGCTGGTCAAATTCTCCCCGGCCCAGGACGACAGCCAGGTGACGGCAGGCCTGATGCGCCACACTCTGGAGCGGACCTCCCGGACGCTCCAGTTGAATGCGGCGGTTACCTCCTTCGTCCCCAAAGACAGGAATGTGGAAATTCTCCTGCTGTCCATGGAAAACCGGGGGACTTACAGCCGGGAGCTGTCGGTCTACGGGGCCATCCCCATCTATGGCCGCAGTGCCGCCAACCTCCGGGACCACCGGAACGTGACCTCCATGCTCCACCAGATTAAGACAACGGAGCATGGAGTGCTAGTGAAGCCCACCATGTCCTTTGACGAGCGGGGCCACCGGCGCAATGAGACGGTCTACTATGTGCTGGGCTGTACCGGAAGCGGCGGCACTCCAGAGGCATTTTATCCCACGGTGGAGGAGTGGATCGGGGAGGGCGGCGCCTATACCCACCCCCGGGCGGTCTATGAGGGCCATCCGGGCCGGAGCGCCGGCTGTGAAGCCGCCGGACGGGAGGCCATGGGTGCGTTCCGGTTCCCCACCGTCACCCTGGAGCCCGGACAGCGGGCGGAGTACATCCTCCTTCTGGGGGCAGAGACCAGCGAGGAGGCCGTCCTGGAGACATTCCGGGCCTGCAATACCACAGCCAAGGTAAAGGAAGCTTTGGCGGCGGCAGAGGCCTACTGGCAGGAGCAGGTGAATGTCCGCTATCATACGGGAAATCCCGATTTCGACCGCTGGATGCGGTGGGTGAGCTTTCAGCCCCTCCTGCGCAGGCTCTACGGCTGTTCCTTTCTGCCCCACCACGACTATGGCCGGGGAGGCCGGGGCTGGCGGGATCTGTGGCAGGACTGCCTGTCCCTGCTGCTGATGGACCCCCGAAACGTGGGAGCCATGATTGAGAAAAACTTCGGCGGCGTCCGGGTGGACGGCACCAACGCCACCATCATCGGCGCCGGGGACGGAAACTTTATCGCCGACCGCAACGGCATTGTCCGGGTGTGGATGGACCACGCTCTCTGGCCCCAGATTACCACAAAGCTGTACATTGACCAGACCGGGGACATGGATATTTTGAACCGGGAGGTCCCCTATTTCAAGGACCGCCAGGTGATGCGGGGGGAGGAGTCCGATTCCAAGTGGAGCGAGGGAGAGGGTTCCCTCCAACGCGCAGCCGGGGGCGAGGTCTACCGGGGCAGTATTCTGGAGCACCTCCTGATTCAGCAGCTTACCGCTTTCTATGACGTGGGGGAGCACAACATCTACCGTCTCCGGGGGGCGGACTGGAACGACGCCCTGGATATGGCGGAGGAGCGGGGGGAGAGCGTGGCCTTCACCTGTGCCTACGCCGGCAACCTGGGGGAGCTGGCGGAGCTGATCCGCCGGCTGGAGCGGGACAACCCCGACGGAACGGTGGAGCTGATGGAGGAGATCGCCCTTCTGCTGAGTCTGCCCGCCGCCTGTTACGACAGCGCGGAGCAAAAGCGGGAGGTGCTGTCCCGCTACGCCGCCCGGTGCCGCCACACAGTCAGCGGGAAGCGGGTCCGTGTCCCCCTGTCCGCCCTGGCCGCGGACCTGGAGGGGAAAGCGGATTGGCTGACAAACCATCTGCGCAGACAGGAGTGGATCAATTCCGGCCCGGGCGAGGGCTGGTTCAACAGCTACTATGACAACCACGGCCGCCCGGTGGAGGGGATTCAGCCTGACGGCGGCGTGCGCATGATGCTCACCGGGCAGGTGTTCGCCATTATGAGCGGAACGGCTACCGAGGAACAGACGAAGGCCATCACCCGAAGCGCGGACCGGTATCTCTATCAGAAAGAGACCGGCGGCTACCGGCTGAACACGGACTTCCATGAGCTGAAAATGGATATGGGCCGTATGTTCGGCTTTGCCTACGGGGAGAAGGAAAACGGGGCGGTTTTCTCCCACATGACGGTGATGTACGCCAACGCCCTCTACCGCCGGGGCTTTGTCC
>CANSDP010000060.1 GCA_947645675.1 uncultured Bacillota bacterium
GACAGCTTGCCCAGGTCCGCGCCGTCGCCCCGCGTCCCCTGGTGCTTGATGGCCTTGTACTGCTGCTTCAAGGCCGCCGCTTTTTCGCTGGGCAAAATCGTTTCACGATGGCGCAGGTTGTCGTCCGTCATGGCAAGGACGGCTTCATCATCCGTCATGTTGCGGACGATACAGGGCATATTTTTGTAGCCCGCCAGCTCGCTTGCCCGCTGCCGCCGGTGGCCCGCTATGATCTCATAGCCCCCGCCCTCACGGGGACGCACCAGGGCGGGCTGGTGGACGCCGCCTGCCCGCACAGACGACACAAGCCCTTTCATCTCCATATCGTCCCGGACGCCGAACGGGTGGTTCTGGAACGGGTGGAGCTGGTCCAGGTCCAGATAGACGATCTCCTCTTTTTCCGCGCGGGAGGCGTCCTTGGGCTGGGGCGGCTCCTCCGGCGCGGGCGCGGGAGGCGGCGGGATCTCCTCCTTGGCCGGGGTGGATTTTCCGGCGGCCTTGCCCCGTGTGGCGGTCTTGGCCGTCTTGCCAGCTCCGCCCCCGCCGGGGGTCTGCTTCTCCGCCTTGGGCGGGCGGCCCTTGCGCTTGGGCCTCTCACCCTGGGCCGGGGCCTCCTTGTTCTTGGGGCGGCGGCCACGGCGGGGAGGCTCCGGCTCCTCCTGGGGCTTCTCCCACTCCTGCCCGCCCTCCTTGGCCGGGTCCGTCTGCTCCTGCCCGGCCCCCGCCCGGACTGACGACAGGTCGATCACCTTGTTCGCCGGGGCGGGCGGGTCCGGGATCGTCACGCCGGGAAGTTCGGAGGCGTCCGGGATCGCCTCGCCCATTTCAAAAAGGGCGGCCCGCCCTTCATGCTCCAAAATGAGCTGCTCCTCCACGGTCAGCACCTCCGGCCCTGGCGGGGTGGGGACACCCGGCGCTTCCGGCGCAGGAGGCTCCGGCCTCTGCTCCTCCAGGGCTGGGGTCGTTTTAATTTCTTCTGCCATTCGCTTGACCTCCTTACTTTTTCAAATACAAACGGGGCCAAAACCTTATTTTGGCCCCGCCCCTTGATACCTTTTCCTCCTTTCCCTGTCACGCAAAAACGCCGCCCTTTTTACAGCCGGGCGGCGTTTTCGGTAAGGTTGACAGTCCATTTTGTTGTTGTTTATCATGTTTCCCTTTGTCAAGCGTTGCAAGTCTTGCCGGATGATGCGGTAGCCGATCTTCTTGACCGTGTTACAGTGTGGTCGGATGGCCGTGTAGAGGTTTTGCTGAAATTCCTCGACGAACTGCCCGCCTTGAGCGGAGCCGCAGGGAGGACAGAAGCCGCTCAATAAGCATCTACGAAAAAATTTCAAAAATTTATTAGTTCTGGCTTGACATTAGCAGATCTTCGTCATACCTTTGCCGTTTTGTCTCTCCAGAACGGTGACAGCGTGAAAACCGTACAAGGGAACTTGGGCCATGCCACCGCCGCTTTCACCCTGGATGTCTACGGCCATGTCAGCGAGAAGATGAAAGAGGACAGTGCCCAGCGTATGGAAAAGTACATTTCAAACCTGTAAAGGGTCAATTAAAGGGTCAGACTGCGGTGCAGAAATCAGCACCGCAATTTTTAAACGCTATTTCACGCTATGGATAAGAAAATCCCCTGGAATCTTTACAATTCCAGGGGTATTCTTTGGCAGCCGGAGAAGGATTCGAACCCTCACAAACAGAGTCAGAGTCTGTCGTGCTACCCTTACACAATCCGGCTTTATTCATCTCCCTCGTAGAGGACGAATGCTATTATAGCAAATACTCGGAATTTGTCAAGGGGTATTTTTATTTTTTGTAAGGCTTTGGCATTTTGCCGAATATCCCTTGCGGAAGGCGGGGAGGCGTGGTATGATAATATAAATCTCACCAGATCAGATACCGCCGCCGGAGCTTCCGGCGGGTGAAATGAGGGAAATTATGGAGCGTCAAACTGTAAACCGCCGGGCGGTGAAGGTGATCGGACACCGGAACCCGGACACGGATTCCATCTGCTCGGCCATCGCCTACAGCAACCTGAAAAATATTCTGGACCCGGAGCACCCCTGCAAGCCCTGCCGGGCGGGACTGCTCAACCGGGAGACGGAGTTTGTCCTGAACTATTTCAAGGTCCCGGCCCCCCAGCTGTACACCGATGTCAGCCCCCATCTGCGGGACGTGGACATCCGTCCGGCCAAGGGGGTGGACGGGGAGATGAGCCTGCGCCGGGCCTGGATGACCATGCGGGACCAGCAGCTGGACACCCTGTGCGTTGTGGACGGGGAGGAGAACCTGAAGGGGGTCATCACCGTCAAGGACGTGGCCACCGCCAATATGGACGGCATGGACCCCCACAGCCTGGAGATCGCCGGGACCAGCTATGAGAACCTGATCGACATTCTGGACGGCGCCGTCCTGGTGGGGGATGTCACCGGGAAGCGAGTGGAGGGCCGGATCATCATCGGCTCGGGCAGCGCCGAGCAGATCGAAAAATCCATCTCCCCCGGGGATATTGTCATTGTCAGCAACCGCAGCGAGAGCCAGCTGGCCGCCCTGGAGATGGACGCCGGGTGCATGGTGGTGTGCGCCGGGGGAAAGGTCCCCCGGACCATCTGTATGCTGGCGGAGGAGAAGGGCTGTATCGTCATTACCACGGAGATCAGCACCTATGTGGCCGGACAGATCATCAGCCAGGCTGCCCCCATCCGCCACTATATGACCTCTAAGGACCTGCTGACGTTCACCCTCAACACGCCGGTGGAGTCGGCCAGCAAGATCATGGCCTCGGTCCGGTTCCGCTATTTCCCCGTGCTGGACGACGACGGAAAATATCTGGGTGTGGTCTCCCACCGGAATATGATGAATCTGCACAAAAAGCAGCTGATCCTGGTGGACCACAACGAGAAGGGTCAGGCGGCGGAGGGCATCGAGCAGGCGGAGGTGCTGGAGATCATCGACCATCACCGCATCGGCTCTATGGAGACCGACGGCCCGGTGTATTTCCGCAACGTGCCCGTGGGCTGTACCTGCACCATCGTCTATCAGATGTACCGGGAGAACGGGGTGGACATCGACCCCACCATCGCCGGGCTGATGCTGTCCGCCATTCTGTCGGACACGCTGATGTTCCGCAGTCCCACCTGCACCCCCGTCGATGAGCGGGCGGCCCGGCATCTGGCCGAGCTGGCCGGGGTGGACCTGGAGGGCTACGCCGACACCATGTTTGAGCACGGCGGCGACGTGTCCGGCAAGACGGCGGCGGAGGTCTTCAACGGCGACTATAAGATCTTCACCAGCGGCGAGGTCCGCTTCGGGGTGGGCCAGGGCATCTATATGACCGAGAAGAACCGCAAGGCCGCCCAAGCCCTGGTAGGGCCCTACCTGTCCGAGGCCCGGACCAAGCAGCAGCTGGACTACATATTCTATATGTTCACCGACGTGCGCAACTCCTTCACCGAGCTGCTCATGACGGGCCCCGGGGCGGAGGAGCTGGCCTGCAAGACCTTCGGGGCGGAGATTGAGAACGGCGTGGTCACCCTGCCCGGGGTGGTCAGCCGGAAGAAGCAGATGGTGCCCAGCCTCATCAACGCCATCAAGCTGGAACAGGAGTGAGAGCAATGCGAAGTGTGAATACCCCCCTCATCGAGGGCTGCGTGGACTCCTACGCTTCCTGCGCGGCGGCATACCAGGGCGGGGCGGACCGGCTGGAGCTGTGCGCCAATCTGGCCATCGGCGGCACCACGCCGTCGCCGAGCCTGTTCTGTCAGGTCCGGCGGGACTTCCCCATCCCTGTCAACGTTCTCATCCGCCCCCGGTTCGGCGACTTCCTCTATTCCCGGGAGGAGCTGGAGGAGATGGCGGAGGAGATCCGCCGGTTCCGGGAGCTGGGGGCCAACGGGGTGGTCATCGGCGCGCTGACCCCCGAGGGGGAGCTGGACCGGTCCGCGATGGCCCGTCTGATGGAACAGGCCGGCGGGATGGAGGTCACCCTCCACCGGGCCTTCGACATGACCAGGGACCCTCTGGAGGCCCTGGAGACGGCGGTGGAGCTGGGCTGTGGAACCATCCTCACTTCTGGCCAGGCCCAGAGCGCGGCGGAGGGCTGTCAGGTCCTGGGAAAGATTTTCAGTCAGGCGGCGGGCCGGATTGACATTATGGCCGGCTGCGGCGTGAAACAGGGGAATATCCCCGTCATCCATCGGGAGACCGGCATCCGGGTCTTTCACACCACCGGCCGGCGGGGCCCGGTGGACAGCGGGATGCGCTACCGCAAGGCGGGGGTGTCCATGGGACTGCCCTCCCTGTCGGAGTATGAGCTGTGGCGCACCGATGAGGAGGAGTTCCGGGCCTGCGGCCGGCTGGTCCACGCCCTGCCCGGCTGACCCTCCAGACACAGCCCCGGCGGCTGGGGCATAAGATAGTTCAGCACCATCTGAAAGGAGGCTGCTGGAACTATCGTTCCCAGCGATGACATATGAACCCCAACACATATTTTTATTTTGGCGCCCCCGCGGGCCGGTCCGGGGGTGAGGCGGTAATCCCTCTGCCCAACCCCGGGGAGGGCGGGCCGGTATACCCTGGCCCCAGCGGCGACGCGGTGATCCCTCTGCCTGATCTAGGGGAGGGGGGCCCGGTCTATCCCGGTCCCGGCGGCGACGCGGTGATTCCCCTGCCTGATCTAGGGGAGGGCGGGCCGGTCTATCCGGGGGACGGCCCTACCTGGGTCTGCCCCGGCTGCTCCGTTACCCCTGTGCCGCCCATTGTTCAGAGCGGCACGTCCAGGGTGCGCGTCCTCAACGCGGCCTATGGCTACTCCGCCTTCCGCGTCAGCGTGGGGAGCAGACGGTTTGTCAACCGGCTGAACTACGCCGAAGTTACCGGCTATGGCCGGGTCCACTCCGGCTATCAGACGGTGACGGTCACCGGGATGAACGGCTATATTTATCTGCAAAAATCCATGCCCTTCCAGACCAACGGCCTGACCACCATCGCCATCGTCAACACCGCCGGCGGCATCGACCTGACGCAGATCGCCGACCGGTGCTGTCCCCCCTCCAACGGCTGGTCCAGCTTCCGGGTGGGCAATCTGGCCTATAACAGCGGCCCGCTGGACGTGGTCATGAGCGACGGCCGGGTGGTCTACAGCGACCTGCGGTACAAGGAGGTGGGGGTATTCAAGCGTATTATGTCCGGAACCTACCAGTTCTTCTACGCCGATACCAATCTCGCCCCCATGTCCCCCTCCATGGGCATCGAGACGCTGGACTCCGCGTGGCTGGGCGTCTACCCGCCCTATGAGACCTTCGGTTCCCTGTCGCTTAACGTGAGCAGCGGAGAGATTTACAACATCTACCTGCTCCAAAATGGAACCGGACGCAACAACATCCAAAATCTGATCCTGGTGGACCGGTAACAGGCCCGCAGGCAGGGCCCCCGGCGCGGAGGCGCTGAGGCAGAATCCCTGTAGGGGCGGATGATATCCGCCCGCAGGCGCATACCATGCGCCCTTGCATGGTTTTCTGCTTCAACGCCCCAAAGCCGGGGGCCGTCTGTTTAAATCTTGGTGATGTCGATGGGGGTCAGGTCCTCGCTGCGGCTCTGCTGCCGGACGGTGAGCAGGGCCCGGGCGGTGTCCACCGAGGTGACGCAGCCCACCCCGTGCTCCACGGCGGAGCGGCGGATACGGAAGCCGTCGCTGTCGTGCTTGCGGCCCCGGGTGGGGGTGTTGATAATGAGGTCTACTGTGCCCGAGGCGATCATGTCCAGAATGTTGGGGTGGGCCTGGGACACCCGGTTGACACTTTTGCAGGCGATGCCTGCCCCGGTGAGGGTCTGGCAGGTGCCGGCGGTGGCGAACAGCTCCACGCCCATCTCCTCAAAGCCCCGGGCGATGGCGATGATCTCGCCCTTGTCCTCGTCCTTCACGGTGACGATGATCCGGCCGCCCTTTTTGGGGGCCCGCATTCCGGAGCCCTTGAAGGCCTTGAGCAGGGCCTGGGGATAGGTCTCGGCCAGACCCAGCACCTCTCCGGTGGACTTCATCTCCGGGCCCAGGCCGGTGTCCACGTCGGTGAGCTTCTCGAAGGAGAACACCGGCATCTTGACGGCGTAGTAGTCCGCCTCCCGGTAGATGCCCGTGCCGTACCCCAGGTCGCGCAGCTTCTGCCCCAGCATCACCCTGGTGGCCAGGTCGATGATGGGCACGCCGGTGACCTTGGAGATATAGGGGATGGTCCGG
>CANSDP010000061.1 GCA_947645675.1 uncultured Bacillota bacterium
CCTGCGCCCGTGACGACCGCCGGGGCGGCTTCGTCTCCCCTGACTGCTACGGCTACCTGCCATGTATCCAGCTTTGCGTCTGCTACAGCCGCCTGGGCGGCCTCCAAAGAGCGAAAATGTTCAACGAGCTGGCCGCCCTCTATAAACCCGATTCCCCCGCGGTCCTCCACAACCGAGCCATCTTTCAAGCCTTGTCAGCATAGACTGCGTAACTCGGGAATGCATATAGTAAATTGGACAGTCTTTTTGGACTGCTTTTACTATTTTTCTTTGTTCCATGCTTGACATTGGCGGATAAAGAATTTTCCGGTAAGAACACGGACCGCCCCCGTTTCCAGGCGCTCGCGGCCCGCTCCTCAAGCATAGATGATAAGCCTTACCCCAACAGGTCAACAGCAAAGGACAGGCAAATATCCTTTCCGCTGTCCAAGCGGAAGGGTTTTTCTACGTCGGAACCCCAGCTGTCGATGCCGCCAACGCCCCGCATAGCCCCGCAGACCGTCACCACTGTGCGGACGGGACTGGGCAATTCTTCTCTATGAGCCGCCTGTTCCAGCTGCCGGGGGGTGTAGGGGGTGGCGGAAAAGGCAAAGAGGGTGTCCGTCATCTCCAGCATCAGCCTGTTTCCACCCTTCGCCCGCAGGACGGCGGCATGGGTGTCCACATGGCAGCCGCACTCCTGAGGGACCAGATAGGCGGGGATGTGAGGGGCCTCCCGGTGCCAGCCAAAGACGCCCCCCTTCTTTCGGTCCGGGTAGGTCTCGCTGGACAGGCCCAGCCACTCCACCTGTTCCACCGGCTCCGGCGTTTCAAACCGCAGACCGAACAGGGGGAGTTCAGGCCGCCCCGTCCCGCCGTGATACCTGGCCGTGACGGTCATGCGGCTGGTATTCGACACGGTGTAGATCACGTCCGTGCAAAGGCCAGGCAGTGCGGGGGCGGAGTAGGTGTATCGGATGGAGGCCCGCTCCCCGCTCTCCTCCAGAATCTCGATATTTTCACACTTCTGCCAGCTGTCCGCAGCCGCCCAGACAGCGCTGTTGACGGCAAAGCCGTTCCCCAAATCATTCTCAGTGGGGGCCCGCCAGTAGGCCGGACGGGGGGCCCGCCACAGCCACTCCTGGCCGCCGGACACCAGCGACACCGGCCCGCCCTCCGGGTAGGAGAACAGAAGCTTAAATCCCTCTCCCCGTACCCCCAGGGCTCCGTCCCCGCGGGTGATCCGGAGGGGGGCGCTTTTTGCGCCGCGGGCCGGGAGGGTCGTGGCCTGTTTTGCACGCTCATTGGCCGCGTCGTGGGCCGCCCGCTCCTCGGGGCTGGAGTACCAATACCGCACCTCCTGCATGGCGGGCTTCTCTGTGCCGTCGGCAAAGACAATGCCGTTTCCGCTGAAGGCGTAGTCGGTTTGCCGCTCACCGAAGTCCCCGCCGTAGCCCAGCACCCGGCGGCCATTCACGTCGGTGCGCCACAGAGCCTGGTCCATATAGTCCCAGATAAAGCCCCCTTGATACTGGGGGAACTCCTCCCCCAGACGGATGTAAGACTCCATGCCCCCCAGGGAGTTGCCCATGTCGTGCATGTACTCGCACAGGATAAAGGGCTTTTCCGGCTTGCTATCCAGATACTCCCGAATTTCCCAGGGTGGGGCGTACATCCGGCTCTCCACGTCGGAGATACGGTCAAACTCCCGGCAGTGGAACACCCCCTCATAGTGGACCAGGCGGCTGGGGTCGTTTGCCCGAAAGAACTCCGCCATGGCCAGGATATTCTCCCCGGCGTAGGACTCGTTGCCGCAGGACCAGAAGAGGATGGACACGTGGTTTTTCTCCCGCTCGAACATGGACTGTGCACGGTCCAGAACGCAGTCCCGCCATTCCGGCAGGCTCCCCGGTACATTCCAGGAGGGCTCTACTTTTCCCAGCTTCTGCCAGGAGCCGTGGCTCTCCAAATTGGCCTCGTCCATCATATAGATGCCGTTCTGGTCGCACAGGTGATACCAGGGGGTCTGGTTGGGATAGTGGCAGGTGCGCACGGCGTTGATGTGGTTTCGCTGAAAGGTCTCCATAGCGGCGGTCATGTCGGACAGGCCAATGGCCCGGCCGGTGTCCGGGTTCCACTCGTGGCGGTTGACCCCGTTGAGCACCAGACGCTGGCCGTTGAGGAGCATCAGGCCGTTTTTCATCTCCAACCGGCGAAAGCCGATATCGTAGGGAACTGCTTCCGTGACGCTCCCATCCGGAGCGGCGACGGTCAGCGTCACCCGGTACAGCTCCGGACGGTCATGGTCCCAGGGGCGGATATTCTCAAATCGGAAGGGCTGACTGCGCAGGTACTTGCCCTCCGGGGCCAGCTCCAGGGGACCGTCGAACAGCGTTCCCTGAACGGGGTTGTGTAGCTCCATGCGGACTGTCCCCTCCCCCTCCAGCAGCAGCCTGACGGACAGAGTCCCGGTGGTATTGTCCTCCTCCAGCCCCGCCTGGAGCCACAGGTCGGTCAGGTGGACTGCCGGCTTGGCGTAGAGGAACACGGACCGGAAGATGCCGGAGAACCGGAAGAAGTCCTGGTCCTCAATCCAGGCGGCGCTGGACCGCTTGTACACCTCCGCACACAGCCGGTTGCCCTTCTCCCGGACATAGGGGGTCAGGTCGAAGTCGGAGGGGGTAAAGCTGTCCTCAGCGTAGCCCACAAAGTGTCCGTTCAGCCACAGGAAAAAGGCCTGCTCCACCCCCTGGAAGCTGATACAGACCTTCTTTCCCAACAGGCCAGGTTCCAGATCAAACTCCCTCACATAGCTGCCCACCGGGCAGTCCTCCCAGTCGATCTCCGGGGGGCGGAGCTCCGAATGGCCGTCCCAGGGGTAGAGGGTGTTGATATATTGGATCTGCCCATACCCCTGGAGTTCCATATGCCCCGGGACACGTATGGTCTCGAAGGCGGAATCGTCAAAATCCTCCCGCCAGAAGTCTGCGGGGCGGTCCGTCGGGCACTTGCTCCATGCGAAGCGCCACATCCCGTCCAGGGACTGCCGCAGGGTGGTCTGCCCCCGGGCAGCCTCCTCCGCTGAGGCGTAGCACACATGGTCGGAATGGGCGTCCAGGCGGTTTACCTGGAAAATCGCAGGATTGGTCAGCCAGCTGATGTCAGCGCGCATATAAAACGCTCCTTTTCATTCGACGTCCCCGCTCCGTTCCGGGGACATAGGTTTACTCTTTTACCGCGCCGGCTGCCACGCCGGCCAGGATGTACTTTTGGAAGAATACATAGATGATAATGGTGGGCAGCATGATGATCACGATGCCTGCTGCCAGAGTCTGCCAGGATCCCTGCTGGGCATTGGAGTAGTCCATGAGGAAGGTGGTCAGAGTCTTTTGCTTGTTGCCGGGCATGTACAGATAGGGGATGTACATGTCGTTGATGATAGTAATGGACTTGATAATGGCCACCGTGGCTGTGGCCGGGGCCAGCAGCGGGAAAATGATTTTCGTGAACAGCTGGAAATAGCTGCAGCCGTCCAGCAGGGCGCTCTCGTCCAGAGAGGTGGACAGGTTGGACAGGAACTGCCGGTAGATATACAGCTGCATCAGGTCAGAGGCCACATAGATGAGTATCGGCGCGCCGATGGTCCGGTATAAGCCCAGGCCGTTGATAATTTTGAAGCGGGCAATCTCGGTGACGAAGGTGGGCACCAGCATTCCAATAAAGAACAGCGCCACCACCGCGTTTTTAAACCGGAAGTCAAACCGCTCAATAATGTAGGCGGTAATGGTTCCCAGCAAAATATTGAAAAAGAGACTGATGACCAGAATCAGAGCTGTGTTCTTCAGGCCGATGAGCAGATATTTGTCGGTGAGCACCTCCTTAAAGTTCTCCAGCGTGGGCTGGGGAGGCAGGGCCAGGGGGGAGGTGTTGACCATGTCTCCCCGGGTCTTAAAGGCGGCAAACACCGTCAGCAGGATGGGCAGGATCACAATAATAACCATGCCGATGCAGATGATCTGCTTGAGCGCCTGGGTTAGAACGGCACGGGGACTCGGCTTTTGAAGCGTGCGCATATCACTTGCCCTCCGTTAAAATGAATCCGTGAATAATCTTATTCTGGACAATATAGATCAGGATAATGATCATCATGATGGCCACAGCCATGGTGGAGGCCAGGCCGAAATTGGAGAAGGTGAAGGCCGTCTTGATGGTGTACAGGGTGAAGGTGCTGGAGGCGTAGCCCGGACCGCCCTGGGTCATGACGAAGGGGATGTCGAACACCTGCATAGCACCCCGGATATTGTCAAAAAGGACGAAGTCCACCATCAGGGCGATGGAGGGGGTCTGGACATAACGGAAGAGCTGCCAGGAGTTGGCCCCATCAATGCGGGCGGCCTCCATGATGTCCTGGTTCACCGACTGGAGGGCGGCCATAAACAGGATGATGTGGTAGCCCGAGAACCGCCACAGGGAGACAAAGGCCAGGGTGAAATTGATGATCTTCTCGTCGGACAGCCAGCCGTGGCCGCTGAGCATCCCCAGCCTGATGGTCTCCAGGATGCTGTCGAAGGCGCCGTTGACCGGGGAAAAGAAATAGGAAAAGGCGTAGGAAATGGCCACGCCGTTGATGATGTAGGGCAGAAATACCATGGTCTTGTAGAACTTGGCCGCCCGCAGCTTACTGTTGAGCAGCACCGCGAAGGCCAGCTCCACCGGGATCATGCACAGGTGGACGAAGAAGTATACTCCGTTATTTTTCAGGCTCTGCCACAGGTCCGGGTTATGGAACATGGCGATGTAGTTGTCAAGCTTGATGAAGTCGCTGGTGGGGGACAGACCGTCCCAGTTGGTGAAGCTCATGCGGAACAGGTCGATAGCCGGAAAGACCACAAAGCACACCAGCAGAAAGACCGGAATGGCCAGAAAAGATAGAATAAACAGTTTTCGCTGCCGTTCTAAGGAATTCATCGTGTTCCCTCCTGTTTTTTACAAAAAGGAGGCCGCCCGCTCAGGCGCTGGGCGGCCTCCTCACGGTTTGATTCAGTTTTAATGTGTCAACGCCAATCTGAAATTGCAAGAAAACGCCGAAGAAATTTTGTTGTTTTTCGGCGTGGGGGTAACAAAATCAAACGTCTCCTTGCACAAATAGAGGTTCACGATTCGCTGTTTGGCGCATAAACTTTTTGCGTTCTTTCAGGCGGTAAGAATCGCCTTTGCTGTTGATGATGGTGCAGTGATGCAGGACACGGTCTGGGATGGAGGAAAAGATTCTGGGGCTGTATGTCTGTAGGGTGAGCCAGCGTGACATCTCGGAACAGATCAAGAGCCTGTACGATGTGGACATCTCGCCGGAGCTGGTGAGCTAGATCAGCGAGAAGATTATACCGGAGGTCACAGCGTGGCGGAACCGGCCGCTGGAGACGGTGTATCCCTTCGTATTCCTGGACGCTATCCACTACAAGGTTAAGGACAACAACCAAATTAACTGTTCAGAGCTTTGCAAGAGGGCGACAACCAATCATCTATGGTTGTCGCCCTCTTGCACTTAAAAATATGATATGCGAATCAAGAGTTGAACAAGAGGCTGGCGAGAGCGGCAGCAATGCGGCCAAAGATATGACAAAGTAGACCTGATAAGGAGCGGACCATGGAGGCGGTTTGGATGTCAGTCAATCGATCGATTCAGCCAGTTGAAAAAATACTCAATGGGCTGGCGGACAGAACTGACAAATGTAGAGAATGTGTCACCAGAAACGAGCCCGCCTAAAATTCTGCGTAAACGACAAACTCAGACAGACTAAAAAACATCTGCCGCAATGGGTACTCCCGGAAACAGTGAAAACACAACTGGGTGAGGTGGAGATCAAGGTCTCCCGGGAGCGGAATGGCAGCTTTGAGCCGAAAATCATCGGGAAGTACAGTCGAAATGCAGATGGAAGTTGAATGATCTCAAAAGAAGTGGAGCTTTGGACATTTATCTGTTCTGTACGGACGGGCCATGATGGAAGCTATCCAGGCAGTGTACCCCAAGAGCCGTCTGCAACGCTGCATCGTCCGCCTGGCAGCACAGCGAATCCAAAAGCATTGGCATGCACGGTGCCAGAACTGGGACCATGGGTGAAGAAGGGGAGACCCCATAAAAATCCGTGTAAACGACAAACTCTGACAGAATAAAAGAGAA
>CANSDP010000062.1 GCA_947645675.1 uncultured Bacillota bacterium
TGGTCTGGGCGTACAGGCCGGAGGACTGCTCCTTCACCGCGCCGAAGGGGCCGCAGACGGCGATGGCGGGCAGCTTGCCGGAGGCGTCCTTGGGGATGTAGAGGTCAGCGGCCAGGGTGATGCCGTAGCGGTTGTGGAACGTTATCTTGCTGTGGTTCACCTTGTCGCTCTTGGGGAAGGTTTTATCCCACTCCTGGGTCAAAGTCAGTTTTTCCATGCTAAATTCCTCCTGAATGTTATTTGGATTTGTTTTGTTTTTCCAGTGTATAGACCAGATAATCCAGGCAGTCGATCCGTTTCTCGCTCTGGTGCAGAGTGTCCAGCAGCGTCCGCCTGTGTCGGGAAAGGACACGCATCAGTTCAGCCGTTTTCTTTTCCTGTGCCAGGGCCATACAGGTCTGAACAGCATCCGTGCCGCACCCCGCATCGATCAAGTTTTGACGGAGCATACCTTGCATATCCGATGCGTTCGGCACATCTCCACCTCCTTGCGCATTCATCATAAGGCATGGAAGGGCAAAAGGCAAATACTTGATTTCTATATCATGTTATTCCTATTTGGCATAATATGACGGCGCGCAAAGGACCGCCTCCAGAGCTGATGATCCGGAGGCGGCCCTTTATTCTGATTCAGCGGCTGTGTAGTGGGCCTTCAATTCTTCCAGGAACAGCCCTGCCGCCGGGGTAAATACCTGATATTTTTTCCAGATCAGGTACAGCTTTGTCTCCAGCTTGGGCGTCAGGGGGCGGAAACACAGCTCGCTTTCCTGGCTGGTGTCTACCAAGCGGTCGAAGGTCAGCACATAGCCCAGCCCCTCCCAGGCCATTACGCTGCCGTTGTAGGTCAGGTTGATGGTCACGGTTACATTAGATAAATCAGCAGGTATAATTTTCGGGAGCAATGGTAGGCGGAAGGGTACGCCAACACCGGTACTATTTCCCTTGAATGTTAGTTTAAAAAGCGCTATAATATATAAAGAACTTTTATCAATCGGCGGAGGGACAGCAATGAACACCTTTCAGCTTACTTGTTTTTTGACCGTTGCGGAGACGCTCAGCTTCGCAAAAGCCGCCAAGCTGCTCAATGTGACGCAGCCAGCGGTCACACATCAAATCCACTCCTTGGAGGGGGAGCTGAACGCGCAGTTGTTTAAGCGCACCACACGGTCGGTAGAAATCACCCAGGAAGGGCTGATTTTTTTGAACGACGCAAAAAATGTGCTGAATATTATTACTCTGGCGAAGAAGCGGTTTGAGGAGCCTGTGGTGGATGAACGGCAATTCTTCTCCATCGGCTGTCACAGCCACAATGAAATGTATCTGCTGCCTGGGATACTGCGGCAAATGGCAGATTCCTGCCCTATGCTGAATCCAGTGTTTCAGGTCGTACCGTTCCAGCATCTGTATCAGCTGCTGGACGAGGAAGCGGTCGATGTAATCATCGTGTTTCAAGAAAAAAGCCAGAAAATAGACGGTATTTACAAGGAACTGGCACAGATCCGTATTACCGGCGTTTTGCCCGCCAATCATCCGCTGGCGGAAAAAGAGCTGCTGGACGAGGACGATCTCCAAACACAACGGCTGCTCCTGCTGGACCCGCAGAGATGTCCCGACCGTTTGAATGCGGTCCAGCATGGTTTGGCAGCAGAAAGGACTGTTTCTGATTTGCTTATGTGCAGCTCCGCCGACGCCTGCGTTACGCTGGCCAAGGCTGGTTTTGGGATTGCCGTCCAGCCTGACTTTCCTTCCCTGCGGGACCCCGCCCTGGCCTACATTCCAATTAAAGATGTGGAGCCGCTGTCCTATGGGGCATACTACAAGAGTGTGACAGGAAAGCCGATGCTGAAGCTCTTTCTTCAGTTATGCAAAGAGTATTTTTCTTCCATGGATTAACCTATCAAGCAGAAGGGATCGCTGAATTTCGGCGGTTCCTTCTGCTTGATTGATAAAATATCTTTATCGCCTATTAAAAATCATAAACAATAAATTAGCACTCTCTTATTGACAGCGCTAATCCCGAGGGCTATACTATGAGCATAACCACAAACCAAGCGCGGTATCTGCGCCGGGAGCGCTTCATCGGCTCCTGCCGCCGCAGCTTCTATGTGGGGGACAAGGTCAAGCAGGAGAACATCCACGCTAAGTTCGAGGACGGCATCCTGCGCCTGTTTATCCCCAAGGTAAGTCAGGTGGCGCGGATAGAACAGAAAAATCTGATCGCCATTGAAGGCTGAGTGCAAAAGAATGCGGTGCTGCATAAAAATTGCGGCACCGCATTTCCTGTTCCGACAATCAAAACGGGAGAGAATAGCCACAGGAGCCGCAGTCCGGAAAATCCTTTGGGTCGCAGGCAATGCCCTGCCGGTCGCGGCGGCCCTTTACCGCCGCCTGGATGGCCGCCTCCTTTATCAATGTGATTATATAAAATTCCTTGAAATCCCATTTAACCTGTGGTATTATAGGTCGAAGCAGAGAGCTTTTATGATGATTTCCGCAAAGGGGCGGTACGCGCTGCAAAAAAGCGGAGGATACCGGCGATCCGACGCGGTTTACCCTGGCTGAGCTCATTCGAGAATAGATATTGGGAGGAGAAGCGCCATGACGCTCCAGCAACTAAAGTATGTTATTGCCATCGCGGACAGCGGCTCAGTCAATTCCGCCGCCAAAAACCTGTATCTCTCCCAGCCCAGCCTTTCCAGCGCCGTGAGGGAGTTGGAGGAGGAGATTGGTTTTGAACTGTTCCGCCGGTCCAATCGGGGCGTGACAGTGACGGCGGAGGGAGAGGAGTTTCTCAACTACGCCCGGCAGGTCTGCCAGCAGTACGCCCTGCTGGAGGACCGCTTTGTGGCTGGCCGGTCCCGGAAAAAGTTTTCCGTCTCCACCCAGCACTACACATTTGCCATCAACGCCTTTGTGGAGATGGTGCGCAAGGTGGGGATGGAGGAGTATGAGTTCTCCGTCCTGGAGACCCGAACCTATGAGTGCGTGGAGAATGTGCGTAACTACAAGAGCGAGCTGGGTATCCTGTATCTGGACGAGTTCAACGAAAAGTATCTGACCAAGCTCTTCGAGGAGAACAATTTGGAATTCCATCCCCTGCGGGACTGCTCCACCTGCGTCTACCTCTGGGGGGAACACCCCCTGGCCCGCCGGGACCGGCTGACCATGGCCGACCTGGAGCCCTATCCCTGCATCGCCTTTGAGATCGGGAAACAGAACTCCCTGTTTCTCTCTGAGGAGGTCATGAGCACCTACCAATACCGCCAGCTCATCCGGGTGGATGACCGGGCCACGGTACTCAACCTGATGAAGGGGCTCAACGGCTATACCCTGTGCTCCGGCATCATCTGCCGCCCCCTCAACGGTTCGGAGTACACCACCATCCCTCTGGCGGAGGGAGGCGTCATGCACATCGGCTATATCCAGCGCCGGGGCAGCCAACTCAGCCGTCTGGGGGAGCTGTATCTCCAAGAGGTGCGCAAATCCATCCTGCTGTGATTTCCATTCCGCTATAGCTTTATCCTATGACCCGCCCCTGATTTTGGGTATTAACACCCGGGGCGGGTTTTGTGCTATCCTTTGGACACGCCAAAGGAAAAGAGGAAAGCACATGATTCGATTGGAGCATGTCTCAAAACGGTTTGAGGCGGGAAAGCAGACGGTGGACGCGGTAAAGGATGTGACCCTCCACATTGAAAAGGGGGCCATCGCCGGAATCATTGGCTTCTCCGGGGCGGGCAAGTCCACCCTGGCCCGGTGCGTCAACCTGCTGGAGCGGCCCACTGAGGGCGCCGTCACCGTGGGCGGCGACGAGCTCACCGCATTGAGCGAAAAGCAGCTCCGGGAAAAGAGGAAAAAGATCGGCATGATCTTCCAGCACTTCAACCTCTTCGCCTCCCGGACGGTGTACGGCAACGTGGCCTACCCCCTGAAGGGCAAGAGCAAACAGGAGATCAACCGGAAGGTGAAGTCTCTGCTGGAACTGGTGGGGCTGTCCGACAAAGCGGAGGCCTACCCCTCCCAGCTGTCCGGGGGACAGAAGCAGCGGGTGGCTATCGCCCGGGCTCTGGCCAACGACCCGGAGGTACTGCTCAGCGACGAGGCCACCAGCGCCCTGGACCCGGAGACTACACGTTCCATCCTCCGGCTGCTGAAGGAGGTCAACCGTGCTCTGGGCATCACCATCGTGATCATCACCCATGAGATGCAGGTGGTGAAAGAGATCTGCCATCAGGTATATGTGATGGAGGATGGCCGGGTGGTGGAACAGGGAGACGTATTCCAGATTTTTGCCTCTCCCCGGCAGGCCATTACCCGGCGGTTTGTGGACAGTACCTCTAACCTCGCTCGGATTCAGGAGCTGCTGGACGACCCCACCCGGCCCATCCGGCTGAACCCCGGGGACTACCTGCTCCGGCTGAACTACCTGGAGCGGAGCACCTCCGAGGCGCTGATCTCCAGCATCTCCCGACAGTTTGAGCTGGATATCAATATTCTGCTGGGCAGCATTGAGCTCATCGACGGCAATCCCCTGGGGGGCCTGGTGGTGATCGCCAGAGGCGGCCACGACAAAATAACCGCCGCAGCGGACTATTTATCAAAACGAAATGTGCTGGTGGAGGTGATTTTCCATGGCTGACCTGCTGAACCTGATGATCCCAGACGTGGCGGCCCGGTCGGACCAGCTGTGGCGGGCCTTCTGGGAGACCGTTCAGATGGTATCCATCTCTGGGGGCATCTCTCTGATGCTGGGTATCCCCTTTGGAGTGCTCCTGTTCACTACCAGGGAGGGGGGCATTTTGCAGAACAGGCCGGTGAATTTCATCCTGAGCCGCATCTGCGACTTCTTCCGCTCCATCCCCTTCATCCTGCTGGCCATGGTGCTGCTGACTCTGAGCCGTTTGGTGGTGGGCACCGCCATCGGCGTCCGGGGAGCTATCATCCCCCTGGTATTCGGAACCATCCCCTTCCTGGGGCGGCAGGTGGAGAGCGCCCTGGCCGAGGTCCCTGCCGGCCTCATCGAGGCGGCCCAAGCCATGGGCTCCTCCCCCTGGGAGATCATCCGGCGGGTGTATTTGAAGGAGGCTGTCCCCGGCATAACCCGGGGCGTGACCATCACGCTGGTCTCCCTCATCAACTTCACCGCCATCGCCGGCACCCTGGGGGCCGGCGGTCTGGGCAACTTCGCCATCATGTACGGCCACAGCAAGAACCTGCCTCAGATCACCTGGACGGTCATCCTCATCATTGTGATTCTGGTGAGCATTGTCCAGGCCGCGGGCAGCTATATCGCCAAAAAAGCGGCCCATTAACCCTGTCTGTTCTCCCGCCTTTGAACCGGGATAATGGAATATTTGCCCCATTAAAGGAGGAACTTATCATGAAAACGAAACACGCACTTGCTCTTGCACTGGCTTCGGCCTTGGTCCTGGCCCTGACCGCCTGCGGCGGAAACGGCGGCGGCTCCAGCCCTGTTTCCAGTTCCGCTCCCGGCTCCACCGCCGGAAGCGGCGGCAATACCACTGAACCCACTGTGGTCAAGGTGGGGGTAGTGGGGGCCAACAACCAGCAGTGGGACACGGTGAACGAGCTGCTGGCCAAAGACAACATCAAGGTGGAGCTGGTGGAGTTTGCCGAGTACAAGCTGCCCAACAACGCCCTGGACGCCGGGGAGATCGACCTGAACGCCTTCCAGCACAAGGCCTACCTCCAGAAGGAGATCGACGACCTGGGCTATGACATCGCCGTCCTGGGCGACACCATTGTGGCCCCCCTGTCCCTGTACTCCGACAAGATCACCGATGTCAGCCAGCTGAAGGAGGGGGACAAGATCGCCGTCCCCAGCGACCCCACCAACGAGGGCCGGTGCTT
>CANSDP010000063.1 GCA_947645675.1 uncultured Bacillota bacterium
CGGGAGGCCAGGGCCTCGTTCAGCTCCCGGGTGCCGGCGTAGCCGTAGTTCATGGTGGCGATGAAGCGGGCGGCGGGGGCCATGGGGAGGCGGTCATACCCCGGGATGTCCAGCACCCGCCGGAAGTCCAGAACGGCGTGGAGGACGGCCAGGGCCTCGTTCTTCGCCATGTTGATCTCGTCCAGAATGCCGAAGCCCCCGTATTGGGCGCACTGGTAAACCGGCCCAGGCCGGAAACGGACCTGCCCCTCCGTGAAGGTGTCTGTCCCCACCAGACCGGAGGCGTCCAGATTCACATAGAAAGACACGTTCCAGGCGGGCCGGCCAAAGACTGCGGCCAGGTTTTCCGCCAGCACATTCTTACCGGTGGCCTTATCCCCGGTGAGGAGCAGGTTCTTCCCGCACAGCAGCGCAGCGGCCGCCTGCTCCCAGACCTCCCGGCCGTAGTAGCGGAACTGAGGGACGGGAATCCGCTCCAACAGCTCTGCGGGATATTCCTTTCGGAACCGCTCCAATTCCACCAGCAGTTCGGGGCTGACCCCTTCCTCTTTCAGAAATGAGAGCATGGCCGAAGCACTTCCCTTCCCCATAAAAAGTTAGGCCTGGACGGTGTTTCCACCGCCCAGGCCACAGCTTTGGTGATGGATGGATCACACAAAACGAGAAGCATTCCTTTGAGTGTTCCCATCATAGCACCAAAATTTTGAAAATTAAAATACTTTTTTCCTTGTAACTACTATATCTTTTCGATATGATAATAAGCCCCCAAAAGGCTCCGAGATCATTTGACCCTGGAATCTATCCATCCCCCTGAAAGAAATTCCCTAAGAAAGAATAATTATTTCATAAAGGAAATTCAGTTTTCAGAAGGGATCAATTTGACAACAGTAGTACTCTCAGCGGAGATTATCCGGGAACTGGCGAAAGCGGAATCCTGCATCATCCTGGGCCGGTGCGCCAATTACCTTCTGGCCGGCCACCCTAATGTGCTCCGGCTGTTCATCCACGCCCCGCTGGAGGCCCGACTCGCCCGAGTGGCGTCCTACTCCCTGGCCTGGAGTCAGCGGGAAGTGGCCAGGCACATCCGGGTGGAGGACAAGCGCCGCGCCGCCTACTACCATTACTATACCGGTGAGGAGTGGCGGGACACTGCGGGTTATGACCTCTCCCTGGACTCTGAGGCCCTGGGGGAGGACGGCTGTGTGGAGCTGGTGCGGAGATTTCTGCCCCTTTTTTAGGGGAGCTATAATGGAGCAGTGCCGTTTATACTAATTATAATAATTATACTAAAGGAAAGACTGCTCAAATCGTTTTCTGCCGCATATACCCCGCTATTTATCTGTGTTTCCCCAGCCGGAGACGAGGGAAATATGCGGAATTTTCAACGATAATTCTTAATATCCCAATTTGACCTCGTGTTGCCGGGAAAACAAGTCGAATAAATATGTTTATCAATCTTTTTTATTCCGCCATTTGGCAAAGTCCAATCTCCCTAACCAATTTCTCTTTACAGCTGAGGCCACAGGGCCTATAATGAACAGACGTAGTAGAATGATATGGGGGGCCTCATCATGGAGCTGCGCACCTTGCACTATTTTACCGTTGTAGCCCAGGAGATGAACATCACCCGGGCAGCGGAAAAGCTGAATATGAGTCAGCCGCCCCTCAGCAACCAGATCAAGGCCCTGGAGGAGGAACTGGGGGTCCAGCTCTTTCTCCGGGGGAAGCGGCGTCTGGAGCTGACCGAGGAGGGATCTCTCCTGCTGCGCCGGGCGATTCAGATCCAGGAGCTGGCGGACAAAACCCGGCAGGAGATCGCCAGCCTGCGGGAGGGAATGACCGGCACCATCTATCTGAGCATGGTGGAGGGCCGCGCTCCCTTCCTGGCTGCCCGGTGGATCGCCGGCTTCCGGGAGGAGTTCCCCCTGGTGCGCTACAACCTGTGGAACGGCAGCAGCGACGATGCACTGGACCGGCTGCGCAAAGGGCTGGCCGACCTGGCCGTCATCGCCGCGCCCTACGACACCGAGCACCTGGAGGGCTTTCCCGTGGGCCGGGAGCCCTGGGCCGCCATGCTCCATCCGGACCATCCCCTGGCCAGAGCGGAGGGGGACTCCATCCCCCTGTCCAGCCTGGTGGGGGAGCCGCTCATCGTCCCCAGCCGGAAGTCCCGGATCGAAGCGATCCGCCGCTGGTTCGGAGAGATTGGCGCGGAGCCCCGGATTCTCTGCGAGATGTCCAACTACATGGACGCGGCGGCCCTGACCAGCCTGGGGGTGGGGATCAGCATCTTCCCCCAGACTATTGGGGTGTCCAACGGTCTGGTGGTGTCCAAGGTGGTGACCCGGCCCTCACGTCAGGTGGAGTATATCCTGGTCTGGAACAAGGGACATGCCCCCTCCGGGCTGACCCGGGAGTTTATCCGCTATGTCCAGGACTACCTGGAGGAAAATCAGGCGGAATCATAGCAGGAGACAGCCCCCGCGCCCAACGGGCGCGGGGGCCTATCATATCAAAAAGATATGATAGCTGCAATGATATATGTATTTCCTTTTCTTCGGTTTCTGTGTTAGCATAAGAACATCCAAAGGGAAGCAATAAACCTTACGAGTTTAAAAGGAAAGAAGGATTTACTATGAAGAAGCTGTGGAAGATGCTGGACGAATACTATCGCACCTTTGCCAGATAAACCAATCGAAGCTCCTCTCTTCGCGTGATCCATCCATCACCGAAGCCATCGCCCGGACAGTGGAAACGCTGGCCGGGCATACTTATTCCGTTGTGATTTGGAGGTATTATCATGAGTATCCATGAGGAATGCGGCGTTTTTGGCGTGATTTCACCCCGTCCTGCGGACGTGGGCCGGCTGGCCTATTACGGCCTGTATGCTCTCCAGCACCGGGGACAGGAGAGCTGCGGCATCGTGGTCAACGACGACGGGGTGTTCGCCTCCCACAAGGACCTGGGGCTGGTGGGGGAGGTCTTCTCCGAAGAGATTTTGGACCGATTCCCCCGGGGAACTATGGCGGTGGGCCACACCCGCTACGGCACCACCGGAGCCTCCAACCGAAGCAACTGCCAGCCCATCGAGGTCAACCACCAGAAGGGCCGCATGGCCCTGGCCCACAACGGCAACCTGAGCAATGCCGCCCCCCTCCGGGACGAGCTGGAGCTGTCCGGGGCCATCTTCCACTCCACCAGTGACACCGAAATTATCGCCTACATCGTCACCAAGGAGCGGCTGAGGACCCCCTCCATTGAGGACGCCCTCAGCGCCGCCATGGACAGGCTGGAGGGGGCCTACTCCCTGGTGCTCATGTCCCCCCAGAAGCTGATCTGCGCCCGGGACCCCCACGGCTTCCGTCCCCTGTGCTACGGCAAAATGGAGGACGGGACTTACGTGGCCGCCTCGGAGAGCTGCGCGCTGACGGCGGTGGGGGCGGAGTTCGTCCGGGACCTGGAGCCGGGAGAGATTCTGGTGTTCTCCAAAGATGGTATTGTCTCCCGCCGGGAACACTGCGGCAAGGCGGAACCTGCCCCCTGCATCTTTGAGTACATCTACTTCGCCCGCCCGGATTCGGTGATCGACGGGGTGTCCGTCCACGCCGCCCGGCTGCGGGCGGGAGAAATCCTGGCCCATACCCACCCGGTCCATGCGGACGTGGTGGTGGGGGTGCCCGACTCCGGCCTGGATGCCGCCCTGGGCTACAGCCGGGCCTCCGGTATCCTCTACGGCATCGGCCTCATCAAAAACAAGTACATCGGCCGCACCTTCATCGCCCCCGGCCAGGACCACCGGCTGGATCAGGTGAAAATCAAGCTCAGCGCCGTCCGGGACAGCGTAGCGGGAAAACGGGTGGTGCTGGTGGACGACTCCATCGTCCGGGGGACCACCAGCAGACGGATCGTCAGCCTGCTGCGGGAGGCGGGAGCTAAGGAGATTCATCTCCGGATATCTGCGCCCCCCTTCCTCAACCCCTGCTACTACGGCACCGACATCGACTCCCGGGAGAACCTCATCGCCTGCCGTCACACCGTGGAGGAGATTGCTCAAATCGTCGGGGCGGACTCCCTGGGCTACCTGCCGGCGGAACGGCTGGGGGCACTTATCGGGCGGGACTGCTGCTGTAACGCCTGTTTTACCGGACAGTATCCTACTCCGGTCCCCACAGATACCCGAAAGGACCGCTTTGAGCGGAAGCTGTCGGAGAAAAGCCCTTACCCACGCTAAAAATGCCTCACTGAGGCTTTTTTCTCAACATCTCATCGGACGTCAGCTCCAGCTGTTCCGCCTTATGGTAGTGGTCAGCGAGTGCATTGCCCGCCGCTGTACTCTTGGGCTGTCCGCTGAAGCACAGCTTTAGTAAAACCGGCGTCAGCACTGCGCAGCCCACCACAGTGATTACGATAGGCGTCATCATGGCCTGACTGAGCACCCCCATAGACAACCCCCGGTTGGCCACGATCAGAGCTACCTCACCCCGGCAGGCCATGCCGGTTCCCACCTGGAGGCACTCCGCTCCGTCAAAGCCGCACAGCTTAGCTCCCAGGCCGCAGCCAATGATCTTGGACAAAACTGCCACCGCCAGAAGAAGCAGGGAAAAGACCGCCAGCGTCCCGTTCAGCTGGGGCAGCTCCACCTTGATGCCGATTCCCGCGAAGAACACCGGGGTCAGCAGCAGGTAGCTCAGGGGCTCAAACTTTGAGCGGATGTAACCGGCTTTGGGGGTGCAGGCTACCACCAGTCCCGCGACAAAGGCCCCGATAATGTCGGCCACGCCGAAAAATTCCTCCGCGCAGTAGGCCAGCAGCAGGCAGAGCACAAAAGCAAAAACCGGATAGCGCCGGAGGTTTTTCTGGTGGGCGCTTGCGATGATCCGTCGAAACAGTCGGATGCTTCCGTACGCGGCGGCGACGGCAAAGACAAAAAACAACACGATCTTCAGCAACACCAGCAGCAGGTTGCCTCCGCCGCCCGCCATGCTGGACACCACCGTCAGCGCCACCAGGCCCAGCACATCGTCGATCAGGGCGGCGGCCAGGATCGTGCTGCCTACCCGGGTGTCCAGGTGCCCCAGCTCCTTGAACGTCTCTACCGTGATGCTCACAGAGGTCGCGGTAAGTACCGTGCCTAAAAAGATGTTTTCCAGGAAGGTATTTCCCGGCAGCCAGCCTGCCTGTCCCGCCAGCCAGCCAAAGCCTGTGCCCATCAGCATGGGTACCAGCACGCCGCACAGCGCCACCAAAAAGCCCGCCTT
>CANSDP010000064.1 GCA_947645675.1 uncultured Bacillota bacterium
TTGACAGCTTTTTGCGGCTCTCCTTTACCGCCGCCTCCTGCTGTAACTCCGATTTTTCCCGGACGCGCTCAATAAACTCCGCTTCGTTCTCCCGCACATATCCGCTGACCCGCCGTATGGCTTCCAGCACCAGGCTTTCCACAACGCTGACGCGGATATAGTGACAGGTGCAGCTTCGGGAATAGTGGCGGTAGCTGGAACAGACATACTCATGGTGGGGCTGGTCGGGCCTGCCGGTGCTGCCCCGCTTGTGGTACATCTTCTGTCCGCAATCGGCACAGTACAGAACGCCGGTCAGCGGGTTCGGCTCGCCGCCGATGCGCTCCCTGACACGCTTGGTTTCCCGCAGACGCTGAACGACATTCCATGTTTCCTCGTCAATGATGGCGGGGTGGGTGTCCTTGAAAATCAGCCGGTTTTCCTGCGGGGTGGCCTCCCGCTTCTTGGATTTGTAGCTTTCGGTGGCGGTCTTGTTGAGGACTGTCCAGCCCATATATTCTTCTTTTTTGAGGATTTGGATAAGGGTGGCGGTGGCCCATTTGTAGGGGTCTGCGCCCGACGCGCCCATGCTCACCCGCTCCCCGATGGCCCTCCAATGGGCGGCGGGGGTGAGTATCCTCTCGGCGGTCAATTCCTCCGCAATTCTGGCGATAGGCTTGCCCTCGATAACGCCCTGGAAGATGCGCTTCACAATGGGGGCGGCTTCCTCGTCCAAAATCCATTTCTGGCGGTCGTCCGGGTCGTGCAGATAGCCATAGGGGAGTGCGCCGGTGACGTGCTTCCCCGCCGCCGTCCTCGCGCCGAAAATCGCCCGTATCTTCCGGCTGGTATCTCTTGCGTGCCACTCCGCAAAGATGTTTCGGAAGGGCATGAAATCGTCCTCGCCCTTGGCGGTGTCGATGCCCTCGGCAACGGCGATCAGCCGGACGCCCCGCTCCCGCAGCTGCTCCAGAAACAGCCCCACGCGCAAGTGGTCGCGGCCCAATCTGCTCATGTCTTTAATCAGGATTTGGCCCACATTGCCGCGCTCGATGTCCTCCATTATCTGCAAAAATCCGGGCCTGTCCCAGCGTGTGCCGCTCCACCCGTCATCCGTCCGATGGACAACATTGGTGAAACCGTTCCGGGCTGCGTATTCCTCCAGGTACTCCTTTTGATGCTCAATGGACAGGGATTCATTTTCCCGCCCGTCCTCGTGGCTCAATCTCTCGTAAAGGATAGTCAGCTTGTCGTTGTTCATGCTTTCCTCTTTCCGGCTGTCCGGCGCTGCGGTTCTCGGTGTAGTTTTCACTGTTTCACCGCGTCCCTTTCAATCAGGCGTATCAGCTTATCGCTCATGGTTTCCCTGCTCGTCCTGCTGAAATGGACGCTCACCTTGTAGGTCGTGGAGCCAATCCGCTTTGTGATGTGCAGCGGCTTGTCGGTGCGTTCAATCGTCCTGTCTGCTGTTACTGTCGGCATAGGATTAGCCCCCTTTCCATATTCGGTTGTCTGTGATATACTACCGTCAAAATCACCTCGGCGCGTCCTTTCCCGCGCCCCTGTGCCGCCTGCGGCCTGACTGCCTGTTGTTTTCGGGGTGTCCCCGTTCCTTTACGATACACTCCTTTGGGGTTTTTCAGACGCTTGCGGTCCGCCATAATGACGTTATTGGAAAGGGCGTTCATGCCGTAGTAGAGGGCCGCCCCGTCCATGCGGAGCTCCTTCGTCATGAAGGGAATGAAAATCGCCGTGGAGCTGGTGGTCATGCCCCGCTGTATCTCAATGGCGTTATCCCCCAGCACCAGGGAGGACGTGAAGCCCTGCTCCTGCTGCCAGTCCAGCCGCTTCAAGGCGCAGTTGTATTTCTGGGCGATCCCGGAAATGGTAAATACGTCATTCTCCAGCTTTTGCCGGGTGGGGGCGATATTCACCACAGTAAAGGTCAGGAGGAACATTCTTTCATTCCGGGACTGGAGGTCGGCCAGGAGGGCCGCCGCGTCCTTGGAGTAGGTAATGAGGTCCGGGGGCAAAATTTCCATATCGTACCCGGCCCGGACCGCCTTTTTCTGCTCCTCCACCTTCATTTTGTCAATGTCGGAGATTTTGCCCTTGGTCATTTTGATGGCCTTGAGCTGGTCCACGGTCTGAACGTGGAGGGTCACGGTCATTTCCGCGTCCAGCTCCAGAAGCTCCAGCAGCAGCTTGTCCGACAGCTCGGAGGCCATGATCTGCAAGTAGGAGGCCGCGCCCCAGAACCGGCCCAGCCGGAACGTCCGGGAGGCGGTGAAGTCGAAGCTGTCCGGGGCGATAAAATCCTTGGTCCCCATGCCGGTTTTCACAATGTCCGGCCAGGAGAAGCGGAACGGCTCCCGGCCTCCGGGGTGCATCTGGCCGTGAAGCGTCTCCAGCCGCTCCCGCCCGTTGAGGACGCGGGAGTGGGCCCCCAGCTTTTTGAAGTTGCCCATGATGTCGCTGGACACGCGCTCCAGCCGGGGGCGGGCCGTCTCCAGGCCGTCGGCGGGGACGCCGAACGTGATGTACTTGGAGCGGACAATGCCGTTGTTGCTCCGGGCGATCTGCCGTTTCAGCATATCCACATATTCCCCCCGGATACTGTCAAAGTCGTCGTGGGCCATGGGAATATTGACCTTGTACCGGCTGCCGCCCCTGGAGCGGTGGTTGATGAACGAGAGCTGGAACGGGAGGGCGCTGTCAAAGTAATTGAGGAAGCCGCACCAGCCGTCGAAGATGGCGGACTGGTCCTCGCTGGAGGCCACGGAATAGTTGATGTCCTCGTAGGCGATGGTTTTTGTGTAGAAGCCCTCCCGCACCCGGCAAATGCCGTCTTTCAGCATCTCCACATAGGGGATGGTCTGTTGGGCGGAGAGGGAACGCTTACCGGCCCTTGCGGGCCCGGCGCTTTTGGTCCGTATGTTCAGAAGCCGATACCTCCTTTACTGTCTCGGCCTGCGGGCCTCCCAGTATTTCCGTCACCAGTTTCACTGGTTCCTCCTTTCCCGCAAAGGGCGCGTAGATATTTTGGGTTCGGTAGGGCCTGGGGCCGGGCCGGAGGAAGCGGGCGCGGATGATGTTCCGCACCACTTTCTCAAAGGGCAGGCCGTCCTTTTCGTACATAGCCATGAGGAACGCCGGGAGCATGATCCCCAGCATGAGGAACATAGCCCCGGTGCTGCCCACAGGCCCACGGGCCAGCAGATAAACAGGAACCCCCACCAGCCCGCCGCCTCCGAAACAAACAAGCTGCCGCTTGGTGAGGTTGAACGCCAGCTTGGTCTTGACCCTGGACAGGTCATTGGGGACATTCACATAGGGTATGTAAATCACTCCTTTCCGCCTCGTCCCTCTGGACACGGTGTCCAGAGGCCGGGGGTACATTCCACCTCGTTCCCCCACACGTCCCAGCCGGGGGAGGTCTGCCGGGCGAACAGCTCCACACGGGGCACGTCGCCCAGGAGGGCTACAATTTTCTCCCGCGCCTCCTCCGGCTTTTTGCTATGGGCTTCAATAGGGGAAATGATGAATTGATGGACATTGGCGGCTTGCCGCCGGGGATGGCCCCGCGTCGCCAGCAGGCACACCTCCGCGTTGGCCCTGGTCCAGAAGCCCAGGCCGTAAAACCAGCTATCCGCCTTGCGGTTCTTTTTCAGCCAGACGAACGCCACGCTCTTATACTGAAAGCCCCACGCCTTAATGAGCCGCAGGGCCTCCGGGAGCTGGGGGAACGTGGCCCACAGGAACAGGGCGCAGTCCGGGGCGGCCAGTTCCGCCACGGGGAGGGCGCACAGGTCGTCGATAGTCATAGTGGGGTAGTGCCTCTCCGCCGCCCCTTGCAAATTCTTTTGGGCGTACCGCCAGGGCGGGTCGGCGTAGATCACAGCGTATTTTCCGATAAAATCCCTCCTTTCCGCTCCGCTCTGGACACCGTGTCCAGAGGCCGGGGGCCTAATGCGCCCCCAGGACACTCCGGGCGATGCTCCCCGTTTTGAACAGGCAGTAGCACAGCAGCACCGTGTAGCCGATGGTTCCCCATATCGCCCCTATGGGGTCGCCCCCGGAGGCGATACCTTGAATGAGTACCGCGTAGATCCCCACGCATACCAAAATCAGCATCCCCTGGAAGCCCACGGCGAAAAGGGAGCGGAGATAGTTCTGCCCGGCCCCGCCCAGCTCCCGGTTCGCCAGGGTCGCCACGGGGAGGGGCGCTAAACTGGTGAGCATATAAATTTCTATCATCCGCCCGTAGACGATCACGAAAATCACGATATTCAGCGCGGTCATGGTGAGCTGCACCACAAAGGACTGGAGCCACAGGCCCAGCAGCGGGCCCAGGTCCATCCCCTCCAGCGCGGCCTCCAGGTCCGCCAGCATATCCGGGGAAACGTCCGTGGAACCCTGGATCAGCCCCGCCGACTGCGCCACCACCCGCTGGGCCACGTCGAACACCGCCATAACGATATTGAACGTGTTGGACAGAATGAGGATGGCGCAGGCCGTTTTGAATATCCACTTGAAGAAAATCCAATAGTCCAGGTCGTGAAGATTATTCCGCTCCACCAGCAGTTGAATGAGTTCGTAGGTGGCGACAAAGGTCAGGACCAGTCCGGCGATTGGCAGTATCACCGTCTCGGAAAGCCGCCGGATCAGGGAGAAAACCCCGGCGTTCCATTGCGCCGGGGCTGTCCCCACTTGTACCGCGATCTCCCCGACACGGGCGTTTACTGTATCAAAGAGCCCCGACAGGTTGTCCATGATCCCGCCGATCAGCAGCTCCTTCAGCCAGTTTGTGATCCAGTCGGTGAGAAATCCCATGAAGCGCCGCCCTTAGAACAGGCCGGACAGCAGGGGGATCAGGGTCGTGCCCAGCAGGATAATGCCGCCGCCCGCCATGAGCTGCTTCATGCCCTGGCTCTTTGCTCATGTGAGATAAAGAAGTAAAAGAAGTG
>CANSDP010000065.1 GCA_947645675.1 uncultured Bacillota bacterium
CGAGTGGTGGAAGCAGCTCTACGGCGAGAGCGAGGGCAAGGACGGCAAGGGCCTGTTCCCCGCCAGCGTGGAGTTCACCGCCGACCTGCACTCCATGGGCCAGTATATTCAGGACGGCGAGCGGGTCATGTTTGAGACGGTGGTCTCCTTCGTCCCCGACGGAGAGTACGCCATCCCCAACGACCCCGCCAATGTGGACGGCCTGAACTTCCTGTCCGGCAAGCCACTGGCCTTCGTGGCCGAGCAGGCCATGCGGGGCACCATCCTGGCTCATGTGGACGGTGGTGTGCCCAATGTCCTCATCGAAATGCCTCAGATCAGTGCCCAGTCCGTGGGCTATCTGATCTACTTCTTTGAGTACGTCTGCGGCCTGTCCGGCCACCTGCTGGAGGTCAATCCCTTCAACCAGCCCGGCGTGGAGGCCTATAAGAAAAACATGTTTGCCCTGCTGGGCAAGCCCGGCTATGAGGACCTGCGGTCCGAGCTGCTGGCTAAGCTGTAATATTTTAGGAGCGGGAGCCGTAACGGCCCCCGCCCTTTTATTATGAAGAATGCCATACAGATACTATTTTGAACCAGGCTAAAGGAACTGCCGGAACTGGTGTAATTTCCGAGGCTTGGCAGTACCCGTCCCCTGTCAAGAGGACATATAAAAACAAGATAATTATAGCAGTATTCAAAGATACTGACAATAGATGCTGAGTTTATTTTTGTTTCCACCCCCGGAGGGGGTGGAAACAGTGCCAGCAATTCTGAAGATTGCTATAGGCTGCAAGGGCCTGATTTCTGAAAGTAAGGGATGGGCGTCCAGGGTTGGCGTTCACCGCCTTGCCAAATGTATAGAAAAGCAAGTGCAGCTTAAAAGCTGCAAAAACCCGCAGGAACCTTGAAATTCCTGCGGGTTTTGGAGCTGCTGGCCGGATTTGAACCGGCGACCTGCTGATTACGAATCAGCTGCTCTACCGACTGAGCCACAGCAGCATATAGAAGATTGAGGCTTGTTCTATCCTATTTTTGCTGCCTTATCGACAGCCAGTGGCCCCATCATTACGAATGATGCGCTCTGCCGTGGGGTCACACTAACAAGCGTACACTATTATACTCAAACCGGGCCGGTTCGTCAAGGGGCAAAAATAAAATCGCGCCGGGGAAAAGGTAGGGCAAGACACGCGGCGGCGTGTCCTGCCCTGAAAACCCCGCTTATTTCGTCTCTGTTTCCTCCAGCAGGCGCACCTGAATCTCCAGTACCCGACGGTGCTCCACCCTGGTGACGGTGACATCCAGGCCCTCGGCCTGGAAGTGGTCCCCGGCCTCGGGGACCCGGCCCACCTGCTCCAGCACCCAGCCGGAGACGGTGGCGGCGTCGCAGATGCCCTTCACCTGGAACAGGTCGTACATATCGTCCAGGTCGGCGGAGCAGGCGATCATGTAGCTGCCGTCGGACTGCTTTTGGAACATCTCGATCACTTCATCGTGCTCATCCCAGATCTCGCCCACCAGCTCCTCCAGAATGTCCTCCAGGGTGCAGATGCCCTGGGTGCCGCCGTACTCGTCCACCACCACGGCCATGTGGGCCTTGTTCTTCTGCAAAATGCGCAGCAGCTCGGACACCTTGGTGTTGCCCGTGGTGTAGAACACCGGGGATTTTAAGGCGGCTGCCATGGTCTCACCCCGGTAGCGGGCGGCGTAGAAGTCCTTCTCATGGATGACGCCCACAATGTTGTCAATGGTCTCATGGTAGATGGGCAGGCGGGAGTAGCCCGTCTCGGCAAAGAGGGAGGCGAGCTCCTCCATGGAGCACTCCTCGCCGGCGGCGGCCAGGTCCACCCGGGGGGTGAGGATTTCGGACACCTCCAGGTCGTTGAACTCTATGGCGTTGCGGATCAGGTCGCTCTCATGCTCGTCCAGACCGCCCTCGTTCTTCGCCTGGTCCACCATGCCCACCAGCTCCTCCTCAGTGATGCCGTCGTCCCCCTTGGCCCGGAACACCTTGCTCATCAGCTTCTTCCACTGGGTGAACAGGAAGTTCAGGGGGGTGAGGATCACCATGAACAGCCGCAGCAGGGGCTGGGCGAACATGGCAAAATCCTCCGGCCGCTCCTTGGACATGCTCTTGGGGGTGACCTCGCCGAAGATCAGGATGATGACGGTCAGGGCCACGGTGGACACCGTGGGGCCGTATTGATGGAACCATTTGGTGCACAGCACGGTGGCCACGGTGGTGGCGGTGATATTGACAATGTTGTTGCCAATGAGGATGGTGGTCAGCAGCTTGTCATACTCCTCCGCCAGGGCCAGGGTCTTTTCCGCCCGGCGGCTTCCGTTGTCCGCCCGGGTTTTCAGGCGGATGCGGTTGAGGGAGGTATAGGCGGTCTCGGTGGCGGAAAAATAGGCCGACATGACCACCAGAAGCAGCAGGACAAGGATCATCGCAAGATCAGTACTGTCTATTTCCATAGAGGAACGATCAACTCCAATTTTTTTGTTTACCTCCCGGGGAGCGGGGGTATATTTGATTCAGGAGTATACCACACCTGTCATCCGAATGCAAACCTATTTTACCCATATGGGAGAAACCTTCACATTATTTTAACAAAAAGGCGAAAAAGGGGCTTGACTGACCGAGACGGGCGTGGTATAGTAGGTTTTACCTGTGAAGAGGGGCTTTTTTCCGCTGTCCGGATACGGTGTCCGGGGGACGGACCCCTCCGCCCGCTTGGGACACAGGGAGGCAGCAGCCGAACCTCCACCGTGTAATACAGGCGCGTCACCGCGCCTTGTTCCGCGCTGGATTCGGCAAGAGACAGGCCGTGTCCAGTATTTTTTATGGTCTGTCAAATAAAAAAGGAGGTGCCGAACAAATGGCAGCAAAGGCCGGCGCGCGCATCAAGATCACCCTGCGGTGCTCTGAGTGCAAGCAGAGAAACTACAATACCTTCAAGAACAAGAAGAATACCCCCGACCGTCTGGAGTTGAACAAATACTGCCCCTTCTGCAGGAAGCACACCGTTCACAATGAGACGAAGTGAGTGGCGTAACGCCTGAAAGGAAAGAAGGGTATCAGAATGGCTGAGAACGAAAAAGTAGAGCAGGCCGCCAAGGCCAAAAAGGACAAGAAGTCCGAAAAGAATGCCAAGCCCAGCTTCTTCGAGCGCGCGGGCAAGTGGTTCCGGGACATGAAGAGCGAGCTGAAAAAGGTCCAGTGGCCTACCAGGAAGCAGACCATCAACAACACGCTGATCGTTATCGCCTGCGTGATTGTGGTCGGTATCTTTATCGGCCTGTTCGACCTTGTGGCCCAGGAGGGCATCCGGCTGCTCCTCGGCAGGTGACGCGAATGGCTGACAACGCGAACTGGTACGTGGTTCACACCTATTCCGGCTATGAGAACACGGTGAAGGCCACCATCGAGAAGTATGTCGAAAACCGCAATATGCATGAGCTGATCCATGAGATCAGCATTCCCCTGGAGACCGTCACCGAGATCACCGACAGCGGCCCCAAGGACGTGGAACGCAAGGTGTTCCCCGGCTATGTCCTGGTCAAAATGGTGATGAACGACGAAACCTGGCACGTGGTGCGCAACATCCGGGGCGTCACCGGCTTTCTGGGCGAGGGCAACAAGGCCATCCCCCTGACCGACGCCGACGTGGCCGCCCTTGGGGTGGAGAAGCGCGAGGTGGTGGTCAGCTATGAGCTGGGCGACACCGTGCGCATCACCGACGGCGCCCTGGAGTCCTTCCTGGGCACCGTGGACGAGATCGACCTGGACAACAACAAGGTCCGCGTGGTGGTGTCCATGTTCGGGCGCGAGACCCCCGTGGAGCTGGAGCTGGACCAGGTGGAACCGGCAAATTCCTGATGCAGCCGAGCTGTAGGGGCGGATATCATCCGCCCGTACGTACTGCACCGCACCGGGAAACAGCGGGCGGATGATTTCCGCTCCTACAGACAACTTTTGCAGCCAAGTGGGAGGAGTTAAAAGCTCCGCCAAACGACCACATTTTCAAATGGAGGTGCTCTTTCGTGGCACAGAAAGTAACTGGATACGTTAAATTACAGATTCCCGCCGGCAAGGCGACTCCCGCCCCCCCGGTCGGCCCCGCGCTGGGCCAGCACGGCGTGAACATCGCCGCCTTCACCAAGGAGTTCAACGAGCGGACCAAGAACGACGTGGGCCTCATCATCCCCGTGATCATCACCGTCTACGCCGACCGCTCCTTCACCTTTATCACCAAGACGCCCCCCGCCCCCGTGCTGATTAAGAAGGCCTGCGGCATTGACAAGGCCTCCGGCGTGCCCAACAAGAACAAGGTGGCCACCATCAGCAAGGAGGACGTGCGCAAGATCGCCGAGACCAAGATGCCCGACCTCAACGCCGCCTCTATCGAGGCCGCTATGAGCATGATTGCCGGCACTGCCCGCTCCATGGGCATTCTGGTGGGCGAGTAAGGAGGGGACTGGAATGTTTAGAGGAAAGAAATACAAAGAGAGCGCCAAGAAGATCGACAGAAACACGCTGTACGATACCGCTGACGCCATGAAGCTGGTGGTGGACACCGCCGCTGCCAAGTTTGACGAGACCGTGGAGCTCCATGTGAAGCTGGGCGTCGACTCCCGTCACGCCGACCAGCAGGTCCGCGGCGCCATCGTCCTGCCCCACGGCACCGGCAAGACCCAGC
>CANSDP010000066.1 GCA_947645675.1 uncultured Bacillota bacterium
TTGTGGAGGATGGAGGGGGTCTCCTGGACGGTGCCGATGATGTCGCCGCCCACCACCTTGTCGCCAGCCTTGACGGTGGCGGTGAACTGCCACTTCTTCTCCCGGTCCAGGGCGGGCACCTCCACGCCGCGGGGCAGGTTGTTGCCCTTGACCTTCTTCATGATCTCCTCCAGCGGGCGCTGGATGCCGTCGTAGATGTTCTCGATCAGGCCGGGGCCCAGCTCCACCGACAGGGGAGCGCCGGTGGTGACCACGTCGGCGCCGGGGCCCAGGCCGGAGGTCTCTTCATAGACCTGGATGGAGGCCGAGCCGCCGGTCATGGTGAGGATCTCGCCGATCAGGCGCTGCTCGCCCACACGGACCACGTCGGCCATATTAGCCTCCTCCATACCGGTGGCTACCACCAGCGGGCCGGAGACCTTAACGATTTTTCCCATAGGCGTTAAAACCTTCTTTCTGGGTGAATTTCTTATATTTGCGAACCGTAGGGACGCTTCACGAAGCGTCCGTCTTCTTTTTTCGGGCGGACGCATCGTGATGCGTCCCTACCACATAAATGGACCGGGGCGGGCGGATGATATCCGCCCCTGCACACGGCGCGCCGGGGTCGTCGCGCCCTACATTCCGGTTACAGAATATCCGCGCCGACCGCGCGCTCCACGGCGGTCTTGACGTTGGCCATACCGATGCCCAGGGAGCCCTCCTTGCCGGGGATCAGAATGATGGCCGGGGTGAGGGCGTCCTTATACCGGGCGATCTCCTGGGGGAGCTGGGCGGCCAGCTGCTCGGTCATATAGATGATGGCGTAGTTCTCCTTCGCCATGCGGTGGAGGGCCTGCCGGCCCTCCTCGGGGGAGTCCACAGGGCAGACCTCCAGGCCCAGGGCCTTGAAGCCCAGGACGCTGTCCTTATCGCCCATCGCGGCAATTTTATACATCTACCCCACCCCCTTACACATAGGTTTCCCGGAGCCGGGAGCGGATGGTCTCCCCATCCAGTCCCGCCGCCCGTCCGGCGAAGATGGCCCGGATGGCGGTGAACTCCTGTTCTTTGGCGTACAGATAGCCGATGACCGTCTCCTCCCCGAAGGGGACGCGGCGGGCGGCGGCCAGATAGGCGGTCAGGGCGTTGTCGCACTCCCGCTCGAAGGCGGTGAGGGACTCCCCTCCCGGCTGGGCCAGCTTGGCCCCCAGCTCAGCGGCCCGAGCCAGCGGTCCAGCCCGGAACACCTCGCCCAGGGCGTCCCCCCGGGCGGAGGCGATGGCCTGCTCGGAGGCGTTTCCGCCGGACAGCAGCACCTGACGCAGGAAGTCGCCCTCCCGGCCCATGCGGTGAACCCGGACAGCCGTGCGCAGGTTGGCCACGTCTACCGACAGGCGGACATAGCCCTGAAGGAAGGGGCTCTCCAGCTCTTTGGCCAGCTGGGCCATCTCGCTGTAGCAGGCCCGGTCCAGAATCAGGTCGGCCTGCTGGGGGTCGCCCCCCTCGGCCAGAGCGGCGGCGGCCTGGGTCATGGCCCGCTTGAAGGGCTCGCTCACCGAGCCCAGGGCCTCCCGCTGCCAGCCCTCCCACAGCTCCTTGGGGTCGTACCGGCCTCCGGCCAGCAGCAGCCGCGCCGGGTCGGAGCCCATCGCCTGGGCCTTCAGGATGGTCTTGGCGTTGTGGTAGTCATACTTGATCTGAAAGACCTCCACCAGCCGGGGGTCAGGCGTCCCCTGCTCCATGTCCTTAAAGACCTCCGCCCGGGCCTGGGCCAGAACGGCGTCCAGGGGGCCCTCGGCGTAGCCGCACTCAGCCAGGCTTTTCATCGCCTCGGCGTCGTCCCGGGCCTCGATCATCCGGTCCATCCGCTCCCGGGTCAGCAGCTTGTTTTCCATTGCCCGGATGCGGGCGGAGATGACAAGATAATCCGTATCTTTTTTGCGGTGGGACAAAATATCCCTCCTCTCCGGTCAGGGCTTGGGCCCCGACCCGAATTTTTAGGACCTGCCTCCGCCGGCTGGCGGAGGCGGGGTCAATTACGCAAAGAGCGCGTCGGCGACCTTCCGCTCCAGCTTCTCCCGCTGGAGGCGGACCAGGGTCTCGAAAGCGCAGTTGATCTCCACATCGCCGTCCACCATGATGAAGCCGCCCTGGATATCCCGGGTCTCCTCGGCCAGGGTGAGCATCCCCGCACCGGTGACGGCGGCGGCGGTGCTGTGGACCAGCTTATCCACAAACGCGCCCACCTTGCTCTTGGTGACCTCCTCGGGCAGGGCGGGGGTCCGCTCCTTGACCAGGGCCTCGTTGGCGGCGATGACCACCTGCTTGCCCACCTTGTTCCGATCCTTCTGAGAGAAGATCAGCCGCTCCTTGCCGGAGGAGCTGGCCTCCAGAGCCAGCTTGGTGAGCAGGTTGATGTAGTCCTTCTCGGGCAGGGCGCACAGCTTGCTCAGGGCCAGGTCGAAAGCCTCGCCCAGCACCTCCTGCTTGGCGGACAGCTCCAGCTTGCGCCGCTCCATCTGGGCCGCGGAGCTCAGCCGCTCCAGGCGCTCGCTGGCGGCCATACGGCCCTTCTCCACGATCTCATTGGCCTCCTGCTGGGCCTGAGCCGCGGCGCTGGTCTGGATGGCTTTCACCTTCTCGTCAGTCTCAGCCATCAGTCTGGAAACCTCAGCCTGAGCGTCCTCGGCGATTTTGGCGGTGATTTTTTCGATTCCTTCCATATTGAATCCCCTTTCTGCGGGATCAGAACTGAAGCAGCATCAGCATGGAGGCCAGCAGGGACAGAATGGCATAGAACTCCACGATTCCGCACAGGATCAGGCCCTTAGACCAGTCGTCGGGCTTTTTGGCCAGAATGTTGATGGAACCGGCGGCCACGCGGCCCTGAGCGATAGCGGAGAGCAGTCCGCCCAGCGCCATAGGCATGCAGGCGGCGAAGTAGGCCATACCCTTGGAGACGGTCATCTCGGACAGCAGGACGGTGAAGTCGCCGCCCAGCAGGCCCATGCTGTTGATGGCAAAGAACCACACCACCATGCCGTACAGGCCCTGGGTACCGGGGAGCAGCTGGAGCACCATAACCTTACCGGACTTGCTGGGGTCCTCGCTGAGCAGGCCGGTACCGGCCTCACCGGCGATGCCGGTGCCCTTGGCGGAGCCTACGCAGCTCAGGCCGACCGCCAGGCCCGCGCCCAGAAGGGCCAGAGCCAGGCCGCCGAAGCCGCCGAAGAGAGTGGACAATTGCTGCGCTTCCAGCGCCAGAGTAATGTCAGTCATAATTATTTCCTCCTCTTATTTTACTACTTTGTAGTATTTGGTATTGAGATCCAGGGGCTGGAACGGCTTTCCGCCGTCCTCATAGAACCGCCCGAAATACTCCAGGCATTGCAGGCGCATGTCATGGACAAAGCAGCCCAGAATGTTCAGGGCGAAGTTCAGGGCGTTGCCCACCATGGCGATAATCAGAAACAGGACCACATTGCCGGTCATAGCGCCCAGGGTGTTGAACACCTGCGCCGTCACCGCCCCGGCCAGCATCAGGGCCATCAGGCGGGAGTAGGACAGGATGTCGCTGAAATAGCCGGTGACGCCGTTATAGAGCGAACCGAAGACGCCCATAGCCTTGCCGATGATGCCCTTCTTGCCATAGCTCTGCGTGATGACCAGCACCACCAGGATGGCGATGACACAGGGGCCGAGACCTCCCGTGACGTAGCCCGCCCCGGCCAGGATGAATACCAGGAACCATGCGCCCTCATTGCACAGCGCGGCCATGGTCTCTCCCGCCTTGATCTGCTTGTACATACTGACGGCCATACCGGTGAAGATTTGCAGCACGCCCAGAATCAGCGCGCCCACCAGCACGTTCACCGCCTTTTCCAGGGGGTCGAACAGCTTGGGCAGAGCGTAGCTCTCCACGGGCCCGCCCTTGACGATGCTGAGCAGCTGGGGAATCAGGTCCCCGAAGAAGCCGCCGGTGGCGGCCCCCCACAGGAAGGTGCTTACGCCGCACAGCCCCAGCAGAGGCATCATATACCGCATGGTGGCCCCGTCCGGCTTGGCCTTTTTTATGACCACCACCGAGGCGATCATCATTATCAGGCCGTACCCCATGTCGGCCATCATCATCCCGTAGAACAGGATGAAGAAGGGGGCCATCAGGGGGTTGGGGTCCA
>CANSDP010000067.1 GCA_947645675.1 uncultured Bacillota bacterium
ACTCCTCGTTCCACACGTAGATGTTCAGGACCTTGCCGCCGTCGCTGGCCTGCACGCCGCTGAGCAGGCCGCCGCCGCTGCCGCCGCCACAGCCGCTGAGCAGCCCCAGCACCGTCACAGACGCCAGCGCCAGGCTTAAGATTCTCTTTTTTCTCATGTTCCACTCCTCCTTCTTTATTTGCGCAGCTTGTAGGGCTGCTTGCTGATGTTATTATAGATTTGGAGCCTGTATTGGTATATTAAATCAAGAGTGCAAATATCAGATTCATAACATATTTCCCGGCCGGCAAAATTTTTTCTTCTGATAAATCTCACAAAAATATCCGGTATATCTTGATAAAAGGGCTGAGCTGTGATATATTCGGGGCAAAATTGGAGGGAGGCCCTTAGTATGAATGTCGAACCGATCTGGCAGCCCGTTCTGCTTGAGGAAGAAAGCGCGGTCACCAGCCACCGGGAGCCGGGGGAGGAGTTCCTCTTTTACCGCTCGGTGGCGGCGGGACTGATCGACGCGGTGCAGGACAATTGCAGCCGGGGAGCCTTTGAGAACATGGAGGGGGTGGGCAAGCTCTCCGACAACCCGGTAACCAATCTGCGCTACCACTTTGTGGTCACCGCCGCTATGATTACCCGCTTCTGTATGGAGGGCGGTATGCCCCTGGAGGAGGCCTTTGGCCTGAGCGACGAGTACATCCGGCGGATGGACTGCTGTACCAACATGGCGGAGATCGTCTATGTCCACGACCAAATGGCGCTGGACTTCGTGTGCCGGATGCGGCATCTGCAGAAGAACATCGCCTCCTCCAAGCAGGTGGCCGAGGCTATCGACTACATCTATGTCCACATCATGGACCGGATTACGGTGAATGAGCTGGCCGGGGCCATCGGTATCTCTCCCACCCACCTGTCCCGGATTTTCAAGCAGGAAACGGGCATCTCGGTGAGCGAGTACATCCGTCAGCGGAAAATTGATATGGCGAAAAACCTCCTCCGGTTCAGCAATTACGACTTTGTGGAGATCGCCGTTATGCTGTCCTACTCCTCCCAGAGCCACTTCATCCAGCATTTCCGCTCCCAAACGGGGATGACCCCCAAGGCCTACCGGAAGCAGAATTATCTGAACAACTGGAACGTAAACCGGGAGGACGCTACATAGTCAAAACGATTTCGGTGGTCTCGGTGAGCAGCTCCTCCGGTACATAATTCCCGGACAGCTCCGCTCCGTTTACCGTGAGCGCTGCGCAGCCCGATTCCTTCCCCTCCGGGTTCTCCACCTGGATGTGAAGCTTTTTTCCCCTGAACTCCTTCCAGATTTCCAGCGTCTTCCACTCCTTCGGGATGGAGGGCGCTATTTTGATGCCCCCCAGGTCGGGCCGCATCCCCAGAATGCCCTCCACGCACCCCACCATGACGGTGGAAGCTGTCCCGGTGAGCCAGTGGACGTGGGACCGCCCGGCGTGGGGGCTGGCCTTGCCTTCGGTAAACTGGCCGTAACAGTAGGGCTCGATCTTGCGTATCTCGGCCCGGTCGTTCTGCATGGAGGGGGCGTTCTCCTTAAAGTAGGTAAAGGCCCGGTCTCCCCGGCCCATCAGGGCCTCCGCCAGAATCAGCCAGCCCTGGGACTGGGAGAACACCCCGGCGTTCTCCTTCACCCCGGCGTTGTAGATCACGGCCAGCGCCCCGTCGAAGGCGTGGGCGTGGTAGGGCGGGTCCATCAAAATGGCGCCGTACTCCGTGTTCAGCCGGTCATAGACGTTGTCCATGGCCAGCTCGGCCTGTTTTTTATCCGCCAGACCGCTGATCACCGCCCAGCTCTGGGGGTTGAGCCACAGATTGGCCTCCGGGGCGCGGTGGCTTCCGATCACCTCGCCCGCCTCGGTGAAGCCCCGGATAAACCGGTCCCCGTCCCAGCACAGGTCGTTGAGCAGGGTTTTGAGTTTTCCCTGCTCCCGCTCCAGCCAGGCCAGATAGCCGCTGTCCCTCTCACAGGCGGCAAACTCCCGCAGGACGGTAAAGGCGTAGTAGAACTGGAAGGCCACAAAGGAGGACTCCCCCTCCGCCCCCAGGCGCAGGCAGTCGTTCCAGTCGGCGTGAAGTCCGGCGGGCATCCCGTGGGGGCCCAAGTGCTTCAGGGAGAAGTCCAGCGCCCGCTTCAGGTGGTCGTACACCGTCCCCTCGTCCCGGTTGGCGTAGGGGACTACCTCGTCCAAAAAGGCGGTGTTCCCCGTCTCGGCGATGTACTTGTAGACAGTGGGGAAGAGCCACAGAGCGTCGTCCGCCCGGTAGGCGGGGTGGCCGGTCTCCCGGACATAGGACGCGTCCTCCGGGGTGTCCTCATGGCCGGGGCTGTGGGTGAACTTTACCAGGGGCAGTCCGCCGCCGTGGTCCACCTGGGCGGAGAGCATGAACCGCAGCTTTTCCCCCGCCGCCTCCGGCTCCAGGTGGATGATGCCCTGAATGTCCTGCACCGTGTCCCGGTAGCCGTAGCCGTTGCGCAGGCCGCAGTAGAAGAAGGAGGCCGCCCGGGACCAGGTGAAGGTGATAAAGCTGTTATAGGCGTTCCAGGTGTTGATCATGGCGTCAAATTCGGGACAGGGCGTCTTAACCTGGAAGCGGGACAGCTTTCCGTGCCAACAGGCCTTCAGCGCTTCCAGCTCCTGGGCGCACACCGCCGCCGGGTCCCGGTAGCCCTCTACCAGGGCGGCGCTCTCCCTGCCCGGCTTCTCCCCCAGGAGGAAAGCGACAGTGACCGTCTCCCCCGGCTCCAGCGTCACAACGGCGGACAGGGCCCCGCAGCTGTTGCCATTGTAGTTGAGCTCTCCGCCCAGGTCGCCCCGCTCCACGCCCACAGGATTGCCATAGCCCCGGTAGGGTCCTAAAAACTCCGCCTTGTCGCCGCAGAAAGAGGACACCGCCGCCCCGGCCAAGCCGAAGAACCGCTCGATCACCCGCTTGTCGTCCACTTCGCTGTCCTGGGCGTCCAGATTGCCGTGAATCTGCTGGCGGATGCGGTCCCGGTCGAACAGGGTCCGTGTGATAAACTGGGAGTACTGCAAATTCACCTGGTCCTGTTCATAGTTGCCGTTGCTGGTGAACTCGGCGTAGCCCGTCAGGGTCAGCGCCCGCCGCCGGTCGGAGCGGTTGGTCACCGTCAGCCGCCACACCTCGTGGGAGGCGTCCAGGGGGACATAGTACACCGCCTCGCTGTGGATGCCGCTGTAATCGGCCAGCATTTTGGTGTAGCCCGTCCCGTGGCGGCACTCGCTTTTGTATGTATCCAGATCCTTCCCCACCGGCTGCCAGGAGGCCGACCAGAAATCCCCGCTGTCGTTGTCCCGCAGATAGATGTATCGCCCTGGCTGGTCAAACTGGTTGAACACATAGCGCAAAATTCTCCCGTTGGCCCCGGAGCGGACAAAGCTGTAGCCCCCGGCGTTGTTGGAAATCAGCGCCCCGTACTCCGGGGAGCCCAGGTAGTTGGCCCAGGGAGCGGGGGTGTCGGGCCGGGTGATGACATACTCCCTGGCCTGTTCGTCAAAATATCCGTACCGCATGGTGATAACGCCTCCTTACGTCAATTCGATTCTGATGGTATTTCCGCGCTCCGGCAGGGCGCGGATGGCTTCCCGGCTGAGCACCGTCCTGGCGGCGCGGTACGCCCCAAAATCCTTGCCCGACGGGTTGACGATCACCGCGCGGAACTGCTTCCCGGCAAAGGAAAAGTCGATGGCCGCCTCGCCGTTGCCGTCAAACTGCTCCCGCACCAGCTTTGGCTCGATCACCAGGTCTCCGCCCTCGCCCCGGACGCCAAACGCCTGGGTAATCACCGTCAGCATATACCAGCTGGCCGCGCCGGTGAGGTAGTGGTACATCCCCCGGCCCTCTGCGTTGAAATACTCCGGGATGCCGGGATAGATTTTGCTGGTCTGGAAGTCCATGGCGGTGTCTGCCAGGGTTTGAAGGGCCTTGTACCCCTCCCGGACAAAGCCCCGGCGGTAGAGGGCGTTGGCGTACATCACCGTCATGTGGGAGAA
>CANSDP010000068.1 GCA_947645675.1 uncultured Bacillota bacterium
AAAATGAGGCAGGCCAGGACGATCACGGCCCCCTCCATGCACACGCCGATATAGGACTTGATGAACTGCTTCCCCGCGAAACTGGTCCCTTCTCCGGCGAAGGTCGCCAGAGGGATCGGGGCCAGGGCAGTAAAAATGTAGAGGCGGAAAAAGCGGCCATAGACCGTCATAATGAGGATGAAGGACATCACCGTGATAAACAGGTTGCCCAGCATGGCTACCAGCCAGAGGGGGATGCTGGCTAAAAAGCCGACGTTTTCAATGGCGTCCACCATCTCCTGGGGCACCGTCACACCGGCGGCAACCATGCCGCCCATTCCGCTCATCACAGACTGGACAATGCCGCCGCAGATGGAAAAAACCACGGTCATGATCTCCATGGCGGAGCTCACCGCCACCTTGGCGGCAATAAAGCGGATGAAATGGCGCAGGGCGTATTCCGGCCTTTGCAAGTCCCGGAAACTGGCCGCGGACTGGAAGATCCCCATGGCGAAAAACAGCACCAGCAGGCCGTAGCCCACGGCCTTCAGCCCCTCATTGATGCCGACAATGGCGTTCCATATATCGCCGCCCCGGAACTCCTGGGGCGTGGTGGTAATCAGGGACCATATCTCGGTCAACTTGTCGTTCCAAATCTCAAAGGCGGATTGCAGAGCCTGCACCACCCAGTTATCGCTCACAGCCCCCACCTCGTTTCTTTCTTGGAGGGGGCGGCTGATTGAAAATCAGCCCCGCCTCCTTGTCAAAGTCAGTCGCCCGTACCTTATGGACCGCCTCACGCCGGGAACAGCCGAAGTAGGACCGCACATGGATTTGCTCGTTTGGTGTCTGTACGGTCATCTTCCATGCTCCAAAGGGTGTCCTGGTACAGGAGAGAATTTTGTTGTACTTCCGCATGGCAGGTCACACCACGCCGATAGCGGACAAAATCTCCTTGGAAAAAGCGATGAGCAAACCACCGAATACGCAGAGGATGCCCTGGGTGCGCTGGGAGGCGTCGTGAGACTGGATGGACATACCCAGTTGGACGATGCCCCAGCCCAGCACGATCACGCCGACGGCCTTAATGCACGAAAAAATGAAGTCGCTGAGGTTGTTGACAATGGTAAGGGGATCGGTGTCGGCGGCCAGGGCCGGGCAGGCCAGGGCGGCGCACAGGGTCAGCATGAGGACGGCGGAGAAATAGAGGCGGTGGCCCCTTCCGGTCCGCCACTGAGAAAGGGTATTCGGCTGGGGGTGTTTCTTGTTCAACATGAAAATCAACCTTTCTTATTCCAGAATTTCGATGTAGTCCAAACTCTCAAAAGGCACGGACAGGTCGGCCTGGGCGTAAGTCAGTCCGGGGTGGTGAACGTAGGGCGCTGCCCCGCCGTCCTCCGTCAGTTTGATATAGGGGTGCTTGAGAATGTCATACTTCTTGTCCATCACAGGGCGTTCCCCCCGGATGAACAGCAGGGCGTAGTCGTTGTCCAGGGTCCGCACCTCGTCGGGAGTCATCAACTCCCGACCCGTCTGCTGGTAGCTGACGGAACTGGAGCCGTGGGAGCCGCGGGACACGCTGCGGTTGCGGGTGTCCAGGGTCTCCTTGCCCAGCAGCTCGGAGATATACTTGTGGGTGGACGGCTCATTTCCGCCCAGATACACCAGCGTGTCGGCGTTGCCCAAAAGCCCTTCCCAGTCATCCTTGAACAGGGCCTTGAGGGCGGAAATGTTTTGGAGTACAATGGTGGACATGATGTTGCGGGAGCGCATGGTGGCCTGGAGCTTGCCAAAGTCATCCGGCAGGGAGACGTTGCAGAACTCGTCCATCATCAGGCGGACCGGGACGGGCAGGGCCCCCTGGTGTACCTTGTCGGCCTGGTAGTAGAGGGCCTGAAAGGCGCAGGTGTAGAGCATCCCCACCAGGTAATTAAAGGTGCCGTCGTTGTCTGGGATGATGGCGAACACGGCCTGCTTGCGCTCCCCCATGAGGCCCAGCTCCATATCGTCCCGCGAAGTGATGCGGGTGATCTGAGGCAGGATGAAAGCGGAAAGCCGGACAGCGGCGCTCAATAAAATGCTCTTGGCTGTTTTTCCGGCGGCCTGCTTGAAAATCTTATACTCCCGCACGGCCACATGATCCGGTTCTTCCTCCTCTAACGCCTCAAAGAGCATATCCAGGGGGGATTGAAAATCATCGTCATCCTCTCTGGCCCCGCCGTTCTCGATCATATACATGACCATCTCCAGATTTTGTTCCTCCGGCGGGGCTTCATGGAGCAGATACAGGATGAGAGCGGTGTCCAGGGCGATCTCGGATTTCTCCCAAAACGGGTCGTTGTTGGTGGAATTTTTCGGTGTGGTGTTCTTAATCAGATTGTTCACCAGTTTCATAGCGTCCTTGTCGTCCTTCAGGTATGGGAATGGGTTGAAGGCGTCGGAGCGGTCGGTGTCAATGAGGTCAAACACCTTGATAACATAGCCCTTTTCGATGAGCAGCGGGGCCACGGCCCGCATCGTCTCCCCTTTGGGGTCCGTGACCAGAAAACTGCAATTCGCCTGCATGAGATTGGGCTTGCAGAAAAACCTTGTCTTGCCCGCGCCGGAGCCGCCGATGACGATTTGCAGGAGGTTGCGGCGGTGTACCTTTCCATTGAGGCCCATGCGGACATTTTGTGTGAGGATGGTATTCTGGAAGGGTGCCTTGTCCCGGTACTTGCGGTCGAGCAGCTTGGGACTGCCCCACTTGGCGGAGCCGTGTTCCTCACCGGGCCTCCTGTTCTCCCTGGTGGAGCAGTAGAGCACCACGGAGAAGCCGTAGATCAGCAGGGCTCCCAGCATGAATTTGGGGGTGTGAGGCGTCCAGCGGATGGCAAAGGGCCGCTCCAGCAGTCCGCTGAAATGGCCCATCAGGTCAAAGACAGTCATACCCTCCTCATAGCCGGAGGCCAGGAGGGCCGCCAGATAGAGGACAGGCAGGGTGAGCGCCGCCCACAGGAGAGGGCTTACGGTGTTGTTTCTACGCATAGAGCCGCCCCCTCACCGCTCCGGTCCAGGCGGCCGGTCCCGGCTGGCCGGGGGATGTTCCGGGTCTTGCTCCCCCAGGGCGTGGAAAATGGCGTTACGGTTATACCGGACTTCCTCCTGGGTCGCCCCTCCCATCGTAATAGAAGCATCCTCCAGGCCCTCGATCCGGCTGTTAGGCAATCGTGTGATCCGGCCATAGGTACAGCCATCCAGACGGGCCCCGTTGAAGTTCAGCCGCCCCACGGAACAGTCAACCGTGTTGCAGCGGGTCATACGACTGCGGAGAAAGGCCGCGGAATGGATGGAGCAGTCCCGGAAATGCGTGTTTGCCAGTGTGGAATCCGGGAATAAAGTAAATTCGATCCGGCAGGAGTGGAACTCACAGCCATATAACCTCGTATCCCAAAATTTCACCCCATACAGGCGGCATACATGAAAAGAGCAGTCGGAGAAATGAGAAAAGTTACAGTTGGCATTGTCCGGCATACAATAGAGTGTCACATGGTCAAAATAGCTTTCCTGGAAGAAATTACGCGGAAAACCTGATTTCGCTGCCCGATCATAGATCTGTTGGTCAATGACCTTCATGGGCCGGTCCATCTCCAGTTCTATGGTCTTGTACTCGAATTGCTTATGGCTGGTCCTGGTATAGGGGACGGTCAGCAGGGCCTTTTGCGTTTGAAAGTCCCGGATAGACTGGCGGAGCACCGCCACTTTCCCGGCATAGGCCCCTCTATCCGCTTTTGCCGCCCAATCCAGCAGGGGTTCCAGCGGCATATCGTTCCGGCCCTGGATATAGTCGTTTACATTCCGTACACGGCGGGCCCGGTTGCTGCCGTTGTACTGGATGGGGTCAATGTCCTCCAGCAGGTCAGCGATATTCTTGCTGATCTCATGGCTGCTTAAAACGGCTTGATAGTCTGGCATACGTTCCTCCT
>CANSDP010000069.1 GCA_947645675.1 uncultured Bacillota bacterium
TCTACTTCGGGGAGAACGCCATTTCCCACAACCTTATCATGTGCAACAAGGCCAATCTGCTCAATCAGTCCTCCTTCCGGCTGGGCGTTCCCGGCTCCGGCAAGTCGTTCAGTGTGAAAGAGGAAATTGTGTTCCTCATTCTCAATACGGATGATGACATTCTCATAGCAGACCCGGAGGGAGAATACGCCCCCCTCATTGAAGCCATGGACGGTGTGGGGAGCGTGATCCGGGTGGCCGCTGGGGGGAAAGACCGGCTCAACGCCATGTATATGGTGGACGGCTACGGCGAAAACAACCCCATTGTGGTGAAGTCGCAGTTCATCATGTCTCTGGTAGAGCGCATTGACCCCAAAGGCGTAGGCCCCCAGCACAATTCCATCATTGACCGCTGTACGGGGGACTTGTATGAAGAAGCGGAACAGAACGACACTGTACCCACCCTCGCCGCCCTCCGAGAAAAGTTGATGGAACAGCCGGAGGCGGAAGCGCGGGAGATCGCCCTGGCGCTGGAGTTGTTCACCACCGGCTCCCTGGACATCTTCGGCCATGACAGCACCGTGGACCTGGACAAGCGGGTGGTGGTGTTCGACATCCACGGCCTGGGCGAACAGTTGAAGCCCATCGGCCACCTTGTTATCACCGACACCATGCTCAACCGCGTCACCCTGAACTGGAAGAAGGGCAAGCGCACCCACGTCTTTATCGACGAGTTCCATGTGATGTTTGAGAACGAGTTTTCCGCCGCCTTTTTCAACTCCGCGTGGCGGCAGTTCCGCAAGCGCAACGCCTATCCCACCGCCATTACCCAGAATGTGGAGTATCTTCTGGACTCCGTACAGGCCAGCACCATGCTCAGTAACTCCGAGTTCATCGTCATGCTCAACCAGGCGGCGGGCGACCGGGAGAAGCTGGCCCATCTGTTGAATATTTCCGAGGAGCAGATGAGCTATATCACCAATGCAGACGCCGGGTGCGGCCTGATTAAATACGGTTCTGCCCTGGTGCCTTTTGCCAACCGTTTTCCGCACAACACGGAGCTGTACCGCTTGATGACCACCCGGCCCGGTGAGGGCCGCTTTTCCGGGGGACGGGCTTGACGCCCGCCCCCTTTTGATTGGAGGGATGAAAATGCCATTGAACATCAAGCCATGCCACCTGCGGGCCGCAAGGGACTATGTGGGCCGGTATCACCGGCACAGCGTCCCACCCGTGGGCGGTAAATTTTCCGTGGCCTGCTATGATGGGGACCGTCTGTGCGGCGTTGCCATCTGTGGCCGTCCCGTTGCCCGGTATCTGGACGATGGGCTGACCCTTGAAATCCTGCGCTGCTGCACCGACGGGACAGGCAACGCCTGTTCCAAGCTCTACGGTGCCTGCTGCCGCATCGGGTTTTTCATGGGCTATGACCGTATCATCACCTATACGCTGGCGTCGGAAACCGGGACGTCTCTGCGGGCCGCTGGGTTCACTTTTGACGGCATAGCCGGAGGCCGGGCGTGGACGGGCCAGCGCCGCAGGGACTACTATGTTGCCCCCGCAGAGCGGAAACACCGTTGGATGAAAAGACGGATTGGTGTGACGCCATGAGCAAAAGCAAAATTAAAACCCGTGAAAAGGGTAAAGACATTAAGGTACTGGACAAGTCCGCTGTTGTAGGCCAGCGCATGAAAAGCGCCTTCATCCGTTCTAAAAAGAACGCGGAGGCCCTGATGGATGACCGGCAGGCCACGCCCAATGAGTATGCCGCGGATAAGACAGAGCTTGCCGCCGATGACCTTGCCCACGATGCGGCAAATGTGGCCGCGTCCGGCGCGAAAACGGCGGTGCGACAGGGCCGGAAGCTGTTTCAGCGCCAGCGGGAGAAGTGGGCGGCAGAAAAGCGCCAAGAGAATACGGCCCCCGCTGAACAGTCCCACGCCCCTGGACCGGCCCAGGGTATAGCCCCGGATGCTCACACTCCGCAGCGAAACGGAGGGACGGCCCCAGAACGCCAGCGCCTTCCGCATCATAAGCACATGGCGGAGCATCCATCCGCCCAGGCCAGCATAGAGCGTCCAACGGATACCACAAGCCCTTATGTGGAGAGAGGTCGGGCCTTTGCCAAGAAGCAGGCCGAGCGGAAGCAGCAGGTCAAAAAACAGGCCGTCCCATCTGACCGGACGCCGCAAATCAAGACCCAAAACGCCGTCCAAGCGTCCCGGCAGAAGGAACTTCCCGTAAAAACGGCAAAGCAGCCCGCCCAGGCTATGGGGCAGGCTACGAAGGACACTGGCATGGGCACGAAAAACACCATCAAACGCGCCCAACAAACGATAAAAACCGCCCAGCATACCGCCAAGACTGCTCCACGCACGGCAAAAACCGCCATCAAGACAGCAGACCATACGGCAAAGACGGCGCAGGCCACAGCCAGAGCCGCGAGAGCGACCGCCCAGGCCGCCCGCGTCACAGGAAAGGCCACCGCCACCACCGCAAAAGCCGCTGCAAAAGGCGCATCCGCTGCGGCAAAGGCCCTGCTTGCGTCCATTAAGGCGCTGGTGACCGCTATCGCCGCTGGAGGCTGGGTTGCCATCCTTGCCATTGTAGTGATTTGCTTGATCGGCCTGATCGTCGCCTCTCCCTTTGGCATCTTCTTTTCCGGGGAGGACAGCGGCACGGGCCAGACCATGCCCACCGTTGTCCGGGAGATCAACCAGGAATACGAGGGCAAGCTGGGAGAAATTGAGAGCAGCGCCGCACATGACCGCCTGGAACTGTCCGGCTCCCGTGCTGTCTGGCCCGAAGTGTTGGCTGTCTATGCTGTGAAAACTACCACCGACCCGGACAATCCCCAGGAAGTCGCTACGATGGATGATGGGAAAAAAGAACTCCTGAAAGAGATATTTTGGGCCATGAACGAGATCAGCCACCGGACAGAAACGGCAACCACCACCCAAACCGTGGAAACTGATGATGGAAAGGGCAATATCATTGTGGAAGAAGTAGAGGTAACGGCCACGACCCTTTATATTACCGTGACCCACAAAACCACGGATGAAATGGCGGACATCTACAATTTTACCGCTGACCAGCGAGAGATGCTTGCAGAGTTACTGGCTGAAGAAAGCAACGGTATGTGGAGTGCTGTTCTATACGGCATTGGCACAGGTGATAGGGAGATCGTAACGGTGGCCCTCTCCCAGCTCGGCAATGTAGGCGGTCGGCCCTATTGGTCCTGGTATGGCTTCGAGAGCCGGGTGGATTGGTGCGCCTGCTTTATTTCCTGGTGTGCCAATGAGTGCGGCTATCTGGACACCGGCGTCATCCCCAAGTTCGCAAGCTGCTCCATCGGCATCCAGTGGTTCCGGGAGAGAGGACTGTGGCAGGACCGCAGCTATGAACCACGCCCCGGCGACCTGATCTTTTTCGATTGGGATGATGAGGACGAAGGCCAAGACGGAGCTGCGGACCATGTAGGCATTGTGGAAAAGGTGGAGGGCGGGATCGTCTATACCGTGGAAGGCAATTCCGGCAATGCCTGCCGGGAACGCCAGTACGCCATTGGACACGCTGAGATCTATGGATACGGCACACCCGCCTATTGATGTATTTTTTTGCCCTGGACTGACTGGAAACAGTTAGTCCAGGGCATCCGTTTAGTTCCTTTTTTAAGCCGCTGTGAAATCAGCCCAGATTTCACAATATATGGCCGTCAGGCTATGTATTGAAGTACCCCCTTAGTTCCTAAAAAGTTGCACCATATTTTTATGTCCTTATTTTCGCCCACTGGCTGGACAAAGTGGTATGCTCCCAATAAAGCAGACAGGAAAATAACATTGGGAGTGAA
>CANSDP010000070.1 GCA_947645675.1 uncultured Bacillota bacterium
CTTGTATTCCTTCTCATACTTCCTTTGTTCCTGCGCCATTTTATGCACCTTCCTTCCTCTCATTATTTTACTCCTTTTCCGTGAGTTGGAGCTATCTACTTTTTTTGTACCACATCAGTGTCCATGGTTACAAGAATTTCCGTCAGGCGGTTAATGGTTTCCCGGTCGCCGCCAGTAGTCGCCCACACGATTTCCGCAAATGGCTGGGTAATAGCACCGGCCATAAGGTTGATTTTTCAGCCGCTTTGCGCTACAATAGGCGGTATCGCGCCCGCCCCGGTCTGGCCGGAGGGCGACTTTTGATCAAAACCGGGAGGTCCCCTATGAACCAAAAAGAAGTCAGCGAGCTGCGCCGCCGGTGGCGGCTGGAGAAAAACGCCGTCAGCCGGATCTGCGGCTGCTTTGTCAACGGCGGCGGGGAGATCGTCTCCGACCTGGACGAGTCCCTGGGGACCATGCCCCAGGAGGAGGCGGAAAAGTATCTGGGCCTGTTGAAAAAGACCCTGTCGGGAGCGCTGGGCAAAAACCTCATCGACATCGTGTTTTCCACCCAGCAGGTGATGGACAGCGAGGAGCACCGTATGCTTACCGCCCTGCGGTCCAGCCAGCTGAAGGACGGCCAGGTCCGGGCGGACTTTTACCAGAAGGTGATCGCCAGCCTGGATATGGAAGGGGAGAGCTACCTCCTCCTGATGGCCAGCGATGCCTATGACGTGCCCCAGCGGGGAAAGGACGACGCGGTCCAGGAGGACGGCTCCGAGGAGGTGTTCCACTATTTCCTGTGCTGTGTCTGCCCGGTAAAGACGGTAAAGCCCGAGCTGAACTACTTCCCCGGCGACAATGAGTTCCACTATACCGCCGGTCAGGTGGTGGCCGCCCCGGAGCTGGGCTTCCTGTTCCCCGCCTTCGACGGACGGACGGCCAACATCTATAACGCCCTGTTCTACTCCCGCAAGGCGGACAAGCTCCACCAGGAATTTATTGACGGTGTGTTCCATACCGACCCCCCCATGTCCGCCGCCGAGCAGCGGGAGGCCTTTCAGGAGGCCCTGACCCAGTCCCTGGAGGAGGCGTTCAGCGTGGAGGTGGTTCGGACCATCCATGAGAGCTTCACCGACCGGATGGCCCGCCACAAGGAGGAGAAGGATCCGGAGCCCCTGACGGTGACCGTCGGGGAGCTGGAGGGCATTCTCCGTGACTGCGGCGTCCCCCAGGAGCGAATCGGCGCATTCCAGGGGGAGTGCGAGGAGCGCTTCGGCGCGGGGGCGGTGCTGAGCCCGGCCAACCTCATCGACCCGGGGAAATTTGAGCTCAAAACCAGTCAGGCGTCGGTGTCCATCAGCCCGGAGTGTACCTACCTGATGGAGACCCGGGTCATCGACGGCAAAAGGTACATCCTCATCCCCGCCGAGGACGCGGTGGAGGTCAACGGCCAGACGGTCCGCCTTCTGACCGGTCCGCAGTAAAAAGAGCGCCGCTGGCGCTCTCTTTTTATGCTCAGCCCTCAAAGGCCAGGCCGGACAGATACCGGCGGGCCAGGTCGAAGGCGTGGCTGGCGGTCTGGATGCGCAGGCGTTCCCGCATGGGGCGGGTCCCCAGGCGGAGGGGACGGACATGGACACCCGACTGGGTGGCGATGGCCACGAACATAACGCCCACCTCGTTGCCCCGGTCATCCCGGTCGGGCCCGGCCACCCCGGTGGAGGACAGGGCGATGTCACAGCCCAGTGCCCGCCGGGCCCCCTGGGCCATGGCGGCGGCCACCTGGCCGGACACCGCGCCGTGCTGCTCCAGCAGCTCCTCCGGCACCTGGAGAACATTTTGCTTCACCTCGTTGGTGTAGGACACGATGCCCCCCTTGAATACGGCGGAGGCCCCGGGGATATCGGTGAGCCGCTTGGCCATGAGCCCGCCGGTACAGCTCTCGGCGCAGCCCAGAGTGAGGCCCTTTTCCTTCAGCCCCTGAATGACCACATACTCCAGAGAGGGCACGTCCACCCCGTAGACCTTGTCGCCAAAAAGGCCCTTGACCTGCTCCACCGTGGGCTGGAGGAGGGCCTGAGCCTCTTCATCACTGGCCGCCTTGGCGGTGACCCGCAGCTCGCATTCCCCCTCCTTTGCGTAGGGGGCCAGGGTGGGGTTGGTCATGGCGTTCATCTGCTCCCGGAGCTGGGCCTCCATAGAGGACTCCCCGATGCCGAAGAGCTTGACGGTGTGGGAGGCGATGACGCCCTCGGAGAGGGAGAGCAGATAGGGCTTTGCCCGGTGGTGGAACATGGGCCGGCACTCGCTGGGGGGGCCGGGGAGCATGATGACGTGGACCCCCTCCGCCTCGAAAGCACAGCCGGGGGCGGTGCCCCAGTCGTTGACCAGAACGGTACAGCCCTCGGGGAGCATGGCCTGCTGAAGGTTGTTGTCCGTCATGGGCCGGCCGGTGCGCTGAAACCAGTCCCGGACGCGCTGGGCCGAGGGCTCGTCAAAGACCAGCTTCTTGCCGAAGGCCTCGGCCAGGACGTTTTTGGTCAGGTCGTCGCAGGTGGGGCCCAGGCCGCCGGTGGTGATAATAACATCGGCCCGGCCCTTGGCAATGGACACCGCCTCCCGGGCCCGCTGGGGGTTGTCCCCCACAACGGTGTGCCAGAAAACGTTGAGCCCCAGCTCGCTCAGGCCCTGGGAGAGGATCTGCGCGTCGGTGTTGGCTACGTTGCCCAGGAGAAGCTCGGTGCCCACGGACAGAATTTCCACAGTATGAGACATGAGAAATACCTCCTAAGTTTCGTTGATGCGGACTATTATACCATGTTCCGGAGGCAAGCGGTAGAGATTTCCAGAAACCGGAATGAATTTTGTATAATATTTCTATTCTGCGGACAAATACAGGTGGAGGGGTGGGCAAGAGCGCAGTTTTTCCATCGAATTAAGCCCGCGGGCTTCGGCACAATGCTGAAAATAAGCAGAAAAAATGGGCTTGAATCTAAAAATCAAACAAAGATTGATGGGAACAAGGGGTAATTCCAGAGTTTTATGAAGTTTCTGCAATTTTTCAACCATTTTGCTGTTGAAATTTTTACCGCTTTGGACTACAATAATAGCCGCAACGACAAGGAGGGGCCCAAGTGCTGAACATTGTACTGGTCGAGCCGGAGATTCCTCAGAACACGGGGAATATTGCCCGGACCTGCGCCGCCACCCGAAGCCGCCTTCATCTGGTGAAGCCCCTGGGCTTCGACATCAGCGAAAGAGCGGTGCGCCGGGCGGGGCTGGACTACTGGCATATGGTGGACCTGACGGTCTACGACAGCCTGGACCACTTCTTTTCCGTCAACCCCCGGCCCGACCTGTGGCTGGCGACCACCAAGGCCCCACGGGACTATACTCAGGCGGAGCTGCGGGAGGGCTGCTGGCTCATGTTCGGCAAGGAGACCGCCGGACTGCCCGAGGATTTGAGGCTGCGCTGGTATGACCGGTGCGTCCGTATCCCCATGCGCCCCGATGCTCGGAGTCTGAACCTGGCCAACTCGGTGGCCGTCCTGACCTATGAGGCGCTGCGCCAACAGGGCTTCCCCGGACTGGACGGGACCGGAGAGATGGCGGAGAACGCGTGACCCCCGCATTTTGCCACCTTTTATCGAAGGAAAGGAGTCAAAAGCAAATGAACTATAACAAGAAAACTGTGAAAGATGTGGATGTCAAGGGGAAAAAGGTGCTGCTGCGCTGTGACTTTAACGTGCCTATGGCCAAGGATGGCAGCGGCGTCATCACTGACGACAAGCGCATCCGGGCCGCCCTGCCCACCATCCAGTATCTGCTGGACCAGG
>CANSDP010000071.1 GCA_947645675.1 uncultured Bacillota bacterium
GGGGGCGTCACCGGCGTGTGGCTGGCGACGCCTGTGGCCGAGCTGCTGGGGACGGCCATGGCGGCGGCGCTGCTGCTGAAATACCGGAAGCGGATGACCTAGGTGCTCACCCGCCATATCAGCCCACCCCCAGGGGAACTGAGGCAGCATGTAAAAGCAGGACGCCGGGGCGTCCTGTTTTTCTTGCAATTTGCTTTATTGTGTTGTACACTGTACAAAATCAAAAAAAGGACTTGAATAACATGAGCTTCGATGAACACATCAAAATCAGAGGGGCCGCGGCCAACAACCTGAAGCGGGTTGATGTGGACATCCCCAAGGAGCGGCTGGTTGTGCTGGCCGGGGTGTCTGGGTCGGGGAAGAGCTCCCTGGCCTTTGACACGGTGGCGGTGGAGAGCAGCCGACAGTGGCAGTCGGCCTACCCCATGTTCCTGCGGGCCCGCCTGCCCCGGTATGAGCGCCCCCCGGTGGACGACATTCAGAACCTGACCCCCAGCATCGTGGTGGACCAGAAGCCCATCGGCGCCAACGCCCGCTCCACCGTGGGCACCGCCACCGACACCGCCCCCCTCATCCGCCTGCTGTTCTCCCGGGTGGGCCAGCCCAGCGCCGGCGGCTCCATGGCCTACTCCTTCAACCACCCCCACGGGATGTGCCCCGACTGCACCGGCCTGGGGGAGCGGGTGGAGCTGGACGAGGAAAAGATGTATGATCTGGACGAGACCCTCAACGGCAAGGGACTGCGGTTCAGCCAGTTCTCCGGGGGCAGCTGGCAGGAGTTCTACTACCGCTGCTGTCCCCTCCTGGACCCGGACAAGAAGCTGCGGGACTTCACCCCTGAGGAGTGGAAGATCCTCCGCGTCGGCCCGGACGAGCCCTTAAAGCTGGGCTTCCTGCGGCACAACACCGGCCAGGTGTCTCAGGTTCCCTATGAGGGGGTGGTCCCCCGCTTCCAGCGGCTCTATCTGAACCGGGACATTTCAGCCCTGAAAAAGTCCATCCAGGACGAGGTGATGCAGTTTGTCCGCCGCTGTCCCTGCACCGCCTGCGGGGGAAGCGGCCTGAACCCCAAGGCCCTGGCCTCCAAAATCAACGGGTACAACATCTCAGACTACTACGACATGCAGGTCAGCGAGCTTATCGGCGTTCTGGAGGCCATTCAGGACCCCCTGGGCCGCTCCATCGCCGGTCAGGCGTCTCAGCGTCTGCGGCGGATGGTGGACGTGGGCCTGGGCTATCTCAGCCTGTCCCGGCGGACAGACACCCTGTCCGGCGGCGAGTCCCAGCGGCTGAAAATGGTCCGCCACCTGGGCAGCGGGCTGAACAACCTCACCTATATCTTTGACGAGCCCACCGCAGGCCTCCACCCGGCGGACGCCAGACGCATCGGCGTACTGCTCCAGGCCCTGCGGGACAAGGGGAACACCGTTCTGGTTGTGGAGCACAGCCGTCAGATGCTGGAGCTGGCCGACCACATCATTGAGCTGGGCCCTCTGGCCGGAAGCCAGGGGGGCGAGATTGTCTATCAGGGGAACCTGACCGGCCTGAAGGAAGCTGGTACCCTCACCGCCGCCGCCCTGTCGGAGCGGGTCCGGCCCAACCCCAGTCCCCTGCCCTGGACGGAGTCCTTCCCCATCCGGGACGCCTCCCTCCACAACCTGAAGCACATCGACGTGGACATCCCCAAGGGGGTGCTCACCGCCGTGTCCGGGGTGGCCGGGTCGGGCAAGAGCAGTCTGATCTGCCAGGAATTTGTCTCCCGTTTTCCCGAGACCATCGTCATTGACCAGCGGCCCATCGGCACCTCCAGCCGGTCCACCCCCGCCACCTACACCGGCGTGATGGACGAGATCCGCAAGCTTTTCGGCAAGGCCAACAAGGTCACCCCCCAGTGGTTCAGCTTCAACTCCAAGGGGGCCTGTCCCGTGTGCAAGGGCAAGGGGGAGATCACCCCCGAGGTAGCCTTTGCCGACCCGGTGACCATCCTGTGCGAGGAGTGCCGGGGGGCCCGGTACAACCCCACCGCCCTGAGTTACCGGTATCAGAACAAGAACATCCAGGAGGTCCTGGACATGACGGTGAGCGACGCGGTGGAGTTCTTCACCCAGCCCAAGATCGTTGAGCCCCTCCGGGTCCTGTGTCAGGTAGGCCTGGGCTATATGACCCTGGGCCAGCCCACCAGCACCCTGTCCGGCGGGGAGGTCCAGCGCCTAAAGCTGGCCAGCGAGCTGCACAAGCAGGGCAACGTCTATGTCCTGGACGAGCCCTCCACCGGCCTGCACAGCCGGGACGCCGCCCATCTCCTCACTCTGCTCCGCCAGCTGGTGGCCCAGGGCAACACGGTCATCATCGTGGAGCACCGCATGGAGCTCATCGCCTCCGCCGACTGGGTCATCGACATGGGCCCCGAGGGGGGCAGCAAGGGGGGGCAGGTCCTCTTCGCCGGCGTCCCGGCGGACCTGCTGAACTGCCCAAGCTCCGAGACCGGGCGGTATATGAGAGGGTTCCTTTAATCGGGCCTCTCCTCCCACAGGAGGGCGTACATGCAGGAGTCATGGACCTCGTTCCGTTTGAACACACTCCGGCGCAGAACGCCCTCCAGGGTAAACCCGGCTTTCTCCAGCACCCGGCGGGAGGCGGTGTTGTGGGCGAAGGGCTCGGCGTAGACGCGGATCAGGTCGTCCCAGAGCTCGAAGCCCTCCTCGCAGATCTGCCGGACGGCCTGGGTCATGATGCCCTGGCCCCAAAATTCCTCCGCTAACCAATAGCCCAGCTCGGCGGTCCTGGCGTACACGTCGCCGCCCCGGGACAGGGCGATACTGCCCACCGCACGGCCCTCCGCCTCGATGGCCCGGAACATCTGACGGGTCTCGTCCGCCGCGACGCAGCTTTCAATAAACGTCTCAGCGTCGGTTCGGATATAGGGGTAGGGGAAGATGTTGCGCAGATTGCGGGCAATCTTGTCATTGTTGGCGTACCGCAGTACGTCCTCCACATCCTCTCGCCGCCAGGGGCGCAAAATGAAATTCATAGAAGTTCCTTCTTTCCGTGTAGGGGCGGCCTGTGGCCGCCCGTCGCTACATCTCCCGGGAATATGGGCGGCAACAAACCGCCCGTCGGTACATGCGTCTAGGGATACGGGCGGCCACAGGCCGCCCCTACAGGCCTTACGGCTCCTCCCAAAATTCCCGGTGGGGCTTCCAGCCCTCCACCAACGGCCCCAGCTGGCCGATAACCTTGGGGGTGCAAACTGCCGCCACGTCGATGGTCTCGCCGTAGTCCACGCTCTCCACCTTGGCCTCTAAATAGAGCTTGTCCAGCAGGCCGCCCTTGTCGTAGGGCAGGTGGATGGTTACCCGGCGGGCTCCGTTGTCCAGCACCTTCCCGATGGCGGCCAGAAGGTCGGGCACCCCCTCCCCCGTCTTGGCGGAGATGGACACCCGGTCCTCCCCGTGGGGGCGGATGTCGCCGGTCCACAGGTCGCACTTGTTAAAGACCTCAATGCGGGGGGTCTGGTCAGCCCCCAGCTCATGGATCAGCTGGTCCACCACCTCGGCCTGTTCCCGCCACTGGGGGCTGGAGGAGTCGATAACATGGAGGAGGAGGTCGGCGTATTCCAGCTCCTCCAGGGTGGCCTTGAAGGCCTCCACCAGGTGGTGGGGCAGTTTTCGGATAAAGCCCACCGTGTCGGACAGGAGCACCGTGCAGGTGTCGGAGATCTCCAGCGTCCGGGTGGTGGTGTCCAGGGTGTCGAA
>CANSDP010000072.1 GCA_947645675.1 uncultured Bacillota bacterium
AGGACCACCCCAACTCCAATGTGCACATCTTCAACTCCTGCTCCGCCTCGGCGGGCGAGGTTCTGGTGGCCCTGAAAATCCAGGAGCTGGCCCAGTCGGGCATGGACTTCACCACGGTGGTCAGCCAGGTCTCCCGCTACATCAATGAGATGGAGACCTACTTTGTGCTGGAAACCCTGGACAACCTGCGGAAAAACGGCCGGCTCACCAGGGTGCAGTCCCTGGTTACCAGCACCCTGCACATCAAGCTGCTCATGGGCGCCACCCCCGAGGGTGAGATCTGCAAAAAGGGCCAGGCCATGTCCATCAAGCAGGCCCTGTCCAAGATGGTGTCCCTGATGGCGGCGGATCCCAAGCACGAGGGGCGCCGGCTGTCCATCGTCCACTGCAACTGCCTGGAGCGGGCCTTCCACGTCAAGGAGCTGGTCATGAAGCAGTGCCGTTTCGGGGAGATCCTCATCAGCGATACCGGCGGCATCAGCACCGTCTATGCCAACGACGGCGGCATCGTCGTGGCCTATTGATTTCGATCAAGCCATTCCGCAACCGCCCGGAGGAAATTTCCTCCGGGCGGTTGTTTTTTGCCCCTGCCTGTGCTATCATGGCAAAAATAGTTTTGGGAGGTGCTTTTATGAACTACACCATCCGCCCCATCGGGCCGGAGGACGCGGAGGGGGCCGCAGCTCTGCGCCGCATGCCGGGCGTATTTGAGAATACGCTCGGCCTCCCCTCCTACCGCACCGCCGACAGCGAGGCGTTCATCGCCGGGCTGGGCCCTGACGACCATAACTTTGTGGCCGTTCTGGACGACGGCACGGTAATCGGCTGCGCCGGCCTCACGGTCTGCTCCAATCCCCGGATGCGCCATGTGGGCGCGGTGGGCCTCTTTGTGCATGCGGACTACCAGGGCCGGGGTGTGGGCACCACCCTGATGGAAACACTGCTGGATCTGGCGGACCACTGGCTCATGCTGGTGCGGGTGGAGCTGGAGGTCTTTGCCGACAACGAGCGAGCCATCCGTCTCTATGAGAAGCTGGGCTTTGAACAGGAGGGCCTGCTGCGCATGACCACGGTGCGGAACGGCCGCTATGTGGACGAGTACAAGATGGCCCGCATTCGTCCGGGGGTGACCGCACCATGACCTACGCCATCCGCCCCGCCGGGCCGGAGGACGCCTCGGGGATCACCGCACTGCGGCGGATGCCCGGCGTATTTGAACAGGCGGCCTCCCTCCCCTCCGACCGCCCCCGCCGTATGGAGGAGCTTCTCCGCCAGCCGGGACAGGGCCGGCATGTTCTGGTGGCCGTATCGCCGGATAATACCGTGCTCGGCCTGGTCATGCTGACCGTGGAGTCCAACCCCCGGCGGCGGCACACCGGCGGCCTGGGCATCATGGTGCGCACCGACTGCCAGGGACAGGGCATCGGCACCGCCCTGTTGGAGGCGGTCTTGGATCTGGCGGACAATTGGCTGATGCTCCGCCGGGTGGAGCTGGAGGTCTACGCCGACAACGGGGGCGCCATCCGCCTGTACCAGCGCCTTGGCTTTGAGACGGAGGGGTGCAAGCGGGAGGCCGCCGTGAAAGCGGGGGCCTACGTGGACACGCTGGTGATGGCCCGGCTGAGAAACCGCTGATGTCCCAGGGCAGATTGTTTGAGCTGCTCTGTCTCCTGCTGGAGCGGGGCCGCATGACCGCGCCGCAGCTGGCGGAGCACTTCGAGGTATCGGTGCGCACCATCTACCGGGACATCGACGCGCTGTCGGCGGCCGGGGTACCGGTGTACAGCACGCCGGGCAAGGGCGGCGGGGTGTCCCTGCTGGAGGGCTATACCCTCCACCGGGCCGCCTTCACTGAGGAAGAGCAGCAGCTGCTGCTCACCGCCCTGCGGAGCCTGCCGGGGGACGCCGGACAGGGGACGGCGGAGACCCTGTCCAAGCTGTCCGCCCTGTTCCGGCGCCGGGAACCGGACTGGCTGCAAGTGGAGCTGTCCCGCTGGGGGAGCGCCGGGGCCGACAACGCCAAATTCGTCCAGCTCAAGCAGGCCATTCTGTCCCGCCGCGTCCTGTCCTTCACCTATGTGGGCGCCTCCGGCCAGACCACCCGCCGCAGCGTCCTCCCCGCGCGGCTGGTCTTCAAGGGCCGGGACTGGTACCTCCAGGGGTTCTGTCTGGAGCGGGCGGCCTACCGCACCTTCAAGCTCACCCGGATGCTGGAGCCGGAGCCGGGCGCCCCCTTTCAGCGCCCCCTCTCTCCCCCGCCCATCGAGGCTGGAGAGCCGCCGGAGGGCTTCTGCGTGCCTGTCCGCCTGCGCTTCTCCCCCGCCCTTGCCTACCGGGTCTACGACGAATTCGACGAGGGCTGCGTCACCCGCGGGGCGGACGGCAGCCTTGTGGTGTCGGTGAGCTTTCCGGAGGATCCGTGGCTCTATGGCTATCTGCTCTCCTTCGGTCTGGGAGTGGAGGTGTTGGAACCGGAGCGCCTGCGGAAACGGCTGGCGCTGCTGGCGGGAAAAATGGCGGCCCACCACGGAAACCATGACACGGGGTGTCAGGATAACTGTGATAGGATGGAGTCATCTCAATCACAGGAGGAATCTCACATGAATCACACCTTTTGTCAATCCTGCGGCATGCCCATCGACGACCCGGCCCTTCGCGGCACGGAGCGGGGCGGCACGCCCAGCGAGCACTACTGCAAATACTGTTATCAGGAGGGAGCCTTTACCGGAGAGATGACCATGGAGGAGATGATCGACTTCTGCACCCCCATGATGGTGCGGGCCAACCCGGAGCTGACCCCCGAGCAGGCCCGGGCGCAGATGGCCCAGTTCTTCCCCAGTCTGCTCCGGTGGCGCAACTAATGGACTGGAACGCCATCTATCCCGGGCCGGAGGAGCCCACTGCGGAGCAGCTCTCCGCCTACGTATCCCATCCGATGTGGGAGCCATTGAACCGCTGGATCTGTGAAGCTTATTCCCTTTCCCCTATTTACAGCTACAGCAGCTGTTCCATGGGGCGGGGCTGGAACGTCAAGTACCGCTCCGGCGGCAAGGCTCTGTGTACCCTCTACCCCGCCGCCGGCGCCTTCACCTGCCTGGTGGTGGCCCCGGCCCAGGCGGAGGCCCTTCTCCCCACCCTCTCGGAGTATACCCAGGCCTGCTGGCAGGCGGTCAAGCCCATGGGCTCCGG
>CANSDP010000073.1 GCA_947645675.1 uncultured Bacillota bacterium
TCATGTCCTCATTCTACTCGATACGTAACCTTTTTTCAACTGCTTTTACTATATCCCGGCGGGGCCAGGACTGAAATATGCGGCAGGATATCCGTGCCGCCGTCCTACCCTATGACAGCGGAGGCGGTTTGGTTCCGGCTGGAACACCCCGCCGGGCCGGCACATATAGTATTTCGGGCGCAGCGCGGCGGAGCGCCCCGCTCCCGCCGCCGCCCTGTGTTTCACAGCGCGCTTCTTAAAATTGAAAGGGGATTCTCAATTATGTCTCTGCCCAGCTTTCCCAAAGTTGACCCACCCATTGAGCGTGAAAACGCGGTCAATCAAATTCTCTCCTCCATCGCCATGGAGGAGCTCGGACTGAGCCATATCCTCAACGCTGAGGGCGAGAAGATGCAGTATATCCTCGGAACCCTGCCCGGCCTCAGCGGTCCCGCCGCCACAGTGAAGGACGTGCTGAACGCCAATGAGAGCGTCCGAAGCCTGCTGGAGACCGCCGTGCAGAACCAGATCTTCCTGAAAGGGAAGATGCAGGGTGCGCTGGACGCCTCTCCCATGCAGGGTCCCACCGGCCCAACCGGCCCAACCGGACCCCAGGGCCCTGCCGGTCCTGCCGGCCCCGCCGGAGCCCCTGGAGCCACGGGCGCCACCGGCCCCACCGGCCCTGCCGGCCCCACCGGTCCCACCGGACCCAATGTCACTGCCACCAACGCCTATGCCGCCAGCACTAAGTGCGCGGCGTTCACGGTCCTCATGGCCGGAACCAACGTGGCTCTGCCCGACGCCCAGACGCTGTCCCCCGACATCACGGTCAACGGGGCAAACGACACCTTCACCGTGGCGGAGGCCGGACGGTATCGGGTTTCCTATAATATCAACTCCGTCACGCCCCTGACCCTCGGCGTCCGGCTGATGGTCGACGGCGCGGAAATCGCAGGCTCCAATGTCATGCCCCAGACGACGCCTCTGAGCCGCCTCGCCAACGACATCCTGGTGGATCTGCCGGCGGGGGCCAAGGTCTCCCTGCAGGTGTACGGCTACGCGGGCCTGGTGACCCTGCTGCCCAACTCCATCGGGGCTTCCCTGTCCATGGTCCGCTTGAGCTAAGGAGGGGTATTTTATGTCAATGCCCACATTCCCCAAAAATGATCCCCCGCTGACCCGAGAGGGCAGCCTCAATGAGATCATCTCCTCCATCGCCGCCGAGGAACTGAGCCTGAGCCACCTCCTCAACGTCGAGGGCGAGAAGCTGCAATACGTCCTGGGCACCATGCCCGGTCTGGACGAGGCGGCCTCCCTGGACGAGGTGATGCAGGTCAACAAAAGCGTGAAGGACACCCTGTCCGGCATCATGGAGCAGCAGATGGCGCTGACCTCCAAGCTGGGCGCGGTGCTGAAGGCCCCCACCCGCCCCGGCGCCGAGGGCCCCATGGGCGCCGAAGGCCCCGAAGGTCCCGAGGGCCCCGAAGGTCCCGAGGGCCCCGCCGAGGGAGAGGCCGGCCCCGACGGCCCCGACGGAGCGGAAGGGCCCGCCGGTCCCGCCGGCCCCACCGGGGCCCCGGGACCCAACCCCACGGCCATCGCAGCCTACGCCGCCAACACCCGGGGCAGCAGCGTCGGCCTCGGCAACGATGATTTCATCGGTTTTCCGGATGTGTCGGTCCTCTGCCCGGAGATCATCCTGGGCGACTCAAGCTCGATGCTCGGGGGAGACTCGGTGTTCTACCTGAAGAAGGCGGGCACCTATCAGATCTCCTACCGTGTGACCCTCAGCGCCCCTTCCGTCCGGCCGGTTGGGACCCGGCTGATGATCTCCAGCGCCGACGACTATGAGGGCGTCATCGCCCCCACGGTGGGCGCCCAACAGTTTGAATGCACGTTCACGCTGACCATGCCGAAGAGTACCACGATCGAGCTTCAGGCATACTCCACGACCCCCAGCATCCCCGGCGTGGACAGTGTCCAGCTGGCCAGCGGCGCCTCGGGCGCTTCCATGCTGGTCGTCCGGCTGGGCGATTAAGGACGCCGCAGTCCCTTTCCCGAACAGAATGGAACTCCCGCCGGTAAAACCGGCGGGAGTTCCTCGGCAAATCGATCCAACCAAAGGAGACTGCCATATGGTGAGTATCAGCCTGTGCATGATTGTAAAAAACGAAGAGGATGTGCTGGCGCGCTGCCTGGACAGCGCGGCGGAGCTGGTGGACGAGATCGTCATTGTGGACACCGGCTCCACCGACCGCACCAGGGAGATCGCCGCCCGCTACACGGACAAAATCTTCGACTTCCTCTGGCGGGACGACTTCGCCGCCGCCCGAAACGAATCCTTTTCCCACGCGGCCATGGACTACTGTCTGTGGCTGGACGCCGACGACGTGCTTCTTGAGGAGGACCAGGAGAAAATCCGAGCCCTGAAGGAGGAGCTGGACCCCGGCGTCTCGGTGGTCATGGCCCCCTACCACACCGGCTTCGACGAGAGCGGCCGGGTGACCTTCTCCTACTATCGGGAGCGGCTCATCAAAAACCGGGCCGGCATGAGCTGGGCCGGAGCCGTCCATGAGGTGGTCCCCCCGGTCGGGACTGTTCTGTACGGGGATTTTGCTGTCACCCACAAAAAGACCCGCCCCTCCGACCCGGACCGAAATCTGCGTATCTATCAGAGTCAGCTGGAGGCGGGAAAGGAGCTGGAGCCCCGCCAACAGTTCTACTATGGCCGGGAGCTCTACTACCATCACCGCTGGGAGGAGGCCCTGGAGGTCTTTGAGGCATTCCTGGAGGAGGGCCGGGGGTGGGTGGAGAACAACATTGACGCATGCTGCCACTGCGCCTACTGTCAGAAGGAGCTGGGTCATGAGCAGGCGGCGCTGGCGGCGCTGCTGCGCACGTTCACCTATGACCGGCCCCGGGCCGAGGTCTGCTGCGACATCGGCCTCTGGTTTTTCCAGCGGGAGCAGTACCGGCAGGCCGCTTACTGGTACGCTCTGGCCCTCACCTGCGCCCGTGACGACCGCCGGGGCGGCTTCGTCTCCCCTGACTGCTACGGCTA
>CANSDP010000074.1 GCA_947645675.1 uncultured Bacillota bacterium
ATTTGCATAGTCCCGCGCTGCCTGCGTTGCTTCAGGCGGCTTCCGGACGCACGTACACCTCATCCACGAATACCCAGGTGTATTTCCCGGCCAGGCGGTTGGTGGCTACCCGGTTTTGAATGGTCTCCATGGTGACGTTGAGGGCGGTGGGCTTCAACTGGTCCCCCATCTCGTAGAGGTCAAAAACAATGATCCGGCTGTCTATGTCCACGTTGGTCTCATGGGCAAACATATTTAAGGAGCCCTCCACGAACAGCTCGGAGGCCAGGGCCAGCTCCTGGGCCTCCCGTTCCGGCTGGCGCTTGATCTCGTTCCTCCAGTCGGAGAGGATGGGCTGGCGGGCCTTGCCGCCGCTCTTGATGAAGTCGTGGTACACGCTGGCGGTGCAGCGGTCAATGATGGATTTATGGAAAGCCCCCAACTGGCCCTCTCCCATCTGCTGTTCGCAAATGCTCATCAGCAGTTCGGACTTGAGGGCCACCGGGTTTTCCCCCATGCCGTAGCCTCTGGCGATTTCCAGAGGATTGATGTGGTGGCGGCTGTTTGGGGAGATCTCCAGGACGATCCCCCGGAGGGCCCGCACCAGGTCCCCATACTCGCGCTCGGCGTCGATGATGATAATATCATCATTGGTAGACAGGGCGATAAAGGTGATAAACTCCTTCATGGTGAAGGACTTGCCGGAGCCGGAGACACCCAGGATAAAGCCGTGGGGGTTGAGGAGATTTTTGCGGTTACAGATCAGGAGGTTTTTGCTGACGGCGTTGACGCCGCAGTAAATGCCCCCCATGTCCTGGATTTCCTGGACGCGGAAGGGCATCAGGGAGGCCGCGGCCTCGGTGGTCAGCGTGCGGGTCACGTCGATGGAGCGCAGGCCGTAGGGCAAGGCGGTGTTAAAGCCGTCCTCCTGCTGGTATCTGAGAATGGAGAAGTCACACAGGGACTTGGAGAGCAGGGTCTCCGTGTCGGCGTCGAGCTGTTCCAGTGTGTCGGCCATGTGCAGCAGGGTCACATTGGCATAGACCATGCGCTGATCCCTGGTGCTCAGATCGTCCAGAAATTCCTTGGTCTCCGCCCTCTGCTGTTCCAACTCATAGGGGACCACGGCGGTAAAGTTGTTCCGGGCGTTCTGCCTCTGCTGCCACCTGGTAATATCGCTCTCAATACCCATGATCTGAGACTGCACATCCCGCACCGCTTCGTCGGTGGGGACCGGGAGCAGGTCGATGGACAGCACCAGCGTCCGGGTGAAGTCGGCCATGCTGGTAATCATGTCGTCCTTGATGTAACTGGAATACTTCCGCATGAACAGCACCCGTCCCACTTTGCCGCCCAGTTCAAAGTGGTCGGAGAGAAACTTCATGCCGTCAGGGGCGATGTAGTCTTTGAAGCTGTGCCCCAGGCGCATGGAGGCGTTCAGGTCAAACTTGTAAAACTGTTCCTCGCCGGGCCGGAAGAAGTCGTGGAGGATGCGTAGGCGCTCATAGGTGTCCAAGGCTTTCGCGCCGCTGTCCAGACGCCCCAGGTTTTTCGAGAGGTCGGCGTCTACCCGGTGGAAAAATGCCCTGGCCTCCTCCGCGTTCTTACGGGCCACGGAGACGGTGATGTACTTGTCCTGGATGAGGTTATTGCTGGCCGCCGCCTTCTCCGTGAGCACCCGGTTGTATTCCCGGCGGTACAGGTCCAGGTCATCCCCGCACTCGCGCATGAGGACGCTGTGCTGAAAGTCGGAGCTGTTGAGGCGGCGGTTGTGAATGGTGATCTTGGTCACGGCGTCGGTGGGCAGGCTGTTGAGGACGCCGCAGTAGGATGTGAACATATCCCGCTGGTCCTCGTAGGAGGCCAGGGAGTAGTTGATGTCCGCAAAGCGCCAGGTCTGGCTGAATCTGCCGTTGACCTGCCAGATCCCATCCTGCCAAACCCGCTGGATGGGGATGGACTGCTGTACGCTGCGGGGGATCTTAAACGGGACACGCTCGCCCCGGTTGGCCGCGGCAAGAGTTTTACGCATGGCGGCGCGCCCCCTTTCTGACTGGGGCCGCATAGGCCGGGAAAAGGGAGAGAAATTGCTTTTTCATAGGGACCTCCTTCAAAATGGACGGAAAGAGGCCATGACGGTCCGGCACCCAAATCTGCCGCGCATCACACCCCTTTCCGCTGAAATCAATCGCCGCTGCTGCGGACTGAATTGGAACACGATGGGGGGAGCCGCCAAAAGTCCCCTCAAATTGAGGGGACTTTCAGCCGTTCCCGGCGCTCAGGGTTTCTTTCCTGCTCCCCATATCTTTCTCTGCTCCGGCATGGCCTGGAGGTAGATATTCTCCGCCCGGTACACACGGGGCCCGGCGCACAGGACCTGGGACTTGAGAAACGCCCAGACAAACCGCTCAAAGGTCAGGCCGTTGTAGCGGAAAAAGCCGGTCACAGCGATGGGGGCGGCTGCCAGGATGCACAGCCAACTGGCGGCCTCCTGGCCCACAACGCCTTTGAACATGAGGTAAACCCCAACCGCCGCGCCCACGGCCAGGGCGGAACAGAGAAATTGCCGGGTGGACAGGCCGAAAAAGATCGTCTCCCGGTGCTGGTGGACTTCCTTTGGAATTTTGATCTCCATATTGCTATCACCTCGAAAATGGATTTTTTTGACACGTTTTTTGAAATATGAGATAATATTTGTAGGAAAAACCATACATTTCAAAACAAATAGAGGAGGATTTTTATGTTTCGGAATCTGACGCTGGCACAGCAAATGTTCTTTTTCGTCCTGGCCGTGTTCCTGATCCTGCTGGTATTCCGCATCCTAGTAAAGCTGAAACTGGCTCCTGTACTGCTCTACGCCGCCTGCGCGAACCTGATCTTCCCTGAATGGGTGGCAGAGCAGAAGGCGCTGTACTGGGCCATCCTGGCCGGTCTGGTGCTGGTGACGATCTTCCGCTGGGTCGGCCCCAGGCTGAC
>CANSDP010000075.1 GCA_947645675.1 uncultured Bacillota bacterium
GAAGCGCGCCGCCTTCACCTTCATCATGGCCATCCTGGTCATGCCCACTCAGGTGACCGCTCTGGGCTTCCTGCGGCTGATCACCAACATGGGGCTGGACGATTCCCTGCTTCCCCTGATTATTCCCTCCGTCGCCTCCCCGGCCGTGTTCTACTTCATGCACAGCTATATGCAGTCCTCCCTGCCCAAGGAGCTGATTGAGGCGGCCCGGATCGACGGCTCTCAGGAGTTCGGCACCTTCAACCGCATTGTCCTGCCCATTATGAAGCCCGCCATCGCGGTGCAGGCCATCTTCACCTTTGTGGGCTCCTGGAACAACTACTTCATCCCCGCTCTGGTAATCACCTCCAAGAGCAAGCAGACCCTGCCCATCATGATCGCCACCCTCCGGGGCGCGGACTACATGAACTTCGATATGGGCAAAATTTACATGATGATTACCATCGCCATTGTACCGATCATTGTTATTTACCTGCTCCTGTCCAAATTTATTGTGGAGGGCGTCACCCTGGGCGGCGTCAAGGAATAAATCAGAAAGCGCCGTCGGCCGACGGCGCTTTTTTCAAGGAGGATTTTTTATGGAAAAATGGATTCGCGCCCGCTATCAACCCAACCTGCCCCTGAACGGGAGCCAACGGGTGACAGCCAGCCCGGAGCATATCGCCCTGTCCCGCCGGGCTGCCCAGGAGGGGGCGGTGCTGCTGAAAAACGACGGAAATCTGCTCCCTCTGGCTCCCGATACCCGGGTGGCCCTGTTCGGCAAGGGCAGCTTCGACTATGTGAAGGGCGGCGGCGGCAGCGGAGATGTGACCGTGGCCTATGTGAAAAATCTGTATGACGGCCTGAAGGAGGAGGGCGTATCCCTCTATGAGCCCCTGTCCGATTTTTACCGAGACTATGTGAAGAAGCGGTATGAGGCGGGGGACGTCCCCGGCCTGATGGCCGAGCCGGAGCTGCCCCAGGGCCTGGTGGATTCTGCCCGGGGGAACGCGGACGTGGCCGTGATTGTCCTCAGCCGCTTCTCCGGAGAGGGCTGGGACCGGGAGCCGGTCTTTTATCAGGAGCCCGACTACCCCTGGCCCGACGAGCTGAACATGCCCCGAAAGGCCAAAGACATCTTCCCCAGAGGGGACTACTACCTCACCGGGGAAGAACAGCACGTAGTAAACCAGGTCTGTGCCGCCTTTGACAAGGTGGCGGTGGTGCTCAATGCGGGCGGCGTGGTGGACGTCTCCTGGTTCTGTGAGAACGACCGCATTTCCTCCGCCCTGCTGGCCTGGCAGGGGGGGATGGAGGGGGGCGCGGCTATCGCCGCTCTGCTTACCGGAAAGGCCAATCCCTGCGGCAAGCTGCCCGACACCTTCGCCCGGGATCTGTCCGACTACCCCTCCACTGCCCATTTTCACGATTCCCCCCACTATGTGGAGTACAGCGAGGACATCTATGTGGGCTACCGGTACTTTGAGACGCTGCCAGGAGCGGCGGAGCGGGTGTGTTACCCCTTTGGCTACGGCCTGTCCTACACCAGCTTTGCCCTGGAGACGGCGGGGACCGGGGCGGAAAACGGAAAAATCAGGGTGGCCGTCCGGGTGACCAACACCGGAAAATGTCCGGGGAAAGAGGTGGTCCAGCTCTATTACTCCGCCCCCTGGGGGCTGCTCCAGAAGCCGAGGCGCTGTCTGGCGGCCTTCCAGAAAACAAAGCTGCTGGAGCCGGGGGAATCGGAGACGGTGGAGCTGTCCTTTGCCATTGCCGATATGGCCAGCTTCGATGATTTGGGGAAGATTGCCCCCTCCGCCTGGGTGCTGGAGCAAGGGCGGTATGCCCTGTATGCGGGAACCTCTGTGCGGGACGCCGTGGAGCTGGGCTGGGCCTGGGAACAGAAGGAGACCGAGGTGATCCGGCCATGCGGGGATGTCCTGGCCCCCTCCCACCTGGCCGAACGCCTGTTGGCGGACGGGAGCTATGAGAAGCTGCCCGCCGCCCCGGCGGTGGATACCAATTCCAACCTGTTCCAGCCCCTCACCGCGGCTCAGTCGGAGGCAGTGGCTCCCGCTGTACCGGGCCGGGGCCGCTGGATGCTGACCCAGCCCTTCCCCGAGGGGGTACAGCCTCTGTCCGCCGTGGCGGAGGGAAAGCTGACCCTGGAGGAGTTTATGGCCCAGCTCAGCGACGATGACCTGATCCATCTCCTGGGCGGACAGCCCAACGCGGGGGTGTCCAACACCTTTGGTCTGGGCAATCTCCCGGAGTACGGCGTGCCCAACCTGACCACCGCCGACGGCCCCGCCGGTCTGCGCATCCAGCCCGAGGTGGGGGTCTATACCACCGCCTGGCCCTGCGCCACGCTGCTGGCCGCCACTTGGGACGGGGAGTTGGTCTGTAAAGTTGGTGCGGCCGCGGCTGCGGAGGTGAAGGAAAACAACATCTCGGTCTGGCTGGCCCCGGCGGTGAATATTCACAGAAATCCCCTGTGCGGCAGGAATTTTGAGTATTACTCCGAGGACCCGCTGCTCACAGGGAAGCTGGCCGGGGCCATGGTGCGGGGCATTCAGTCCCAAAATATTGCCGCCACCGTCAAGCACTTCGCCTGCAACAACAAGGAGACCAACCGGAAATACAGCGACTCCCGCCTGTCCCAGCGGGCCCTGCGGGAGATTTACCTGAAGGCTTTTGAAATCGTTGTTCGGGAGGAACAGCCCTGGGCCATCATGAGCTCCTACAACGTCGTCAACGGCCGGCGGGCCTCGGAGAGCCGGGAGCTGCTGACCACCATTCTCCGAGAGGAGTGGGGCTACGCCGGATTGGTGATGTCCGACTGGTGGACCCGTGGGGAGCAGTATCAGGAGATCCTGGCCGGGAACGACCTGAAAATGGCCAACGGCTACCCGGAGCGGGTGGAGGAGGC